>NZ_JBIAIP010000006.1:0-422070 GCF_042871485.1 Streptomyces sp. NPDC005791
CAGTTGTACGACTGCAACGGTACGGCGGCGCAGCAGTGGTCGGTGGGTGCTGACGGGACCGTGCGTGCGCTGGGCAAGTGCTTGGACGTGGCTTCCGGTGGGACGGCGGACGGTACCCGGGTGCAGTTGTGGGACTGCAACGGTTCGGCGGCGCAGCAGTGGGCGACGCCGGCTGCCCGGGACATCGTGAACCCGCAGGCGAACAAGTGCCTGGACGTGGCCGGTGGCAGCAGTGCCAACAGCACGCGGCTCCAGATCTGGACCTGCACCGGCTCCGCCAACCAGAAGTGGACGGTGCCGAGCGGCGGCGGGACCCCCGGGCCGGGAGCCATGGCCGTGGCCCCGTACCTCTACAACGGGTGGGGCGGCCCGCCCAGCCCCATCACCGTGATGAACGCGACGGGCGTCAAGTGGTTCACGCTCGCCTTCGTCCTCAGCAACGGCTACTGCGACCCGCAGTGGGACGGCAGCCGGCCGCTGACGGGCGGCGTGGACCAGCAGACCGTCGACACCGTGCGCGCGGCCGGCGGTGACGTCATCCCCTCCTTCGGGGGCTGGAGCGGCAACAAGCTGGAGAGCTCGTGCTCCAGCGCGGGTGAGCTGGCCGCGGCGTACCAGAAGGTCATCAACGCCTACAGGCTCAAGGCCATCGACATCGACATCGAGGCAGCGGCGTACGACAGCCCCACTGTCCAGCAGCGGACGGTCGACGCGCTGAAGACCGTCAAGGCGAACAACCCCGGGATCAAGGTGTACGTCACCTTCGGCAGCGGTCAGAACGGCCCCGACAGCAGCCTGATCAGCAAGGCCGCAGCGTCGGGGCTCACCGTGGACAGCTGGACGATCATGCCGTTCAACTTCGGTGGGGCCGGTCAGAACATGGGCACCCTCACCGTCCGCGCCGCCGAAGGCCTCAAGACCGCGGTCAAGAACGCCTACGGGTACTCCGACGACCAGGCCTACCGGCACACCGGGATCTCCTCGATGAACGGCATCACCGACAACGGGGAGACCGTGACCGTGGCCGACTTCCGCACGATCCTCGGCTACGCGCAGCAGCGCCATCTCGCACGGCTGACCTTCTGGTCGGTCAACCGTGACCGGCCCTGCACCGGTGGCGGAGCCGACACCTGCTCGGGAGTCTCCCAGCAACCGTGGGAGTTCACCCGGGTCCTCACCTCGTACACGGGCTGAACACCGCGCTTCGGCGCACGGCCCTGACGGACGCCTCCCCGGAATGCCCGCGGAGGCGTCCGTCAGGCGGTCAGCGACCGCCCTGCTCCTCGATGGCGGCGGGGCGGGACTGGGCGGCGCGGATGCGATCGACGTCCAGTTTCGTGCTGCGGTCGAAGCGGTAGATGCCGTTCTCCTCCTGGAAGACATCGGTGAGCTGCGTGTAGCAGTAGCCGAACATGGCGGGGTCCTGCAGCAGCACCCCGGTGAGGCCGCTGAAGCGCGCGTGGAACTCCTCCTCGTTCCGCACCCGCTCGCCGTAGCCCCAGGAGACGGTGCGGTCCTCGCCGGACAGTTCGGCGGCAGCCTCCGGGTTCCACCAGATGCCGCCGAACTCGCTGACGAAGTACGGCTGCCCCCGGTAGGGCTGGGAGTACGGGGCCCCGTTCTCGTAGGCGTTGACGAACGGCTCTCCCTTGGACAGGCCGGCCATCAGCTGCCGCAAGGCCTCCGGATCCTGCTCGTAGGTGTGGGCGTCGTAGATGTCGGTCTCCGCCACCCGGTGGGCGTAACCGGACGCGTCGATCACGGGCCGCGTGGTGTCCATCGCCTTGGTGGCCAGGAACATGGCCCGGGTGACGTCGTCGAGCCCGGTGATGCGGTCGTGCAGTTTCTGGTACGTCTCGTTGAGCGGGCACCAGCCGACGATCGAGGGGTGCGAGTAGTCACGCTCCACGGCTTCCAGCCATTGGCTGACGTAGGAGGCGTCGGGCTGCTGGTTGTTCCCCGACGAGCCGCCCGTCTCGCAGCCCCAGTCGCCGAACTCGCCCCAGACCAGGTAACCGAGGCGGTCCGCGTGGTAAAGGAAGCGCTCCTCGAAGACCTTCTGGTGGAGCCGGGCCCCGTTGAAGCCGGCTTCCATGGCGAGCTCGATGTCGCGGACCAGTGCCTCGTCGGTCGGCGCGGTCATCAGCCCGTCCGGGTACCAGCCCTGGTCGAGTACGAGCCGCTGGAAGAGCGGGCGCCCGTTGAGGGTGACCGCCTTGCCCCGTAGACCGATCGCCCGCAGCCCGGCATAACTGTCCACCGTGTCGAGGACCTCCCCCCGCTCGTCGAGGAGTTCGAGCCGGAGGCCGTAGAGGTGCGGGTCGTCAGGGCCCCACTCACGCCTCCTGTCCGCCGGGACCGGCAGGTGGAGGCGGGGCGCGAGATCGAGGTCGGCGCGTGCCTCCGCACGGCACACCTCTCCGTCCCCGTCGCTCAGGAACGCGCGTACGCGGTGGCCCGGGAGGTTACCGGACAGCGGGAGTTCCAGGTGGAACGCGGAACCTGTCAGGTCCGGGGTGATCCGCGGACGCCTCAGGTGCACCTCGTGGACGGGCTCCAGCCAGACCGTCTGCCAGATCCCGGTGACGCGCGTGTAGTTGCAGTCGTGGTTGGCGAACTGGATCGCCTGCTTTCCACGGGCCTGCGGGCCCGAGCGGGGATCACGGGCCCGGACGGTGATGACGACGTCCTCCCCGGAGCCCGCGATGTCACCGAGATCCGCGGTGAACGGGGTGAAGCCACCGCGGTGGCGCCCGACCTCGGTGCCGTTCGCCCAGACGGTCGCGTCGTGGTCGACGGCCCCGAAGTGCAACAGGACCCGGCGCCCTGCCCAGGCGGCGGGCAGGGTGACGACGCGCCGGTACCAGACGGCTTCGAGGAAATCGGTGTCGCCGATCCCGGAGAGCTCGGATTCGGGGGGGAAGGGGACGAGGATCTCACCGTCCAGTTCACGGCTGAGGAGACCGCGCTCGAGGCCGCTGTCCCCCCGGTCGGTCTCGAACTGCCAGAGGCCGTTCAGGTTGAGCCAGTCGCGACGGGCGAACTGCGGTCGCGGGTATTCCGGGCGCGGGAGGGACGGAGTGGGCACGCATGCTCCAGTGAGTCGGGAGGAGGGGAGAGGCGGGAGAGGGGTGGATCAGGCGCCGCCGAGGCCGGTGGTGGCCACCGAGCTGACGATGCGGCGCTGGAAGAGGAGGAACACCACGAGCAGAGGCAGCGCGGCGAGCAGTGCCGACGCCATGGCCTGCGCGTACTGGATGCCGAAGGCGTCCTTGACGGTGGCGAGCCCGACGGGCAGCGTCATCAGGTCGGGGTCGTTGGTGACGATGAACGGCCACATGAAGTTGTTCCACGCGCCGATGAACACGAAGATCGAGACGGCTGCCACGATCGGGCGGGACAGCGGCAGGACGACCGACAGGAAGACCCGCAGTTCGGACGCGCCGTCGAGCCGGGCGGCGTCCTCCAGCTCCCGGGGGACGCCGTCGAAGAACCTCTTGAGGATGAACACCATCATGGGTGCCACCACTTGGGGCAGGATCATCGCCGCGTAGGTGTCCACCAGGTCGAACATCAGCATCTGCTCGAACAAGGGCACGACGAGGAGCTGCGGCGGGACCATGACGGCGGCGACGGTGACGGCGAGCAGGGCGCGGCGGCCGCGGAAGGTGCCACGCGAGAAGCCGTAGGCCGCCAGCGTGGAGATCACGATGGTGATCAGGGTGACCAGCCCGGCCACCAGGAAGCTGTTGGCCGCCCAGACCGTGACGTTCCCGCGTTCCAGGATCTGCCGGTAGGCGTCCAGGGTGAAGGCGCCCTTGAAGGGGGACAGGCCGGGCTTCGCGACGTCCTGCTCGCTCTGGACCGAGGTGGCGACGGCCCAGAGGAACGGCACCAGCCAGACGGCCGCCAGTACGCAGAGCGCGGTGCCGGTCAGAACGCGTGGCAGCCGGCCGTGCCCGAGGAGCAGAGGGGAGCCGGCCGGTTCCCTGCGGGGGCGGCGGCGGATCCCCGAGGTGGGTGCGGTGGTGGACATCGGTCAGTCCTCCTGGCGGAAGAGGCGGAGCTGGGCGAGCGAGACGACGATGACGAGGGCGAAGAAGACGTAGGAGATGGCGGACGCGTAGCCCAGCCGGTAACCGGTGAACCCGACGTCGTAGACGTACTCGAGGAGGGGGCGGGTCGAGCCGTTCGGCCCGCCCTTGGTGAGGATGTAGATCTGGTCGAACACCTTCAGCGAGGCGAGCACCTGGAGCATGGAGATCAGTACCGTGGTCCTGCGCAGCTGCGGCAGGGTGACGGACCACAGGCGCCGCCAGGCACCGGCGCCGTCGAGCGCGGCCGCCTCGTCGTAGGCGGTCGGCAGGGACTGCAGCGCCGCCAGGTAGAGCAGGAAGTTGAAGCCGACCGTCCACCAGACGGTGAGTGCGGCGACCGACCACATCGCGACAGCTTCGTCGGACAGCCAGCCGACGGGCTCCATTCCGAAGGTGCCCAGCAGTTCGTTACCGAGTCCGACCTCCGGTTGGTAGAGCCAGGTCCATATGAGGGTCACGACGGTCACCGGCAAGAGGTAGGGCACGAAGAAGGACAGTCGCCACGCCCACTGCCCGGCGAGCCCACTGTGCACCAGCAGCGCCATCGCCAGCGCGATCAGCACCAGAGGGACGCTGGAGGCAGTGGTGAAGAAGACGGTGTTACCGAGGCTGCTCCAGACGTCCGGGTCGCCGAACGCCTCGGCGTAGTTGTCGAGCCCGACGAACGACGTGTCGCGCAGCGCCAGGGAACTGTCGGTGAAGCTCATCCAGAGGCCTTGGGCCACAGGCCACACCAGGAAGAGTGCGAACGGCACCGCGAAGGGCAGGACGAAGAGCAGGCCGGGCCCGCGGCGGCCGGTGCCGCGGCGCGGCGCCCTGGCGACAGGGGGCTCGGCGGCCGGTGCGGGGGCGCCGGTGGGCGCGATGGTGGTCACGTCGGAAACTCCTTCTGCTCGGTCAGGCCACCGGATTGGGCTGCCGCAGCAGCGCGTTCGCCTCACGGACCATCTGCCGCACCGCCTTCTCGGCCGAGGTGTTGCCCAGCAACGCCGACTGGAGCGGCTGGCACATGCGGTTCTGGAAGTTCGAAGCCGCCCCGGCGAACCAGTTCGGCGGATCGAGCACCGCGACATCTCCGGCATCGGCGTACGAGGACTGCGGGTCCAGCGCCGCGTACCGCGGTTCGGCGAGCACCGGTCGGTAGGCGGGGATGTGTCCGGCGCTCGCCCAGGTCAGGCTCTGCTTGAGTATCTCGGCGACGTAGCGGTGTGCTTCCCTCCGGCGGGCCGGGTCCGGGTCGCTCTGGTGCGGCAGGACGAAGCTGTGGGAGTCGGTGTAGACGGCGGGCCGGCCGAACACCTGGGGGAAGGGCGCCGCTCCGAGCGGGATGCCGGACTTCTGGAGCGTCGGCAGCTCCCATTCCCCGAGCATGGCCATACCACCGCGACCGCCCAGGAATCCGGCCAGGGCACCGTTGTAGTCGAGGTTGTTGGGATTCGTCCGGCCGTCGAAGAGCTGCTGCATGAACGACACGACCTGTACCGCGGCATCGGTGTCGATCTCGGCCGGTCCGCCGTCCGGCAGGGTGAAGGCGGCTCCGGTCTGCGCATAGAGAGCGGCGAACTGCCGCCAGCTCTGGGCGGTGTCCGTGACATGGCCGAAGAGGATGCCGGACTTCCCCGTCACCTCCGCGAGTGCCTTGCCCGCCTCCAGGAGCGCCCTGGGCGAGCCCATCGGGGCGAGTTCACCCTGCGGGTCGAGGAGGCCGGCCTTTCCCGCGGCCTCCCGGTCGTAGAAGACGATGAACGGGTGGACGTCCAAGGGGACCGCGTAGACGCCCCCCGCGTGCTTCGTACGTGCCCAGACCGCTGGCGCGAAGTCCTTCTCGGTCACGCCGAACTCGGCGAGTACCTCGAGGTCGAACGGGTCCAGCAGGCCGCCGGGCGCGTAGCCGGCCAGCCGGGACAGGTGCAGGACCGCCACGTCCGAGGCCCGTCCCCCGGCGGCCGACATGGCGAGCTTGGTGTAGTACGACGGGCCCCAGTCCAGGATGGGAGAAGCTCTCCCTCACGGTACTGATCCACCAGAGCGGGGCGGACCGTGAGCACGAGCTGGCAGCCCTCGCCGGTTTCGGCTCCGACTTCGTCGACGGGATCATCCTCAGCCCGCTCGCCCTCACCGCGGACGATCTCCGTGAACGGGCGGGCGTACCGCCGACCGTGCTGCTCGGAGAGCTGCTGGAGGAGGGCGCCGACCACGTGGCCATCGACAACGAGAAGGCCGCGCGCGAGGCCACCGAGCACCTGCTCGGCCTCGGGCGCCGGAACATATGCGCGGTCGGCGGACGGGAGGCCCCCGGCCTGGGGACCGCGGAGGCCCGTACCCGTGGCTACCTCGCCGCCCTGACGGAGGCGGGCCTCGCCCACCACCCGGACGCGGTGCTGCCGGTGGACGACTTCCGGATGCCCGACGGCGCCCGGGCGGTGACCGGGGCCCTGCGCGCCGGAGCACGGCCGGACGCGCTGCTGTGCCTCAACGACCAGCTCGCCCTGGGCGCATTGCGCGCTCTTCATGAACACGGCTTGCGCGTACCTGAGGATGTGGCGGTCATCGGGTTCGACGATGTGGAGGGAGGCCGGTTCAGCGTGCCGACGCTGAGTACCGTGGCGCCCGACAAGGCAGCCGTGGCCAGGGTCGCCGTCCACCTCCTGCACCACCGCATCGAGGAGGCCGCACAGACACCTCAGGCGTCCGGCGCGGGGGCCGCCGTCCGCGAAGTCCAGTCACCGCAGGACCGCGTGGTGGCACACCGCCTCGTCCTGCGTGAGAGCACGGAGGGCGTGGCGTGAAAGAGGGCGCGGATCGCTGCCCCAGGTGATCGTGGTGCGTCCCGTCCCGGTACTGCCCGCTGCCCAGAACCGTAGACGTACGACTCGCACCACCGCGTCGCCGAGTGACTCGCGCGGGAATCGATACTGCTGTCGACCGTCCTGTCGATACCGGTCCTGGTCACCATCGCCGCTCTCCTGGGATAGGCGGCATGCTGCCTGCGGCGACCGGCACGCCCAGGGACGGCGTGGGGCACGGGCGTGGATTGCTGGTCCATACACCCGCCGAGCGGGCTCACGCAGCATTACTGAAGTATGCGTCTGCCGGACGACGTCACCCGCATACGTTCGTGCACATGTCTGATTCCCTTGACGCCTCGTCACCTTCCGTCCCTCCCTCCCGGCGCGGTGTGCTCCGTGCGGCAGCCGTCGTCGGCGGAGTCATCGGCGTCCCCGGAGGGGCGCTGGCCGCGGGAACGCTCCCGTCCGCCGCGGCAACGCCGACGATCGTCCCGGCCCGGGCTCCCGAACTGCCCTCAGGGCTGGAGGCGTACCGCACCCCGTACATCAACTGGTCCGGCGAGATCACCCACCACGGGCTGTGGGCCTGCGCTCCCCGCACCGGCCAGGATCTCGCCGATCTCGCGAACTGGGCGCACAGCAACGGCTGGCGGCTGCGCGCACGCGGCAAGGCGCACAACTGGTCCCCTCTTACCATCACAGGGCCCGCCGAGTCGGATCAGCACGTGCTGCTGCTGGACACCACCGAGCACCTGACCGCCATGGAACTCGTCGCTCCGCCCGCCGGGGCCCCCGGCGCCGTCCGGGCGCAGACCGGGGTCACCCTGGAGACGCTGACGGCATTCCTCGCCGACCACGGGCTGGGCGTCACCAACACCCCCGCACCGGGTGAGCTGACACTCGGCGGCACGCTGGCCATCGACGCGCACGGCACCAGCGTGCCGGCCGTGGGGGAGGACCCCCGTCCGGGACACACCTACGGCACCCTGAGCAACCTCGTCCTGTCCATCACCGCTGTCGTCTGGGACGCTGCCCGGTCCGCCTACGTGGTGCGTACGTTCCACCGTGGCTCCGACAAGGAGTGCGAGGCTCTGGCCACTCACATCGGCCGAGGTCTCGTCGTCGAGGTGGTCCTCCAGGCCGGTGAGGAGGTACCCCTCCGCTGCCGGAGCCGGGTCGACCTCACCAGTGACGAGTTGTTCGCCGCGCCGGGCAGCGCACTCGCGGCCCGGGGAAACACGTTCTCCGACTTCCTCGACCGTTCGGGGCGGGTGGAGGCGATCTGGTTCGCCTTCACGGACAAGCCCTGGCTGAAGGTGTGGAGCCTCAGCCCGGAGCGCCCCGTTACGGCGAGGGCAGTGCACCATCCGTACAACTACCCGTTCAGCGACTCGCTGCCCACGTCCGTCGCCCGCCTGGCCGGGCGCATGGTGGGTGAGGCCGCCTGGTACCTCGCCCCGGCCTTCGGCGCCGCCCAGTACACGGTGGCGGCGACGGGGCTGGCCGCCACCTTCGCCACGGACCTGTGGGGCGCCGCGCACAACCTGCAGTTCTATCTGCGCCCCACGACACTGCGGGAGACCGCCAACGGCTACGCCGTGCTGACCCGGCGCGCGGACGTGCAACGTGTCATCTCGCGCTTCGCGGCCTATTACGGCGAGCAGTTGAAGACACTGGCCGCACGAGGCGAGTTCCCCGTCAACGGGCAGGTCGAGATTCGGGTGGGCGGGCTGGACCGGCCCGAGGAATCGGTGGCCCCCGGCGCGCGGCCGCCCCTGCTCTCCGTCGTACGACCGCCGGTGGACCGGCCGGAGTTCGACTGCGCGGTGTGGATCGATGTCCTGACCCAGCCGTCCACTCCCGGAGCCCACGCGTTCTACCGGGACCTGGAACGCTTCCTTCTCGCCACCTTTGACGGACAGTACGCGCTCACCCGGGTCGAGTGGTCCAAGGGCTGGGCGTACACCGACACGGAGGCATGGGCGGACCCGGAGATCATCGGTACCACTGTTCCGGCGTCCTACGGGCCGGGACAGTGGGCGGAGGCCGTCGGAGCACTCGACCGTCTGGATCCGCACGGCGTCTTCGGTAACGCCTTCACCGACCGGCTGGTCCGCGTGTGACCGCTCCCGCCGTGCCTCACATCGTCCGGTGCAGCAGGAACCCGAGCAGCACCTCGATCTCGCGTGCCGCGCGTGGGACGAGGGGCACGCTCCGCAGGCAGGCGCGGGCCGCGTCGAGGTGGTGGCGGGCTTCGTCCAGGGTGGCGGTGCGGCCGCCGCAGGCTTCGACGAGTGCGGCCGCGCGCCCCGTATCCGCGTCGTCGAGGGGGAGCGGGGAGTCGAGGAGGGCGGCGAGTTCCCCGGCGGGCGGACCGCCCTCGGCGAGAGCGGCCAGCACGGGGTAGGTCTTCTTCTGCTGGCGAAGATCGTTGTGCACGGGTTTGCCCGTCACCGCCGGGTCGCCCCAGATGCCGAGCAGGTCGTCGACGGCCTGGAACGCCACCCCCAGATGCCGTCCGGCCAGGTCCAGCGCGGCGACGGTGTCGGCGGGCGCCCCGCCCAGAAGGCCGCCGAGCGCCGCGGCACACCCCAGCAGCGTGCCGGTCTTGAGTTCCGCCATGGCGCGGTACTCGTCGGCCCGGACGGCCCCCGGACCCGTCCAGGGCCGGGCGGCGAAGAGCAGGTCGTCCGCCTGGCCGTGTACGAGACCGCTCGAGGTCTCGGCCAGGCGGCCCACGGCCGCAGCCGTGTGCGGCCCCGGGGTTTCGGCGAGGATCTGCACAGCGAGGGCGAACAGTGCGTCGCCCGCGAGCACGGCGGGCCCGGTGCCGTACGCCTTCCACACGGTCTCCCGCTGCCGCCGGGTCCCGTCCCCGTCCATGATGTCGTCGTGCAGCAGCGAGAAGGTGTGGATCAGCTCGACGGCCACCGCCCCTGCCACGGCGCTCTCCCCGGCGGCCCCCGCCGCCTCGGCGCACAGGACCGCGAGGGCCTGGCGGACCCCCTTGCCCTCGAACGACCCGTCGGTGGGCGCGCCCCCGACCTCGCACCAGCCGAGTGAGAACGCGGCCATCTCGCCCGTCCAGGGATGGAGCCGGCCTATCGCGGCCGACAACGAGGGGCGCACGAGGTCGCGGCAGCGGGCGAGTATGCGGGGAGCCTCGGCCTGCGGGGGCGCGGCCTTTCCGGAGGGCGCCGCGGTGCGTTCGGCGGTGCCGACGGAGAACTTCGTCACAGTGGTCATCGCGTCGCCGCCTCCTCGACACGACGGCCCACGTCGGGCAGGGGTCCCACCCCCAGCTCGACGGTCGCCTTGTCGACCATGTCCCGGGCGTGCTTGAGACCGATCCGGTCCAGCGTCCGCCGCAGTTCGGCCAGTTCCACGACTGTCTCCGCCGGGTTCCGCCCGAGCCGGGCCAGCGACTTGGCGAGCCCCAGCCGCGACAGAGCGGTCCCCCGTGGCTCGTTCATCTCCTGGAACTCCGCCAGTGCCTGCGCGTAGGTGTCACGGGCCTGCGCATACTGCCCGGCCCGGTAGAGCACATTGCCCCGCATCTTGTGGTTGTACGCCAGCGCGCTGGACAACTTCATCTCGCGGCAAGCGGTTTCGGCCTCGGTGAGCAACGCCAGTGCCCGCTCCACATCGCCGTCCCGTACGGACACCACGTCGGCGATGCCGCGCAGCGCCCAGGCCCGGCCTCGCCAGTCGTCGGCCCGGCCGGCGGTTTCGGCCGCCTCCTCGAACAGAGCGAGCGCCTTGTCGTACGAGCCGGTGTTCCGGTGCATCTGGGCTATGCCTTCCAGGGCCCACACCGTGTGCCGGGCCTCGCCCCGCCTGCGGGCCTCGGCCAGCAACTGTTCGTGCAGTTCGCCGACGGCCTGGTAGTCGCCCTGGATGCGCCCGGTTTCCGCGAGGCCTGCGAGCGAGTAGCCGCGGACCACCACGTCGCCCCCTCGTTCACCCATGTCGGCCGCGAGCCCGAGCAGTCGGTACGCCAGGGCCAGCGAGCCCCGTTGGCGGGCGAGTGTGCCACCACTCCACAGGGCCCAGGCCATCGCCCCGACGTCCTCGGCCGAACGTGCCGCACGGAAACTCGACTTCCACGCGGCATCGGCCTCGGTCACCCGCCCCAGCCTCCGGCAGGCCTCCGCCACCGCGAGCCCGCAACGAGCCATCTCCGCATGCTCGCCGGCCCGTTCGGCCGCACGCAGTTCCTCGATGCCCTTCGCCAGTACCTCGGTGAGGGAGGAGTTCACCGACAGTGAGCCGAGGGCCCCCTGATACTCGGGAGCGAACGCCTTGCCCTTCGGCCGATCCTGCTGAGTCACCCGTGCCACCTGCTCACTGTGTCGCCCGTCTCCGGAACCGCTGACCACGGCGGTGGTCGGCCGCCGTCCCTGATCAAGACGGTATGAGTGAGGAGAGGTTCCGCGAATCCCTCTCCGTGTTGGTCGTGGGTCGTCCTTGAGTGCTACGTGAGCGACCTGGACCAGGTAGTGGGACGGACACCGGCCGGCCAGGCCGGCAGCGCGGGCGTGGTCGGGGGAACGGTGGGCCCCGGGGCGACAACCAGAAGCGGGATGGGTAAGGTACCGACAGGCAAGTGAAGGTAGCCTTACCTAACTTTGAGGAGTGTCGGTGACCAACCCCTTCGAGGACGAGAACGGCACCTATCTGGTGCTCGTCAACGACGAGGGACAGCACTCGCTGTGGCCCGCCTTCGCGGAGGTGCCCGGCGGCTGGACCGTGGCCCACCAGGAGGACACCCGTCAGGCGTGCCTGGAGTACGTGGAGCGGAACTGGACCGATCTTCGGCCCAAGAGCCTGATACGGAGCATGGCTTCCGGTTCCGCGTAAGTGTCGCCGGGGACCGCTCACGGAACGCGCGAGGGCGTTCGTCCGGACACTCGGACGAACGCCCTCGCGCGGTGAACCGTCCGGGCGGATCCCGTTCAGGACCCCTCGGCCGCCGCCTGCTCCGCTACCGGATCGGCGACCGACGGCGCCGGCTCGTCGCGCCGTGACCGGTGGGACATCCAGGCGGCGACCAGGGCGCCCGAGATGTTGTGCCACACGGAGAACACCGCGGCCGGCAGGGCGGCCAGCGGGCTGAAGTGGGCCGTCGCCAGCGAAGCGGCGAGCCCGGAGTTCTGCATGCCGACCTCGAAGGCCATGGCGCGGCTGGCCGGCCTGCCCAGGCCCGCGATCTTGCCCGCACCGTAGCCGAGCGCGAGTCCGAGGCCGTTGTGCAGCACGACGGCGATCAGCACGGTCACGGCGGCCGACTTGATCGTACTGGCGCTGCCCGCCACGACGGCACAGACGATCGCGGCGACGGCCAGGGAGGACAGCCAGGGCATCAGGCCCAGCACCCGGTCCACCAGTCCGCCCGCGACCAGTCGCACCACCAGGCCGCCGACGACCGGGAGCAGGACCGTCTTGAGGATGTCGGTGATCATCGAGCCGGCGTCCACCGGCAGGTAGGCCCCGGCCAGCAGCAGCGTCAGCGGCGGCGTGACCAGAGGGGCGACCAGGGTGGAGACGGTGGCGACGGAGACCGACAGCGCCACATCACCGCGGGCCAGGAAGGTCACCACGTTCGAGGCGGTGCCGCTCGGTGCGCAGCCGACCAGGATGAGTCCGGCCGCCAACTGCGGCGGCAGCCCGAGCAGGTGCGCGATCGCCCAGCCGAGCCCCGGCATGATCACGTAGTGCGCGACCAGGCCGATCGCCACGGCCCACGGGCGTTTCGCCACACCCTTGAAGTCCAGCGGGGTCATCGTCAGCCCCATGCAGAACATGACGATGCCCAGCAGATACGGGACCGATTCCGTCCAGCCGTCGAACGTGCCGGGGGTGACGAGACCGGCTACGCCCGCCACGAGCACAAGGACGGGGAACACGGTGACGGCGCGCCTCGCCGCCTTGTCGTCGGAGGCCGGTTGATCAGGGGTTATCTGTTCTGTCTGCACAGGCGCGATGGAACGCCGCAGCCATGTGCCTCCGCAAACCCGTCTCATCATGCGGACGGGATGTCCAGGATGTGTTCACGCCGGGGTCTTTGTCGATCTGGGGCACAGGCGTACCTCACGCCCCTGCCAGCGCCTTCGCAGCCAGCGGTCGTCACCGGCCAGGACGATCGCTCCAGGGCCCGCTCCCATCGCTGCCTCGAGTTCGTCACAGAGTCGCGGGGAGAGGTGGTTCGTGGGCTCGTCGAGCAGCAGGAGCTCGGGCGGGTGCGCCACCAGAAGGGCCAGCGCGAGCCGGCGGCGCTGACCGACGGACAGCCGTCCGACCTGCTTGCCCAGATCCCTCTCGCGTCTGGGCGATCTGCACATCGACGCGCGATACGTGCCCGCCGAGAGCGAGGCGATGATCGGCGGAGACCTGTACGTGGCGCAGAGCACCCCGTACGGAATCCGGGTCATGGTCGGTGACGTGCGAGGGAAGGGACTCGGGGCGGTCAGCGCCGTCAGCGCCGACCTCGGCGCATTCCGGTACGCGGCGGACGAAGCCGAGGACCTGCCGCGGCTGGTGACCCGGCTGGAACGGGCCCTCCTGCGTGAGGGTGGCCGGCGCGGCGGCCAGCAGCAGGAGGAGGGCTTCACGACGGCCCTCATCGCGGAGTTCTCCACGGACCTGGAGACCGTACGCATGGTCAACCGGGGGCATCCGCCCCCGGTGCTGCTCGACGCGCACGGCCACGCCATGCTTCTCGAGCCGTCCGAGGAAGCACCCCCGCTGGGCATGAGCGATCTTGGCGTGTGGTCCGCCCCGGTCGACAGCTTCCCGTTCCCGGCCGGCTCCACCCTGCTCTGCTACACCGACGGCGTCACCGAGTCCCGCGACGCCACCGGGCGTTTCTACGACCCCGTCACCCGTCTGCCGCTCGTGCTCGGCAGGCGGGCGCGCTCCGTGCACCTCTCGCGCCGGGGCAGGTCCTGGACATGCTGATCCAGGACGTCCGCCGCCACTCCGGCGGCCGGCCCCAGGACGATCAGGCCATGCTGGCCCTGTACCGCGCGCCCGCCGGAGGCGAACCCGCTCCTCCGGTCTCCCTGAGTTGACCGCCGTGGGGGACGGCTGCCGGTCGCCGAAGCACGACGGGCCGCGGAGTGAGCACTGCGGGCCGCTCCGCAACGGTGGCGGGGTGAGGCGCGTCTCACCCCGCCGTCAGCCCTTGCTATGCAACCAGTTGCATAGAACGATCGGGGCATGGCGCTCGAACACGCGATCCTCGTCTCCCTGCTGGAACAGCCGGGCTCGGGCTATGAGCTCGCCCGGCGGTTCGAGCGGTCCATCGGCTACTTCTGGACTGCCACGCACCAGCAGATCTACCGCGTCCTCAAACGCATGGAGAGCGACGGCCTGCTCGACGTCCGTGAGGTCCCCCAGGAGAGCCGGCCGGACAAGAAGGAGTACTCCGTCGCCGGCCCGGGCCGCGCCGCCCTCTCCGACTGGCTGCACGAACCGATCGAACCCGAGAGCCTGCGCCACGATCTCGCCGTGAAGATCCGCGGCGCGGCCTTCGACGATCCGGCCACGCTCCTCGACGAGGTCGAGCGGCACCACCGGATCCACAGTGACCGGCTCGCGCACTACCTGGCCGGGGAACTCCGCGACTTCACCGGCCCGGACGCCCCCGCCCCGCTCGACGCGGGTCAGGAACTGCAGCACGTCGTGCTGCGCGGTGGCATCGCGTACGAGCGTATGACGGTCGCCTGGCTCGACGACGTACTCGCCACCCTTCATCGGCTCGGCGCGACCGACCCGCGCATCTGAACATCCCCGGCATCCTCTGCCCCCACCCTCGGAAGGCGTATCACCATGGCCGACCCGCTGCTCCTCAACCCGCGTACCTACGACCCGGCGCACTTCGACCCGGAGACCCGCAGGCTGCTGCGCGCCACCATCGACTGGTTCGAGAACCGTGGCAAGCGGCGGATCGTCGAGGACTACCGCTCCCGCGCCTGGCTGGGGGACTTCCTCGAGTTCGCCGCGAAGGAGGGACTCTTCGCCACCTTCCTCACGCCCGCCTCCGCCGCGGAGCGGGAGGACCAGCGCTGGGACACCGCCCGGATCGCCGCGCTCAACGAGATCTTCGGGTTCTACGGGCTCGACTACTGGTACGCCTGGCAGGTGACCATCCTCGGCCTCGGCCCGGTCTGGCAGAGCGACAACGCGGCAGCCCGGAGCCGTGCGGCACAACTCCTGTCCGAAGGCGAGGTGTTCGCCTTCGGCCTGTCGGAGAAGGCGCACGGCGCCGACATCTACTCCACCGACATGCTGCTGGAGCCGGACGGCGCACGCGGCTTCGTGGCCACCGGTGCCAAGTACTACATCGGCAACGGCAACGCCGCCGGCCTCGTCTCCGTCTTCGGCCGCCGTACCGACGTCGAGGGCCCGGACGGCTACGTCTTCTTCGCGGCCGACAGCCGCCACCCCGCCTACCACCTGGTGCAGAACGTCGTCGACTCCTCCAAGTACGTCAGCGAGTTCCGTCTCGACGGCTACCCGGTGGGTCCCGACGACGTCCTGCACACCGGCCGAGCCGCCTTCGACGCCGCCCTCAACACCGTCAACGTGGGCAAGTTCAACCTGTGTACCGCCTCGATCGGCATCTGCGAACACGCGATGTACGAGGCCGTCACCCACGCGCACAACCGCATCCTCTACGGCCGCCCCGTGACCGCCTTCCCACACGTCCGCCGTGAGCTGGCCGACGCGTACGTCCGGCTCGTCGGCATGAAACTGTTCAGCGACCGCGCCGTCGACTACTTCCGCTCCGCCGGGCCCGACGACCGGCGGTACCTCCTGTTCAACCCGATGACGAAGATGAAGGTGACCACGGAGGGCGAGAAGGTCATCGACCTGATGTGGGACGTCATCGCCGCCAAGGGCTTCGAGAAGGACACGTACTTCGCCCAGGCGGCCGTGGAGATCCGCAGCCTGCCCAAACTCGAGGGCACGGTCCACGTCAACCTCGCCCTCATTCTGAAGTTCATGCGCAACCACCTGCTGGATCCGGCCGGGTACGAGCCGGTGACGCCCCGTCTGGACGCCGCGGACGACGCGTTCCTCTTCCAGCAGGGTCCGGCCCGTGGTCTCGGCTCCGTCCGCTTCCACGACTGGCGCCCGGCCTACGACGCGTACGCCGCGGTCCCCAACGTCGCCCGGTTCCGGGAGCAGGCGGACGCACTGTGCGACTTCGTCACCCACTCCGCGCCCGACGAACAGCAGAGCCGCGACCTCGACTTCCTGCTGTCCGTCGGCCAGCTCTTCGCCCTGGTGGTCCACGGTCAGCTGATCCTCGAGCAGGCCCGGCTGACCGGTCTGGACGAGGACGTGCTGGACGAGCTGTTCTCGGTGCTCGTCCGCGACTTCTCCGCGAACGCCGTCGAGCTGCACGGCAAGGAATCCGCGACCGAGGAACAGCAGCGTTGGGCCGTTGCCGCGGTACGGCGCCCCGTCGTGGACGAGGCTCGTTCGGCGCGGGTCTGGGACCGGGTCGAGGCGCTGTCCGGGGCCTACGAGATGGGCTCGTAGGCCCTGCGCGCCGCGGTCCGGTCCGTGCGGGAGTTCAGCGGTGGGCGGACCGGCCCGGCCCACCGGCGCGCACCACGTTCACGAGTGGCTCACCTCGCTGCGAACGGCCGATGTTGTCCGCGATCTCCTCCGCACGCGCGGCGAAGGTGTCGGTGGTGTGGCCCGAGTGGTGGGGCGTCATGAGCACATGGGGAAGCTCGTGGAAGGGCAGCCGGCTCGGCCGGTCCGGCGGGCCGGACCACCACACGTCCAGGGCCGCGCCGCCGATGGCACCGGAGCGGAGCGCCTCGTAGAGGGCCTCCTCCTGCACCACCGGCCCCCGGGCCACGTTGACCAGCAGTGCCCCGGGCCCCATGGCCTTCAGTTCGGCCGGGCCGATCATCCCGCGGGTGGCGGGGCTGAGCGGGACCGTGACCACCACGATGTCGGACTCGGCGAGAAGGTCGGGCAGCCGGTCGTCGCCACCGACCCAGTCGGGCCGCAGGTCGACGGGGATCGGTGCGGTGGGATCGCGCCGCACGGCGCGCACCCCGAGTCCGACCGCCTGACACAGCCGCGCGACCTCGGTCCCGGTCTCGCCGAAGCCGATGATGCCGACCCGCCGGCCGCGCAGGGTCGAACCGAACGGGAGCCCCGGATCGACGGCCACGTTGCGCCAGCGTCCGGCGCGCAGCGCGCGGTCGGCTGTCAGCACGTCGCGGGAGAGCATCAGTACGGACATCAGTACGTGCTCCGCGATGGAGCTCCCGTGGTGGTGGGTGGTGGCGACCGTCACCCCGGGGGGCAGCGCGTCGAGCGGTATGCCGTCGTAACCCGCGCCGACGACGTGCACGAGCCGCAGCCGCGAGGCCCGCCGGGCGTCCTCGGCCCGGAGCTTCGTTCCGACGTACACCTCGACGTCGGGCAGGGCCTCGGAGATCCGGTCGGCGTCCCAGTCGCAGGCGTCCAGCCAGACGTGTCCGCTCCCCGCGCGCGTGATGAGTGGTTCGTGGAACCGGCTGAGGATGCGGTGATTGAGCATGATGCGCACGAGCGGGTCACCACCGGGGGGTCTCGGTCGAGAACGAGGGGTCGAAGCCACGCATGTAGCCGGTGTCGTCGCGGTCACGGAGCCCGCAGTCGAGATACTGGCGGTGGAGCCGTGCCAGCGCGTCCCGGTCCAGTTCCACGCCCAGGCCGGGAGCCGTCGGTACGGCGAGGCTGCCTTCGCTGAACCGCAGCACGCCAGGATCCACCACATCCTCGTCCGGCCGTTTCCAGGGCCAGTGCGTGTCACAGGCGTACGTCAGGCGCGGGGTGGCCGCCGCCAGGTGGGTCATCGCCGCGAGGCTGATGCCGAGGTGCGAGTTGGAGTGCATCGACATGCCCAGCCCGAAGGTCTCGCAGATCGCGGAGAGCTGGCCGCACCGTCGTAGTCCGCCCCAGAAGTGATGGTCGGACAGGACGATGCCCACCGCTCCCTGGGCCACGGCCGGGGCCAGGTCGTCGAAGGAGACCACGCACATGTTGGTCGCCAGCGGGGTCGGGGTTCGCCCGGCCACGGACGCCATGCCCTCGATGCCCTCGGTCGGGTCCTCCAGGTACTGCAGGACGCCGTCGAGCTCGCGGGCGACGTACAGCGATGTCTCCGTGCTCCAGGCGGCGTTGGGATCGAGGCGCAGAGGCAGATCCGGGAACGCCTTCCGCAGTGCCCGTATCGCCGCGATCTCCTCGTCCGGCGGGAAGACGCCTCCCTTGAGCTTGATGGAGGAGAAGCCGTACATCCCGATCATGCGGCGGGCCTGGTCGACCAGGCCTTCCGGGTCGAGGGCCGGGCCCCAGTCGTCGTCCTCCTGAGAGGGGTGTCCGGCCCACTTGTAGAAGAGGTACGCGCTGTAGGGGACCGTGGAGCGCACGGCCCCACCGAGCAGATCGCAGACCGGCCGGCCGACGAGCTTGCCCTGGATGTCCAGGCAGGCGACGTCGAACGGTGCCATGATCCGGTCCACGGTGCTGCTGCCGGTGACCATCCCGGACATACCGTCGCCGCCTGTGGTGTCGGCTCCCAGCGCACGTGTGGTGCGGGCGATCAGATCGTTGAGGCTCCAGACGTCCATGCCGGTCAGTTCGGTGGCGGCGCGGCGCAGCCGCTCCAGGTGCACCGTGCCGCCGTAGGTCTCGCCGATGCCACGGATCCCGCCCTCCGTGGTGATCTCCACGACGGTGCGCAGCGCGTACGGCTCGTGCACACCGACCGTGTTGAGAAGGGGGTGGTCGCGGAAGGCCACGGGGGTCACGGTGACGTCGGCGATACGTTCGGAGGTGCGCGCCATGGAGACCGTCCTCACATGCTTGGCGTTCTCATCTGTAGACACCATTTCTATATGTGGACGCACTGCGGCGTCAATGGGTCGTCGGGGACGCCTCCGGTACCGGAGTGAGCAGGATTCCCTCGGTCATGAACCGCCGCACGTTGCGCAGGGCCAGGTCGCCCATGGCCGCACGGGTCTCATGGGTGGCGCTGGCGATGTGCGGGAGCAGTACCACCCGGTCCGACTCCAGCAGGCCCCGCGGTACGTTCGGTTCGTCGGCGAACACGTCGAGCGCCGCACCTGCGATCCGCTCGGCCTCGATCGCCGCGACCAGGGCCGGCTCGTCCACGACGCTGCCCCGTGCGACATTGACCAGGTAGCCCTCGGGGCCGAGGGCGTCCAGCACCGCCGCCGAGACCAGCCCATTCGTGCCGTGTCCTCCCGCGACGGTGACGACCAGCGCGTCGCAGGCTTCTGCCAGGGCCTCCGCGGTGGGCAGGTGGCGGTAGTCGACGCCGGGGACCGGTGAGCGCGTGCAGTAGGCGACCTGCGCGCCGAAGCCGTCGAGCCGTTGCGCGACGGCCCGGCCTATGCGGCCCAGCCCGAGGATGCCCACCCGCTTCCCGCTCATCCGGGAAGCGAGCGGGAAGGGCGTGGTGCCCCAGTTCCCCGCGCGCACGTACCGGTCGGCGGCCGACATCCGGCGCATGACGTCGATCAGGGCGCCGACCGCGAGGTCGGCCACGCAATCGGTGAGCACGTCAGGGGTGTTGCTGACGTCGATGCCCCGCGCCCGGGCCCGGATCACGTCGGTCGTCTCGTAGCCGACACCGAAGTGGACGATCGCCCCGAGTCGAGGCAGTGCGTCCATCACGGCGTCACTGACGCCGACCCGCGCGCTCGTCACCGCGGCCACCACGTCCTTTCCGTGGTCGCGCAAGTAGTCCGCGGGGTCGGGAAGTTCCGTCAGGCGAACCGTGTGGAAGTGCTCCGACAGCGCGTCCTCCAGAGCGGGAAGCAGGGCGGACACCTGGAGGACGGTGCCCGGGGTGCTCGTGCGGAGGGATGGGTTCGGCAAGGTGGGGCTCCGGTTCTCGGTGGCGGTTCGGGGGTTTGATCCGGCGGTCGGCGGCGTGGGCGTGGGAAAGGTCGCGGGGATGTTCGTTATTCCACATGTCTTGACGCTGCCGCGGTGCCGGTTTAGCTTCGCGTTCACAGATACAGACCGAGTACGCAATTGTAGACAGCCCGCAGTGACGGGCCCTCTACCCCGTGCACGGAACGCGACACATAGCGTTTCCCCGGAGACAGGTGACGATGAAGTCCTCCGTTTCATCCACCCAGCGCGCCGCGCCGAGGCGGACCCACAAGCTGATGGCCACCTTGCTGGCGGGCGCCGTGCTCACGTCCAGCGGCTGCGCCGTGGCCAACAGTGCGGGCGGCGAGACCGGACGCGCCGACGGCCGGACCCTACGGGTGGTGCTCACACAGGAACCGCCCACCCTGGAACCCTGTGAGGCATCGCTGACGAGCACCGGTGTCGTCGTCCGCTCCAACATCACCGAACCCCTGGTCGAACGAGACCCCGTGTCCGGTGAGCTGAAGCCCTTGCTGGCGACCGGCTGGGAACGGAGCGGCCCCCGCACCTGGACCTTCGACATCCGTTCCGGGGTGACCTTCCAGAACGGTGCACCCTTCACGGCCGAGGACGCCGCCTTCTCCATCGACCGCGCGGTCAACTCCGATCTCGCCTGCAACGTCGAGGGCTACGTGTTCGGCAACGACGACCTCGATGTGGAGGCGGCGAACGACCACCGGCTGACCGTCACCACCGAGGAGCCGGACCCCATCCTCCCGCTGCGCCTGAGTTTCGTGGAGATCGTGCCCCGCACGACCGACACCGACGCCAAGGTGCGCACCCCGGTCGGGACAGGCCCCTACGCCGTCCACTCGTGGCAGCCGGGAGCGGCGATCTCGCTCAACCGATACGCCGACTACTGGGGCGAGGACCCGCCCTTCCCGCGGGCCCGTTACGTCTGGCGCAGCGACGCCAGTGTCCGAGCCGCCATGATCGACAAGGGTGAGGCGGAGATCGCCGTGGCGCTCGACCCCATGGAAGCCGAGAAGGACACGACGGTCGCCTATCCCAACAACGAGACGACCGCCCTGCGGCTGGACGGCCGTGAGGCCCCGCTCGACGACGTGCGGGTGCGGCGGGCGATCGACCTGGCCGTGGACCGCCAAGGCATCATCGGCGCCCTGCTCGGCGGTCTGGCCGAACCGGCCGGCCAGCTGGTTCCGCCCGGAGTGGTGGGACACAGCGACACGATCGAACCCGCCCGGCAGAACGTCACCGAGGCCCGCGCACTGATCGAGGAGGCGGCGGCCGACGGTGTGCCCACCGACCGCCAGATCACCCTGGTCGCCCGCAACGGCATGTTCTCCGGGGTCTCGGAAACCGCGGAGGCCCTGCAGTACCAGATGGGGCGGATAGGGCTGAACGTACGGGTCCGTATGGCGGATACCGCCACCCAGCTCCAATACCAGCTCCGTCCGCTGCCCGAGAACGTCGGCCCGATCGCTCTGCTGATCATGCACGGCAACCAGGCCGGTGACGCGGCGTTCACCACCAGTCAGTACCTGCTGAGCGACGGCCCCCAGTCGGCGTTCGGCTCGAAGGACCTCGACCGGCGTATCGCCGAAGCGGCTGAACTCTCCGGCGAGAAGCGGCAGAAGGCTTTCGCCGGCCTGCTCGCGGAGCAGAACGAATCGGTCGTTCAGTACGCCCATATCGCACACATGACCGGACTGCTCGGCCTGTCGCCGTCGGTCCGGTACCGGCCCGACTCCGCCACCGGGGACGAACTGCGGCTGGCCGAGGTAAGCCCGGCCAAGGGGGCGGAGCACTGATGATCCCATTCCTGCGCAAGCGCATAATCTCCAGTGCCGTCCCCCTGGTCTGCGTCGTCCTCGGCGTGTTCTTCCTCGCCCGGATGACCGGCAACCCCGTCGACCTCTACCTCGCCCTGAGCGCCACCCCCGAGCAGCGTGCGGAATTCTCCGCCGCGCAGGGCTTCGACCTCTCGATCCCGGCACAGTTGTGGAACTACCTCGTCGACGCCGCGCACTTCGACTTCGGCACCTCGTTGCGGACCGGACAGTCGGCGGGCTCGATGGTGATCGACGCATTCCCCGTCACCCTGCAGCTCGCCGGCGTGACCATGCTGCTCGCGATCACCGGAGCGCTGCTGATCGGCAGCCTGGCCGCCTACCGTCCCAACTCCCTGATCGACAGGATCGCCAGTCTGCTGTCGATGACGGCCGCCAGCATTCCCGACTTCTGGTTCGCCATCATGGGCGTGCTGGTCTTCGGCGTGAGCCTCGGGCTCCTGCCGACGTCGGGCACGATCGGCGGACCCGAGATCTGGGTGCTGCCCATCGCGACCCTGCTCATCCGCCCGTTCGGTGTACTGGTGCAGGTGGTCCGCGGCAGCATGGTCACCGCGCTCTCCGCTCCCTACGTCAAGATCGCACGGAGCAAGGGTGCCACGCCCCAGCGGGTGGTCTTCGGCCACGCCCTGCGCAACGCCATCACACCGGTGCTGACCGTGGCGGGCGACCTGGCGGTGGGTCTGGTCAACGGCGCGGTGATCGTCGAGACGATCTTCGGCTGGCCCGGCATCGGCAAACTCATGATCGACTCCATCCTCCAGCGTGACTTCGCGGTCCTCCAGGCGGCCGTCCTCATGACCGCCGTGACGATCTTCGCGCTGAACATCCTCGTCGACGTCTGCCACGCGCTGACCGACCCCCGAGTGCGTCAGGCGGTGCCGGCGTGAGCGAAGGAAGCACCATGACCCGAGACGATTCCTCCACCGGGGACGCGGCCGCCCCGGCCCGCACGGCGCAACCGAGCCGGTGGCGGATGCTGGGCCGCGACCGCGCCGCGACCGTCGGGGCCCTGATCCTCGGCGTGGTCGTCCTCGTGGCCCTCTTCGGCCGGCTGTTCATCGGTGACCGCGCGCAGAGGCAGGACCTGGGCGCCTCCTTGCGGCCACCGTCCCTGAGCGACGGGGTGTACGGACTGCTCGGCACCGACGTCCTGGGGCGCAGCATGGTGGCCCGGCTGATCGAGGCTGCCGGCACGACGCTGTCCGTAGCCGTCCCGGCCGTCCTGTGCTCCCTGGTGATCGGCTCGGCCGTGGGGCTGTGGGCCGGCTACCACGGAGGACGCCGCGAGAGCGTGGCCATGCGGATCGCCGACGTGATCCTCAGCTTCCCCTCGCTGCTGATCGCGGTGGTCGTGCTGTACGTCTTCTCACCCAGTGCGCTGAACCTCGTGCTCATCCTGGCCGTGACGCGTATCCCGGTGTATCTGCGCACGGCGCGGGCGGAGGCGGCTGAGCTGCGGAGCCGACTGTTCGTCGACGCTGCCCGGACCTTCGGCACGGCCGGCCGGATGATCATCTATCGGCACATTCTGCCGATCGCCCTGCCGACCCTTCTGACGGTCGCCACCCTCGACTTCTGCTTCGTGATGCTCACCGAGTCGTCGCTGAGCTTCCTGGGCATCGGCATCCAGCCTCCGGACGTGAGCTGGGGCCTGATGGTCGCCCAGGGACGGCAGTACCTGCAGTCCGCATGGTGGATCACCGTGCTGCCCGGGCTGGCCATCGTGCTCACGACGGTGTCCGCCACGGTGCTCGCCGCCTGGGCCCGCATCGCCACCGACCCCGCCCAGCGCTGGCGCCTGACGCTCCCGAAGAAGCGCAGGGCCCCCTCGGCCGCCGTCCCTCCGGAGATGACCCCGTGACGACCACCACCCGTCCCACCCAGCCCGGCACCGAGACCCCGGCCCTCGCCGTCGAAGGACTGTGCGTGGACCTGACCACGCCCTCCGGGACCGTACGCGCCGTCGACGGCGTCAGCTTCAGCGTCCTGCGCGGACGCACCCTGGCCCTCCTGGGTGAGTCCGGCTGCGGCAAGTCGATGACCGCCTTGTCCGTGGTCGGGCTGCTGGACCCCGCCGCCTCCGTGACCGGTGGAGCCATCCGGGTCAGGGGCGACGACACCCTCCGTATGAGCCCGGCCCGACGCCGCAAACTGGCCGGGCCCGTCCTGTCGATCGTCTTCCAGGACGCCCTGACCGCCCTCAACCCCGTGCAGCCGGTCGGCAGACAGATCGGCGAACCGTTCCGCATTCACCGAGGATTCACCCGGCGCCAGGCCCAGGAGAAGGCCGTCGAGTTGATGGAGCGGGTGGGCATACCCGATCCGAGGCAGCGCGCGCGGTCCTATCCGCACCAGTTCTCCGGCGGCATGCGGCAACGGCTGCTGATCGCGATGGCCGTCGCGCTCGCCCCCGACGTACTCATCGCCGACGAACCCACCACCGCACTCGACGTGACCGTGCAGGCGCAGATCATGCGGTTGCTGCGGGACCTCCAGGACGAGGGGGACATGGCCCTCGTCCTGATCACCCACGACCTGGCCGTGGTCGCCCAGCGTGCCGACGACGTGGTCGTGATGTACGCGGGCACGGTCGTGGAGAACGGGCCGGTGCACGACGTCTTCTCCGCACCCCGCCACCCCTACACCCGCGGACTGCTCGACTCGGTTCCGGAGGACAGCGTGCGCGGACGCCCGCTGCCCGCCGTCCCCGGCAGCCCTCCCGAGCTGAGCGCGGTGCCGTCCGGCTGCGTCTTCCAGGCCCGTTGCCCGCTGGTGCGGGAGCGCTGTGTCCGGGAACGGCCGCCCCTGCGGACCGCGGGCGACGGACGCTCGGCCGCCTGTCACTTCTCCGAGGAGCTCGAACGTGTCTGAGTCCCGCGCCACCACCCCGTCCGGACCCCGCGCGGACGGTCCGCAGGAGAACCCTCCGCTGCTGGAGGTCCGCGGGGTCACCAAGACCTTCGGCAACGGCCGGCGCCGGCTGACCGCACTGGACGGGGTGGACGTCCGGATCGGCCGGGGACAGACACTCGGTCTCGTCGGTGAGTCGGGCTGCGGTAAATCGACCCTGGCCCGGGTACTGCTCGGGCTGGAGCGTCCGGACGCCGGCACCGTGCGCTTCGACGGAACCGACCCCTTCGCCCTGCGCGGCAAGGAGCTGCTGGCCTGGCGCCGCCGTGTGCAGATGGTCTTCCAGGACCCCTTCGCCTCACTCAACGCACGTATGTCCGCCGCCGATCTGATCGGCGAGCCCTGGGCCACCCACCGGGACGTCGTGCCTGGTGCGAAGGCCCGCGAGAAGCGCATCCGGGAACTCCTGTCCCTGGTCGGCCTCCGGGAGAGCGACGCCCACCGTTATCCCGACGAGTTCTCCGGCGGACAACGCCAACGCATCGGCATCGCACGCGCGTTGGCCCTGGACCCCGACCTGATCGTCTGCGACGAGCCGGTCTCCGCCCTCGACCTCTCGGTGCAGGCGCAGGTCCTGAACGTCCTCTCGGAGCTGCGCACCCGGCTGGGCGTCACCTACGTCTTCATCTCCCACGACCTGTCCGTGGTCCGGTACATCTCCGACCGGGTGACCGTGATGTACCTGGGCAAGGTCATCGAACAGGGAGACACGGAGAACGTCTTCGAACGCCCCCAGCACCCCTACACCGCCGCGCTGATGTCGGCGGCTCCCGTCCTGAAGCCCGCCCGCGACGCCCGCCACCAGGAGATCCACCTCCAGGGAGAGATCCCCTCACCCTTCGACATCCCTTCCGGGTGCCGCTTCCGCACCCGCTGCTGGCGCGCCGAGGACCGGTGCGCGACCCGGACACCTCCGGTCGTCGTCAGGGAGACGGACAACGTGGCCGAACCGCACACGGCCCTGTGCCACTTCCCGCTGGAGGCGGAGTCCGCGTGGGCGTGACCGGCCTGGAGTTCGCTCTGCTCTGCGTCACGGTGGGGGTCGGGGCTCTGCTCCAGGTCTCCATAGGCTTCGGCCTCGGCATGATCGCCGCGCCCGTCTTCTCCCTCGTGGATCCGGCGCTGGCCCCGGCCGCGGTCCTGCTGCTCGCCGGCGGAGTGACGGCGTCGGTGCTGGTGCGCGAACGCGGCCGGGCGGACCTGCGCGGCTGCGGATGGGCGCTGGCCGGACGAGTACCGGGAGTACTGGCGGGCACCCTGCTCGTCGTCGCCCTCCCCACCCGGTACCTCGCCCTTCTCATCGCCGGTGTGGTCCTGGCCGGCGTCGCGGTGAGCACGGCCGGCTACGTTCCCCGGCAGCGGCGGGCCGCGGTGGTCCTCGCCGGCATGGCCTCCGGCGTGATGGGCACGGCGACGTCCATCGGCGGTCCGCCCATGGCGATGGTGTGGCAGCGGCTGCGCGGCCCGGAACTTCGCGCCACGATGAGCGCGTTCTTCCTCACGGGCTCACTCATGAGCCTTGCCGCACTGACCGCGGCCGGTACGGTCGGAGCGCATGCCTTGCAGGGCGCCGTGCTGCTCACTCCGGCCGCTGCGGCCGGAGTGCTGCTCGCACGGCCACTGACCCGTCGGCTGAACGTACGGCGCACCCGCACGGCCGCCACGGCACTGGCCGTCGCGGGGGCGTCGGTGCTGGTGGTGCAGCAGTTCGTCTGACCGCTGCGGACGGGCCGCGCTGATGACCCGTCAGGCACTCAGCAGGTTGTCGTCCGGCTGTGTACCAGCGGGCCGGCGAAGCGCCGGTGAGACCGCGGCCGGCATGCCGAGCATGGTGTCGGCGACGTGGAGGGCCTGCGTGACGGCCCGCGTGCCGGTCATCACACAAAGGGTGTAGGCGGCGTCCTCCAGGGCTTGGACGGTCGCGTCGGTGGAGCGGCGCGCGTCTTCGATCCGCGCGTCGGCGTAACGGGCCAAGGCCACTCTCAGGTCCTGAGGACCAGGTGTCAGCACAGCGGGTACTCCTCCGGTTCGATCCACGTCCGATACGGCACGCCGGGACACGGGGGGCCGTCGCCGGGCCGCCCCGCGGTGTGGTTCACCCACCGCCAGGTGACCCGGTGTCACGCCTCTACCCCCTCGCGGGCGGAGTACGCACCCGCCTGCGTGTACACCGGCGCTCGCCGGTCCCGGCGTTCTACCGTGCACCGATGCGATCTGTCCCGCAGTGGGTCCTGTTCTCCTCGTTCTCGGCGCCGGTCCTCCTCGTCGGCGGATGGGCGGTCTCCGGGCAGCTCCAGGGGCCCGCCTACGATCCCGCGTCGGCGACGATCAGCATCCTCGCCTCCGACGGCGCCGGCGGGTACTGGGTGATGACGTCGGCCCTGGTCGCCCTGGGAGCCTGCCATGTGGTCACCGCGTGCGGACTGCGACCCGCCGCACCGGCCGGACGGGTCGCGCTGGCCGGAGGCGGACTCTCGGCGATGCTGCTGGCCCTGTTCCCGGCGCCGAGCAGTGGCGGCTCGTTCTCCCACGGCGTGGTCGTGGCCGTGGGCTTCTCGCTGCTCGCGGTGTGGCCGGTCATGGCCGTACGACGCGCCACGCCTGCACTGCGGACCGGGGCCCGGCGGCGAGCGGACGACGGCCCGCGTGCCGCGGTCCCGCCATGGGGGCTGCGGCCCGGGCCGTCCGTCACGGCGGCCGCGCTGATGTGGCTCGGCGGCGCCTGGTTCCTGCTCGCCCTGTTCGTACTGGACGCCGCGGGAGCGGCCGAGCGGGTCCTCACCTTCGCGCAGTCGTTCTGGCCTCTCGTCGTGGTCCTCTCCTGTGTCCGGGACAACGGCCGACCGGCATGAGGTCGGATGTCCACGCTCTCAGGGGCGCGGCCCGATCAGCAGGTCCCCGTCGCGGACCACGATCGCCGCAGCCGGACAGGAGTCCGCGGCGTCCAGCGCCCGATCGTCCGGGGCGATCCGGGTACGCACCGGCCTGGCCCGGTCCTCGTCGTCCAGCGCGTACAGATCGGATGCCATACCCGCACACATGCCCGACCCCATGCACAGGTCGCGGTCCACCGCCGTCGTCCACGACACGGCCGTCACCACCCCACCGGCATCCGGCGAGGACCCCGCACGAGCATCTGGTTCTTCCATTCCACGTCCCCCGCCACCTTCAGGGCGGGGAAGCGGACGATCAACGCCTCGAGCGCCTCCTGCAGTTCCAGCCTGGCGAGCGGTGCGCCGAGGCAGTGGTGGACCCCGTGCCCGAAACCCATGTGCTGGACACCGGTCCGGGTGACGTCGAGCCGGCCCGGCCCCTCGAACTTCAGCGCGTCACGATTGGCGGCGCCGACCGCGACGAGCACCGGCTCACCGGCCCGGACGAGCGTGCCACCGACCTCGACGTCCTCGGTCGCGTACCGGGGGAAGCCGGCGCCACTGCCGAGCGGCACGAACCGCATGAGTTCCTCGACCGCCCCACGGATCAGCCCGGGACTCTCCCGCAGCAGCTGAAGCTGATCAGGGTGGTCGAGCAGCGCGTACACGAAGTTCGGGATCTGGGTCGCGGTGGTCTCGTGCCCGGCGACGAGGATGCCGACACAGAGGTCGATCAGTTCCAGTTCGCTGAGCCGGTCCCCGGTGTCGCGGGCCTCGATCAGTCCCGTCATCAGGTCCTGCCGGGGGCTGCGCCGGTGTTCCTCGATCAGCGAGCTCATGTAGGCGCGCAGTTCCTCACCGCTGCGCAGGAATTCCTCGGCCGTCAGGGAGCTGGTGGAGAGAGCGGCATCGCTCCAGGCCCGGAACTTCGGACGGTCCTCCTCCGGCACGCCGAGCATGCGGCAGATCACCGCGACGGGGATCGGCAGCGCGTAGTGCTCCACCAGGTCGGCCGGCTGCCCCCGCTCCTCCAGCTCGTCGAGCAGGCCGTGCGACAGCTCACGTACCCAGGGGCGCAGCTTCTCCACCTGATGCACGGTGAACGCCTTGGCCACCAGGGTGCGCAGCCGGGTGTGTCCCGGAGGGTCCATGCTCAGGATGCCGCTGTCGCGTTGTCCCTCCGACTGGCGCGGCTCGTCGTGGCGCAGGGCCTCCGCCCGGCTGAAGCGGCGGTCGCCGAGGACCAGGCGCGCGTCGGCGTAGCGGGCGGCCAGCCAACCGGGTTCTCCGTACGCCATGCGCACCCGCACGAGCCCCGGCCGTACCAGGGCCTCCTGGTAGGCGTCTGCCAGCTCCAGTCCGTCCGGCTCGTTGAAGGGATAGGGGACGGGCGTCTGTCCGGCTTTGGCCGTCATCGTAGGTCTCCCTCTTCGCGGTGGATCATCCGAGAATCAGGGGGCGCGGCCAGTGGGGTCAACAGCGCCTTGTCGGCCATTCCGGGCCGTGACTCCGTTCGGAGCGACGGCCCGGGGGCTGCCGGACACGGGCTACGGCTTGCGTCCCACCGCCACGTAGCCGGCGCTGATGACGTCGTCCTGGCCCGGGACCGGCTCACCGAGCTCGGGGTGCCACGCTTCGGCCGCCACGATGCCGGGCCCGACGACGTCGACTCCGCCGAAGAAGCGGGCGAACTGCTCACGGGTACGGGGCGCGAGGGTGAGCGTGTTGGCCTTGTACATCTCGTCGACCTTGTGGGCTGCCGCCGGGTGGAAGTCGGCGGTGAGGTGCGAGATCACCACATGGCTGCCCGGTGCGAGTACTGCGGTCAGCCGGTCCACCAGTTCGTAGGCGCCGTCCTCGTCGCTCACGAAGTGCAGCAACGCGATCATCGACAGTGCGACCGGTCGGCTGAAGTCCAGGGTCTTGCCGGCGTGCCGGAGAATGGCGTCCACGTCGCGGGCGTCCGCCTGTACGTAGTCGATGGCGCCCTCCGCGCTGCCCTGCAGCAGGGCCTCGGCGTGTGCCAGGACGATCGGATCGTTGTCGCAGTAGACGACCCGAGTGGACGGCGCCGCCTGCTGGGCCACCTGGTGGAGATTCGGCTCGGTGGGTATCCCCGTGCCGATGTCGAGGAACTGCCGGATCCCCTGGTCGGTCAGCCATCGTGTGGCGCGGTGCATGAAGGCCCGGTTCACCTTCGCCATGACCGGGACCGCGGGCTCCACGGCAAGCATCTGCCGGCCCAGGGCCTCGTCGACCGGGTAGTTGTCCTTTCCGCCCAGGAACCAGTCGTACATCCGGGCGGGATGGGGTCTGCTCGTGTCGATCCGCAGGGCGGGGGCGTCGTTCTCCGGTCGGGACATGACGAACTCCTGAGTGTGCGCGGCAGCGGGTGATCAGCTTGCGGACAGAATAGGGAACGTATGTGCCGGGGAGGCGATCGAAGACCGGCTCGACGACGGGAGGAGCTGGAGCGCGAGGTCGGTCGAAGCCGGAGGAGCGGCGGGTAGGGCGCCGCTCCCGCGGCCCGGGACGTGCTCGGGCGTCAGACGGTGCTGCAGGAGACGGTCGGCCAGGTCCAGTTGCCGTTGGCCTGGATGGTGGCGCCCCAGTTGTTGCCGCTGCCGTTGGATCTGGCGGTCAGTACCTGTGCGCTGGGGTACGTGGCCGCGGTGTTCCAGGTGGAGAGGATTTTCGCGGGGGAGGGGACGTTCATGGTGACGGTCCAGTTGCTGGAGCCGGCGACCGAGACGTTGAGGTTGTAGCGGTCGTTCCATCTGCCGCCCGCGGTGACGGTGGCCGTGCAGCCACCGTTGCCACCGCCACCGTTGCCGCCGCTGTCGGGGGCGACCGCGCGGCCGGTCTGCGGGGAGATCATGCCGGCGCACAGCCCTCGGCTCGCCAGGCCCTGGGCGATGCGGGGGACGGCGGCCAGCGTGTTGGCCGACCAGTCGTGCATGAGGATGATCTGGCCGTTGGTGAGCCGGGCGTTGGCCTGCACGATCGCGTCGGTGCTCGCGCCGTTCCAGTCCTGCGAGTCGACGTCCCACGTGATCTGGGTCAGGCCGTACTTGGCCGCGGCCGCCTGCACCGTCGCGTTGGTCTCGCCGTACGGCGGGCGGAACAGCTTCGGCGTGCCCCCACCGGCGTCGGCGATGGCCTGCTGGGTCCGGGAGAGCTCCGAGTCGACCTGCGCCTGACTCTGCTGGGTCAGGTGCGGGTGGGTGTAGCTGTGGTTGCCGACCCACATGCCGGCGTCGACCTGCGCCCGGACCTGGGACGGGTTGGACGCGGCGTACTGGCCTTGGTTGAACATCGTGGCCCGCAGCCCGTTCTGCTTCAGGGCGTTGAGCAGGCCGGGGGTGCTGCTCGACGGACCGTCGTCGAAAGTGAGACCGACGTATCCGTTGCACGCGGCAGTGGTGGCGGCGTGGGAAGGCGCGGTGCCGACGGCGACGGTCGCGGTCGCTGCCGTCGCGGCGACGGCCAGTGCCGTGACAGCGGGCCGTAGGGACAGACGTGGTGTGATGCGCATGCGGGTGAGCCCTTCTCGTCTGGTGGGCATGGGGAGAACGCCGGGTGCGGAACGGTGAGGGTCCGGGCGAGCCACCGCCCCGCACCGTGCGATGTGGCTGGTGGTCCGGGCGTCAGACGGTGCTGCAGGAGACGGTCGGCCAGGTCCAGTTGCCGTTGGCCTGGATGGTGGCGCCCCAGTTGTTGCCGCTGCCGTTGGATCTGGCGGTCAGTACCTGTGCGCTGGGGTACGTGGCCGCGGTGTTCCAGGTGGAGAGGATTTTCGCGGGGGAGGGGACGTTCATGGTGACGGTCCAGTTGCTGGAGCCGGTGACCGAGACGTTGAGGTTGTAGCGGTCGCTCCACCTGTCGCCCGCGGTGACGGTGGCCGTGCAGCCACCGTTGCCACCACCGCCGTCACCGCCACCACCGGACGTACCGCCCACGGTGATGTGGGAGTTACCGCTGCTCTGGTAGCCCTCCGTGGCCATGATCATGTAGTTGTGGGTGCCCAGGTTCATCCCCTGTCGGGCCCACGCGTCGAAGTGGTTGCCGGTGGTGATGGTTCCGCCGGTCCGCTTCGACTGGCGGACGCTCCAGAACTGCTTGAACGTGCGCGTGCCCTCGATGGAGGGGGCGTTGACGCGGGTCGTCTCGTAGATGTCGTACGTGCCGCCGTCGCTGGTGACGGTGCCCTTGAACGTGCCCGTCGGGCGGTAGGTGCCCCAGTTGTCGACGATGTAGTACTCCACGAGCGGGTTCGTCGACCATCCGTAGAGGGTCAGGTACGCGTTGCCGGACGGGTTGAAGGTGCCCGAGTAGGTCACGCTCCTGCGTCCGCCGGTGCTCCAGCCTTTGCCGGCGACGAAGTTCCCGGTGTTGCTCCACGAGGTGCTGTAGTTGCCCCCGGACGCCAGGTTCATCGAGACCGTGCCGGGGCTGTCGGTCCAGAAGGAGTAGTAGTAGCCGTTGTCGGTGCCGGTCCGGTTCGAGTTGACGACCGTGTCCGCATGGGCGGTGCCGGGCAGGGCCAGCACGGCGACAGCGGCCATCGCCATGGCGAAGGCATTGCGGATGGACCGTCTGAGACGGCCGTCTGTGCGGCTCTTCAGCTGTGCGGGTGCGTTGAACATGTGCGTGTCTTCCTCCTCGTTCTCGTGCGGCCGGATGGTTCCGGGCAGCGCGGGACGCCCTCGGTGGGTGTCCGTGAACAGGCGATGACGTCGGCCGCGCGTCGGTGCCGCGCCCCGGCCGGCAGCCGGGGTCTGTCGACGGCGAACAGTGTTGATCTGGCCCAGGTGGGTGTCAATAGTTGCGGCAGGAATTACGAAACCGTCGAACCGGGAGGGTTGAGTCGCCGGTGGCGTGTTACCAGCTCAATCGGTGTGCGAGGCCGACGCCGGCGCGGCAGAAGGTGTGCATGGAAAAGCTCTGATCGCAAGGGGAGGGCAAGTAACTCCGAAAGTTTCGACAGCTTTCGGAGTGTTATTCGGCGTCTGAGTGAGGAACAGGTGGGGGCGGTCCCGTCTCCGGAGCCGCCCCCGCGTGCGACCGGGGCCGCGTGTGTCAGCTCCTGCTCGCCTCCCTGAGCGCGATGTTGAGCTCCAGCACGTTGACCCGGGGCTCGCCCATGAACCCGAGGACGCGGCCCTCGGTGTGCTCGGCCACGAGCTTCGCGACCTGCTGGACGGGGAGGCCGTTCCGCTCGGCGACCCGGTGGACCTGGAGCTTCGCGTACTCCGGGGAGATGTGCGGGTCGAGACCCGAACCGGAGGACGTGACCGCCTCGGCCGGTACGTCCTCGAGCCGCACCGTGTAGGACCGGGTCGAGTTGTCCGCGACGACCGCCGCCTTCGCCTCGGTGACCCACGTGGTCAGTTCGGCATTGTCCGCCGAGCGGTTGGTGGCTCCGGAGAGGAGAAGTGAGTACTGGAGGTTGACGCTGTTGCTGCCCAGGCCGTTCGACGGTCGGGGCTGGAACCACTTCAGGTCCGGCTTCGCCCGCTCCTGCGGATCGTCCGGGTCCTGCTTCGGCAGGTCGTACGTCTGCCCGATGAGGGACGACCCGACGGTGCGTCCGCTCCCGTCCCGGATCTCGGATCCGTTGGCCTGCTCACTGAAGAGCGCCTGGGCGGCGCCGGTGACGGCGAGCGGGTAGAGGACGCCGCAGACGACGCTCAGGACGAGCAGGGCGCGTAGCCCCGCCCCGAGCAGGCGGGCGGTGTTCTTGAGGGAGGTGTTCATGGCAGATCGGCCGTTTCTGGTTCAGGAGAGCCCGGGAAGGAGGGAGATGAGCAGGTCGATGATCTTGATGCCGATGAACGGGGCGACCAGGCCGCCGAGTCCGTAGATCCCGAGGTTGCGGCGGAGCATCCTGTGGGCGCCGGCCGGCCGGTACCTGACTCCCCTGAGGGCGAGCGGTACGAGGGCGATGATGATCAGCGCGTTGAAGATGACGGCGGACAGGATGGCGGATTCGGGTGACGCGAGACCCATCACGTCGAGCTTGTCCAGGCCCGGGTGGACCACGGCGAACATGGCCGGGATGATCGCGAAGTACTTCGCCACGTCGTTGGCGATGGAGAAGGTGGTCAGCGCGCCCCGGGTGATGAGGAGCTGCTTGCCGATCTCGACGATCTCGATGAGTTTGGTGGGGTCGGAGTCCAGGTCCACCATGTTCCCGGCCTCCTTGGCGGCCGAGGTGCCGGTGTTCATCGCCACGCCGACATCGGCCTGGGCGAGTGCGGGGGCGTCATTGGTGCCGTCCCCCGTCATCGCGACGAGCTTGCCGCCCGCCTGCTCCCGCTTGATGAGGGCCATCTTGTCCTCGGGGGTCGCCTCCGCGAGGAAGTCGTCGACTCCCGCCTCCTCGGCGATCGCCTTGGCGGTCAGCGGGTTGTCACCCGTGATCATGACGGTCCTGATGCCCATCCGGCGCAGTTCGTCGAACCGCTCCCGCATCCCGTCCTTGACGACGTCCTTCAGGTGGACGACGCCCAGGATCCGGGCGCCCTGCGCGTCCTCGACGGCGACCAGCAGAGGCGTACCACCTGCCTCCGAGATCCGGTCGGCGAGCCGGCCCGCGTCATCGGCGACGTGGCCGCCCCGCTCCCGCACCCAGGCGATGACCGAACCGGCGGCCCCCTTACGGGCCTTGACGCCGTTCACGTCCACTCCCGACATACGGGTCTGCGCAGTGAAGGTGACCCATACGGCCTGGGAGAGTTCGCCCTGGCCGCGTTCGCGCAGGCCGTACTTCTCCTTCGCGAGCGCCACGATCGAGCGCCCCTCGGGGGTCTCGTCGGACAGGGACGACAGCTGTGCGGCGGCGGCCAGTTCCGCCTCGGTCACACCCTTCGACGGCACGAATTGCGAGGCCTGCCGGTTCCCGAGCGTGATCGTGCCGGTCTTGTCGAGCAGCAGCGTCGAGACGTCACCCGCCGCCTCCACCGCGCGCCCCGACATGGCCAGGACGTTGCGCTGGACGAGACGGTCCATGCCCGCGATGCCGATCGCGGAGAGCAGCGCGCCGATGGTCGTCGGGATCAGACAGACCAGCAGCGCGGTGAGGACGGTCATCGACTGCCTCGCGCCGGCGTGGACCGCGAACGGCTGGAGCGTCACGACGGCGAGCAGGAAGACGATGGTGAGCGACGCGAGCAGGATGTCGAGCGCGATCTCGTTGGGGGTCTTCTGCCGGGCAGCGCCCTCGACCAGGGCGATCATCCGGTCGATGAAGGTCTTGCCCGGCTCGGTGGTGATCCTGACGACGATCCGGTCGGAGAGCACTTTCGTCCCCCCGGTGACCGCGCTGCGGTCACCGCCGGACTCGCGGATCACCGGGGCGGACTCGCCGGTGATGGCGGACTCGTCGACGGACGCGACCCCCTCGACGACATCACCGTCGCCGGGGATGATGTCGCCCGCCTCGCAGACGACCAGGTCGCCGACGCGCAGCTGCGTGCCGGGCACCTCCACCTCGTCGCCGCCTTCCAGCCGGCGGGCGACCGTGTCGCTCTTGGCCTTGCGCAGGGTGTCGGCCTGGGCCTTGCCGCGTCCCTCCGCGACAGCTTCGGCGAGGTTGGCGAAGACCGTGGTCAGCCACAGCCAGGCCGCGATGGCCCAGCCGAACCAGTCACCCGGATTCCTCAGTGCCAGCAGGGTGGTGAGCACCGAGCCGACGAGCACCACGAACATGACCGGGGACTTGACCATGACGCGCGGATCCAGCTTCCTCACCGCGTCCGGGAAGGACCTGAGCAACTGCCTCGGGTCGAAGAGGCCCCCGCCGACACGGCCTGGCACGGCGGCGCCGTCGCCGGGCACGTCCTTGTGCGGGGCGCGGGTGGGGGTGACGGTGCTCATGAGGCGAGTCCTTCAGCGAGCGGACCCAGCGCCAGGGCCGGGAAGTAGGTGAGACCGGTCAGGATGAGGATCGTGCCGACGAGCAGGCCTGCGTACAGGGGCCTGTCGGTGCGCAGAGTGCCTGTGGTGGCCGGGACGGGACGCTGCTCGGCGAGCGAGCCGGCCAGTGCCAGGACGAACACGATCGGCAGGAAGCGGCCCAGCAGCATCACGATGCCGAGAGTGGTGTTGAACCACTGCGTATCGGCGTTCAGCCCGGCGAACGCCGAGCCGTTGTTGTTGGCGCCGGAGGTGTAGGCGTAGAGGATCTCGGAGAAGCCGTGGGCGCCGCTGTTCGTCATCGAGTCGGCCGGAGTGGGCAGGACCATCGCGACCGCGGTGAAGCCGAGGACCAGCGCCGGGGTGATCAGGATGTAGCACGCCGCGAGCTTGATCTGGCGGGTGCCGATCTTCTTGCCGAGGTATTCGGGTGTACGGCCGACCATGAGGCCGGCGATGAAGACCGCGATGATCGCCATGATCAGCATGCCGTAGAGGCCCGATCCGACGCCCCCCGGGGCGATCTCGCCCAGCTGCATGCCCAGCATGGTGATGCCCCCGCCCAGTCCCGTGTACGACGAGTGGAAGGAGTTGACCGCGCCGGTCGAGGTGAGGGTGGTCGCCACGGCGAAGATCGATGACCCGGCGATGCCGAAGCGGGTCTCCTTGCCCTCCATCGCTCCACCGGCGGCCTCGAGAGCCGGACCGTGGTGGGCGAACTCGGTCCACATCATCAGAACCGTGAAGCCGATCCAGACCGTGGCCATCGTGGCGAGGATCGCGTACCCCTGCCGCAGGTCGCACACCAGGCGGCCGAAGGTGCGGGTCAGCGCGAACGGGATCAGCAGGATCAGGAAGATCTCGAACAGGTTGGAGAAGGGAGTCGGATTCTCGAACGGGTGGGCGGAGTTGGCGTTGAAGTAGCCGCCGCCGTTCGTCCCGAGCTCCTTGATGACCTCCTGGGATGCGACCGCGCCGCCGTTCCATTGACGGCTGTCGCCCGTGAACTGCCCGACCGGGTGGATGCCGGAGAAGTTCTGGAGGACGCCGCACGCGACCAGCACGAGCGCACCGATCACCGCGATCGGCAGCAGGATGCGCAGGGTGCCGCGCACCAGATCCGTCCAGAAGTTGCCCAGCTCGCCGGTGCGGGCACGCGCGAACCCACGTACGAGGGCCACGGCCACGGCCATGCCGACGGCGGCCGAGACGAAGTTCTGCACCGCGAGGCCGCCCGTCTGTACGACGTGGCCCATGGCCTGTTCGCCGTAGTAGGACTGCCAGTTGGTGTTCGCCACGAAGGACGCCGCGGTGTTGAACGCCTGGTCCGGGTCGATCGACACGAAGCCGAGCGAACCGGGCAGTATTCCCTGCACGCGCTGTAGCGCGTAAAGGAAGAGGACACTCACCGTGGAGAAAGCGAGTACGCCGCGCAGATAGGCGGGCCAGCGCATCGAGGCGGACGGATCGGCTCCGATGGCCCGGTAGATCCACTTCTCAGGCCGGTAATGCTTGTGCGAGGAGTAGACCCGGGCCATGTGGTCACCGAGCGGACGGTATGCCAGGGCGAGCGCGGAAATCAGCGCGAGCAACTGGAGCGCACCAGCTGTTACGGGGCTCATGTCGGGCTCAGAACCTCTCCGGGTGTACGAGCGCGAGGACGAGGTGGACCAGCAGGGAGACGGCCACGACCAGGCCGGCGATGTTCTCCGCGATCACAGCTTCGTCACCCCCCTCGCGATGAGAGCCACCAGCGCGAAAAGCGCGACCGTGGTGACGACGAAGGCCAGATCGGCCATCGTGAGCTCCTGTATGAAGTGGACGAGTGGGACGCGGCCGGTGCGGCCGAGCAAGAGCAAACCGCAGGAGAAGTCCCGTGTTGCACGCTGTTGACGGGCTCCATACGGACGTCGCGGATTTCTTGACGCGGTGCGTACGCGGAACCGGACGGGCCTTTCATATGTCGGCCGTGCGCTGCTCACGACGTCCCGACTGCGGAAAATGGCCGACCGATTCACGGCGCGCCGACAGCCGGTGGTGCGCCGCCGTCCGTCACCGTCGGGAGCCGGTCAGGCGCACACCGCCGTCCTCACCGCCGCGGAGAGCGGCAGCCGAGCAGTGGCGCTGCGTGGTGCCTCTGACGGGTATCGGCCTGCGGCCTCGCAAGCGGTGCGCTTCGCGCGACCAGAGAGGCTGAACCTAGGTGAGTCGCATATTTGCCTAAGCCTCCTAGGCAGGCGCATAATCGAACCCCCCGAAGGATATGGTGGCCATGGCACGAGCAGGACTGACCGCAGAACGCCTTACGCAGGCGGGAGCCGAGCTGGCCGACGAGGTCGGCTTCGACAAGGTGACCGTCGCGGCACTCGCCCGGCAGTTCGGCGTCAAGGACGCGAGTCTCTACTCGCATCTGAAGAACTCCCAGGACCTCAGGACGAGGATCGCGCTCCTGGCCCTGGCCGAACTCGCCGACCGCGTCGCCGCGGCTCTGGCCGGGCGGGCGGGCAAGGACGCACTGGAGGCGTTCGCGAACGCCTACCGCGACTACGCCCGGGAGCACCCGGGCCGCTACGCCGCGGCGCAGCTCAGGCTCGACCCGGAAGCGGCCGCGGCTGGCGCCGGCGTCAGGCACGCCCAGATGACGCGGGCGATCCTGCGGGGCTACGACCTGACGGAACCGGACCAGACGCACGCGGTCAGGCTGCTGGGCAGCGTCTTCCACGGCTACATCAGCCTGGAGTCGGGCGGAAGCTTCAGCCACAGTGCCCCCGGCACGCAGGAGACCTGGTCACGGGTCCTGGACGCTCTCGACGCCCTGCTGCGGAACTGGCCCGAATCCTGACCCGCCCGCTCGGCACCTCCCGCCCGGAAGCAGACACGCACACCAGGAAAGGCAGCTGGAAATGAGCGTCCGGACCCAGTTGACGACCATCCCCCTCACCGAAGACCTCGTGCGCGGCGCTCTGGAGCTGGAGCGCACCGAGCACGGTCTGCTGCCGCACCGGCTGCCGGCCCGTGCCCGCGCCCAGAACACCGACGGCCCGTTGGCCATGGCGGAGGTGCAGCCCTCCGGCGTACGGCTCGTCCTGCGTACGCGGGCGACGGTCGTGGAGCTGGACACCCTGCCCACCAAGCGGGTGTACACGGGCGCCCCGCCCCGTCCGGACGGGATCTACGACCTGCTGGTCGACGGCCGCCCCGCAGGCCAGGCCGGCGCCACCGGTGGGAACACCCTGACCATCGACCTGGCCACCGGATCCTCACAGGTCCGGCCGGGACCGGCCGGCACGCTCCGCTTCAGCGGTCTGTCCGCCGCATCGAAGGACGTCGAGATCTGGCTGCCGCACAACGAGACCACCGAGCTGATCGCCCTGCGCGCCGATGCCCCCGTCGAGCCGGTCCCGGACCGGGGGCGCAAGGTGTGGCTGCACCACGGCAGTTCGATCAGCCATGGTTCCGACGCCGCGAGCCCCACCACCACCTGGCCCGCGCTGGCCGCCGCCCTCGGCGGTGTGGAGCTGACCAACCTGGGGTTCGCCGGCAGCGCCCTGCTCGATCCGTTCACCGCCCGTACCCTGCGTGACACCCCTGCCGACCGGATCAGCGTCAAGATCGGAATCAACCTGGTCAACGCCGATCTGATGCGGATGCGCGCCTTCACCCCGGCCGTCCACGGCTTTCTCGACACGATCCGAGAAGGCCACCCCACCACACCGCTGGTGGTCGTCTCGCCCATCCTGTGCCCCATCCACGAGAACACACCGGGCCCCAGCGCACCGGACCACAGCGCGCTGAGCGTGGGAAAGCTGAACTTCCGGGCCGGGGGCGACCCCGCGGAAACAGCTGCCGGGAAGCTCACCCTGAGCACCATCAGGGGGGAACTCGCCCGCATAGTCGAGCAGCGGGCGGCCGAGGACCCGCACCTGTACCACCTCGACGGCCGTGCACTCTACGGTGAGCAGGACGCCGCTGAACTGCCGCTTCCAGACGCCCTGCACCCGGACGCCGCCACGCACCGCCGCACCGGCGAACGCTTCGCGCAGCTGGCCTTCCACCCGGGAGGCCCGCTCGCCGTCACGGACGCCTGAACCCGCGAGCAGGCCCGAGACCGACGGTGTCCTCCCGCACCGACCTGACGGTGCCGGCGCTCCCCGCGCTCGCCCGTGCGGGGCGGACGCCGCCGGAGCTGAGCCAAACGGCTGTGACGGGGCGGGGGCGGTTGAGAGAGGTGACACACACGGGCATCCTTGAACAAAGGTCGCATATGTGTGTTCGTGGGCGACCTGTCTAGGCGGTGAGGACGAGTGATGGGCCCATGAACATGGACGAGCAGGGTCGTGCGGGCCCGGCTGCGGGTGAGCCCACGCCGTCGGCTGACAGTGCCGGAGGAGCCGTCCGCGTACCGTCCGACGAGGTGCGCTGCCAGATTTTGGAGCAGCTGCCGGTGCCTGTGGCCTACTTCGGCCGGGACCAGGTGCTCGCCATGGCCAATCGGGCGGCGGCCGACGCGGTCGACAGGACCGAGGCGTCGCTGATCGGACTGTTGCCCGGGGAGATCGAGCCCGGGCAGCTCCTGGAGGGTGGAAAAGGGCTGTCCGACGCCATTCGCCGGGTGCTGAGGACCGGTGTGGGCGAGCCGTACGAGACGCACCTCAGGCTGGACGGCGGCGAGCACATCTGGCAGGCGGCGATGTCGCCCGTACGCGACGCCGCCGGTGAGGTCCAGGGCGTGTCCGTCGTGACACTGGACACGACGGAACAGTTCTGGGCACGGCAACGCCTGGCAGTGCTGAACAAGGCCAGCATGCGCATCGGCAGTACCCTCGATGTGGGCCGCACCGCCGAGGAGCTGGTCGAGCTCGGCGTCGAGGACTTCGCCGATTTCGTGACCGTCGACCTGTTGTCCGAGGTGATGGCGGGCGACGAGGCGCGGTCCGTGCTGCACCGGGACAGGATCGCCTTCCACCGGGTGGCCCAACGGTCGGTGCAGGAAGGCTATGCCGAATCGGTCGTCCCGCTCGGAGGGATCCATCACTACGACGGGAACTCCGTGGTGGGCCGTGCTCTGATCGCCGGAGAGCCGTCGCGTCACACGGTCGACGAAGAGGCCCTGCTGCGGTGGACGGCCGAGAAACCGACGCGTGGGCGGCGCATGCGTGTCAACAAGGTGCATTCGGTGCTGCTCGTCCCGCTGCGGGCTAGAGGTATCACACTCGGCATCGTGATCTTCGCCCGCCATCGGACGCCCAGGGGATTCAGCGGCGCGGATCTGCAACTGGCCGCCGAGCTGGTCTCGCGCGCCGCCGTCTGCGTGGACAACGCCCGGCGCTACACCCGTGAAAGGGCCACGGCACTCGCCCTGCAGCGCAGTCTGCTGCCCCGCAGGGCCGCCCGTCAGAAGGCGGTCGAGGTCACCGCGCGCTACCTTCCGAACACCAACGGCGCCGGCATCGGAGGTGACTGGTTCGACGTCATCCCGCTCTCCGGCGCCCGGGTCGCCCTGGTCGTCGGAGACGTCGTCGGCCACGGTCTCCACGCGTCGGCCACCATGGGCAGGCTCCGCACCGCCGTGCGGACCCTCTCCGACGTCGACCTCGCCCCGGAGGAACTGCTCACCCAGCTCGACGACCTGGTGCTCGCCCTGGACCGCGAGGAACCGGCGGACAGTGCCGTCGGCGCGACCGTCGCCGGCGCCACCTGTCTGTACGCCGTGTACGACCCGACGGCAGGATGCTGCACGCTGGCCAGGGCCGGCCATCCGGAGCCGATGCTGATCCGCCCCGACGGCACCGTCGAACAACTGGCCCTGCCCGCCGGGCCCCCGCTCGGAGTGGGGGGCCTGACCTTCGAAGCGGTCGAGTACGAACTGCCCGAGGGCAGCCGGCTGGCCCTCTACACGGACGGACTGATCGAGACGGCGGGCAGGGACATCGACACCGCGCTCGCCGAGCTGCGCGAGCTGCTCGGCCGCCCCGCCAACTCCCTCGAGGAGAGCTGCGACACCGTCATGGACACGATGGTCCCCGAGCAGCAGGGCGACGACGTCGCCCTGCTGCTGGCCCGTACCCGTCGTCTGGACGCGAACCACTACGCCTCGTGGGACCTGGCCGCGGATCCGGCCGTCGTGGCGACCGCCCGCAAACGCGCCTCCGCCCAACTGCTGGAGTGGGGGCTGGGCGACGCCGTGTTCACCACCGAACTGGTCGTCAGCGAGCTGGTCACCAACGCCATCCGCTACGGCGGCGATCCGATCCGTCTCCGCCTCATCCGGGGCACCGCGCTCGTCTGCGAGGTCTTCGACGGCAGCAGCACCGCCCCCCATCTGCGCCGCGCCCGGATCTACGACGAAGGCGGGCGTGGCCTGCTGCTCGTCGCGAGTCTCACCGAACGCTGGGGCACCCGTTACACCGGCACGGGTAAGACCATCTGGGCGGAACAGCCGTTGCCGGGCACGGACGAGGCGAACCTGGTGTGAAACCGGTCCGAGGTTCAAGGTGAGCGGTCAGCCGGCCGACAACTCAGGTATGTCGCACGCACACACACGCCGCACCGTCCTGGCGGGTGGCGCCCTGCTGGGCGCCGGCGCGCTCCTCGGTGCCGCAGCCCCCGCAGGCGCCACCGACGAGCCCGTCACCGAACGCCGACTGGACGAACGACTGATTGATCTCACCTTCGACTCCACGGCCCTGGGCGGCCGGAGCACCGTGGCCCTGCTGACACCACGGGGCTGGGACCGGCGCCGGCCCGGAGACCGCTGGCCCACGCTCTACCTGCTGGCGGGCGGAGACGGCGACCACACCACCTGGACGACCCTGTTCAGGGTGCAGGATCTCACCGAGCTGCGCGATGTCCTGGTGGTCATGCCGGCCATGCCGCTGTTCGGCTTCTGGACGGACTGGTGGAACCACGGCACGGCCGGTCCTCCCCGGGTACGCACGTACTTCCTCCGCGAAGTCGTGCCCCTGGTGGAGCGGGACTACGGCGCCGGGCCGAACCGGGCTGTGGCGGGGGAGTCCCAGGGAGGCTTCGGCGCCCTCGGAATCGCGTCCCGGGTCGCGGGGCTGTTCGGTGCCGTCGCCGCTTTCGGAGCACCCGTGCATCCGGTCAGGCACCCGGAGATGTGGCTCTCCGGAGCGAAGTTCGTCGGAGTGGACGGATACGCGATCTTCGGCGACCCGTGGAAACAGTGGAAGACCTGGATCGACTGGGACCCGTACCACCATGCCGCGGGACTGCGTCACACTCCCGTCCATCTGGCCTCGGGCGACGGGAAGCCCGGCCCGCTCGACGGAGACGAACCAGACCCCCACATCCCCGGCACCGAGAAGTGGGTCGCGCTCGCCGACGACGGTGTCGTGTCCGTCACCGAAGCCGTCTGCGGCGAGGAGACGCGGATGCTCGGCGACCGGCTCACCTCCCTCGGCGCGCCCGTCACCACGCACTTCTACGCGGGCGGACACAGCGGGACGTACGGGTACAGGGAACTGCGCCGCGCGCTGCCGATGCTGACGGCGGCCCTGCGCCGGTGACACCCGGACCGTCCGGCCGGCGGGTCCCGGCGCAGGGAGCCGCCGGCCGGACGGATCAGGCCGCCGGGGCCGGGTAGGTCGGGTACTCGACGCCGGAGACGTGCTGGACGACCCGGACGACCTGCGAGGAGTAGCCGAACTCGTTGTCGTACCAGAGGTAGAGAATCGCGTTGTCGCCCTCGACCTTGGTGGCGCCCGCGTCGACGATCGAGGCGTGGCGCGAACCGATGAAGTCGCTGGAAACCGCGTCGGGAGCGGTGATGAAGTCGATCTGGCGCCTGAGCGGCGAGGTCAGCGACACGTTGCGGAGGTAGTCGAGGACTTCCTCGCGGTTGGTGCCGCGCGCCAGCTGCAGGTTGAGGATCGCGATCGAGACGTCCGGCACCGGGACGCGGATCGAGCTGCCGGTGATCTTCGCCTCGAGGTCGGGCAGTGCCTTGGTGACCGCGGAGGCGGCACCTGTCTCGGTGATGACCATGTTGAGCGGCGCCGAGCGGCCACGGCGGTCCGAGTTGTGGTAATTGTCCAACAGGTTCTGGTCGTTGGTGAACGAGTGGACGGTCTCCACGTGGCCGCGCAGTACGCCGTACTCGTCCGCCATCGCCTTCAGCGGTGGGACGATCGCGTTGGTGGTGCAGGAGGCACAGGAGATGATCTGCTCGCCCGGCTTGATGGTGTCGTGGTTGACGCCGTGCACGATGTTGGGGACATCGCCCTTGCCGGGCGCCGTCAGGACGACCTTCGCGATGCCGGGCCGAAGGTGCCTGGACAGCCCCTCGCGGTCGCGCCAGCGGCCCGTGTTGTCGATGAGGATGGCGTCCTTGATGCCGTGCGCCGTGTAGTCGACCGACGTCGGGTCGTCGGAGTAGATCACCTGGATCTCGTTGCCGTTGGCGATGATCCTGCTGTTCGCCTCGTCGACGGTGATCGTGCCCTGGAACTGGCCGTGGATGGAGTCGCGGCGCAGCAGCGAGGCGCGCTTCACGAGGTCCTGGCCGGCGCCCTGACGTACGACGACGGCGCGCAGCCGCAGGCCGTTGCCGGAGCCGGTCTTCTCGATGAGCAGGCGCGCCAGGAGGCGGCCGATGCGGCCGAAACCGTAGAGGACCACGTCACGCGCTTCGCGGCGCTCCGTCTTGTTGGCTCCGGTGGCGCCTGCCACGGCCTCCGCGGTGAAGTCCTCCACCGACAGACCGCGGTCGTCGGCCCGGTGCGTCGCGGCGAGCATGCCGAGGTCGATCTGCGACGGGCCGAGGTCGAGCGCGGTGAGGGCGTGCAGGAACGGCAGGGTCTCGGTGACCGAGAGCTCCTCGCCGGCTATCTGCCGTGCGAACCGGTGGGTCTTGAGGATGCTGACCACCGACTTGTTCACCAGGGAGCGGCTGTGGAGCAGGATCGTGACGTCCCGTTCCCGGTGCAGCTTCCCGATGATCGGGATCATCGACTCCGCGATCTCCTCGCGGGTCTTCCAATTGGTGAACGAGTCCTCGGTGGCAGTCACAAGTCCATCTTTCGAGCTAGGCGGTGCTCATATGTTAACCGCACTCGATTTTGACCAGGCAAGCGGTTCGGCGTCCTGGTTCCGGAGGGGTGACCAGCCGAGGCGGCGCCGGCGGCGGCCGGGGAGCCATCGGGCTCGGGCCGGTCAGATGAGGCGATCGGCTTCGTCGAGCAGGTAGCGGCGCTCGACCTGGTTGCCGGTCAGAGCGGCCGCCTCCCGGTACAGCGTCGCCGCACCGGACGCGTCACCGGTCATCTGCAACAGGTGGGCGCGCACCGCGCGTTCCCTCTGCCGGGTAAGGGGGGCCTGATCCAGTCCGTGGCGCCGGTTGAGGTCGTCCAACAGCGCCATCCCCCGGGCCGGCCCGAAAGCCTGGGCGACCGCGACCACCCGGCTCAGCCGCACCGGCGCGGTCGGGGTGAGTCGTTCGAGCCAGAGGTACAGCATCGCGATCTGCGGCCAGTCCGTCCGCTCCGGCGCCGCGGCTGCCGCGTGCAGGGCCGCGACGGCCGCCTGCAGCTGGTACGGGCCGATCGCGCGCCGGCTCCAGACGCCGTCGACCAACTGGGTGCCCTCGTGGATCAGAGCGCGATCCCAGCGTGTGCGGTCCTGCTCGTCCAGCGGCACCAGGGCGCCGTCGACGTCCAGGCGGGCCGCGCGCCGCGACTCGGTGAGCAGCATCAGCGCCAGCAGGCCGGTCACCTCGGCGTCGTCCGGCGCGGTCTCGCCGAGCACCCGGGTCAGCCGGATCGCCTCGTCGGTCAGACAGATGCGGGCGAGTTCGTCACCGGCGGAGGCCGTGTAGCCCTCGTTGAAGATCAGATAGAGCACCCGCATGACGGTGGCCATGCGGGTGTCCCGGTCGGCGGCGGTCGGTGCGGTGAAGCGGGCCCCGGCGCGGACCAACTGCTGTTTGGCGCGGCTGATCCGCGTCCCCAGGGTGGTCTCCGCCGTGCCGTAGGCGTGCGCGATCTCGGCGGTCGTCAGACCGCCGACCGCGCGCAGGGTGAGCGCCACCTGGGAGGCGGGGCTCAGCGCGGGGTGACAGCAGAGCAGCAGCAGGGTGAGGCTGTCGTCGGTCTCCTGCGCGGGTCCCCCCTGGCGGGCCGGTTCCCGCATGGCCAGTTCGGCCATGCCGACTTCCTGCTCACGTCGGCGACGCGCCTGCTCGGAGCGGAGCAGATCGACCATCCGCCGGTAGCCGATCCGGATCAGCCAGCTGCGCGGATTCTCGGGCACGCCTTCGGCCGGCCATGTCCGGCTCGCGGCGAGCAGTGCCTCCTGCACCGCGTCCTCGGCGACGTCGAAGCGGCCGAAGCGCCGTACCAACGCGCCGAGCACCTGCGGCGCTTCAGCGCGGAGCAAGGGCTCGAGGTCCGTGGTCGTGTCCGGTCCTTCGTTCACCGGTCGAAGTGGTCCGCTGTCCGTGCCGGGCCTCGTGGAGGACACCCGGTCATGCTGTGAAGTCCTCTCCCATGATCGGCCGCACCTCGATCGGTTCGCCCAGTACCTCCACGATCCGCGAGGCGATCTCCACGGCCCGCTCCCGGCCGGTCACATCGATGACGGCGAAGCTGGCCAGGACCTCCTTGAGTTCGGCGAACGGGCCGTCGGTCGCCGTCACGCCGTCCGGGGTCCGGTTCACCGTGGTGCTGACCGCAGGGTGGCCCAGGCCCTCGGTGCCGACGAGCTCTCCGGACTCGAGCAGTTCCTTCTCGAACCTCTGGTACGCGGCGAACGCGGCCAGCGCCTCCTCTGTCGGGGTATCGGCGGTCGCGGCGTCCCAGGCGGCGGCTGAGGTGTATCCGAGCAGCAAGTACTTCACGGGGTCTGTTCTCCGATCATGCTTGGCGATGGCAGGGAAGGCCGGCGCGTGCGGCGGACGACGGTGGTGGCGGCCGTCCTTCAGTCTCCCTGACGGGGTCCCACCGGGTACCTCGTGGCCGTGGCTGAGATCTCGACACCCCCTTCATGTGACGTGTGTCACTCAACAGGTGTGTCGAGAAGGGGCTGACGGATTCGAGGTAGCCGCTGAACCCACCTAGGGCGTGTTTCGAAAGTCCCGCCTGCCTGGCGACGCCTGGCACGCACGCTCGCCGCGTTGTCGGGATCACCCCGATACATCCAGTATCGGGGCGACCCTCCGCCTTGCGATCGCACGCACCAGACGCCGCCAGGCCCGCCCTTCGGGCGGACGGCGCTACTTTCGAAACACGCCCTAGGAGGACGAGATGACCGAGACCAACCGACCGAGCGCCGAACTGAAGGCCCTGGACCGCCTGGTCGGCACCTGGGCGGTGACCGGCGGCGCCGAGGGGACCGTGCGGTACGCCTGGATGCCCGGCCGGTTCTTCCTCAGCCAGCACGTCGAACTCACCCAGTTCGGGGAGCCGGTCAACGGCCTGGAAGTCATCGGGAACCTGCGCCCGTTCGGCGAGCCGGCCGGCGCGGACGTGGTGTCGCGCTACTACGACTCGAACGGCAACACCTTCGACTACGTCTACGAACTGACCGGCGACACGCTCATCATCTGGGCCGGGGCGAAGGGAAGCCCGGCCTACTACGAGGGCACCTTCAGTGCCGACGGCACCAGTGTGACCGGTGACTGGGTCTACCCGGGCGGGGGCGGCTACAGGTCGACCATGACAAGGATGTGAATTCGGCCCGCAGCAGGCCGGGACGGCGGCCCGGTCCGCTTAGTCTTGCCACCTATGAGCACCCTGCGGACCATCCATGACGTGCCTGTTCTGTTGTGCACCACCGAGGGGGAGATCGTCCGGGGTGAACGCGAGGCCTTGGATCTCATCGGTGACGCGGGCTACCAGGGCGCCCGTTGGGTCGTCGTTCCGGTCGAACGTCTCGGCGAGGACTTCTTCCAGCTGGAAACCCGTGTCGCGGGAGACATCGTCCAGAAATTCGTCCAGTACCGCATGGGGCTGGTCGTACTCGGCGATGTCTCCCGCCATACCGCGGGCAGTTCGGCGCTCCGGGACTTCGTCCGGGAGTGCAACCGGGGGAGTCAGACGTGGTTCGTCGCCGATGCGGGCGAGCTGAACGAGCGGCTGAAGGCCTGAAGGCCTGAAGGGTCGGGGCGGCTACCGAGCCGTTCCGGCCCGCTCCTGGTCGGCGTCGAGGATCGAGACCTCCAGCTTGCGCAGCAGCCGCGCGAGTTGCCGGCGCTCGGAGGGGAGCGGTGGCGTCGGCCGCTCCATCCTCTGAGGAGACACCATGCGCCACGACAACGGAGGCGATCTCCTCGTCACCGTCCTGCGCGAACTCGGCATCGCACCGTCTTCGGCAGCGTCCACAACCTGCCGCTCGTCGAGGCCGTCGACTGCGCCGGCGACGGCGGTGCCACCGGTCACCCACCAGCGGCACCGCAGGACGGGGTGCACGCCCACCTCACCGGGAGGGGCGGGCTCCAGTGTGCCGACGGGCGCCCGGATGCGTGTCGTGCCCGCCACCCTGCTCCGTTTCGGCCGGTTCGGTGACGACGTGGCCGATGCCCGCCCGCTCCCGTTCGAGGTGGGCGTGCACCCGGTGCAGGAGGGAGGCGAACCGGTCACGCTCCTCGTGGGTCAGCGGAGTGAGGAGCTCTGCCTCGGCAGCGGACACATCGGAGTTGAGCCGCGCCAGGGCACGCCCGCCCGCAGGGGTCAGGGTGACCTCGATGCGGCGGCGGTCGGAGGGGTCGCGGGCACATTTCACGTAGCCGGCCGCGTCCAGGTCGGTGACCGTCCTGGTCAGATCACTCTGGTTCATGTCCAGTCGCGCGGCGAGGTCTCCTTTGGACAGCGGTCCGGCCTCGTCCAGCATGGCCAGGATGGTCAGGTGCCACAGCCGCAGTCCGTGAGCCGTCAGCGTGTCCGTGAGCCTGCGGCGTGCGGCTTTGCCCGTCGCGTACATGAGATAGGCGTTGAGATCAAGCACGCTGGAGGGCGTCGCGCCCCCGGCTCGGGATGAGTTCACCGCGGCCGGGGGGCTCGGCTGTTGCATGGTTCTTCCTTACGTGGCGACGGCGGACGGCCGGACGTCAGGGCCGGCCTGTGAGGTAGCCGCCCATCGAGGTGAAGTACTCGGTCGCGGGCATCTCCTCACCCTCCTCCGTACGCACCCGGGTGATGGCCAGACCGCGGTTGCGGCCGGTCCTGGCATCCGCCCCGGCGACGATCACCACGCCGTCGCCCTCGCGGTAGAAGATGCGGCCGGGGGTGCCGCCGTAGCGCCCCTCCGAGACGGCCGCCGTCACGATCTCCAGACGCTTGCCCCGGTGATGGGTGAACGCGCTGGGATAAGGAGCGGACTGGGCGCGTACCAGACGTTCGAGGTCCTCGGCCGGCCAGTTCCAGTCGACGCGGATGTCCTCGTCCGACCGCTTGTGGAAGAAGGTGGCCTGGGACCGGTCCTGCGCGGTGAAGTCCGTACGTCCCGAGGCGATGAGGTCCAACGCGTCCGTGACGACGGGGGCGATGAGGTCGACGGTCTTGTGGAACAGGTCCGTGGCCGTGTCGGCGGGCCCGACCTCCACCGCGCGCTGCACCACGATGTCGCCGGCGTCGAGCTCGGCGTCCATCAGGTGCGCGGTCACACCCACCTCGCGCTCCCCGTTGATCAGCGCCCAGATCAGGGGCGAGAAGCCCGCGTACTTCGGCAGCAGCGAGTCGTGCACGTTCAGCGTGCCGTGCCGGGGGAGGCCGTAGATGTGCGGGGGGATCCACGTACGCCAGTTGTTGGCCACGATGATGTCCGGATCCGCCTCCTTGAGGCGAGCGAGCAACTCCTCGTCGTCGGGCCGACTGCGGATCAGGACGGGCACGCCGTTCTCCTCGGCGAGATCGGCGACCGAGTCGCTCCAGATCTTCTCGTACGCGTGCTCGCTCCTGGGATGCGTCACCACCGACGCCACGTCATGGCCGGCGTCCAGGAGAGCCCGCAGGGTCCGGTGCCCCCACGTCTGATAGCCGAACATGACAACCCGCATGGATTTCTCCTCGGAACGACAACAGAAGATTCTTAGTAAAGCAAGCCTAACCTAAGCGTTCAATAGGTAACCCGGCAAGTCGAGTTGACGGCAACTGGCCGGAGTTCACCCGCCCGCCCTGTCGACAGCGCGACGTGATGAGGTTAGCTTTACCTAAGTTGCTACTCGGCTGCCGCTCCGTCGGTGTGCCCTGTTCCGTTGTCCCCATGTCCGCCAAGCGGCTGCCCCCCGCACGATGGGAGTCCCATGTCACAGCCTTCACCCGACGACGCGCCACTGGTCCACGACCTCATAGGAATCGGCTTCGGACCGTCCAACGTGGCCATGGCGATCGCGCTCACCGAGCGCAACGCACGCGTCGGCAGGCAGCAGGCCGTCACCGCTCACTTCTTCGAGAAGCAGCCGCGATTCGGCTGGCACCGCGGGATGCTGATCGACGACGCCACGATGCAGGTCTCCTTCCTCAAGGACCTGGTGACGCTGCGGAACCCGTCGAGCGAATACAGCTTCCTCTGCTACCTGCAGAGCCAGGGGCGCCTGGTCGACTTCGTCAACGGCAAGAGCCTCTTCCCGCTGCGCGTCGAGTTCCATGACTACTTCGAGTGGGCCGCCGCCAAGGTGGACGACATGGTGTCCTACGGGCACGAGGTCATCGCCGTCCGGCCCGTCGTGTGTGACGGAGTCGTGGAGTACGTGGACGTGACCGCGCGATCGGGATCGGAGGTCGTGGTGCACCGGGCGCGTAACCTCGTGATCGGTACGGGCCTGCGACCCCAGATGCCCGAGGGCGTCGAGCGAACGGACCGGATCTGGCACACCTCCGACCTGCTGGCCAAGGTGGAAGGCCTGGACGGGGCCGGGTCCCCGACCCGCTTCGTCGTCGTCGGTGCCGGTCAGAGCGCCGCGGAGAACGTGGCGTATCTGCATCGTCGTTTCCCCGAGGCCGAGGTCTGCGCGGTCTTCTCCCGCTACGGCTACAGCCCCGCCGACGACAGCGGTTTCGCCAACCGGATCTTCGATCCGGACGCGGTCGACGAGTACTACACGGCTCCGGACGAGACCAAGCGCAAACTGATGGGTTATCACGGCAACACCAACTATGCCGTGGTGGACATCGACCTCATCGACGACCTCTACCGCACGGCCTACCAGGAGAAGGTGCTCGGCAAGGAGCGACTGCGGTTCCTCAACGTCTCCCGGGTGGTCGACGCCATCGAGACGCCGGACACGGTCAGCACCACGGTCGAATCGCTGGTCACCGGGGAACGGACGACGCTGGACGCCGATGTGGTCGTCTACGCCACCGGCTACCGGTCGGCCGACTCCCTCGGCCTCCTCGGCGAGATCGGACAGTACTGCCGGCTCGACGACCAGGGGCGTGTCCGCGTCGAGCGCGACTACCGCGTGGCGACCGATCCCGGACTCAGGTGTGGTGTCTATCTGCAAGGCGGCACGGAGCACACCCACGGCATCACCTCGTCCCTGCTGTCGAACACCGCGATCAGGGTCGGCGAGATCCTCGACTCGATCGTGGAACGCGGACCGAGCAACGCGGCCGGGCCGGCTCACGACGCCGTCGGCGAGATCAGCGCACCCCTCTGACGCGCGCGGCCTGGCCCGCCGACACCGTCAGCGGGCCAGGGCCGGGTCCCGGTCAGCCGGGAACACGCCGCCGGCCGCCCCTGGCCGCTGCCACCAGCTCGGGAAGCGTCGCCAGCTTGACCCGGGGGCGGCCGTCGCGGCGCCCCAGGGCCAGTTCGGCACGCTCGATCTCCGCCAGGCCGCGGGCGTCCACGGTCCTCGGGTTCCGGCGGCGCACGAGACGCTGGAACGCTTTCGCCCCGTGCTCCGGCGCGGCCAGCGTGCCGGCCACCGCGTCGTCCAGCAGCGTGCCCACGGTCTCCGCGGCGCAGGTCCGGTTGGCCCCGATGCCACCCGAGGGGCCGCGCTTGATCCATCCCACGACGTACGCCCCCGGCAGGCCCGTCACCCGGCCGCCCTCGTGCGGAACGGTTCCCGTCGCCTCGTCGAACGGCAGCCCGGGAATCGGCAGTCCGCGCCGGCCGACGGCCCGTAGCAGCAGCCCGGCCGGGATCTCCCGTTCGTCGTCGCCGCCGGTCACCCGCACGGCGCGGATGCCGCCGTCACCGAGGACCTCCACCGGTGCGGAGTGGAAACGGAACACGATGCGGCGCCCGGCCGGCGGCGGGGACGCCCAGTCCACCGTCTCCCGGGTGGCTCCCCGCAACAGCGCGGCCCTGTCGCCCGGGCCCGCGGCGTCGATCGCCGCCCCGGTCCGAGGATCGTGGTCGTCGACGACCAACTCCACGCCGGTCAGATGCGTGAGCGCGAGCAGTTCGGACCGGGTGTACGCCGCGTCCTCGGGCCCTCGCCGCCCCAGCAGCACCACCTCGCGTACCGAACCGGCGCGCAGCGCCTCCAGCGCGTGGCCGGCGATGTCGCCGGTGGCCAGCGCATCGGGGTCCGAGACCAGGATCCGTGCCGCGTCGAGGGCCACATTGCCGTTGCCGACCACGACGACCCGCTCCGAGGACAGGCCGACGGCGTCCTGGGCGACCTCGGGGTGGGCGTTGTACCAGGAGACGAACGTCGTCGCGCAGATACTGCCGGCCAGGTCCTCGCCGGGAATCCCCAGCCGGCGGCCGGCCGGGGCGCCGACGGCGTAGATCACCGCGTCGTGATGCGCGGCGAGTTCCTCCGGCGTGATGTCCCGGCCCACCTCCAGGCCGAGGTGCATGCGCACCCTCGGGTGGGTGTGGAATCTCGCGAACGTGTCGCCGGCCTTCTTCGTCGACAGGTGATCGGGCGCCACACCGTAGCGGATGAGCCCGCCCGCGACGGGCAGCCGGTCGAGAAGCGTCACCTCGGCGCTGGTGTGCAGCAGCAGGTCCTCGGCGGCGTACATCCCGGCCGGCCCGGTGCCCACCACCGCGACCCGGATCGGCGCGAAGTCCGACGGCAGGCCGCGCTCGAAGGAAGGCTCCCCCCACACGTGGAAGTTCGGCCCCTCGGGTACGTCCTGACCGGACCCCTTGTCCGCGAAGTACGCCGCGTTGAGCGGACCGTACTCCTGTTGTGCGGCAGGCAGGCGGTCCAGCGGGAAGACCGCCTCCACCGGGCAGGCGTCGGCGCAGGCGCCGCAGTCGATACAGGACTTCGGGTCGATGTACAGCATCTCGGTCCGGCCGAAGTCCGGTTCCTCCGGCGTCGGATGGATGCAGTTGACAGGGCACACCGAGACACAGGTGGCGTCGCTGCAGCACGTCTGGGTGATGGCGTAGGTCATCTCGTCCGCTCAGATCAGATGGGCGCGCTTGTAGAACACCAGGGCGGGCTTGGTGAGCAGGCGGGCCGATGCCAGGAAGTCCATCAGGCCCGAACAGCTCGAGCGCATCATCGACTTGTGGTGCTCGTTGGCCTTGGCCTCGCCGAGCGCACGCTTCCCGTCGAGTCCGGCGTTGGCGTAGACGTCCTTGTTCACCATGCTCGTGACGATGACGTACGAGGCGACGGCGATGACGAGTGCGTTGATGTGCCGTCGCACCAAGCCCGCACCGCTCAGGTGCTTGCGGGTCTCCGCGCGGGCGAACTTCATGTGCCGGGACTCCTCGACGACATGGATGTTGTTGATGGTGCGGACGAAGGGGACGACCCGCTCGTCCCTCATCCAGTCGCGCTGCATGACGTCGAGGACCTCCTCGGCGACGAGGATCGCCGCGTAGGCCGCCTCGCCGAACGCCAGCGTCTTGAACGCCCGCCCCAGTTCCACCGCGAGCCGATGCGGCCGGTAGGGCGGGGCGCCCAGCTTCTGCGCGCCCCGGGCGAACATGATCGAGTGGCGGCACTCCTCGGCTATCTCGGTCAGGGCCCACTGCACGTCCGCGCTCGTGGGGTCCTTCGCGTAGACGTCGCGCAGGACCATCTGCTGCAGGATCATCTCGAACCAGATACCGGTGCTGGCCACCGAAGCGGCTTCCTGGCGCGTCAGTTCCCTGCGCTGTTCCTCGGTCAGCTCGCCCCAGTACGCGGTGCCGTACAGGGTGCTCCACTCCGGGCTCGCACCGTGGAACTCCTTGTCCAGGGGCGTGTCCCAGTCGACCTCCGTGGCGGGATCGTACGCCAGCGTGGCGGCCGATTCGAGCAGGCGGCGTGTGAGGTGGTCCTCGGGCGGACGGTCCTCGGCATCCGGTCGGACAGTGCTGCTTGCCATGGTGCGGCTCCTCGGTCGGTCGGTGATGTCCTTGGTGTTCCACACGGTTGATCGTGACGAGGCGTCATATGCGTTCGTTCGGCCGGAGGGGGTGGCCGCCCGCCCCGCTTATTAGACGGAAGGTATAGCAAGGATGCCGGGTGGGCCTACCCTCCAGTAAGAAATGTGAGCGCATCCTCGCGATATCTCCTCGCGTACCCCCGTGTGTGCGGCGCGCTGTCGGGTCGAGGGGATGAGGCCGACACTCCGTTCGTGATGTCGAACATTGTTCGCAATTTCAGCGCGAGTCATTGACGCCGCGTTTTCCCGCGCCTACGGTCCCGTCCGAAGTGGCGGCCATGCGTCGAAATATCGAACGTACGGCCTTCCCTTCACGCGTCCCCGCACCCTGAGACGAGCCGAGACGAGCCGCCATGCAACCACCCCTGTTCAGCCGGCGCCGAGCCCTCGCGGGCGGTGCCGGCGTCCTGGCCGCCGCCGGAGCCCTGGGCTCCCTGTCAGGCTGCGCCGCACCGGCCACCGCCGCGGGTCCGGGACAGACCCTGCTGCGGTACTGGCATCTGTTCGGCGGCGGCGACGGCGTCAACATGCGGGGGATGCTGGACGACTTCCGGGCCGCGCACCCGGACATCGCCCTGGAGTCCTCGACCCTGCAGTGGGGAGCCCCGTACTACACCAAGCTCGGTATGGCCGGCGCGGGCGGCCGGGCGCCCGAGATCGCCGCCCTGCACCTCGCCCGGCTCGCGGGCTTCGCACCCGGCCGGCTCCTCGACCCGTTCGACCTCGACCTGCTGGCTGAACACGGCGTGCGGGAGGCGGACTTCCCGCCGGACATCTGGCGCAGGGGCCAGGTGGACGGCAAGCAGTACGCCGTTCCGCTGGACACCCACCCCTTCGTCCTCTACTACCAGACCGAGGTCTGTGAGAAAGCCGGACTGATGTCGGGCGGCCGGCTGGAGACGATCAACGGCGCGGACGCGTTCGCCGACGCGCTGCGCGCCGCGAAGAAGGCGACCGGACAGCCGGGGCTGGTGGTCGAGACGCTCGGGCCCGACTGCATCACCCCCTGGCGTCTCTTCTCCACCTTCTACGCGCAGACCGGCGGCACGGTGCTCTCCGCGGACGGCAAGCGCCTCGCGCTCGACGACGCCAAGGCGCTGCGGGTACTGGAGTACCTGGCCCGGCTCATCGAGGAGGGGCTGATGGTGCGCCGCGTCGACTACGCGGGGTCCGTCGGCGTCTTCAACGGCGGGAAGACCGCCTTCCACCTCAACGGCGAATGGGAGATCTCCACCTTCAAGGCCACGGGACTCCCGTTCTCCATGACCCGCATACCCGCGCTCTTCGGGACCGCTGCCGCACAGGCCGACTGCCACGCCTTCGTCCTGCCGCACCAGAACGACCGGGGCGGCGCCACGAACGAGGCGGCCCACGTCCTCGCCGCGTGGATGCTGCGGAACTCCGTGGCCTGGGCGGAGGGCGGGCACGTGCCCGCCTACCTGCCGGTGCTCGACGACCCGGCCTACCTCGCCCTGCAGCCGCAGTCCGCATACCGCTCGGTGATCGACGACGTGGCGCTGGACGAACCCGCGTGGTTCGCCGGCTCCGCCTCCCGGATGTGGATCGAGCTCGGCGCCGTGTTCTCCGGTGTCCTCACCGGCTCCCGTAGCCCGCGCAACGCCCTGACCGAGGCCAAGTCCCGGCTGCGGACACTCCTCGACACCCGCAACCCCCTCCCGGGAGCCGCGTCATGACCCCCACCACCGCGGCGGCGCCGGCACCCGTGGCGAAGTCCGCGGAGGGCGCGGCCGGGCGTCCGGCCCGTGGCGTGCGCAGGAAGTGGACCGAACACGGCCTGGTGTTCATCGCGCCCTTCCTCCTGGTGTACGCCGCCTTCCTGGTCTGGCCGCTGATATCCGGCCTCGGCATGAGTCTCACCAGCGAGAACATCACCGGCACGGGAGGAGAGTTCGTCGGCCTCGACAACTACGCCGAGGCGGTGCGCGACCCCGACGTGTGGTCCTCGCTGTGGAACACCGTGTGGTTCACGGTCCTGTCCACCGTCCCCCTCGTCGTCGTCGGACTCGTGCTGGCACTGCTCGCCCACCAGCTGAGGGTGGTGCAATGGCTGTGGCGGCTCAGCTGGTTCGCTCCCTTCCTGCTGCCGTCCGGCGTCGTCTGCCTGCTGTTCATGAACATGATCCTGCCGTCCGATTTCGGTCTCGCCGACCAGATGCTCGCCTCCGTCGGCCTGACGCCGGAGATCGGCTGGCTGACCGACGAGCGGTACGCCATGCTCAGCATCGTGGCGACCACCGTCTGGTGGACCGTCGGATTCAACTTCCTGCTGTACCTCGCCGCCCTCCAGGCCATCCCCGCGCACCTGTACGAGGCTGCCGAACTGGACGGCGCCGGCGCCGGGAAGCGGCTCCTGCACATCACCCTGCCGATGCTCCGCCGCACCACCGGCGTGGTCGTGGTCCTCCAGGTGCTGGCCTCGCTGAAGATCTTCGACCAGGTCTACATCATGACCGGCGGCGGTCCCGACGAGTCCACCCGGCCGATCCTCCAGTACGTCTACCAGCAGGGCTTCACGGGTTACCGCATCGGCTACGCCTCGGCCGTCTCGTACATCTTCTTCGCCCTGATCCTGACCGTCTCCCTGGTGCAGCCGCTGCTGTCCCGGCGCCGAGCTGAGGAGGCCGCGAAGTGAGCGGTTCCACCACCGTCACCACCCGCACCGCCCCACGGCGGGAGCGGCCCGCCGACGCCGGAGGCCGCCGCCCGCGCTGGACGCCCGGCAGGATCGTCCTGCTCGTCATCGCCCTGCTCCTCACCGCGGCCTGGCTGCTGCCGCTCGCCTGGGCGGTCGCCACCTCCCTGAAGCCGGAGGGCGACACGACGAAGACGCCGCTCTCCTGGATCGGCTCGCGCGTCACCTTCGACGCGTACAGCAAGGTCTGGGAGTCGGGCGACCTGATGGTCTGGCTGATGAACTCGGCGTACATCTCCGTCATGACCACCCTGCTGACCGTCGTGACGTGTGCGATGGCCGCGTACGGTTTCACCCGCACCGACTTCCGCGGCCGGAGGCTGCTCTACGGGCTGGTGCTCGCCGGCATCATGGTGCCCCCGCAGGTGCTCATCGCCCCCCTGTTCCGCGAGATGGTCCAGCTCGGACTCGTCGACACCTACTGGGGGGTGATCCTCCCTCAGGTAGCCGTACCCGCCATGGTGTTCATCCTGGTGAAGTTCTTCGAAGGTGTGCCCCGGGAGCTGGAGGAAGCGGCCTTCGTCGACGGCGCGGGACGCTGGCGGGTGTTCTGGACGATCGTCATCCCGCTGTCCCGGCCCGTGCTGGCAGCCGTCGCGATCTTCACCTTCATCTCCACCTGGAACAACTTCCTGTGGCCGTTCCTCGTCACCACCGACCCGGGCGGCATGACCCTGCCCGTCGGCCTCGTCAACGTCCAGTCGACCTTCGGGGTGCGGTACGCCCAGATCATGGCCTCGCTCGTGATCGCCGGGATGCCGCTCCTGATCGTCTTCGCCTTCTTCCAGCGGCAGATCGTGCGCGGTATCGCGCACACCGGCCTCTCCGGCCAGTAGAGGCACCAGCACCTGACGGCCCGTACGGATGGCATGGGCATCCGTACGGGCCGTCAGGCGATACCCGGGCCCCGCGTGACGAGCAGTGCCACATCGGCCGCCGCCACCGCGACCGCTCCGGCGAGGGCAGCCTTGCGCCAGGCCCGCGCCGGCCGTGGACCGGCACACGCCGTCGCCACAGCCACCGCGCAGAGCGTGCCCCCGGAGAGAACGACGACGTCCCGCCCGCCGGGCACCCCCGTGGGCCCCATGACCAGCACGGCGGTGGAGGCCACCAGGGGAAGGGGCAGCAGAAGCCGGGTACGGGCAGGGCCCAGCCGCTGGGGCAGCCCTCGGACGCCCGCCCGCAGATCCGCCTCGATGTCCGGCAGCACATCGGCCAGATGAGCCGCAACGCCGAGCAGCGCACCCGCCGCCACCGCCCACCACGCGGGCCACGGATTCCCCGGCAGGCTCAGGGCGACCAGACACGGAAGGCTGCCGAAGCCGATCGCGTACGGCAGCCAGGACAGCACCGTCTCCTTGAGCCGCAGGTTGTACGCCCACGCCGCCGCCACCCCGGTCAGATGCGCCGCACCCGCCGCCCCACCGCACGCGAAGGACAGCACCACGCACAGGAACAACGCGGTGAACGCCGCACCCCACACCACGCCCGGCCGCACCGCGCCCCGGGCCACCGGCTTCCCCGGGCGCGCGGCCTCGGCGTCGCGGCGGGCGTCGAACGCGTCGTTGCACCAGCCCACCGAGAGCTGCCCGGTCAGCACGGCCCCGGCGACCAGCGCTCGACGGCCCCCTCCCGGACCCGAGCTGACGGCCAGGGCGACGGCGAGCACGGTCACCGCCGCGACGGGTCCCGGATGGCAGGACAGCACCAGCCCAGCCGGCCGGAGCGGCGGGCGCGGGCCGGGGGCGTGTGACCGTGGCCGTTCCGTGGTGTCCACGGGGTGATCGTAAGGACACCAGCACGTGCGGACACGGCAGCCGCGTGTCGCATGTGCACGGAATCGCCCGGTTATGTGGGCAGGATGGAGCCATGATCTCTCCGAAACGGTGGGCAGGGTGACCCGGATCGCGGCTGTGCACGGAGTCCTGCCGCCGCGCCGCCACCCCCAGCGGGCCGTCACCGACATGGTGGCGCGCACCTGCCTGCACGCGGGGGCCGACCGCCGTGTGCTGGACCGGATCCACGCGAACGCGGGCGTACGCACCCGGAACATGGTGCTGCCTTTGGAGCGCTACGAGGAACTGGACGGATTCGGGGCGGCGAACGACGAGTTCATCCGCGCAGCCGTCGACCTCGGTGCCGAAGCCGTTCGTGGCGCCCTGCACAAGGCCGGGCTGGCCCCGGCCGACGTGGACCTGCTGCTGTTCACCTCGGTCACGGGGATCGCCGCGCCCTCCATCGACGCGCGGCTCGTCGGACGTCTCGGTCTGCGCCCCGACGTGAAGCGGCTGCCCGTGTTCGGGCTGGGCTGTGTCGCCGGAGCCGCCGGAGTGGCACGGCTGCACGACTACCTGCTCGGCCGGCCCGGACAGGTGGCCGTGCTGCTCTCGGTCGAACTCTGCTCCCTGACCTTCCAGCGGGACGACGCGAGCCCCGCCAACCTGGTCGCCACCGCGCTGTTCGGCGACGGAGCCGCGGCAGCGGTCCTGATCGGCGGCGGGCACAGGACGCAGGCGGACGGCCCCGAGGTGGTGGACACCCGAAGCCGCCTGTACCCGGACACCGGCCACGTCATGGGCTGGGACGTGCGGGGCTCCGGCTTCACCGTGGTGCTGGACCCGGCCGTCCCCGATGTCGTACGCCGGTATCTGGCCGAGGACGTCGGCGGCTTCCTGGAACAGCACGGGCTGAAACCCAAGGACATCGCCCGCTGGGTGTGCCACCCCGGCGGGCCCAAGGTCCTGGAAGCAGTCACCGACGTCCTGTCCCTGCCCGAGGGCGCCCTCGACATCACCTGGCGTTCGCTGGCCGAGGTCGGCAACCTGTCGTCGTCCTCGGTCCTCCAAGTCCTGCGGGACACGATGGAGCACCGGCGGCCCGAACCCGGCGCGCCCGGTCTCATGATGGCCATGGGCCCCGGCTTCTGCTGCGAACTGGTGCTGCTGCGCTGGTAGTCGGGAGGAACACATGATCTGGTTCACGGTCCTCGTGCTGGTCGTCGCCGCCGAACGCCTGGCCGAGCTCGCAGTGGCGTCGCGTAACGCCCGCTGGAGCCTGCCCCGGGGCGGTACCGAAGCAGGCCGCGGGCACTATCCGGTCATGGTGGCCCTGCACACCGCCCTGCTCGCCGCGTGTCTCGCCGAGACATGGCTGGCCGGCCGCCCGTTCGTGCCGTGGCTCGGCTGGGCCATGGTTGCTGTGGTGGCCGCGGCGCAAGCGCTGCGCTGGTGGTGCGTCCGCACACTGGGGCGCCGCTGGAACACCCGGGTCATCGTCGTCCCCGGCCTGCCCCTGGTGACCGGCGGGCCCTACCGGTGGCTCCGGCACCCCAACTACGTCGCGGTCGCGGCCGAAGGGGCGGCCCTGCCGCTGGTCCACGGTGCCTGGCTGACCGCGGCCCTGTTCACCGTGCTGAACGCGGCGCTCATGACCGTACGCGTCCGGTGCGAGGACGTGGCGCTGACCGGTCTCGCCGGAGCGGACACACGCGCGTGATCGACATCCTGGTGGCGGGCGGCGGGCCGGCCGGCCTGGCGGCAGCGATCCGGGCCGCCTCGGCAGGCCTGGAGGCCGTCGTGGTCGAACCCCGCCCCACGCCCGTGGACAAGGCCTGCGGCGAGGGGATCATGCCCAGCGGAGTGACCGCCCTGCACGCGCTGGGCGTCACCCCGGCCGGCCGCGCACTCCGCGGGATCCGGTACATCGACGGTGCCCGGCAGGCGGAGGCCGCCTTCCGGGGCCGCCCCGGGCTCGGCGCCCGGCGGACCGAGCTGCACACCGCCCTGCACCGGCGGGCCCGGGAGCTGGGCGTACGAGTCGTCGCGGGCCGGGTGGGGGAGGTGCGCCAGAGTGCGGACAGGGTCACGGCAGCAGGGCTGACCGCGCGCTGGCTGATCGCCGCCGACGGCCTGCACTCCCCGGTGCGCCGCGCGCTCGGCCTGGAACGCTTCTGCTCCGCGCCCCGCAGGTACGGGCTGCGCCGGCACTACCACATCGCACCCTGGACCGACTTCGTGGAAGTCCACTGGTCGCGACACGGCGAGGCGTACGTGACACCGGTGGGGGAGGAGCTGGTGGGTGTCGCGGTGCTCAGCCGCCTCCGGGGCTCCCACGAACAACACCTCGCCGCCTTCCCCGCGCTGGCCCGTACGCTCCGGGGCCTGGAGGCCGGTCCCGTACGCGGCGCCGGCCCCCTGCGCCGCACCGCGAGCACACCGCGAGCCGGGCGGGTCCTGCTGGCCGGTGACGCGGCGGGCTACGTCGACGCGCTCACCGGGGAGGGCGTCGCCATGGCGGCGGCCACCGCGTCGGCGGCGGTCGACTGCCTCCTCGCGGGACGCCCCGAGGACTACCCCGCGACATGGGCACGGCTGACGCGACGCCACCGACTGCTCACCCGCGCACTGCTGGGGGCCGCGGGGCACCCACTGACCGCCGGACTGATCGTGCCGGCCGCCCACCGGCTGCCCCCGTTGTTCGGCGCCGCGGTGCGCGCCCTGCAGTAGCCGTGCGCGGTACCCCGTACCGGAGTGGCCGACCGCTCTGCCATTCTGTCCGGGTGCCGCCCCTCCTCCGTACGCCGCAGCCCGTCACCCCCGACCCGCCGCACCCGGCGATGAACCCGCTGATGACACAGTCCTGGCTTGACCTGGCATTCCTGCACTGGGCGGCCGACCCCGACGACGTCGCGCCGCTCCTGCCCACCGGGACCGTGCCGGACACCGTGGACGGAGTCACCTATGTCGGACTCGTCGCCTTCCGGATGCACCGCGTCGGGTGGCTCCGCCTCCCCGGCATCCCTTACCTGGGGACTTTTCCCGAAACCAATGTCCGGTTGTACTCACGCGACGCGCACGGCAGACGCGGGGTGGTCTTCCGCTCGCTCGACGCCTCCAGACTGATCCCCGTGGCCGTCGCCCGGGCCGCCTTCCGGCTGCCGTACGTGTGGTCCCGGATGGAGATCCGGCGCGACGCCGACACCCTCACCTACACCAGCAGCCGGCGCGTCCCCGGGCCGCGGGGCGCCCACAGCCGGATCGTGCTGCGCACCGGCGGACGGATCGAGGCCCCCAGCGAGCTCGAACACTTCCTGACCGCGCGCTGGGGTCTGCACAGCACCTTCCGCGGGCGCACGATGTACCTCCCGAACGCCCACCCCCGCTGGCCTCTGCACCATGCCCGGCTGCTCGAGTGCGAGGAGAGCCTGGTGACGGCGGCGGGACTGCCCGCGCCCGTCGGGGAGCCGGTGAGCGTGCTGTACTCACCCGGAGTCCCGGTACGCTTCGGCCGCCCGGCACGCCCTTGAGGACGGCGGGGCGGCGAGGAGGCGGGAAGCCGTGTAGAAAGGGGAACATGGCCGGACGCTACGGCCGCCCGCGTTCGTTTCTCCGAATGAGAAGCCTCGCCGGTCAGGTCTTTCTCCTGCAAGTGGCGATCGTGGTGCTGCTCGTCGCTGCGTCCGTGGCCGCGCTCGTGCTGCAGTCCCGGGCCGACAGCGAACGCGAGGCCCGCAACCGCTCGGTCGCCGTCGCCGAGACCTTCGCCGACGCCCCCGGCACGGAAGCGGCTCTGCGGGGCCCCGACCCCAGCGCCGTTCTCCAGCCGAAGGCCGAGGCGGCACGGAAGGGGTCCGGGGTCGACTTCGTCGTCGTCATGAACCTCGAGTCCGTCCGCTACACCCATCCGCTGCCCGACAGGATCGGCAAGAAGTTCGTCGGCAGTGTGGCCCCCGCCCTGGACGGGCGCGTCGTCACCGAGAAGATAGACGGGACCATCGGCCCGCTCGTCCAGGCCGTGGTGCCCGTGACCGGCTCGAACGGCGAGGTCGTGGGCCTGGTGTCCGCGGGAATCACCATCAAGAACGTCAGCGGGGTCGTCGAGGGCCAGTTCCCCCTCCTGTTCGGCTCCGCCGCGGGCATCCTGCTGCTCACCATGGGAGGCACCGCGCTCGTCACCAGGCGGCTGAGACGCCAGACGCACGGCCTCGGCCCGACCGAGATGACCCGGATGTACGAGCATCACGACGCCGTCCTGCACGCCGTACGCGAAGGCGTGGTCATCGTCAGCGGCGACAGGCGGCTCCTGTTGGCCAACGACGAGGCGCGACGGCTGCTCGGGCTCCCACCGGACATCGAGGGCACACCCGTGGCCGAACTCGGCCTCGACCCGGTCATCACCGGACTGCTGGACTCGGGCCGCAGCGCGACCGACGAGGTGCACTCGGTGGGTGCGCGGCTGCTGGCCGTCAGCCAGCGGGCCACCGACCGGAACGGAGGGCCGCCCGGCAGTGTGACGACCCTGCGTGACACCACCGAGCTGCAGGCCCTCACGGGCAAGGCCGCCGTGGCGCGCGGCAGGCTGAAGCTCCTCTACGACGCGGGCACCGAGATCGGCACCGCCCTGGATGTCGTACGGACGTGCGAGGAACTGGCGGACTTCGCCACGGCCAGGTTCGCCGACTACGCCACCGTCGATCTCGCCGAGGGTGTACTGCGTGGCGAGGAGCCGACGGCCGCCCGCGTCTCCGCCGAAGGCCTCCGCCGCTCGGCCTTCAGCGGCCCCCGCGACGACACCGGGCTCCATCCCCTGGGTTCTGTGGTCCGCTTCGTGCCGGCCACGGTCATCGGTGCCGGTCTGCTCAGGGGCGAGGCCGTCCTCGACGCCGACCTGGCACAGCGCTCCGGCTGGCAGCAGCAGTACCCGGAACGCGCCGAGCGCATCGTCCGGTCCGGCTTCCACTCGATGATCGCCGTCCCGATGCGGGCCAGGGGCGTCATCCTGGGCGTGGCCATTTTCTGGCGGGCCGGGAAGCCCGAGCCGTTCGAGGAGGAGGACCTGTCCGTCGCGGAGGAGCTCGTCGCCCGCGCCGCGGTGAGCATCGACAACGCGCGCCGCTACGCGCGCGAGCACAACGTGGCGGTCACCCTGCAGCGCAGCCTGCTGCCGCAGGGGCTCCCCGACCAGAGCGCCATCGACGCCGCCTACCGGTACCTCCCCGCGCAGGCCGGGCTCGGAGGGCTGGGCGGGGTCGGCGGCGACTGGTTCGACATCATCCCGCTGCCCGGCGCCCGCGTCGCACTCGTGGTCGGTGACGTGGTCGGTCACGGGCTCCACGCCGCCGCCACGATGGGGCGCCTGCGCACGGCGGTCCACAACTTCTCGACCCTGGACCTGCCCCCCGACGAGCTGCTGTGGCACCTGGACGAGCTGGTGGCGCGTATAGATCTGGACGAGTCGGCCGAAGGATCCGAGGGAGGCGGCGTCACCGGGGCCACCTGCCTGTACGCGATCTACGACCCTGCGTCCGGCCGCTGCACCATGGCACGGGCGGGCCATCTCCAGCCGGTGATCGTCAGCCCCGGCGGTGAGGCGGTGTTCGCGGACGTTCCCGGAGGCCCGCCCTTGGGGCTCGGCGGCATGCCCTTCGAGACCCTCGACGTACATCTCCAGCAGGACAGCCGGCTGGTGCTCTACACGGACGGCCTCGTCGAGGACCGGCACCGCGACATCGACGAAGGGCTGGAACTCCTGCGTGCCACCCTGTCGGGGCACCCCGACCGGACACCGGAGGAGACGTGCGAGGCCGTCATCCGCGTCCTGGTGCCCGCCAGGGCACGTGACGACGTCGCGCTGCTCGTCGGCCGCACCCGCTGTCTCGCCGCCGAGAACGTGGCCGAGTGGGACGTGCCCTCCGATCCCTCGGCGGTCGCCCGGGTCCGCTCCCAGGTGTCCCGCAAGCTGGGCGTATGGAATCTGGTCGAGGAGGCGTTCACGACCGAGCTGATCCTCAGCGAACTGGTCACCAACTCCATCCGCTACGCCAGCGGACCCATCCGCGTGCGGCTGATCCGGGACAGGACGCTGATCTGCGAGGTGTCCGACCGCAGCAGCACCTCACCCCATCTGCGCCAGGCTGCCAGCACGGACGAAGGCGGCAGGGGACTGTTCCTCGTCGCCCAGCTGGCCGAACGCTGGGGCACCCGCTACACCGACGACGGCGGCAAAGTCATCTGGACGGAACAGCTTCTGCCGCCGGAGGCGCCCGGTTCGGTGTGAGGTGAACCGTCAGGCCCGGCGGCAGTCCAGGAAGAGGTGAGGTTCGGGGACGGCCCCCGGGTGGGACGGGGTGAACACCGTGCTGTCCTCGTGCACGACGGTGAGCCCGGCACCGGTCGCGAGCGCTCTGAACGCCTCCGGGCCGAAGCTGTGCACCCGTACCTCCTGACCCATGAAGACGGCGCTCGCCCCCTCCACATCCAGCGGCACCGTCGCCAGGAACAGATGACCGCCCGGCCTGAGAGCCGCGGCCAGGCGGCGCACGAGGGAGCGCTGCTCGTCGCGCGACATCTGCAGGAGCGAGAAGTAGACACAGACCGCGTCGAAGCTCTCCTCCTCCAACGGGACCTCACGGACGTCGGCACAACGGAAGGACGCCTCAGGAACACGGGCGGCCGCGAGTCGCACCATGACGGGCGAGACATCGACCCCCAGCACCTCGTGCCCGGCCGCCGCCAGGGTCCGGGCGGTCGGCCGGCCCGTTCCGCTGCCGACGTCCAGAACCCTGCTGTGCGGGGGCAGCCGCTCCAGCAACCGGTTCAGTGAGGCGTGGTGCGCCGCCGAACCGGCGAACGCCGTCTCGTAGTCCGCCCCGATGGCGTCGAACGTCGCGGCTGCCGCGTGCGGATGGCCGTCGGCCATGGGTACCTGCCCTTCCTGGCCGGTGCTACGGGATCCGTGCGACCGCGACGTAGACGCCGCTCATCTCCGGCTGAGGGGCCGGCGTGCCGCGGAACCACTCGGGGGCCGTCACCAGACCCGGCTCGACGATGTCCAGGCCCTCGAAGAAGCCGGCGAACTCGGTGCGGGTGCGCAACGCGAGCCGGATGCCGCCCTTGCCGTATTCGGCCGCGCCCTGCTCGCCGCGCTCGGGGTTCACGTCCGATGCGCCCTGGGACAGCACCACGTAGCTGCCCGGCCGCAGGGCGTCCGTCAGGGTGCGCACGATGGCCCGCGGGTCCAGGTCGTCGGGGAGGAAGTGGAGGAGCCCCAGGAGCGAGAGAGCGACGGGGCGGTCGAAGTCGAGGACCTTGCGGGCCGCGTCGAGGATGGTGGCGGGCTCGAGCACATCCGCGTGCACGTAATCCGTAACCCCCTCCGGGGTGCTCACGAGGAGGGCCTCGGCGTGCCGCAGGACGATCGGGTCGTTGTCGCAGTAGACGACCCGTGAGTGCGGATTGATCTCCTGGGCGATCTGGTGGAGGTTCGGCGCGGTCGGGATGCCCGTGCCGATGTCCAGGAACTGGCTGACGCCCTCACCGGCCAGCCAGGCCGTCGCACGGTTCATGAAGGCACGGTTCTGGAACGCCCCCGCCTTCGCCTCGGCCGGCAACTGCCGGGCCACCGCCTCGTCCACCGGGTAGTTGTCCTTGCCGCCGAGCAGCGAGTCGTAGACCCGTGCCGAGTGGGGCCTGCTGGTGTCGATCGGGGGCTGAGGCGTCCCAGGCGTCATGACGAGCTCCGTTGCAGATGAGGTGAACCGCTCCACCTGTGGAGTCTGCCACAGCAACTCATGGCGCATCGGACGTCGTTGACGGCGGTAGGCGGCTGTGGCGCACTTCAGGCGCGGGCATGTCCGACCGGGCGCGTCCAGGCCGATATCCGCTGTGATCCGGCTCCGCCGCACCGGATCAGGTGCCTGCGTGACCGCTAACGGGCGCGAAACGGGCGGTACTGTCGGCAAAGCAGGCGTCACCTACGCGCCGTGCCGCCGCGAGAGCACGGTTGACCAGCGAGGGAACCTTCGGTGAAACGGGCATGAACGGGCGCAGCCCGTGGCGCGAAGAAGGTGGTCGAACGGCCGTTTCTGCTTGTACAAACAATGCGTGGGCCCGAACGGACTACGGGACCATGGTGAATTCGCACTAGCGCAGGGATGGTGTCGTGGGCACCGAGGAACGCCGACGAGGCATTCTCGAGACGGCTCGGCGGGACGGTTCGGTCGACGTGAACCGGCTGGCCGAACAGTTCGAGGTGGCCAAGGAGACCATCAGGCGCGATCTGCACACCCTTGAGGAACACGGTCTCGTACGGCGCACGCACGGCGGTGCGTACCCGGTCGAGAGCGCCGGGTTCGAGACGACCCTGGCGATGCGCACCACGCACCATGTGCCGCAGAAGTCGCGGATCGCGACGGCCGCCGCCGAACTGCTCGGTGACGCCGAAACGGTGTTCGTGGACGAGGGCTTCACCCCGCAGCTCATCGCCGAAGCCCTGCCCCGCGACCGGCCGCTGACCGTGGTCACCGCGTCCCTGGCTGTCGCGACGGTCCTCGCCGACGTCGAGAAGACCGCCGTGCTCCTGCTCGGCGGGCGTCTGCGCGGCAGCACCATGGCGACCGTCGACCACTGGGCCACGCGCATGCTCGCCGACTTCGTCATCGACCTGGCCTACGTCGGTGCGAACGGCATCTCCCGCCAGTACGGGCTGACCACCCCGGACCCGGCGGTCGGCGAGGTCAAGGCGCAGGCCATGCGCAGCGCACGCCGCCGCGTCTTCGCCGGAGTCCACTCGAAGTTCGGCGCGGTGAGCTTCTGCCGATTCGCCGACGTCGGGGACTTCGAGGCCGTCGTCACCGACACCGGGCTGCCGTCGGCGGAGGCCCAGCGCTACTCCCTGCTCGGCCCGAACGTCATCCGCGTCTGAACCCACCGACGGCGCTCCCCGGAGCGCCGTCCCCTCACCCCTACCGACTCGTCCCCGCTCTCCTCCCCGCTCCCGTCAGGAGGCCGGTGGACAGACCCGCCATGCCCGGAAACCGTCAGGAGAACCCGGAGGGCACGGGCATCGATCCGCGAGCCGCTACGACGATCAGGAGAACTACTTATGCCCCACCAGCAACGACGCCGTGGGATCCGCGTGCGTGCGGTCGCGGGCACGGCGGTGATGTCCTTCCTCGCCGCCGGGTGCGCCGGAGCAGGCGGCACCGCGTTCGGAGGCGGCGACGCACTGAACGTACTCATGGTGAACAACCCGCAGATGGTCGAGCTCCAGAAGCTGACCGCCGAGCACTTCACCGCGGAGACCGGCATCAAGGTCCACTTCACGGTGCTCCCGGAGAACGACGTCCGGGACAAGATCAGTCAGGACTTCTCCAACCAGGCCGGACAGTACGACGTCGGCACGATCAGCAACTTCGAAGTGCCCTTCTTCGCGAAGAACGACTGGCTGCACCCGCTCGACACCTACGCGGCGAAGGACACCGCCTTCGACCAGGAGGACATCCTCGAACCCCTCAGGGAGTCGCTCACCGCCGAAGGCAGGCTCTACGCCGAACCCTTCTACGGCGAGTCGTCCTTCCTCATGTACCGCAAGGACGTCTTCGAGGCGAACGGGCTGACGATGCCCGCGCACCCCACCTGGAAAGAGGTGGCGGAACTGGCGGCGCGGGCGGACGGTGCCGAATCAGGGATGAAGGGCATCTGCCTGCGCGGACTGCCCGGCTGGGGCGAGCTCATCGCCCCGCTCACCACCGTCGTCAACACCATGGGAGGCGCCTGGTTCACCGAGGACTGGAAACCCCGGCTCACCTCACCCGAGTTCAAGAAGGCCACCCAGTTCTACGTCGACCTCGTGCGCAAGCACGGGGAGCGTGGCGCCTCCCAGGCCGGGTACGCCGAGTGCCTCAACAACATGACCCAGGGCAAGACCGCCATGTGGTACGACGCCACGGCCGGCGCCGGCTCACTGGAGGCGGCGGGCTCACCGGTCAAGGGGAAGATCGGCTACGTCCCCGCGCCGGTCGAGGAGACCAAGAGCTCGGGATGGCTCTACACCTGGGCCTGGGGCATCCAGAAGGCTTCCAAGAAGTCCGACGACGCCTGGAAGTTCGTCTCCTGGGCGTCCAGCAAGGAGTACGAGTCGCTCGTCGGCGAGACCAGCGGCTGGTCCAACGTTCCGGCCGGCAAACGGGCCTCCACCTATGACAACCCCGCATACCGCAAGGCGGCAGGCGCCTTCGCGGACGTCACCGAGCAGGCCATCTCGGGCGCCGACCCGAAGAACCCGGGCGTCCAGCCGCGCCCCGTGCCCGGGATCCAGTTCGTCGGCATCCCCGAGTTCACCGATCTCGGCACCAGGGTCGCGCAGGAGATCAGCGCGGCCATCGCCGGCCGCCAGTCCGTGGACAAGGCGCTGGCCACTTCCCAGAAGCTGGCCGAACAGGTCGCCAAGGAGTACCGATGACCACAGCAGTCGGCACCACCCCCCAGTCACCACCCCGGCCACCCGCCCCCGCCCGTAAGAAGACGGGCCCCCGGGCCTGGGCCACCAGGGCTCCGCTGCTGCCGGCGCTGGTCTTCCTGATCGTCGTCACCCAGCTGCCCTTCGTGGCGACCCTGGTGATCTCCCTCTTCGACTGGAACTCGCTCAACCCGGACAAACGCGCTTTCAACGGGCTCGACAACTACGCCTCCGTCTTCACCGACGCCGCGCTCCGCGACTCGGTCCTCACCACGATCCTGCTGACCGCCGGTGTCGTCATCGCCACCGTGGTCCTCGGACTGGCCCTCGCGCTGCTCCTGGACCGCACGTTCTTCGGCCGGGGCATGGTCCGTACCCTGCTCATCACGCCGTTCCTGATCGTGCCCGTCTCCGCAGCCCTCCTGTGGAAGCACGCGCTCTACAACCCCGAGTACGGCCTACTCAACGGCGCGCTCAGTTGGCTGGGAGAACTCTTCGGCGACACGAGCCCGAGCCAGCCGGACTGGATAGCGGACATGCCGCTCCTCGCCGTCATCGCCGCCCTGGTCTGGCAGTGGACGCCCTTCATGATGCTGATCCTGCTCGCGGGGCTGCAGAGCCGCCCCGCCGAGGTCGTCGAGGCCGCGCGCCTGGACGGTGCGAGCGCCTGGCAGACCTTCCGCTACCTGACCCTGCCGCACCTGCGCAGATACCTCGAACTCGGGGTCCTGCTCGGCGCCGTCTACATCGTGCAGAACTTCGACGCGGTGTTCACGATCACCGCCGGCGGACTCGGCACCGCCAACCTGCCCTACACGATCTACCAGACCTTCTACCAGGCCCACGAATACGGACTGGCGTCCGCCGCGGGAGTCGTGGTGGTGATCGGCACGATCATCATCGCCACCTTCGCGCTCCGGACCGTCTCGTCCCTCTTCAGTGAGGAGGCGAACCGCGCATGACCACTGCCACCGTCCCCGCTCCGTCCGCGCGACGGATCCTGCGGCGGGCCAAACGGCGCAACACCGCGCTCGGCCTGCTGGCCTGGGCGGCAGGACTCGCCTTCTGCCTGCCCGCGCTGTGGATGCTGCTGACCTCCCTGCACGCGGAGTCGGACGCCGCCACCAACCCGCCGTCCGTCTTCGCGCCGCTCACCCTCGACGGCTACCGCGCCTTCTTCGGTGCCGACACAGGCGTCACCCCGTGGCCGCCCCTGCTCAACTCCCTGGGCGCCTCGTTCTTCTCCACGGTCCTGGTGCTCCTGCTGGCGCTCCCGGCGGCGTACGCCCTCTCCATCCGGCGCGTCCGCAAGTGGACGGACGTCATGTTCTTCTTCCTCTCCACCAAGATGCTGCCGGTCGTCGCCGGCCTCCTCCCCGTCTACCTGTTCGCCAAGAACGCCGGGATGCTGGACAACATCTGGCTCCTCGTCCTTCTCTACACCTCGATGAACCTGCCGATCGCGGTCTGGATGATGCAGTCGTTCCTCGCGGACGTGCCGGTCTCCGTCATCGAGGCCGCCCAGGTCGACGGCGCGAGGCTGCCGACCGTCCTCGCCCGGGTGGTCGCGCCCATGGCCGCGCCGGGCATCGCGGCCACCGCTCTGATCTGCTTCATCTTCAGCTGGAACGAACTCCTCTTCGCGCGGGTGCTCACCGGCGTCGTCGCCCAGACGGCGCCCGTCTTCCTCACCGGATTCGTCACCAGCCAGGGCCTCTTCCTCGCCCAGCTGTGCGCCGCGTCCGTCGTCGTGTCCCTGCCGGTGCTCGCCGCCGGCTACGCCGCCCAGGACAAACTCGTCCAGGGCCTGTCTCTCGGAGCAGTGAAATAATGCGGGCAGCGATCGTCGAAGCCCCCGGCAAGATCTCCGTCACCACCGTCCCCGACCCGACGCCGGGCCCCCGTGACGTCGTCGTGTCCGTCGCGTCGTGCGGGCTGTGCGGAACCGATCTCCACATCCTGCAGGGCGAGTTCGCGCCCACCCTCCCGATCGTCCCCGGCCACGAGTTCGCCGGGGAGATCGTGGGCATCGGCCGTGACGTCACCGAACTGGCCGTGGGCGACCGGGTCGCCGTCGACCCCTCCCTGCACTGCCACGAGTGCCGCTACTGCCGTATCGGACGCGGCAACCTCTGCGAGCGGTGGGCCGCCATCGGCGTCACCGTGGCCGGCGGCGCGGCCGAGTACGCCGTCGCCCCCGTGGCCAACTGCGTCAAGCTGCCCGAGCACATCGACGTGAAGGACGCGGCCCTGATCGAGCCGCTGTCCTGCGCGGTCCGCGGTTACGACGTGCTGAACAGCACCCTCGGCGCCGAGGTGCTCATCTACGGCTCCGGGACCATGGGCCTGATGATGCTGGAGCTCGCCAAGCGCACCGGAGCGGCCGGCGTCGACGTCCTGGACGTCAACCCCGACCGCCTCGCCACCGCCGCACTCCTCGGCTGCTCCCGGTCCGCGGCCGCGGCCGACGAACTGGACCGCCCCGGCGGCTGGGACGTCGTCATCGACGCGACCGGCAACGCCGCCGCCATCCAGGACGGGCTGGGCCGGGTCGCCAAGGGCGGCACCTTCCTCCAGTTCGGGGTCGCCGACTACGCGACCAGGGCGGTCATCGAGCCGTACCGGATCTACAACCAGGAGATCACCATCACCGGGTCGATGGCGGTCCTGCACAGCTACGAACGAGCCGCCGCGCTCTTCGCCGCCGGGGTCCTCGACCCCGCCGTCTTCATCAGCGACCGGCTGCCGCTCGACGCGTACCCGCAGGCCATCGACCGCTTCAAGGCGGGCATCGGCCGCAAGATCGTGGTCGAGCCGTGACGGGCGGGCCCGGCGCCGTCCTCGTGCTCGGCGAGGCCCTCGTCGACCTCGTGCCCGTGGCGGGGGACGGCGGCGTACGGTCCGCCCAGTTCGGCGGGGCCCCGGCCAACGTCGCCGTCGGGCTGGCCAGGCTCGGCACCCCGGCGGTGTTCGCCGGGGGCCTGGGCGGCGACGGCTTCGCCCGGATGATCGAGGAGCGGATGCGGGCGGCCGGGGTCGACCTCACCCACTGCGAACGCTCCGGCCTGCCCACCGCACTGGCCGTCGCCGAACCGGGTGACGCGGGAACGGGATACCACTTCCACCTCCAGGACACGGCCACGTTCCGCCTGCCGGACCTGTCCACGCGTGCGGCCGGATTCGGGGCCGTGTACGTGGGCGGCCTCGCGGCCGTCGTCGAGCCGGCGGCATCGGCCGTGCGGGCGACCGCTCTCGCGGCTGCCGAGCACTCCCTGCTCGTCGTGGACCCCAACGTCCGCCGGGACCGCACCCTGGGCACGGACCACGGCTCGGCCACACTGCGCGAGCTGTGCGGCCTCGCCCATGTCGTGAAGGCCAGTGACGAGGACCTGGAAAGGCTGTGGCCGGGAACCGATCCGGAGGAGACCTGCCGGAAGCTCGCGGACGCGGGGCGGCTGGTCGTCCTCACCCGGGGCGCGAGGGGCAGTACGGCGTTCACGGCGACCGCGCCGCCCGTGTCCGTCGCGGCCACACCGGTCGAGGTCGTCAACACGATCGGCGCGGGTGACGCGTTCACCGCGGGCCTGCTGAGCCGGATGGGCGCCCTCGGCTCGTTCGCGGCGGCACCGTGTCCGGACGAGGTGAGGGACATGCTGTCGTTCGCCTCCGAGGTCGCCGCCTCGGTGTGCGCACGCTCGGGCACGGAGCCTTCCGTGCCCGAGTGAGGACCGGTCTCAGGCGTCGGGGCGGCTCGAGGTTCGCGCCTCATCGCCCACAGCACCGGTCCGCCGTCCGGCAACCGCAGTTCCGCGCGGACGGTGAGGCCGAAGGGCTCGTAGAAAGCCAGGTTGAACGGCCTGGAGGACTCCGAGTGCCCGGGCAGACCCGCCGCGTCGGCCTCGGGCAGTCCCGAGCGCAGCGGAGCGGCCCTTTGTCCCCGGCCTCGGGACGCCGGGTCGGCACCGATCAACGCCAGGTACCGGTGCGGTTCCGGGGGCGTGTGCTCAGCCGCCGTCTCGACCATGTTCCGGAAGAGCGCGGCCCTGTCGCCGAGGATGTCGCGCAGCTCCTGGAGGGTGTCCGCGCCCGTCCTCGAAGGCACGCGACAGAGTGTGACTGATCGACGCGACGTCGTCGATCAGTCACACTCCTCACGGTGTCCGCTGTCGCCGTACGACTCGTTCTGCCGACCGGTGATCCTGGGTGACGGAGCGGGGTCGACCCCGCCGGCAGTGGACACGCGCACCTGAGCGGGCCCCGGCAGGCCCGCTTCTCCGCCCGTCACAGCCGGACGCGTTGTCCGTCATACGGAACGCGCGCGGTGCGGACTGCGCCCAGGGCGCGCCGGTGAGGCATTCTCTGCTGGTCGGGCAGAACGGGTCCGTGGCGATGTGTGGATCTTCCGCCGCGGTCTGTGAACGAGAAGGATTCGGAACCAGATGGCAGACAACTCGGACCTGTTGGCCTTCGTGCGGGCACGCCTCGCCGAGGAGGAGAGCATCGCCCGGGAAGCGGGCGGCGACGGCTGGCGGACCCCCGCAGAGGCGCCCGGTGAGGTGCACGACCGCACCAGCGGGATCGCGTTCGTCGTACGGTCGCGTGGCTACGACCGGCACATCGCCTTCCAGGACCCGGCGCGCACGCTGCGCCGCATCGAGACCACAAGGGTCCTCCTGGACGAGTACGAGGAGATCGCGGTCCTGGACACCGATCGCCCCGCCCAGGACTTCACCTCGGGCCGCGCCGTCGGGCTGGGGTTCGTCGTCCGGCAGATGGCCGCCGAGCACGCCGGGCATCCCGGCTACCGGGTGAAGTGGCTGCCCCGGTTCTCCCACTGGGGCCCGCCCTCCCCACCGGAATGAAGACCGGCGAGGCGGGTACCCGCCTCGCCGGTTCGCGGAGCGGCCGGTCACCAGGGATGCTGGGGCGCAGGTACCACCGTGGCGGCCGACCCCCGAGGAGGCGCGGATGACGCGCAGAGCCGGTCCTCTGGAGGGCCGCGTCGTGGTCGTGACCGGCGCGGCGCGCGGCGTCGGTGCGGCCGTCGCACGGGACCTGGGTAGCCGTGGCGCCACGGTCGCTCTGCTCGGCCTGGAGGGAGCCGGCCTGGAAGCCGTACGGGACGAGCTCCCCGGCCGGGCGCTGCGCTGGGAGGTCGATGTCAGCGACGATGCCGCCATGGCGGAGGTGGCCGACGACGTCCGCGAGCAGCTCGGACCCGTCTCGGTCGTGGTCGCCAACGCGGGGCTGGCCGAGGGCGGGCCCTTCACCGAATCCGACCCGGCGACCTGGCGGCGCGTGATCGAGGTGAATCTGATCGGCAGCGCGATCACCGCCCGCGTCTTCCTGCCCCATCTGCGTGCCACGCGTGGTTACTACCTGCAGATCGCCTCGCTGGCCTCCATCGGCGCCGCGCCCATGATGAGCGCCTACTGTGCTTCCAAGGCCGGTGTGGAGTCCTTCGCGCACGCGCTGCGCGCCGAGGTCGCCCATGAGCACGTCGGAGTGGGCATCGGCTACCTGAACTGGACCGACACCGACATGATCCGCGACGCCGACCAGTACACGGTGCTGCGCGAGCTACGGGGACACATGCCGAGGCCCGCACGCAAGGTCTACCCGGTGGAGACCGTGGCGCGCCGCATGGGGCGGGCGGTCGAGCGGCGCAGTGCCGCCGCGTACGTGCCCGCGTGGCTCCGCGCAACTCAACTGGTGCGCGCCGCCATGCCCCCGGTCGTCACGGCCGTCTCGAAGCGTGAGCTGGCCGAGCTGGAGCGGCGGGCCCCGTTCGCGGCCACCGGGCTCCTGGGAGCCGGCGGCCGCGCCGACTCCGTGGCCCGACCGCACTCCGAGCGCGCGCGGCCCGGAGCGGACTGAGTACGGGGGAGCGGCTCGTCTGAGTACGTCGTCCGATGGCGCCGAGGGCCCCCGCTGGTCGAATGAGGTCCATGGTCCCCGACGCGCCGACGCGCCCCCGCATCCAGAACCTGACCAGCGCCGGAACGGCGCTGGCCGTGACCCTGCTCCCGCTTGCCGTCGGCGTCCTGCTGGCCAGGACGATGGCGCTGGATCCGATGACACCCGTGAACGCGCTGGTCACCAGTGGCGGCCAGCGGGCCCGCTTCGCCCCTTCACGATGGATGCTGACGGTTCGAACGCGAGAGCTCCTATCCCGGCGGTAATGGAACCCCTGTCCAGGTAAGCGCTGTCGCTTTTGTTACGTGGATCCGCGAGGGCTGGAGCGGGTGGCGGGGAGAGCCGGGCAGGGGAGGGCGGGAGGTCACGGCCAGGCGCACCGTACCCCGGAAGGGTCGGTGCAACGATCAACGGTTGACAGGTCTACGACTGCCGGGATCCGTGCCGGATGCAGTCGTGTGTGACAGAAATGTCCGCACTTCGTCACACGAACGAGGGCACCTTTCGGCCACCTCGGAAGCGGGACAAAGTTTGCGTTCCCGGCACGACGCCGGGTCGGAAAATGCCCGGCGCTCCCTACCGGGCCCGCATGATGAGGGGTTTCCATGTCCCGTTCCGCACGACGGATCACCGCCACCGTTCTCGCCTCGGGAGCTCTGCTGACCGCAGCGGCCCTGCCGGCCACAGCCGATGGCCGGGACCACGGCCACAACCGTCCGTCTCACCGCTCGACCGTCGTCCTGGGCGAGATCCAGCACAACAGCCCCGGCCGCGACAACGGCTCGAACCGCAGCCTGAACGCCGAGTGGGTCACCGTCACCAACACCGGCCGTCACGCCGTCAACCTCCGGGGCTGGACGCTCACCGACGAGAGCCGTCGCTCGTACACCTTCGACCTGAGGCTGCCCGGCCGCTCCTCCGTCCGCGTCCACACCGGTGTCGGCCGTGACACCCGTCACGACGTGTACCAGGACCGTCGCCACTACGTATGGGACAGCAGGGACACCGCCACGCTCCGCGACAACCGTGGACACAGGGTCGACTCCGAGTCCTGGGGCCGGCACCGCGACGGCGGTCACCGCGGCAATCGCTGATCGGCGGCGGTAAGGGGAGCGGCGTTCCCCCTGACGAGCTGCCTGGCTGAAACGGCGTACCACGGGTTCATCCCCGTGGTACGCCGTTGTTCGTGCAGTTCGCAGCGCCATGGGGTGGGGTCTGTGCATCGGAGGGCGGTGAGTGATGTCAGGATGGGTCCATGACCATCAAGGCGTATTTCGACATCACCATCGACGACCAGCCCGCAGGGCGGATCGTGTTCAACCTCTTCGACGACGTGGCCCCCAAGACCGCGGAGAACTTCCGTGCACTGGCCACCGGTGAGCAGGGCTTCGGCTACGCGGGCTCGCCGTTCCACCGGGTCATCCCGGACTTCATGCTCCAGGGCGGCGACTTCACCAACGGCAACGGCACCGGCGGCAAGAGCATCTACGGCGAGAAGTTCGCCGACGAGAACTTCACCCTGAAGCACAACAAGCCGGGCCTGCTCTCGATGGCCAACGCCGGCCCGAACAGCAACGGCTCGCAGTTCTTCATCACCACCGTCGTCACCCCGTGGCTGGACGGCAAGCACGTGGTCTTCGGCGAGGTCGCCGACGAGTCCAGCATGGAGCTCGTCCGCAAGATCGAGTCGTACGGCTCCTCGAACGGCAAGACCAAGGCGAAGATCGCCGTCTCCGAGTCCGGCGTTCTCTGAGCACTCGACGGGGCTCCCGGCCGGTTTCCACGGGCTGGGAGCCCCGAGTCATGTCCGGGAACAGCCCGGTGCCGCGTGGAGCCGGGCCGACCGGAAGGCGTCCGGGCCAGGACGGCGAGCGCGCCCGGACCTCGCAAGGCATCGGGCGATCGTGGCCTGACCTCGCGGACTGGCATGATCGGGGGCATGAACGAGCGCATCATCGCCGCGTGTGACGGGGCATCGAAGGGCAATCCGGGACCTGCCGCCTGGGCGTGGGTCGTGGCCGATGGCCTGGGTGTCCCCCAGCGGTGGGAGGCGGGTCCGCTGGGCACCGCCACGAACAACGTCGCCGAGCTCACCGCCCTGCTGGAACTGCTGAGGTCGACCGATCCCGCCGTGCCCGTCGAGGTACGCATGGACTCGCAGTACGCGATGAACGCGGTGACCAAGTGGCTGCCGGGGTGGAAGCGCAACGGCTGGAAGACATCGGCGGGCAAGCCGGTCGCCAACCGGGAGCTGGTGGTCGGCATCGACGAGCTGCTGAGCAGCCGCAGCGTGACCTTCCGTTACGTACCGGCGCACCAGGTGGACGGTGACCCGCTCAACGCGGTGGCCGACCAGGCCGCGAGTGAGGTGGCCGTATCGCAGCAGGCCGCGGGCACGGCGTACGGCACCGCGGACATGCCGGTGCCGGCCCCCGCCCGCTCGACGAAGAGCCGGACGGCAGGCGGGGGAGCCGTCAAGGGCGGGTCCACGGGCGGGGCCGCGGGCCGACCTCGCTCCGGAGGAACGATCCGGGCCAAATTCGCGGGCCGGTGCCACTGCGGAAAGCCGTACGCGGCCAAGGACATGATCGCCAAGAACCCCAACGGCTGGGGTCACCCGGAGTGCCGGGCGGCGCTCGCCTGACCCGTCGTGCAGGCGCTCCGACATTCCGTCGCGGCGTCGGCGCGTCCAGGCGCATCAGGCCAAGGCCGTCCACGGCCACCGACGCGAGGCCGACACCGTCGTCCGCGCCGCCGGGACCGCCGCGCGCCACCCACCGGGCACGTCACGGTGCGGGGGCGCCGCTCGGTCCCCGCCGCCCTCCTGACCGGTGTCCCCACCCGCCGTATCTGCTCCGCGTCGCCCGGTTCCCCTGCCGGAGAGCAGCCGGAACGCCGAAAACTCCTCAACGACAGGGCTGTTGTGGTTTCGAAAGCCCGATGACGGTCACGCGCACAGTGCGGAACCGAAACGAAGCGGAATCCAGCTGACTCAACGGCTTCGTCGTCCGTGAGACCTGCGAGCCCTTTGAGACCTGTGAGAAGGAGTGAGTGACATGGACAACTGGCGCATGCACGCGGCATGCCGCGACGCGGATCCGGACCTGTTCTTCCCCATCGGCAGCAGTGGCCCCGCGGTCGTGCAGACCGAGGAGGCCAAGGCCGTCTGCGGGACCTGCCCCGTTCGGGAGCGGTGTCTGGAGTGGGCCTTGGAGAACGCACAGGACGCGGGCGTGTGGGGAGGCATGGACGAGAACGAACGCCGTGCCCTGAAGCGCCGCCGTGCCCGGCAGCAGGCCAGGAGCCACGGGTGACGCCTCACGGCTCAGGCCGCTCCGCCCTGAGAAGATGAGCCATGGACATCTCGGTCTGGCTGCTCGTCGGGGCGCTGGCGCTCCTGCTCATGGCGGGTGGCGCCGCCGTCCTCCTGGTACGCGTGATCCGGGCCAGGAGGCTCCTCGTCGACGCCGGAGTCCCCCTGCGCGACAAGGCGCTCGTGTGGGCAGCGGTCATCTACACCGTGTCGCCCGTCGACCTCCTGCCGGACCCTGTCTATCTCGACGACATCGGCTTCCTGCTGCTCGCCCTGCGTTCGCTGCACGCCGCGGCGCACGCGGCCCGCGCGGGGCTGGGCCGGCCGACTGCGACGAGACCGGGCGGGAAGCAAGCAGCCGCGGTACGAACGGAATCCGGCGGCAACCTTTCGGCCTCGGGGAGCGACTGAGGGGCGTAAGCCATCCCCTGCCAGAAGGTGCCTCTAGTGGAGCCTCTGCTTCCCCGCCCCGATTCCCGCCCCCGCCGCAGAAGCCGTATCACCCGTACCCGCGCGCTGTGCGGCGCTCTGGCGGCCGGGCTGCTCGCCGCAGGCGGGCTCGTCGCACTCGGCCCGGCCTCGCAGGCCGCCACCGCGCGGCAGGCCGAGGCGCTCGACCGCGGCGTCGTGAGCGTGCACACCGACAGCGGGAACCTGGTCAGCTGGCGCTGGCTGGGTACCGACCCCGACAACGTCTCCTTCAACGTCTACCGGGCCGGCACCAAGGTCAACGCCTCGCCGGTCACCACGTCCACGAACTACTTCCACTCCGGCGCGCCCGCCACCGCCGACTACACCGTGCGCGCGGTCGTCGACGGTGTCGAGCAGAGTGACTCCGTGCACGCGATCCAGTTCCGCGCCGGATACAAGGACGTCCCCATCAGCCCGCCCGCCGGAGGGACGACACCCGACGGGGTCGCCTACACCTACGAGGCCAACGACGCGTCCGTCGGCGACCTGGACGGCGACGGCGCCCTCGACTTCGTACTGAAGTGGCAGCCCACCAACGCCAAGGACAACTCGCAGTCCGGCTACACGGGCGACACCATCATCGACGGGATCCGCCTCGACGGCACCCGGCTCTGGCGGATCGACCTCGGGCACAACATCCGCTCCGGCGCGCACTACACCCAGTTCCAGGTGTACGACTACGACGGTGACGGCCAGGCCGAGGTGGCCATGAAGACCGCCGACGGCAGCGTCGACGGCGTCGGCAAGGTGATCGGCAGCTCCTCCGCCGACCACCGCAACTCCTCCGGCTACATCCTGTCCGGGCCCGAGTTCCTGACGATGTTCAACGGGAGGAGCGGCGCGGCGATGGGCACCGTCGACTACGTCCCGGCGCGCGGCACCGTCTCCTCGTGGGGCGACTCGTACGGCAACCGGGTCGACCGCTTCCTCGCCGGCACCGCCTACCTGGACGGCGCGAGGCCGTCCCTGATCATGGCGCGCGGCTACTACACACGCAGCGTCATCGCCGCCTGGGACTGGCGGGGCGGCGCCTTCACCCGGCGCTGGACCTTCGACACGAACAGCTCGACCAACGCCGGCAAGGGATACGACGGCCAGGGCAACCACCAGTTGTCCGTCGCCGACGCCGACGGTGACGGCAAGGACGAGATCATGTACGGCGCCATGGCCGTGGACGACAACGGCAGCGGACTGTGGACCACGAAGAACGGCCACGGCGACGCCATGCACGTAGGGGATCTCGACCCCTCCCGCGCGGGCCTCGAAGAGTTCAAGGTCGACGAGGACAGCTCGAAGCCGTCCTCGTGGATGGCGGACGCAAGGACGGGGCAGATCCTGTGGTCCACCGCGGCGAGTGGCGACAACGGACGTGGTGTCTCCGGTGACATCTGGTCCGGCAGCGCCGGCGCCGAGTCATGGTCCTCCGCCGTCTCCGGGGTGCGCAACCCGAAGGGCGCCGTGGTCACCAGCCGCAAGCCGTCCAGTTCCAACTTCCTGTCCTGGTGGGACGGCGACACCACCCGCGAACTCCTCGACGGCACCCACATCGACAAGTACGGCACCTCGGGCGACACCCGTCTGCTGACCGGCGCATCGGTCCACTCGGGCAACGGCACGAAGGCCACGCCCGCGATCTCCGGTGACCTCTTCGGCGACTGGCGCGAGGAAGTCGTCTGGCCGACCACCAACAACACGGCGCTGCGGATCTACTCCACGCCGCACGAGACCGGCACGAAGATCACCACACTGCTGCACGACACCATGTACCGGACGGCGCTGGCCTGGCAGAACACCGCCTACAACCAGCCGCCGCACCCCAGCTTCGCCATCGGCAGCGGGATGGCGACCGCGCCCCGACCGAGCGTCAGCACCCCGTAGCGCGCGTGCGGGTCGTGCTCCCTTCGTCCTGGGGCACGGCCCGCCGGTGCTGTGGTCGTTGCGCAGCCGGCCTACCCGCCCGTCACGGGATCGCGCCCCGTGAGGCAGTAGACGCCCCCGGCCGGGTCCCGCATCACCGTCCATCCGTCGCCGTCGCGGACGAACTCGGCGCCGTACTCCTCATGGCGGACCCGCCCGGCGGCCAGGTCGGAACACGCCAGATCCAGATGGGCCGAAGCGGCGCGGGGCTCCTCCAGGCGCTGGACGAGCAGGTGGACGGGCAGATCCAGGGACGGGCGAAGCACATGGAACTCCCGGTGGTCGCCGGGGCGCGCGTCCCAGCCGGTCAGTTCCGCCCAGAAGGCGACCTCCGCGTCGAACGCCGCCGGTGACACGTCGAGGCAGATCTGGTCCAGTCGGCTCGTGGAGCCGCCGGGATCGGTCAGGACCGGCGGCCGGCGTGCTTGGCCCCGCCAGGGGACGACGCAGAAGGGCTGGCCGCCGGGGGAACGGAGCACCGTCAGTTCCGGGTGCCGGGCCTCGGTTTCCGCGCCCAGCCGACAGGCCCGGGCGGTGAACGCGGGAACGTCCTCCACCGCCAGGTCGGGATGAGCCCCGCCCGCCCCGCCCACCGCCTGGATCGCCAGGCAGGCGTCCGCTCCGTCCGGCAGCAGCGTCGTGAACTCGCCACGCTCACCCCAGGGCGGGGAGGAACGCGTCCCGGTGACCGCGCCCCAGAAGGCTGCCGCGCGACCGGCGGTCGCCGTCGGGCGGTCGATGAAGGCGTAGGTCCAGCGGATCACGGCGTTCCTCTGCTGTGGGTTCGGTGTGGCTCCCGGCAGCGCTCATGGTGCCAGGGCGCGGGTTGCGGAGGCCCGTTCATCACGCGTTCACCGGTCGGATCCGTTCGCGGCATTCCCTCGCACGCCATGGCGACCTACGCTCGGCCCGTATCGATCAACGTTGCCCGCACCGCTGTCCGAATGGTGCTGACAACGTTGTCCCTCTCTGTCGGAGGTACCCGCGACCATGCCCCCCAGACCGTCTGCGCCCCGGCGTCTCGCCGCACGGGCCGCCGCGATCGTCCTCACCGGCGCACTCGCAGGCGCCGTCACCCCGCCGGCCGCACAGGCCGAGGCGCTCGTCACGCGTCCCACCGCCTATGTCGACCCGATGATCGGCACGGCGAACGGCGGCAACACCTACCCCGGCGCGGTCCGCCCGTACGGCATGATCGCCTGGTCGCCGACCAGCACCACGGGCGACCAGACGAGCACCGGGGCGGCCAACGGTTACGAGTACGGGGTGACCCGGATGCGCGGACTGAGCCTCACCCATGTCAACGGAGCGGGGTGCAACCCCGGCGCCGCGGGTGATGTGCCCATCATGCCGTTCGTCGGTGATGTCACCTCGTCCCCGTCCGCCGACACCAAGGACGCCGTCTACGCGTCCGGCTTCTCGCACGACGACGAGCGTGCAGTACCCGGCCGTTACACCGTCGCACTGGACTCCGGCGCCACGGCGGACCTGGCCGTCAGTGAACGCGCGGGTGTGGCCGACTTCAGCTTCCCGGCGGACAAGCCCGCCAACCTGCTCTTCCGGGTGTCGAACTCCCTCAACGGCAGCGAGGACGCCGAGGTCGAGATCGACACCGCGCACCGCAAGGTGACCGGATCGGTGCTGACCGGGGCGTTCTGCGGCCGGCGTGCCAACGGCGGTACGAACAACCGCAAGAGTTATTACCGGCTCTACTTCAGCGCATCCTTCGACCGTGACTTCGCCACCACCGGCACCTGGCGCGACGGCACCCTGACACCGGGCGCCACCAGCGGAAGCGGCGGAGAGGGATACGCCACCGGGGCCGACCGCGCCGGGCGCGGATCCGGTGGCTGGGTCGGCTTCGACACCGAGGTCGACGCCGACGTCCGGATGCGGATCGGGATCTCCTACGTCAGCCAGGCCGGCGCCGAGGCCAACCTCCGCAAGGAGATCGCGCCGAGAGCGAGCGTCGACGACGTGGCCCGGGCGGGATCAGCCGCCTGGGACAGCGAACTCTCCTCCGTGCGCACCGGCGGCGGCAGCGACGCGCAGCGCACCTCGTTCTACACGGCGCTGTACCACTCACTGATGCAGCCGAATCTGATCAGCGACACCGACGGCCGCTACCCCGGCATGGACGGGAAGCCGCACCGTGTGACGCGCGGTCAGAAGGCCCAGTACAGCAACTTCTCCGGCTGGGACCAGTACCGCGCCCAGATCCAGCTCCTCGCCCTCCTCAAGCCGAGGATCGCGGGGGACTTCGCCCAGTCGTTGTACAACTTCGCGCGGCAGAACGGCGGTGTCTGGGACCGCTGGGTGCATGTCAACGGCGCCACGCATGTGATGACCGGTGATCCCACGGCCGCCACCCTCGCCACGTTTTACGCGATGGGCGTACGCAACTTCGACTACGAGGGTGCCTTCGAATCCCTGGCCCGCCAGGCCACGGTGCCCCACCCGGACGGCCTCTCCGACGCGGGCTGCCCCGGACAGTGCACCGGCCAGCGGCCCAACCTCGCCCAGTACCTGGAGTCCCGCTACGCGGCTCAGGACGTCTGCCACTGCTGGGGCGGCGCCGCCGAGACCCTCGAGGACGCGGTCGCCGACGCGGCGCTCGGCAGATGGGCCCGGCTGCTCGGACGTGAGGAGGAGGCCACCGCCTTCGAGGAACGCGGACTCTGGTGGCGCAACGTGTTCAACCCCGAGGCCGGCGACGGCGCCGGAACGACCGGCTACGTCCAGGCGCGCAACCTCGACGGCTCCTGGGTGACCCCCTTCAGCCCCGGCAGCGACCGCGGCTTCGCCCAGGGGACCAGCGCCACCTACACCTGGATGGTCCCGCAGGACGTGCAGGGCCTGGCCGCGGCGATGGGCGGACGCGACATCGCGGCTCAGCGGCTGGACGGCTTCTTCCACAAGGCGGACGGCTCCTGGTCGGTCAAGGGTGGCGACGCGCTGCGCTACGACCCGACCAACGAGCCGGGCATCCACGCCCCGTGGCTCTACAACGCGCTGGGTCAGCCCTGGAAGACCCAGGAGACCGTACGCGAGATCGTGAACACGGTCTACGGCACAGGCCCGCGCGGTCTGCCCGGTAACGACGACCTCGGCACGATGTCGGCCTGGTACGTCTTCTCGGCTCTCGGCCTCTACCCGCAGACGCCGGGCAGCGCCACCATGCTGCTGGGAGCGCCGCTCTTCCCGTCCGCGGTGCTGGACCGCCCGCAGGGCGGGGACATCCGCATCCACGCTCCGCAGGCCGATGCGACACATCCGTACATCGATGCGGTCAGCGTCGACGGGCGGGCGAGCGACAGGTCCTGGACGGACGCCGGGCTGGTCACCAGGGGCGGGTCGCTGACGTACCGGCTCGCCGACCGGCCGAACACGTCCTGGGCCGCGGGAGCTGCGGGTCTTCCGCAGTAGCGCACCGATCGGCCCCGGTACGCAGACCGGTGGGCGGCGCGATGCCGCCCACCGGGTCTTGCGTGCCCGTCGGGGAGGGGAGAGGAGGAGCCAATTTTCTATCGTTGAAAATTCTGTGTGCACGACCGTTGTCAGGTGTTTGAGGCTGTGGCTCAATGTTCGACTATGTGCAGTGCTCCGCGGTTCGGGGCACTTTGGCTTCTTCGACGAGGACGACGCCTTGATACGACAACTAGCCCGCCCCCGCACACTTTTGAGAACCCTCGCCTGTACGGCGGCGCTGCTGCTCCCCGTGGGGGCCACCCTGGTCCCGGCCGCTGCCGCGGCCCCTGCCGCGGGCACCGCCTCCGCCTCGGCGGCCTCGGTGGAGGTCCCCTCCACCGAGGTGCACGGCCTCAAGGGCGAGTACTTCGCCATGTCCGCCCCGGGCGCCCGCGACTTCGCGAAGCTCGGTGCCACGGCGCTCGACCCCGAAATCAACTTTCCCGGGCTGACCGGTGCGTTCGAGTCGGCCACCGGCAGGACCGAGCACACCACCGCCCGCTGGACAGGGCAGATAGAAGCACCGGAGACCGGCGACTACACCTTCGCCGCCATCGGTGACAACGGCTTCCGGCTCTTCATCGACGACAAGGCCGTCATCGACCACTGGGAGCCGGACTGGGACAAGGAGCAGACGAGCGCGCCGGTCGCCCTCGAGGCCGGTGAACCGCACACGTTCCGGCTGGAGATGTTCCAGGACACCGGCGGAGCGAACATGTTCCTGCGCTGGTCGAGCGCGAAGCTCGCCAAGCAGGTTGTCCCGGAGTCGGCCTTCACCCCGCCCGCCGACTTCGAGGTCTACCCGGTCGGGCTGAGCGTCGCCGAGAACGGTCTGGAGCTGCAGGCGGCCTTCGACCACGACATCAGCGGTATCGAGGACGTGAAGGACCACCTCGACATCGAGGCGGACACCACGCCGATGCCCGTGAAATCGGTCGCCAGGGTCCCCGGCAACCGCAAGGCGCTCGTCGTCACCCTGGACGCGGCCGTCCAGAAGGGCCAGCAGGTCAAGTTCGTGTACGACGGTGAGGGCGGCCTGAAGGCCGGCGACGAGACCGTCCCGGAGATCAGCCGCAGGGCGAAGAACCTCTCCACGCACCGGCTGCTCACCCCGTGGGGCGAGAAGGTCGACCGCAGGAACCCGCTGCCCGAGTACCCACGCCCGCAGCAGGTGCGTGACGACTGGAAGAACCTCAACGGGCCGTGGGAGTTCGCCGGGGCCGAGGCGGGTGAGCAGCCCGTCTTCGGCGAGACGCTCGACGAGCGCATCACCGTGCCGTTCCCCGTCGAATCCCAGCTCTCCGGACTGGAGCGCCACGAGGACCACATGTTCTACCGCAAGCTGGTCACCGTGCCCAAGGGCTGGTCGGTCGGCAAGCGGAGCGGTGACGACCGGCTGAAGCTCAACTTCGGTGCCGTCGACTACCAGGCGCGCGTCTGGGTCAACGGCAAGCAGGTCGCCGAACACACCGGCGGTTACACCGCCTTCAGCGCCGACATCACCGACGCCCTCAAGGGCAGCGGCCCCCAGGAGATCGTGGTCGCGGTCACCGACACCACGGGGGCCGACCAGCCCACGGGCAAGCAGTCCGCCAACCCCAGCGGCATCTTCTACACCGCCTCCTCCGGCATCTGGCAGACCGTCTGGATGGAGCCCGTCGCTCCGGCCGCCGTCGACTCCCTGAAGACCACGCCCGACATCGAGAAGGGCCGGCTCGCCCTGACGGTCAACTCCGAGGACGCCTCGGGGGCCGCCCGGATCACCGCAGTGGCCCGCGACAAGAAGGGCAAGGTCGTCGGCAGGGTCACCGGCCCGGCCAACAGCGAGCTGAGCCTCCCGGTCGCCAGGCAGCACCTGTGGACGCCGGACGACCCGTACCTGTACGACCTGGAGGTCACCCTCAAGGACGGCCGATCCAAGGACACGGTCGACAGCTACTTCGGTATGCGTTCCTTCGGCGTCGCCGAGGTCGGCGGCTACCAGAAGCTGGTGCTCAACGGGAAGCCGTTCTTCTCCCTCGCCCAGCTCGACCAGGGCTTCTACCCGGACGGCCTGAACACGGCGCCCAGCGACGACGCCCTGGTCTTCGACCTGCAGGCGCAGAAGGACCTCGGCTTCAACTCCGTCCGCAAGCACATCAAGGTCGAGCCCGCCCGCTGGTACTACCACGCCGACCAGTTGGGTCTCCTGGTGTGGCAGGACTTCGTCTCCGGCAACCTCACCGGTGAGAAGGGCCAGAAGGCCTTCCTCGACCAGGGCGCCGAAATGATGGAGCAGATGCACAACTACCCGTCCATCGGAGCCTGGATCGTCTTCAACGAGGGCTGGGGCGAGTGGGACCGCACCGAGACCGGCAGGATCACCGAGAGGGTCCAGGCCGCCGACCCCTCGCGCGTCGTCAGTGCCCACAGCGGTGTCAACTGCTGCAACTCCAAGGGTGACTCCGGCAAGGGCGACATCATCGACCACCACGACTACAACAACACCGACCCTGCCTTCCCCGACGAGACGCGCGCCGCGATTGACGGTGAGCACGGTGGCTTCACCCTGCGCATCCCCGGCCGCATGTGGCCCGGCGCGCCCACCGCGATCTACAGCGGTGTCGCGGACAAGGCCGCCCTCACGGCCAAGTACGTCGACAACACCCGCACGTACTACCTGGAGCAGGCCGGCGCCGAACTCTCCGGCTCCATCTACACCCAGGTGACCGACCTGGAGAACGAGCTCAACGGTCTCTGGACGTACGACCGCCGGGAGATCAAGGTCGACCCGGCTAAGGTGCGGGCGATCAACGAGGAGGTCATCGCGGCCGGCGCGGCCGCCGGCGAGCGGGACGAGATCAAGGGCGGCGGTGCCTGGTCGCTCGACGAGAACGAGGGCACCAAGGCCGCCGACAGCGGTCCCAACCACAAGGACCTCACTCTCACCGAGGGCACGTCCTGGACATCCGGAGTGCAGGGCTCGGCGCTGAAGTTCGACGGCGAGGGCCAGTACGCGGAGACCGACGGCCCGGTCGTCGACACCACCGGTGACTACACCGTGTCGGCCTGGGCGTCGCTCGACGCCCTTCCGGGTAACTACGCGACCGTGGTCAGCCAGGACGGCCGCCGCCAGGAGAACCCGTTCTACCTCCAGTACGGGCAGGGCGGGTTCGCCTTCTCCACCCCGGGCGCCCACCGGGCCCGGCTGGAGGCCGAGCCCGAGCTCGGCCGGTGGTACCACCTCGTCGGCGTACGCAGCGGGGACGAGATCAAGCTGTACGTCGACGGCGAGCTCGCCTCCACCGCGGCGGCCGGGACCGCCGATGTCAGCACCGGGGCGCTGTCCGTGGGCCGCGCCAAGTGGTCGGGCGGCAACACCGACTTCTGGAACGGCTCCGTCGACCAGGTGAAGGTCTACGACAAGGCGCTCACCGACCAGGAGGTGACCGCGCTCCACGACGGCGAACAGCCGTAGGACCCCTCGTCCGGTCGCGCCGGACTGCGGCCGGAGCCGAACGAAGACCCCAGGTCCCCGGACCGGACGACCGCTCCCGGCGGGCGCGTGGCGAAGGCGCCCGCACCGCCGGGAGCTCGGTCCGCCCGGGCCCTGCTCAGACGGGGGAGACGGAGGCCCCGGTGCTCTCCCGGACCAGCACCCGGTGCGGGACGACGATCCGGCGCGCGGGCAGCGTGTCGAGCCGTCCGAGCACACGCTCGGCCAGGCACTGCACCGCCCGTTCGGCGATCTGCTCCCGGTCCGGGGCGATCGTGGTGAGTGACGGGGCCGAGAAACGGCCGTCCTCGATGTCGTCGAAGCCCATCAGCGCCACGTCGTCCGGCACCCGCACACCCTGTTCGGCCGCGACGCGCAGGGCGCCCAGCGCCAGTTCGTCACTGAAGCAGAAGACGGCGTCGGGGCGCCCGGGCAGGAGCAGCAGCTCACGCAGGGCCCGCGCTCCCTCCGCGCGGTGCAGATCGGTCACCTCCACCTCGGCGACCGGGCTCAGTCCTGCGTCCCGCAGGCCCATGCGGAAGCCTTCGGCGCGCAGCTCGGCCGTGCCGTGTCCCAGTCCGGACTGCAACCCGATCGCGGCAACGCGTCGGCGGCCCAGTGCGACCAGGTGCGCGGCGGCTGCCCGCGCGGCCGCCACGTTGTCCAGGGCGACATGGTCGATCGACCCGAGCGGGTCCAGTTCACCGAGGACGACCAGAGGCAGACTGCCCGCGAGCGAGGCGAGTTCGGCCGGCGAGGTCGACCACGGGCTGATGACCATGCCGTCGACCTGGTGGCCCTCCGAACCGTCGAGGAGCCGTCGCTCCAGGTCCGCCCGCCCGCCGGTGCGTTCCAGGAGCACCGTCCAGCCGCGCGCCTGCGCCGCGTCGATGAGATGACCGGCCAGCGCCCCGAAGTAGGGGGAGTGGATCTCGGGAACGACGACCCCGATGAGCCCGGTGCGCCCCTGCCGGAGGTTACGGGCGGCGAGGTTGGGGCGGTACCCCAGTTCCGCCACTGCCGCCAGGACGCGCGCACGGGTGTCCGGCGCGACGGCGGCCGTGTTGCTCACGACGTTGGAGACGGTCCGGACGGACACGCCCGCGAGCGCGGCGACGTCCTTGAGTCTCGCTGCCACGGCCGGTGTTCCTGCCCCTCTGCCTGCGGGGGCGGCGGACCGCGCCCTCTGAGCTGTGCACCGTAACAGGTCCCACGGCACGCGATGGCCCCTCCCTCTTGCCTCGTTGATTGCAACGTTGCAACATGAGGCGCGGCACACGGCGGAGCCAGGCCGAGCTCCCCTGGAACAAGCCGGTTGTGCCCCCTTCCGCCGATGAGAGGACCACCGCCATGCATGAGGCCGCGACATCCGCCGCCCGGTTCCCGCACCCCGACGCGGCAGTCCAGGATCTGTACTCGGCAGGGATCACCGCGTGTCGCGGTGCCTTCGCCCCGCAGTGGGCCGACCTGATGCGGGAGGACATCGACACCGCCTTCACCGAGGCCCGCGGCAGGGAGGGCGGAGTCGTCGGCCGGGGACCCCACCGGTACTACGCCGAGATCCACCCCGAGCAGCTGCGCGGCTTCGTGGGCCTCGTCGACCATCCCTGGGTCCGGGGAGTGTGCGAGGCCGTCCTGGGGGAGGACTACCGCATCGTCGAGCTCGGGTTCGACATACCGCTGGCAGGAGCGGTCGACCAGCCCTGGCACCGGGACTTCCCCATGCCGGACGCCACGCGTCAGCACCGCCGGCTGACCTCGCTCGCCTTCAACCTCACCGCGGTCGACACCCGCGACGACATGGGGCCCTTCGAGATCGCGCCCGGCACCCAGTGGGACGACGACGCGCGCTTCGGCCATGCGATGTTCCCACCCCGCGAGGACCACCCGCGCTACGCCGCGCTCGCCGAACGGAGGTACCCGCGACGGGGTGACATCTCGGCCCGCTCCGCCCTGACGATCCACCGGGGCACGGCGAACCGGTCGCCCGACCCCCGTCCCGTCCTGGTGCTGGGCGTAGACGCCCCGGGTGCGGGCAACGACGCCCAGCACGACATGGCGGTCACCCGGGAGTACTGGGCGTCCCTGCCCGGCCGGGTGCGGGCGCATCTGCACTGCCCGGTCGTGCGGGAGCTGACCCCCGTCGTCCAGAAGCACGCCATCGAAGGCCTGGTCATGGGGGACGCCTGACGCCCCCGCACCCGCCGCCACGGCTGCAGCCGCACCCGCAGCCCAGGGCGGGAAGCCGATGTCGGCGTATGACAGCACGCGGTCGGCCGAGTGTCCAGGGGTGCCGCAGTGGCTGGTGGGGTAGTGCCCCGGAAGCCGTGCGGCGGCGGGCCGCGCCCCGGGGCGACACATTTCGGAAACCATCGACAACGCTCTTGCCGCCTGCGGCGCCTCGCCTATATAACGTTGTAAACCGAGCCGCCGAGAGGCCGCACAGGCCCTCATGACCGCAGTTTCCGCAGCTCGCAGCGGGGTCGTGAGGGATACAGCGTCATCTGCCGCCGAGCGGCCGATGCACCGTCCCGCCATGCCCGACCGCACGCCAAGGGTGTGCCGTCACCTCGCCAAGGAGCGTCCCGCGCATGATGACCCAGCGTCGATCCCGTACCCTCGCCGCGGCCTGCCTGCTCGCCGCCACCGCCACGCTGGCCGTTTCCGGCTGCTCCAAGTCGGAGACCACGGACAGCGCGGGCGGTGACAGCGGCCAGGGGGCACAGGCGGCCAAGTCCCCCGAGGCCGCCTCCGGTCCCGGCTGTTCCCTGCAGAGCTACGGCGCGCCCAAGATCGACCTCAAGGACGCCGTGGTCGGCTTCTCCCAGTCGGAGAAGGAGGCCAACCCGTTCCGTATCGCCGAGACCCGGTCGATCAAGGACGAAGCCGCCAAGATCGGCGTCAAGAAGCTGCTCACGACCAACGCGCAGTCGCAGCTGTCCAAGCAGATCAGCGACATCCAGGACATGCTGTCCCAGGGCGCACAGTTCCTCATCATCGCCCCGCTGAACTCCGACGGACTGGAGCCCGCGCTCAAGGCCGCGGCGGCGAAGAAGGTGCCCGTCCTCACCATCGACCGCAAGGTCAACGCCACGGCCTGCGAGGACTATGTGGCCTTTCTCGGCTCCGACTTCGTCGAACAGGGCAAGCGGGCCGCCGACGCGATGATCAAGGCGACCGACGGCAAGGGCAAGGTGGCGATCCTGCTCGGCGCCTCCGGCAACAACGTGACCACCGACCGGACCAAGGGCTTCGTCGACCGGATAGAGGCCGAGGCGCCCGGCATCGAGATCGTCGCCCAGCAGACCGGTGAGTTCGCCCGTGACAAGGGCCAGCAGGTCATGGAGCAGCTCATCCAGTCCAAGCCCGACATCACCGCCGTCTACGCGGAGAACGACGAGATGGGCCTCGGCGCCGTCACCGCGCTGAAGGCGGCCGGCAAGAAGCCAGGCAAGGACGTCAAGATCGTCTCGGTCGACGGCACCCGCAACGCCGTGCAGGCCCTGGCCAACGGCGAGTACAACGCCGTCATCGAGTCCAACCCGCGCTTCGGACCGCTGGCCTTCGCGACCGCCCAGAAGTTCTACGGCGGCGAGGAGATCCCCGAGAACGTCATCATCACGGACCGCGCCTACGACGAGACCAACGCCAAGGAATCGCTCGGCGGGGCGTACTGATCCGCTCCTGACACCAGCGGCCCCGGCCGCCGTGGCGCCCGCACCGGGCCACGGCGGCTCCCGGGCCCTCCCCCTTGGACAGCGGAAGGCCGAGGAACACCCATGGCACCACCCGAAGCAGTACCTCAGGCACCGGAAGCAGCCGGGTCCACGGCCTGTGCCGTGCTCGAAGCCCGCGCGGTGAGCAAACGGTTCCCCGGCGTCGTCGCCCTCGACGACGTCACCTTCTCACTGCGTGCGGGGGAGACCCACGCACTCGTCGGGGAGAACGGTGCCGGAAAATCGACCCTCATCAAGGTGCTGACCGGCGTGTACCGGCCCGACCGGGGCGAACTGCGGATGGCCGGCGAGCCGGTCAGGTTCGCCCGGCCGTTCGAGGCCCAGCAGGCCGGGATCTCCACGATCTACCAGGAAGTCAACCTCGTCCCGCTGATGAGCGTGGCGCGCAACATCTTCCTCGGCCGTGAACCCAGGAACCGCTTCGGGCTCATCGACTTCGCCCGCATGCACCGGGAGACGGGCGAACTGCTCGACGGATTCGGCGTACGCGTCGATCCGCGCCGTCCCCTGCACACCCTCGGCATCGGCACCCAGCAGATGGTCGCCCTCGCCCGTGCGGTGTCCGTCAACGCCCAGGTCGTCATCATGGACGAGCCCACCTCCTCGCTCGAACCGCGCGAGGTGGAGACCCTCTTCCGGGTCATCGGGGACCTGCGGGACCAGGGCATCGCCGTCCTCTACGTCAGCCACCGCATGGACGAGCTCTACCGCGTCTGCGAGCGGGTGACCGTGCTGCGCGACGGCCGGCACATCCACACCGGCGACCTCGCGGACCTGGACCGGATGCGACTCGTGTCGATGATGCTCGGCCGCGACCTGTCCGAGGTGCGGCGCTCCGGCGTCACCAGCTTCGCCGCGGAAGGGCACGAGGCGGCCCGTACGCCCGTCCTCACCGCGACCGGGCTCTCCAGCCGTCTTCAGCTCCACGACATATCCGTGTCCCTGTACGCGGGCGAAGTGCTCGGTCTGGGCGGGCTCCTGGGCTCCGGCCGCAGTGAGACGGCGAAGGCCCTGTCCGGCGCGCTGCCTCTGGACGCCGGCGAACTCACCGTGGACGGCGCCACCTTGAAGCGCCTCACCCCGGCCGCCGCCATCCGGGCCGGCATCAGCCTGCTGCCCGAGGACCGTAAGGCCGAAGGCATCGTGCCCGGACTCTCCGTCCGCGAGAACATCGTGCTGGCCGCCATGCCGCGCCTCTCCCGGGCCGGTGTGGTCAGCCGCGCCAAGCAGGACCGGGTTGTGGAGATCTTCATGAAGCGCCTGCGGATCAAGGCCTCCAGCCCCGAGCAGAAGGTCGGCGAACTCTCCGGCGGCAACCAGCAGAAGGTCCTGCTGGCCCGCTGGCTCTGCCTGGAGCCCAAGGTCCTGCTGCTCGACGAACCCACCCGCGGCATCGACGTCGGCGCCAAGGCCGAGGTCCAGAGCCTCATCGACGACCTGGCCCGCGAGGGCCTGGCCGTCCTGCTCATCTCCTCGGACATCGAGGAGCTCATCGAAGGCGCCGACCGCATCGTCGTCCTGCGCGGCGGCGCTGTCGCCGGTGAGCTGTCGGGCGACGACGTGGCCGAGGACCGGCTGCTCGAAGTGCTGGCCGACCACGCACCGCAGCCGGCGGACAGGGCCCAGGCCGCCCAGGAGGACCCCCGATGACCCAGACAGCCGTCGCCCCGCCCACGCGGGGTGACACCCCCCGGAAGTCCGAGCACCCCCTGGCCCGGCTGCGTGATCCCGCCTGGTACCAGACGTACGGCGTCTATGTGGCCGTGGCCGTGGTCCTGCTCTTCAACGCCCTGTTCACCGAACACTTCATGACCGCCGACAACTTCCGCACCCAGCTCGTCCAGGTCGCCCCCATCGTCATCGTCGCGCTGGGCATGGCTCTGGTCATCGGCACCGAGGGCGTCGACCTGTCCGTCGGCTCGACGATGGCGCTCGCCGCCGCGTTCCTGCCGCTCTACCTCGGATACGGGCTCGTACCCGCCCTTGTCGTCGCCCTGCTGGCCGGCGCGGTCGTCGGAGCGGTCAACGGCGCCCTGGTCTCCCTCGTCGGACTCCAGCCCATCGTGGCCACGCTCGCCCTCTTCGTCGGCGGCCGCGGTCTGGCCCTGGTCATGGCCGACGGGCAGCTCAAGCAGATCGTCAACCCCGACCTGCTGTCGCTCGGCACCGGCTCCCTCCTCGGCATTCCGCTGGTCGTCCTGATCGCCGCGGTGCTGGCCGTCGCCGTCGCCTTCCTGGTGCAGCGCACCACCTTCGGCCGGCAGGTCGTCGCCATCGGCGGCAACCGCTCCGCCGCCGCACTGGCCGGGCTGCCCGTCAAACGGGTCCTCATCGGCGTGTACGTACTCTGCGGAGTGCTCGCCGCGCTCGCCGGGATCCTCGCCACGGCCAGGCTCACCGCGAGCGACCCCTCCTCGCTCGGCACCCTCATGGAACTCTCCGCCATCACGGCGGTCGTGGTCGGCGGCACCCCCCTCAACGGAGGTTCGGTCCGGGTCCTCGGCACCGTGGCGGGCGCCCTGCTCATGCAGCTCCTGCGTGCCACGCTCGTCAAGCACGACCTGCCCGACTCCACCGCACAGATCGCCCAGGCGGCCATCATCATCGCCGCCGTCTACGTCGCCCGGGAGCGTCGGTCCCGATGAACCGAACCGAACCAGTCACCACCGCCCCGGCTCCGGTGCCGCCGAAGGGGCGCGCACCCAGCCCCACGGCGGGCGCCGAGCGGACCGGCCGGCAGCGCGCCGCCGAACTCCTGCAACGCCAAGGCGTCCTCGCGGTCCTGCTGGCCGTGGTGATCGCCGCCTCGTTCATCTACCCGACCTTCGCGTCCCTGGACAACGCCCGCGGGGTGACCATCCAGGCGTCCTTCCTCGCCGTGGTCGCGCTCGGCATGACCATGGTCATCATCACCGGCGGCATAGACCTGTCCGTCGGTTCCGTCTTCGCCCTCGGGGGAGTCCTCGCCGCCTGGGCCTCGCAGTACGGATTCCTCGCCGCCCTGCTGCTTCCCCTCGTGGTGTGCGGCGGGATCGGCCTGCTCAACGGACTCCTCATCGCCCGGGGCAACATGGCCCCGTTCATCGTCACCCTGGCGACCCTGCTGGGCGCACGTGGCCTGCTGCTCGCCCTCACCGACGAGGGCGCGACCACCTACCTGGTACCCAAGGGCTCCGCCTTCGCCGAACTCGGCCAGGGGAGCGTCCAGGGCTTCGGCTACCCGATCCTCATCGCGCTGGTGCTCTTCGGAGCCGGCGGACTCGTCCTGCAGCGCACCTCGTTCGGGCAGACGCTCTTCGCCGTCGGCGGAAGCAGCGACGCGGCCACCCTGATGGGTCTCCCCGTGGCCCGCACGAAGATCCTCGTCTACACCCTCAGCGGTCTGCTCGCCGGACTCGCCGGCGCCCTCAACGCCGCCAGGCTCTCCTCCGGCGTCACCATCGTCGGGGTCGGCATGGAACTCGACGCGATCTCCGCCGTCGTCATCGGCGGCACCCTGCTCATCGGCGGCGCCGGATCCATCAGCGGCACCCTCTGGGGCGTCCTGCTGCTGGCCGTCATCCAGAACCTGATCAATCAGATCGGCTCGCTCAACTCCTCCTACCAGTCGGTGGTCAGCGGCGGCTTCCTTATCGTTGTGGTGGTGGCCCAGCGCTATCTGGCGCGCAGTCGCAGAAGCACCTGACGACGAGCCACCGGTCCGGGGCCGGACCACAGAACAAGTCGAGCCGAGCCGAACCAAGGAGTGCCGTGGGCGTCAGCCTCAAGGACGTTGCGCGACGGGCGGGCGTGTCCATCAAGACCGTGTCGAACGTGGTGAACAACTATCAGCACGTCACACCCGCGATGCGCGCCAAGGTGCAACAAGCGATCGACGAGCTCGGCTACCGGCCGAACCTCACCGCCCGCCACCTGCGCAAGGGCCGCACCGGCATCATCGCCCTGGCCGTTCCCGAATTCGGCAACCCGTACTTCGCGGAACTCGCCGGGGCGGTCATCGACGCGGCCGCCCGGCACGACTACACCGTCCTGGTCGATCACACCGCAGGACTACGGGAGAAGGAACTCCTGGTGAGCCAGGGATTCCGCTCCCATGTGATCGACGGCCTCATCCTCAGCCCCATCCACCTGGAGACCGAGGACCTCATGGCCCGCACCGAGACGGCGCCCCTGGTCCTGCTCGGCGAGCGCGAGTACGAGGCTCCGTACGACCACATCGCCATCGACAACGTGGCGGCGGCCCGCACGGCCGTCCGCCACCTCATCGGCCGGGGCAACCGCCGGATCGCTTTCCTCGGCTCGCGCACCGGACGTGAACGCCAACCCGCACACCTGCGGTTGCGGGGGTGGCGCGAGGAACTCGCCGCCGCCGGGCTGACACCGGACGAATCCCTCGTCGTCGTCACCGACGGCTACGGCCGCGAGGACGGCGCCGCGGGCATGGTGGAACTCCTGGACCGGGGCGAGCGCCCCGACGCGGTCTTCGCCTACAACGACCTCATCGCCATCGGTGCGATGCGGACCATCGGCGAACGCGGACTGCGCGTCCCGGACGACATCTCCGTCGTCGGCTTCGACGACATCGAGGAGTGCCGCTACACCTCCACCACCCTCACCACCATCGCCCCGGACAAGGAGGCCATCGCCCGCCTCGCCGTCGACAGTCTCGTCGAACGGCTCTCGGGCGAAGCCGTCGCCGAACCGCGCAGGCCACGCCCCGGCTACCGACTCGTCGTCCGTGAATCCACCACGCCCCGGCCCCGCTCCGGCCCCACAGAGGACCTCTGATGCCGCGCCCCACCGTGTACAGCACCCCCGTCGGCTCCGCCCGGGGCGTCCCGGTCCGTCTGTGGACCCTCGACAGCGGTACGGGAGTCAGAGCCGACGTACTCACCTACGGGGCCTCCCTGCACCGCCTCGACGTACCCGACACCAGGGGGGCCACCGCCTCTGTCGTCCGTTCGCTCCCGGCCCTCCACGACTACACGGCCACGCACCCCTATTTCGGCGCCGTCGTCGGCCGGTACGCCAACCGCATCGCGCACGGCCGCTTCACCCTGGACGGGACCGAGCACCACATCCCCGCCAACGACCGCGGCCACGCTCTGCACGGCGGCCCCGACGGCTTCCACACCAAGGTGTGGGACGCGAGCGCCGACCGGACCGACGCAAGCGTGTCCGTCCGGCTCTCCCTGCACAGCCCAGACGGTGACATGGGCTTCCCCGGCGCGCTGGACACCACGGTCACGTACACCCTCGACACCACCGGCACCCTGGCCGTCGAGTACGCCTGCACCACCGACCGGCCAACGGTCGTCAACCTCACCAACCACGCGTACTTCGACCTGGCCGGCCACGGCGACGTCCTCGGCCATCAGCTGGAGGTCGACGCCGACACCTATCTGCCGGTGGACGACTCCGGCATCCCGCTCGGGCCGCCGGCCGAGGTGCGGGGCACTCCCTTCGACCTCACCGAGCCCCGCGTCCTCGGGGAACGGCTCGGCCACGACGACCGACAGCTGCGTGACGCGGGAGGGTTCGACCACTGCTGGGTGCTCCGGGACGCCGGCGGGAGCCTGCGCCGCGCCGCACGCCTCACCGCTCCGGACACCGCCCGCGTCCTGGAGGTGTGGACCACGGAGCCCGGCCTTCAGGTCTACACCGCCAACCAGCTCGACGGCTCCTTCACCGACGCCGCCGGCCGTCGCCACGAACGGCACGGCTCGGTCTGCCTGGAGACCCAGCACCTGCCCGACTCACCCAACCGGCCCGAGCTGCCCAGCACCGTGCTGCGCCCGGGTGACACGGCGCGCAGCCGCACCGAACTGCGGTTCTCCCACCTGGAGCCGTGAGCCCCGTGAACGGGCGCGCCGGGCGTCCGGACCGGCCGCGTACGCCGGACCGGCCGGTGTGCGGTCACCCAGGAGGCGGTGGGGCCGTACTGGCCCGCACGACCAGCCTGGTCGGGACCAGGGTGGTCCCCCGTTCCGTCGTCTCGTTGCGGATCTGGCGCAGGACGCCGTCCACACACTGCCGCCCTATCTCGGCGAAGTCCTGGTGGACGGTGGTCAGAGGGGGGAGGAAGGACGCGGAGTCGGCGATGTCGTCGAACCCGACCACGCTGACGTCCTCGGGGACGCGTCTGCCCCGTTCCTGCAGGGCGCGCAGGACGCCCAGAGCCATCTGGTCGTTGGCCGCGAAGACCGCCGTGCAGGCGGGGTCGGCCGCCAGGGTGAGCCCCGCTTCGTACCCCGAGGCCGCGGTCCAGTCGCCGTCCACCGGGGGCGGGACGGGCCGTCCCGCGTCCTCCAGTGTCTGCCGCCAGGCGTGGGCGCGGCGCTGGGCGGCGAACGATTCCACCGGACCGGCCACATGCGTCACGGTGCGGTGCCCGAGATCGAGCAGATGGCGCACCGCCGCCCTGGCTCCTCCGGACTGGTCGGTGTCCACGACGCTGTAGCGGTCGCCGGCGTCGGAGTCGGCCACCACCACATGGGTGTGCGGCGGCAGCGAGATGGCGGCGTCCAGAAGACGTACTTCCATGATCACGATGATGCCGTCCACGACCTGTTCGCCGAGCACGGTGACGGCCCCCCTGACCCCGGTGCTGGTGGGTGAGGCGACGGGAAGCAGGGTGATCGCGTAACCCTCGTCCGCCGCGGAGGCGGAAATGGCCTCCAGCGTCCGGACGTTTCCCGTCGTGGCGAGGGTGAACAGGATGACGCCCAGGGTGCGGAACTTCCCGCTCTTGAGGGCGCGCGCGGCGCTGTTGGGGCGGTAGTTCAGCTCCTTCATGGCGGTCAGGACACGTTCGCGCGTCTCCTCGGAGACCACCGTGTGTCCGTTGGAGACACGCGAGACCGTCTGGGAGGAGACTCCCGCCCGGCGCGCGACGTCGGCCATCGAGGCTTCCTTGCGCGGCGGCCGGCTCATGGCCTGTCCCTGTCCGTGCACTGCGCCCGCCTCCGTCGTGGTCGTGTGGGCCTTTCGCCGTGTGGGCGCGCCGTTCCGGCCGCGGGGCCGTCTTCTCACCGCGTGCGTCGAGAGTGTTCCGATCGGGGCCCGCCCTGTCCCTGCTGCGCGTGTGGCTCGTACCGCGTGGGGACCGAGGGTTCGGGTCACCGGCATTTCTACCACTTCGGACGCACGGTGCCGACACACGGGCGGACGCGGAGGCGGCCGCCGGCGGCGCTGGGTCCCAACTGGTCGGCCTGGCAGGGAAACCGAGCCTTGACCACGAGGTGAGAGACGTGTAGACATCACTTCACCGATACATGTTTACGTAAACATCCGTACTGGTGTTCACGTGGCCATCGGCCTCCTCAAGCACAGCGCCTCCACGATGTCCGGTGTCTCCATCCGGCCGGGGCCATGCTCAACGCCGGAACAACAGGAGTACCCATGACGGCCGTCACGCCGCTCACCACTGGACGCCGCCCACCAGCCGCAGGCCGCGCCCGCGCGCGGCAGGGGCGCGTCGGGTGGCTTTTCGTGGGGCCTTTCATGGCGGTGTTCGCCCTCGTGTTCCTCGCCCCGATCGCCTACTCGCTGTATCTGAGCTTCTTCCGCGACCAGTTGGTGGGCGGTACGTCGTTCGTCGGCCTTGACAACTTCCAGCGGGCGTTCGAGGACGAGCAGTTCTGGTCGGCGGTGGGCCGGGTGACCCTCTTCCTCGCGGTGCAGGTGCCCGTCATGCTCGGCCTCGCCCTGCTCATAGCCCTGGCCCTCGACAGCGGCAGGATCTACGGGAAGAGCTTCTTCCGGATCGCCGTCTTCCTGCCGTACGCCGTACCCGCCGTCGTCGCCACCCTGATGTGGGGGTTCATCTACGGCACCCGCTTCGGACTGGTCGGGAACTTCAACGACGCCTTCGGCGTGTCGCTGCCCGACCCGCTCTCGCCCTCCCTGGTACTGGCCAGCATCGGCAACATCGTCACCTGGGAGTTCATCGGCTACAACATGCTGATCTTCTACTCGGCGCTGCGTGTCGTCCCCAAGTCCCTCTACGAGGCGGCCGAGATCGACGGAGCGGGGCAGTGGAGGATCATCACCGCGGTCAAGATTCCCGCGATCCGCGGGGCACTGGTGATCGCGACGATCTTTTCCGTGATCGGCAGCTTCCAGCTGTTCAACGAGCCCAGCATCCTGCAGAACCTGGCGCCGAACGCGATCACCACCTACTTCACGCCCAACTTCTACACCTTCACGCTGTCCTTCTCGGGCCGGCAGCAGAACTACGCGGCCACGGTCTCCCTCGTCATGGGCGTCGTCACGATGATCATCGCCTACGCGGTCCAGCTGCGCGGCATGCGAAAGGAGGCGTGAGCGATGAGCGCCCCTTCCCTCACCGCCGAGCAGACACCCCGGCGAACCACTCACCGTGCCCCGGCACCCCGCCGACGCCACTCGGCGGACCGGCCGCGCCGCAGCGTGCTGCTCACGGTCCTCATGGGCGTGACCGCGCTCTACGCGCTCATGCCGCTGGCCTGGCTCGTCATCAACGCCACCAAGACGCAGAAGGGCCTGCTCGGCTCCTTCGGTCTCTGGTTCAGCGGTGACTTCGCCCTCTGGGACAACATCTCGCAGACGCTCACCTACGACGACGGCATCTTCGTCCGCTGGTTCCTCAACACACTGCTGTACGTGGTCGTGGGGGCGGGCGGGGCGACCTTCCTGGCGGTCCTGGGCGGCTACGGTCTGGCCAAGTTCGACTTCGCGGGCAAGCGCGCCGTCTTCGCCACCGTCATCGGCGCGGTGGCGGTGCCGGCGACCGCGCTGGCGGTCCCCACCTTCCTCATGTTCAGCAAGATGGGGCTCACCAACACGCCCTGGGCCGTCATCATCCCGTCCCTGATCTCACCGTTCGGGCTCTATCTCATGTGGGTGTTCGCCGCCGAGGCCGTCCCCACCGAGCTGTTGGAAGCCGCCAGGATGGACGGTTCCGGAGAGTTGCGGACGTTCTTCCAAGTCGCCCTCCCGCTGCTCACCCCGGGCATCGTGACGGTTCTGCTGTTCACGATGGTGCAGACCTGGAACAATTACTTCCTGCCCCTGATCATGATCAAGAATCCGGACTGGTACCCGCTGACGCTGGGACTGAACGCCTGGAACGAGCAGGCCTCCACCGCCGGCGGCCAGCCGGTCTTCAACCTGGTCATCACGGGCTCACTGCTGACCATCGTGCCGCTGATCATCGCCTTCCTGCTGCTCCAGCGCTACTGGCAGTCCGGACTGGCAGCGGGCAGCGTCAAGGGGTGACCCGTTCCCCGGCCTCGTCGGCCACCGATTCTCCGCACTCCAGGACCGGTTCCTCCCGGCTCTCGGCCTGTGCGGTGTCCCACCCCTGTCCAGCCCCGCACCCCCGTGCGGACGTTCGACGCTTTGTGCACCACCCCCACCACAACGGAGTGAAGCGATTATGAGAACCATGACCAGACGCGCGATGCGTGGCGTCGGCCTGCTGTGCGCGGCCGCGCTGAGCCTCACCGCGTGCGGGTCCTCCGAGGATTCCGGTTCGGCGGACAAGACCGTATCGGGAGGTGACCTCCGCGCAGCCCTCAAGGAGGGCGGCTCCATCACGGTCTGGGCGTGGGAACCGACGCTGAAGCAGGTGGTCAGCGACTTCCAGAAGAAGTACCCCAAGGTCAAGGTGAAGCTGGTCAACGCCGGTACCGGTAACGACCAGTACACCGCCCTGCAGAACGCCGTCCAGGCCGGGTCCGGGGTGCCGGACGTCGCGCAGGTCGAGTACTACGCCCTCGGCCAGTTCGCCCTCGGTGACAGCCTCGAGGACCTGAGCCGTTACGGTGCCGGAGAGTTCGAGGACGACTACTCGCCGGGACCGTGGAACTCGGTCGCCGTCGACGACGCCGTGTACGCCCTGCCCATGGACTCGGGCCCGATGGCGCTCTTCTACAACAAGAAGGTGCTGGACAAGCACCAGATCGCCACGCCCACCACCTGGGACGAGTACCTGGAGGCGGCGCGCGCTCTGCAGGCGGCCGATCCCAAGGCGTACATAACCAACGACACCGGCGACGCCGGTTTCGCCACCAGCATGATCTGGCAGGCCGGCGGAACCCCCTTCAAGACGCGTGGCACCGATGTGACGGTCGACCTCGCCGCCGACAAGGGCGTCACCGCCTTCACCGAGGTCTGGCAGAAGCTCCTCGACGAGAAGCTCCTGGCGCCCGTCGCCAGCTGGAGTGACGAGTGGTACAAGGGCCTGGCGGACGGCACCATCGCCACCCTCGCCACCGGCGCCTGGATGCCCGCCAACTTCGTCTCGGGCGTCGAGTCCGCCTCGGGCGACTGGCGCGCGGCCGCGCTCCCGCAGTGGGAGAAGGGCGGTGAGGTCAGCTCCGAGAACGGCGGCAGCTCCCTCGCGGTGATGAAGGCGGGCAAGAACAAGGACCTGGCATACGCGTTCAACGAGTACGCCAACCACTCCGAAGGCGTCCAGGCCCGCATAGAGAACGGCGCCTTCCCCGCCACCACGGCAGACCTGTCCTCGCCGTCGTTCCTCGACACCGCCTTCCCGTACTTCGGCGGCCAGAAGGCGAACGAGATCTTCGCCCGGTCCGCCAGCCAGGTACCCGAGGACTGGTCCTACCTGCCCTTCCAGGTGTACGCGAACTCGATCTTCAACGACTCCGTCGGCAAGGCGTACGTCTCCGACACCACGCTCGCCGACGGGCTGAAGGAATGGCAGAAGGCCTCCGTCGCCTACGGCAACGACCAGGGCTTCAGCGTCAACAAGTGACGTCCTGCGGCTGAACAGGCCGGCTGGACAGGCACAGGGCGGTCGCCCGAGGGGCGGCCGCCCTGTGCCGTACTCGCACCTCGTACGTATCCGAAAGGATCATCATGACCCCCGCATCCGAGCGCCACTGGCTGCGCATCCCCTCGGACGACCGTCCCGCGCGCTTCGCCTACGGGGCCGACTACAACCCGGAGCAGTGGCCGCGCGAGGTGTGGAAGGAAGACGTCCGGCTGATGCGCGAGGCCGGGGTCACCATCGTCTCCGTCGCCATCTTCTCCTGGGCACGCCTCCAACCGGCCGAGGACCGGTGGGACTTCGCCTGGCTGGACGAGGTGCTCGACCTGCTCCACGACAACGGGATCGCGGTGGACCTCGCCACCGCCACCGCCTCGCCGCCGCCCTGGCTCACCACCCTGCACCCCGAGATCCTGCCGGTCACCCGCACCGGCGAGACCCTCTCCCAAGGAGCGCGGCAGCACTGGCGGCCCACCTCACCCGTCTTCCGCAGATACGCCCTGCGGCTGGTGGAGGCCATGGCCACCCGCTACGCGGACCATCCCGCCGTGGTCGCCTGGCACATCTCCAACGAGCTCGGCTGCCACAACATCTACGACTACTCCGACGACGCCGCCCAGGCCTTCCGTGACTGGCTGCGCACCCGCTACGTCACGCTGGACGAGCTCAACCGGGCCTGGGCCACCTCCTTCTGGTCGCAGTACTACGGGGCCTGGGAGCAGATCCAGCCGCCGAGGCTGGCCGCGAGCCACGCCAACCCGACGCAGCAGCTGGACTTCAAGAGGTTCTCCTCCGACGCGCTGAAGGACTACCTGCGGGCCGAACGCGACGTCCTGCGCCGTATCACCCCCCAGATCCCCGCCACCACCAACTTCATGGTGATGGGTGACACCAAGGGCATGAACTACCCCGAGTGGGCGCAGGAGATCGACTTCGTCTCCAACGACCACTACGCCCACCCCGGCCCGCAGCGCCTGGACGAGCTCTCCTTCTCTGCCGCCCTCACCCACTCCATCGCCCAGGGCAGGCCCTGGTTCCTGATGGAGCACTCGACCAGTGCGGTCAACTGGCAGCCCGTCAACGTCGCCAAGAGCCCGGGCGAGCTCGCCAGGGACTCCCTGGTCCACGTCGCCCACGGGGCCGACGCGGTCTGCTTCTTCCAGTGGCGCCAGTCCGCCGCGGGCGCCGAGAAACACCACTCGGCGATGGTGCCCCACGCCGGCCCGGACAGCGAGGTGTTCCGTGCGGTGACCGCCCTCGGCCGGACTCTGGAGACGCTCACCCCGGTCACCGGCTCCGTGCGGGAACCGGCACGCGCGGCACTGGTGTACGACTGGGAATCCTGGTGGGCCGTCGAACGCGACTCCCAGCCCTCCTCCCTGTTGCGCTACCGCCAGGAGGCACTCGACTGGTACTCGGCCTTCCTGGCCCTGGGCGTCCGGGTGGACGTCGTCACGACCGCGACCGACCTCACCGGGTACGACTTCGTCGCGGCACCCGTCCTGCACGTCGTCCCGCTGGATCTCGCCGGACGGCTCGACGCCTACGTGCGCGGTGGCGGCCACCTCGTCACCACCTACTACTCGGGTGTCGTCGACGAGAACGACCACGTCCACCTCGGCGGATACCCCGGAGCGCTGCGCGATCTGCTGGGCATTCGCATCGAGGAGTTCGGCCCCCTGCGGGAGGGCGAGGAGGTACGGCTCGACAACGGCCTGACCGGCACGCTGTGGACCGACCGGATCGACCTGACCGATTCCGAGGTCACAGTGCTGGCGCACTACGGCACGGGGGACCTGGCAGGGCGGCCCGCCATCACCCGGCGCGCCCTGGAGGGCGGCGGTTCCGCCGCCTACGTCTCCACCCGGCTGGGCACCCACGGGCTGCCCGACGTGCTGCGGCCCCTGCTGGCCGGCGCCGGCGTGCTCAGCGAGCTGCCCGCCGACGTCCGGGGACGGGTGGAGCTGACCGTACGGACCGACGGCTCCCACGCGTACTGGTTCCTCGTCAACCGTACCGATGAGCCCGTCGCGTTCGGGGTGGTGGCCGGAGAGGTCCTCTCCGGCCCCTCGCCGGCCACCGAGGGCGGCCTCGTTCTTCCCTCACGGGGGGTCGCGGTGCTCCGCCTGGCGTCGGGGGCCACACCCTTCCTCGACGCCACCGTGCCGGGGCACGCCGCCGGGTAGCGGGTGTCACCGTGCGTTCAGTGGGCCCCGGGGGCGGTCGCGTCCCCAGGGCCCATGTCCGTCCCGGTACGGCCTCGGATCCTGGTGCGGAGACGACTCCTGGCGGAGCTGAGCCGGTCCATCCCTCCTGGAGGGGCGCACCTGTCATGTGCTCGGCCGAACAGGTGTGCCCGGTATCGATCGTTGAGCTGTCCGGCTGACGCGGCTCAGGCCCACCGGGGATATGGACGAAAGGTCAGGTGTTCATACTTCGCGGACCTGTCGGGTCCGCGAACCGCTCCTCCACTCCAAGGGAGAACGCATGCGCCTGTGCGCCCGCTGGGCACCAGCCGCTCTACTGCTGATCGCCCCCGTGATCGGCAGCACCACGGCGACGGCCGAAACCGGCGAGACTCCTGTGCCGGTGAAGAAGTCGGCCCGGGCCGTGCCCGGTCAGTACATCGTCACCCTCTCTCCCGAGCAGAAGCCGACCGCCATGGCCGAGCAGCTCGGTGTCACCACCCTCTTCACGTACAGCAAGGTTCTGCACGGCTTCGCCGCCTCGCTCACGGCTGCGCAGCTCGAGCAGGTGCGCGGCGCGGCAGGCGTCCAGGCCGTTGAGGAGAACAGCGAGGCCTCCGTCTCGCCGCCGGCCGCCCAGGCGGCACCAGGGAAGCGGGCGATGGCCGGGAGCTGGGGACAGGACCGTATCGACCAGCGGAACCTCCCGCTGGACGGCCTGTACGACGTGGACGGCACAGGGCAGGGTGTGACCGCGTACATTCTCGACACCGGCATCGAAAGCGCGCACAGCGAGCTCAGCGGCCGGGTGGGCGCCGGGTACGACGCGATCGGTGACGGCCGCAACGGTGAGGACTGCAACGGCCACGGCACGCACGTGGCCGGGACCGTGGCCGGCTCGACGTACGGTGTCGCCTCCGGTGCCTCCCTCGTGCCGGTCCGGGTGCTGAACTGCGAAGGCTCGGGCACCTGGGCCGGGGTCATCGCCGGCCTCGACTGGATCGCCCAGAACGCCCAGCAGCCGGCCGTGGTCAACGCCTCCCTCGGCGGTCCGGCGTCCACGGCCGTCGACGACGCGTTCGACGCGCTCGCGGCGCAGGGCACTCTGCCCGTGGTCGCGGCGGGCAACGAGAACCAGGACGCCTGCGACGTGTCCCCGGCGCGCGCCGACGGAGCGTTCGCTGTCGGCGCCAGTGACGACCAGGACCGGCAGGCGACGTTCAGCAACTGGGGCACCTGCGTGTCGCTGTACGCCCCCGGCGTGGACATCGTGTCCGCGAACCTGGGCGGCGGGTCCACGACGCTGAGCGGTACGTCCATGGCCAGTCCGCACGTCGCCGGTGCCGTCGCTCTGTACAGGGAGCAGCACCCCGACGCGACACCGCAGGAGATCTCCGACCGGCTCACCGCGCAGGCGACCCCGGACGTCCTGACGGGTCTGGGCTCGGGCTCGCCCGACCGGCTTCTTCACACCGGCGGTCTCTGACCGCCGGCCGCCTCCCGGAGCGGGGCCCGCATCCTTGCGAGCCCCGCTCTTCGCTGTGGAGCCCGGCGGGCAGCCGCAGTGACATGCGCCTCCGCCGCCGCGGCACAGCTGTCGGGCCCACGGCCTGCTCTGCGTCGTCAACCTCTCGGGAGGCCCGGTCCCGCTCCCCGCACACGACGAGATCCTGCTGACCAGCGCGCCGATGCGCGCCTCCGGGCCGCTGCCCGACGACACGGCGGTCCGGCTGCGCCGGACGCGATAGCGGGGGAGCGATGGCTGCGGCACAGTGGTCGTATGGATGATCTCAACGCTCTCGCCGACGAGCACCTGGCCGCGGCCCGTGCCGACGCGCACGGGCGCAGCGCCCATCTGCTGCTGCGCCAGGCGCCACTGCGGCAGACGGTGATCGCGCTCACCGCGGGTTCCGCCCTCGACGAGCACAACGCGCCGCCCGCCGCGTCGCTGCAGGTGCTGCGTGGTGCGGTCCGGCTCACCGCGGGCTCCGGGGACGTGGAGCTCACGGCGGGCGGGCTGCACCCCATTCCGCAGGAACGGCACGGACTGCTGGCACTGGAGGACGCGGTGGTGCTGCTCACGGCCGTCAACGACTGAGCGCACCTGGAGTACACCCGCGGGACCGAGGCATGAGAGAAAGGGAGCAGCCGGGCCGTCCTGAGGCGTCCCGGTCGTCCGCTCTCCCCACGTCCCCCGGAGTGACCGCGTGCCCAGCAGGACCGACGCCCCCGTCGCGGAACGAACCGAGCCCGTGGCAGGGCGCACCGCGCCCGGGCACTGGCGCACCGCACTGCGCAGGACCCCCGTGTCGCTGTGGAACGACGACCTCTCCGACTGGGCGGCGGCCCTCACCTACTACGCCATCCTGGCCCTGCTCCCGGCGCTCCTCGTCACCGTGTCCGTCATCGGCCTGGCCAACCCGGGCGCCACCGACGCGCTGATCGCCGACATCACGGCCTTCGCGCCGGCCGAGTCCGGAGCGGCGCTCCGCCGGCCCTTGGAGGCGGCCACCCACGAACGCACCGCCGTCTGGCTGCTGGTCGCCACCGGCAGCGTGAGCGCCGTGTGGTCCGCCTCCAGCTATCTGGCCGTGTTCCGCAGGGCGATGCACGCCATGCACCACGTGAAGGACACCAGGCCCGCCCTGCGCCAGGCCCACATCATCGTGGTGTCGGCCATCGGGCTGCTCGTCCTGCTGATGTCCAGCGCCTTCGCCCTCGTGCTCACCGGGCCTCTGGCGCGCTGGCTCGGCCGTCGGCTGGGTCTGGCGCAGGCCGGCGAGACGCTGTGGGAGGTACTCAAATGGCCCGTGCTGCTCTGCCTGGTCGCCTGCCTCATCGTCGTCCTCTTCAGCACCGGTCCGCGCTCCGCGCGAAGCGTGCGGCAGGCACTGCCGGGCGGAGTCCTCGCCGCGTTCCTGTGGCTGATCGCCTCGGCCGGCTTCGCGCTCTACGCGACCCACATCGGGAGCTACAGCCGGCTGTACGGCTCGCTGGCCGGCCTGGTCGTCTTCCTGATCTGGATCTGGTTCACCAACCTGGCACTCGTGACCGGTGCCCAGTTCAACGTCGAACTGGCCCGCGCGGAGGGCCGGCAGGAGGGCGAGGCCCACTGAAGCGCCCCAGGGCCTTGTGGGAGCGCTCCCAGGTATGAAGGATGGGGCGATGACCCGGACCGCGTACGTACGTCCCTACCGGCCCACCGATCAGGAGGCCCTCGCGGACATCTGCGTCCGCACGGCCGACAACGGCGGTGACAGCACGCATCTGTATCCGGATCCCGGGCTGATGCCCGCGCTGTTCGCCGCGCCCTACGCGCACCTCGAACCCGAGCTCACCTTCGTCCTGGACGACGGTTGCGGCCGCGCGGTCGGCTACGTCCTGGGGACCGCGGACACCCGGCGGTTCGTGGGCGCCTTCCGCGAGATCTGGCTCCCCCGGGTGGCGGACCGCTTCCCCGAGTCCGAGGGAGAGGCCCGGACGCCCGCCGAGGCGATGACGGCGCTCCTGTACCGCCCGGAGCGGATGATCCTTCCGGAGCTGGACGGGCACCCCGCGCACCTGCACATCGACCTGCTGCCGCCGTGGCAGCGCAGGGGCCACGGCAGGCAACTGATGCGGGCGTTCCTGGACGCGCTGCGGAAGAAAGGCGTCCCGGCCGTGCACCTGTCCATGCTGACGGCGAACACCCCGGCCAGAGCCTTCTACGACCGGCTCGGATTCCAGGTCCTCGACGTATCCGACCCCGGGCCGCTCACCTATCTGGGGCGCTCCACGGAGGGTGTCGAACCGATGGGCTGGGCAGGTAGTGGTTGGCGAGCCCGGAAGAGGGCCGAGGCCGCAGGTGCGGAGGGGTGAGAGGTATGACGGAGCAGGAGCAGGGTGCGTGGAGTTTCACGGACGACCGGGGACAACTGGTGGTGGCGGACGGCAGGCCGTCCCGGGTCCTCGCGTACGTCCAGGCGGGAGCGACGCTGTGGGACTACGGGATACAGCCGGAGGGGATATTCGGCTCGGGACACGACGGGGCGGAGCCCGACCGGGCGAAGACCGGCACGCTCCCGCTGGACGCCGTGGACTACCGGGGCGCGGGTGACGACCTGGACGTGGACACGCTGTTACGCGGCAGGCCCGACCTGGTCGTCGCGGTCACCTACGGCCACGGCCAGCTCTACGGACTGGACCCGGACACCGCGAAGCACCTGGAGGAGCGCGTCCCGGTCGTCGTGATCGACGTCGGCCAGGCACGCACCCTCGACCGGGTCGCCGAGCGGTTCGCCCAGCTCGCCCGGGCGCTCGGAGGCGCTCCGGTCCCGGCCGCCGCGGATGAACTGCGAGCCGCCCGTGCGCGGCTCCACGCCGCCACCCGTGCCACTCCCGGAGGGCCCAAGGTGCTGGCCCTCTCGCCGGCGAGTCAGGAACAGGCGTATGCCGGCCGCCCCCAGATGTGGCCCGAGCTGCGCGTCCTGGCCGAGCTGGGGGTCGACCTCGTGTCCCCGCCCGCGGGGGCCGGGGTCAACTGGGCCACCCTGCGATGGGCGGACGTGGCGGCGCTGGAGCCCCGCGTCGTGCTGGCGGACACCCGGTCCAACGCGGTTCCGCTCGACGAGATCGCCGCCCCCGCCTGGGAGGCGGCCGGGCGCGCCGCGCGCATCGTGCCGTGGAACCCGGAACCCCTGTGCAGCCCGCAGGCCCGTGCGCGCTTCCTCGCGCTCGTCGCTGACGCGGTGGAGGGGGTGACGGGCGACTGAGCAGGATCACCGGAAACATGTCCGCGAGAACTGTTCGGAGCGGTGCCGGCGCCCTCCCGGCTGCCGCCGTGGACAGCGACGCCACACATAGCGCACGTGGCCCCGGGCGCGATCCGGCGGCACAGAAGGCGCTCACCGACCGCTGCGCCTGAGGCCGCTCGGCCTGCTGCGGCTAACGGCCCCGCCACCGCGGGCGAACCGCCGGTCAGGACGGGGGAGTCGTCGGCCTCGACCGGCGAGCACCCGCAGGTGCTCGCCGCGTACGCCTCCGTCGCCGAGGCGGAGCACCGCGACGGACGCGAGCGCCGCCGGCAGGCCGTGCACTACGTCACCTCGCCGGGCGACGCGGCCGTGCCCCGCCGGCTGCCCGGAGCCGTCGCGCCGTGGGCGGCAGCGCTGCTGTGGTCCGCCGCTGAGCCGCCGCCCCGCCGACCGGTGCCGCCACCGTTGACGTCGACGGCTGACCCCTGCTCCGTACGGACGTCCCGGATCGCGCGTGGGCGCGCCCTTGGAAAGGCTGGCCTGAAGCCGGGAACCGAGATCCCCGTTCTCCCAGGAGCAGACATGCAACAGGACAAGCACCCGTCGTACCGTCCCGTGGTCTTCCGTGACCGTTCCGCCGGGTACGCCTTTCTGACCCGCTCCACCGCGTCGAGCGAGCAGACGATCGACTGGGACGACGGCAACAGCTATCCCGTCATCGACGTGGAGATCTCCGCCGAGAGCCACCCGTTCTTCACCGGCAGGGCGCGGGTCGTCGACACCGAGGGCCAGGTCGCCAAGTTCGAACGGCGCTACGGCGACGAAGGGCGCGGCGAAGCCTCCTGAGCCCCGGGGCACCACGGTTCCCCGGGCACGGGCAGAATCGGCGGCAGTGTGCCTCGTCACCGTCGCGCCCCCGGGGCGCGACCGCCCGCGTCCTCCAGGAGCCCCTGCCCATGCCCGACAGCCCCGACCTGCTGGTCATCGGTGAATGCGTCGCCGACATCGTCCGGCTGCCGGGCACGCCGGACCGCATCCATCCCGGCGGCAGCCCCGCGAACGTCGCGTACGGCCTGGCCCGCCTCGGCCGGAGCACGACCTTGGTCACCCAACTCGGCCCGGACCCCGGCGGGCGGCTTGTCCGGGACCACCTGGCCTCGGCCGGGGTGCGGATCCTCGACGACGGGAGCGGTGCGCCCACCCCGGCCGCCACGGTGGACCTCGACGACCAGGGCCGGGCCGCTTACACCTTCGAGATCACCTGGGCGCTGGGCCCGGTGCAGCTCCGGGAGCCGCCCCAGCATGTCCACACCGGATCGGTCGCCACGGCCCTGGAGCCCGGCGCGGACACCGTTTTGCACCTCGTCCGGTCGCTCCGGGGTGCGGCGACCATCAGTTACGACCCCAACGTGCGGCCCGCGCTGATGGGAGAGCACGCCCCTGCCGTGGACCGGGCGGAGCGCTGCGTGGAGCTGAGCGACATCGTCAAGGCCAGCGACGAGGACCTGCGCTGGCTGTATCCGGACGAGGCCCCGGAGGAGGCCGCCGAACGGTGGCTGGGTTCCGGACCGGCTGTCGTCCTGGTCACCAGGGGCGCCGGTGGGGCGACGGCGTTCCTGCCGGGCGTGACGGTGAGCATCGGCGCACCGCCCGTACGGGTCGTGGACACGGTGGGCGCGGGCGATGCGTTCATGTCGGGCGCCCTGCACGCCCTGGCCTCGCACGGACTGCTCGGAGCAGCAGGCCGCGCACGTCTGCGCACCCTGGACGCCGCCGTCCTGGACGACGTGCTGCGCCACGCCGTGGCCTCGGCCGCGGTGACCGTCGCACGGGCCGGCGCGCTGCCTCCCGACGGGCACGAGCTCGCAGCGGCTCTGACCAGCATGCCCGTCCCGGAGCGGTAGGGCGGCCAGGGTGTCCTCGCCCGTACCGCGGTCGTTGATTTCGTTATGACCGTGACCCTTACCACCAACCCTCCCCCGTCCACCACCGATCTGCTGACCGGCGTCCTCCTCGGCCCGGAATTCCGCCGCGAGCACGGATTCTGGCAGCGGCTGATCAGCACAGAACCGTTCCGCCGCCCCGCCGGCGGAACGCCCGAGGAGCGACTGGAGCTCGCCTACGACCGGTTGCGGATCCTCAACCTCTCCCTCGACAGCGGGGCACGCCTCGCCGCCGACTCCCGGGCGCTGGCCGCTCTGCACGCCTGGCTCGGCCCGGTGGACCCCGCGCTGACCACCGTGGCGGGCATCCACTACAACCTCTTCCTCGGCAGCCTCCTCGACCACGCGTGCGCGGACCGTCGCGATCTGTCCGACTATCTGACGATGCGGCGCATCGGTACCTTCCTCTGTACGGAGGTGGCACACGGCAACAACGCCTCGGCCATGGAGACCACCGCGACCTACGACCGTGAGAGGAACGGCTTCGTCCTGCACACCCCGAACGCGGGCGCCCAGAAGTTCATGCCCAACACCAGCCCGGCGGGCGGAGCCAAGTCCGGGCTGGTCGCCGCTCGTCTGGTGGCCGACGGATCCGACCACGGGGTACGTCTCTTCCTGGTGCCGCTCACCGACGACGAGGAGACACTGCCGGGCGTCCGCGTGCGGCGTCTCCCGGCCCGGATGGGAAGTCCGGTGGACCACTGCCTGACCTCGTTCGACCGGCTCTTCGTGGCGCGGGACGCCCTGCTGGAACGCGGCGACGAGAGCGAGGTCCCCGGGGAGTTCAGGACCGGCCCGGGGGACAGGCGGCGGCGCTTTCTGACCTCGATCGGACGGGTCGTCCCCGGCCGCGTGTCCATGAGCGCCTGTGCGGCGGGCTCGGCCCGCGCGACCCTCGCCGTCGCCGTGCGCTACGGCGGTCACCGGCTGATCTCCGGGACGCGGGGCGCGCCGCCCCTGCCCGTCAACGCGCACCGGACCCACCACGGGCCGCTCGCCTCCGCCATGGCCACGGTCTTCGCCATGAGCCTCCTCCACCGCCGGGCCCAGCAGCGGTGGGAAGCCTGCACGGGCGAGGACGGCCGGAGGGACGCCGGCAGACTCGTCGACGTCGCCAAGGCGTGGATCACCTGGCGGGCTCGTGACGTCATCGTCGAGAGCCGCGAACGCTGCGGCGCGCAGGCCCTGCTGGAGAACAACGGCATGACCGAACTCGTCACAGGGGTGGAGGGGGCCATCACCGCGGAGGGCGACAACATCGCCCTGTACGCCAAGGCCGCGGCGGAGATGCTCTTCGCCGCCGAGCCCCGTCAGGACGAGGCCCCGGGCCGGGGCCCGAGCCCCGGTGACCTGGCCGACCCGCGCTTCCTGGGCCGGCTCCTCACCGCGCTCCAGGACATCTGGTTCGCCCGGGCGAGGGAGCGCGCGCAGCGGGCGCCCGACGCCGACCTCCTCGAGCGGTGGAACGCGGCCTCGGGCCCCGCCCTGCGCGGGGTCGAGGCATACGCGTACCAGGAGGCCGCCGCAGCCTACGCGGAGGCCCGCGCGGCGCTGCCCGAGGGGGACGCCAAGGACCGGCTGGGAGAACTGGAGCGGCTGTTCGCCGTCGAATGGGTGGCCCGCAACAGCGGTGACCTGCTGGCCGCAGGCCTCCTGAGCGGCGATCAGGTCGAAGCCCTGCCGGAGACCGCCGAGCAGCTGATCGCGGCCGTCGCAGCGCACTCCCCGCAACTGGCCGAATCCTTCGCCCTGCCCGAGGCCCTGCTCGCCGACTGGCCCATCGCCGGACCCGGTTACGCGAACGCGTACGACGATCCCCGCGGCCCCTGGAACACGGGCCCGGCGGACGCCCGATGAGCGCCGTGACCAGGGGACAGACCCTGTACGGCCGCCTGGGGGAGAGCCTGGAGATCCTGGTCCTGCGCGGCGTTCTGCTGGCCTACTGGGGCGCGGTGTCCGTGCTCGCCCGCCGGAGCGCGAAGCCGTGGACGCAAGGCGGCGAATCGGTTCACCCCAAGGGCTGACCCGCCCGAAGGCCGGTACGGAGGGGGCCCGCGCGCCGTACCGGCCGTCGGCCCCCGAGGCCCGCGCCGCGCCGCGTGATAACTTGCAGAAGCCAGTCACACTCCACGTGGAGTCAGGGAATCCGGTGCGAATCCGGAGCTGACGCGCAGCGGTGAGGGGGACGGGCGGGGCCACTGCCACTGGGACACCCTCGGGTGTACCGGGAAGGCGCTCCGTCCGGACGAACCCGAGTCCGAAGACCTGCTGGCACCCGCTTCCGTTCCGGAGGCGGAACACCGTAACGGGCTTCGCGCATGAGCCCAGAGACGCCGAGGGACTCCGTGCCGCCCATAGCCAGCACCGTACGCCGAACCACCCTGCTCCTCGCGGGACTCGTCCTGCTGACCGCCTGCGGCGGCAGCGGATCGACCACAGCCGCGAAGAGCGGGGGCGGCGCCGGTCAACCGGTGACGCTGAAGAACTGCGGGCGCACCGTGACCGTCGAGGCTGCCCCGCGGCACGCGGTCTCCCTCGACCAGGGGTCGACGGAGATCCTGTTCTCCCTGGGCCTGGCGGACCGGATCGCCGGCACCTCCACCTGGACCGACCCCGTGATGAAGGGCCTGGAGAAGGCCGACGCGAAGGTTCCCCGCATCGCGCAGAACCGTCCCTCCTCGGAGAAGGTCCTCGACCAGGAACCCGACTTCGTCAGCGCCTCCTTCGAATCGACCCTGGGCAAGGGCGGTGTGGCTCCCCGCGAGCAGTTCGAGGACCTCGGTGTGCCGACCTACGTCTCGCCGTCCGACTGCACGGCCAAGGACAACAGCGGCAGCGGCGACGGCTCCCGTACGAAGCGTCTGACCATGGACAGCGTCTACACCGAAGTGCGCGAGCTGGCCCGGGTGTTCGGCGTCCCCGAGCGGGGCGACGCTCTCGTCGCCCGCCTCGAGGCCCGTATCGGCAAGGCGACCGAGGGCATGGACGCCTCCGGCACCACGATGCTCTACTGGTTCGCCAACGCCGAGGCCCCCTACCTCGCCGGCTGCTGCGGAGCCCCCGGCATCATCACCGAGGAACTCGGCGCGGAGAACGTCTTCGACGACACCCACGAGGAATGGCCCCAGATCAACTGGGAGACCGTCGCCGACCGCAACCCCGACGTGCTGGTCATCGGCGACCTGACCCGTAAGTCGCAGACGGCCGAGAGCGCCGCCAAGAAGATCGAGTTCCTGGAGTCCAACCCCGCCACCAAGAACATGGACGCCGTCCGGCACAAGCGGTATGTCCTGCTCAGCGGCCAGGCGATGAACCCGTCCATCCGGACCGTGGAGGGCGTGGAGCAGGTCGCCGCGGGTCTGCGTTCGTTCGGGCTCGCGGGGTGACGAAGACCGGACACGCTCTGCACGCTCCGGACATGAGCCTGGAGCAGCCACCCGCGGCCGGTGCGGCCGCAGGAGCCCGGCTGCTGCGCGACGGTGTCCTGTGGGGCGCCGGGTTCGCCCTGCTGCTCCTGTCCGTCGCGGTCGCCGTCACGATCGGGCCCGCCCGTATCTCCGTCCCCGACGTCTGGTCCGCGGTGGCCTCCCACCTCGGCCTCACCGAGGCAGGCCTGACCCCCATACGCGACGGCATCATCTGGAACCTGCGCATGCCCCGCACCCTGCTGGCCGCGGTGTGCGGGGCCGGACTCGCGGTGTGCGGCACCGTGATGCAGTCGCTGCTGCGCAACCCGCTCGCCGACCCGTTCGTCCTCGGTGTCTCCTCCGGGGCGTCCACCGGCGCGGTGGTCGTCGTCGTCCTGGGCGTCGGCGGGGGAGCGGTGTCGATCTCGGGCGGCGCCTTCGTCGGGGCCCTCTGCTCGTTCGCCCTCGTCCTGCTGCTCAGCCACGTCCTCGGCGGTTCCACCGACCGGGTGGTCCTCTCCGGGGTCGCGGCCATGCAGCTCTTCTCCGCACTCACCTCCTTCGTCGTGATGACGGCGGCCGACGCCGAACAGACCCGGGGTGTGCTGTTCTGGCTGCTCGGTTCGCTGAGCGGGGTCGGCTGGGGCGATGTGTGGATGTGTTCCGCCGTGCTCGCCGTGACCCTGCTGGTCTGCCTCGGCCATGCTCGTACCCTCGACGCCTTCGCCTTCGGGCAGGACGCGGCGGCAGCCCTCGGGGTGCATGTGGCCCGCACCCGGATCGTGCTGCTCTGCACCACCGCGCTGCTGACCGCGGCCCTCGTCAGCTCGGCGGGCGCCATCGGGTTCGTCGGCCTCGTCCTGCCGCACGCCGCCCGGGCGTTGACCGGGTCCGGGCACCGGCGGCTGCTGCCGGTGACGGCGCTCGCCGGAGCCGTGTTCCTGGTCTGGGTCGACACCCTGGCCAGGACCGTCCTGGACCCGCAGGAGGTTCCGGTCGGCGTCGTCACTTCCCTCATCGGGGTGCCCGCCTTCGTTCTGGTCCTCTACCGCACGAGGAGAAACGGATGACCCGGGCGGGCACCCCCGGCGACGGCCTGAGGGCCGCGCGGGTCGGCAGGGAAGCCGGCGGGCGGATCGTCCTCGACGACGTGAGCATCGCGCCGCCGCCCGGCACCACCGTCGGACTCCTCGGACCGAACGGCTCCGGCAAGACCACGCTCCTGCGGGTGATGGCGGGCGTACTCACCCCCGGCGCGGGCGTCGTCACCCTCGACGGCCGCACTCTCGCCGAGACCGGCCGGCGCGGTGTGGCCCGCCGGGTGGCCGTCGTCGACCAGCACGCGGTCACCCAGGTCGATCTGAGTGTGCTGGACGTCGTACGCCTCGGCCGCATCCCGCACCGGCGCGCCTGGTCCGCGCCCGGGCCCGAGGACGAGGCCGCCGTGCGAGAGGCCTTGACCCACACCGGGCTCGCCGACCGCGCGGGGCAGTCCTGGCACACCCTGTCCGGCGGTGAACGCCAGCGCGTCCAGATCGCCCGCGCCCTGGCCCAGCAGCCCCGTGAGCTGCTGCTGGACGAACCCACGAACCACCTGGACATCCAACACCAGCTGGAACTCCTGTCCCTGGTGGCCGCGCTGCCCGTCACCGCGGTGATCGCGCTGCACGACCTCAATCTGGCCGCGATGTTCTGCGACCGGGTGACAGTCATGAAGGAAGGCCGTGTGGTGGCCGCCGGCACACCCTCGGAGGTGATCACCGAGGAACTCGTCGCCGATGTCTACCGCGTACGCGCGGTGGTGCGGCCGGAAGGGCCCGACGGACGCCCGTCGGTGCGGTTCCTGCCGGGAGAAGCCGTCCACGGACGGCGCAGGCACGACGAGAGGGCGGGCCCGTGAACCATCCGGGTCCGCCCCTCGCTGCTGTGGTGCGGCCTTTCGCCGCTGTCTGTGTGAGGGGTCAGCGACGACGTCCCTGGCCGAACTCGCCGCCCGTGTCCTTGCCGCTGCCCGTGTCCTTGCCGTCCGCGTAGTCGATCTTCTCCTTGCGGAGCTCGGCGGAGACTTCCTTCTGCTCGGTGACCTTGCTGGTTTCGAGGTGGACCCGCTCCACGGGGACCGCCTCCTTGCGGACGGTGGCTCGTTCGGCGTGCAGGGTGACTTCGACGTCCTGCTCGCCGAGTTCGCGCCCCTTCATGCCTGTTCCCTTCTCGCCAGGCCGCATAGGCTCGCGCACCACGCGCACCTCCTCATGGGACACGGGCACCGTCCGCGTGACGTTCTCGGTCACGACGTACTTGTGCAGCCGCGCCCTTCCGCTCTCGTACTCCTCCGTGCCGACCTGGAGCTGCTCCTCGGACCGGATCATGTCCTCCCGGCCTCCGGCGCCCGCGGCGGACCGCTCGGCTCCGGCTCCCGCGAGCGGGCGCGAGGTGGAGGAGGCGTCCATGTCGCGGTGCCTGCCCGCGCCGGCCGTGGTGCCGGTGGCTTTCGCCTGGCCGGCCGAAGTGGTGCGAGCGGTTCCGGCAGCACCTGCGGCGCCGGCGGCTCCCATCGCTCCTGTTCCGGTCCCGGACGTCGTGCGCGCGTCACCGTGTGCCCCGGCGTTACCCGTGCCCTTCCTGGCCATCCCGTAGTGCCGGTACAGCTCCTCCTCCTCCGATACGGAGAGATGCGCGTCGGCGTCCACGCGGGGGGCTTCCTTGACTCGGTCCTTCGGGTGCGAGACGTGCAGGTCGGAACCCACGCGGCGGGCTCCTGCCAGCGGTACGAAACTCTCCTTCATGCCGAACATGCCGGTCTTGACGGTGATCCAGTCGGGCTTGCCGGTGTCGTCGTCGACGTACACCCGCCCCACTGTGCCCACCTTCTCCCCGTCGCTGTCGTAGACGGTCAGACCGTCGAGTTCTCCGGAATCCGTGAAACCGTCAGCGGCTCCCATGGCCGATACCTCCTCGCCCGGGCGCGTCCTGCGGTATGGGTCCAGCAGGGGAGGCGCGTCCGGATTCCATCGCGCCTCACCCAGTTGGACGGTGCAACTTCCCGGCCGGGGTGCTGAGCGGCCCGGAACACCGGGAAGGGGCGGTGACCCCGTCCCACGCGGATATCGGCCGACGACAGGCGTTACGCCATTCGGGTGAGTGCACTCTCCTGGGCGCGCCGGATGCGCGGCCTCGGCGCGCCCGTATGATCGACGCGCTGCAGCCGACCGTCGGCCCGGCCTGTCGTGGGAGGCGCGTCATCGGATCTGCGGGCATCAGTCTGCCCCGGCAGCGCGGCGAACTGCTGGCCCGCCAGGAGGACGGTCACGGACTCCACCACCTGGTCTGGCGGCTGGGGCCCGGCTGGCGGGTGTGCAGCAGTGCTGTGCTCGGCGGCGGGATCGGCGCACGGGCCTGGATCCTGAACGCCCAGGTGCCCGGCGGCTACCCCCGGCTCGACCCCGACCGGCACCTCGCGGAGATCGCGGCGGCCGAGGCGCTCGACGGCCCGGGCGCCGGACTGATGACGGCCGCTGATGTCACCGCGTACGCCGTCGCCGACGACGAAGGTGTGAGCGCGACCGTCACCAGTGGCCTCGGCGTACGGGGATGGGCCGCCGCCCCGGCTGAAGGCACCGACGGCCTGCCGCCACCGGGCACCGTCAACATCGTCGTCACCCTGCCCGTGGCGCTCTCCGACGCCGCCCTGGTCAACGCGGTGGCCACCGCCACCGAGGCGAAGGTGCAGGCGCTCGTGGACGCCGGTCTCGACTGCTCCGGTACGCCGACGGACGCGGTGTGCGTCGCCGCGCCCGCCCCGACAGGGCAGCCCGGGGAGCCGTTCGCCGGACCGCGTTCGCGCTGGGGCGCGCGACTCGCCAGAGCCGTGCACCGCGCCGTCCTGGAGAGCGCGCTGCGGCAGTCTTGAGACCCGCACCGACGAAAGGCATCTCCCCATGACCACCGCTTCCCCCGCCGACGCCGCCCCCAGCACCCCGACCGTCGCGGTCCTCGGCACGGGCATCATGGGATCCGGGATGGCACGCAGCCTGCTCAGGGACCGGCTCCCCGTCCGGGTCTGGAACCGCACGCGGTCCAGAGCCGAGCCGCTGGCCGCCGACGGCGCCACCGTGACGGACACGGCCGAGGAGGCGGTCCGCGGAGCCGATGTCGTCCTGACCGTTCTGAACGACGGCCGGTCCGTGGCGGAAACCCTGACCGCGGCGACACCGGGGCTGCGACCGGGGCAGATCTGGCTGCAGAGCTCCACCGTCGGTCTCGACGCCACGACCGACCTCGTCCACCGGGCCGCCGGACTGGGACTGGTCTACCTCGACGCCCCGGTCTCCGGCACGAAGCAGCCCGCCGAGCAGGGAACCCTCACGGTGTTCGTCTCGGGTCCTTCAGGCGCCCGCGCGACGGCGCTGCCCGTCCTGGACGCGATCGGGCAGCGCACCGTATGGGTCGGGGAGGAGCCGGGAGCCGCGACGCGGCTGAAGCTCGTCGCCAACACCTGGGTGATCAACATGGTGAACAGCGTGGCGGAATGCCTCAATCTCGCCGAGGGGCTCGGGCTCGACCCGCAGCTCTTCCTGGACGCGATGAAGGGAGGCCCGCTGGACTCGCCGTACCTCCAGGGCAAGTCGGCGGCGGTGCTCTCGGGCGACCTCAGCCCGAGCTTCGCGCTCTCCACCGCGCTCAAGGACTCCCGGCTGATCCTGGACGCGGCAGAGGCGTCCGGAGTGACACTCGACCTGGTCGCCGCCTCCGCCGAGCGGTTCACCCGGGCAGAGGCGGCCGGACACGGCGGCCAGGACATGATCGCCACCTACTACGCCGGCCGCCCCGCATAGCCTTTCGGAGCGCGGCCACCGGGTGCCTCACCACCGCGTCGAGGAACCACACACCCGCCGGCCCGGTGGTCCATGGAGCCGGCGGGTGCGCGGCCGGTTGCGCGTCAGTCCTGGGGGAACATCCCGCTGCGCAGCTTGCGGAGAATGCGGCTGAGCAGGCGCGAGACATGCATCTGTGAGATGCCGAGCTCCTCCCCGACCTGAGCCTGTGTCATCTCCTGACCGAACCGCATGTCGATGATGCGGCGCTCACGTGCGTCGAGCTCGTCCAGCAACGGGGCGAGCGTATGGAGATTCTCCACCGTCTCCATCGCGGGGTCGGGCTCGCCCAGCACATCCGCGTAGGAGCGCCTGCCCGAAGCGTGGCCCAGGTCAGCCGTGTCGGCGGGCATGTCGAGCGATCCCGCTGTATAGCCGTTGGCCGCGACGATGCCCTCGGTGATCTCTTCCTCGCCGAGACCCAGGTGCTCGGCGAGCTCCCGCACCGTGGGATCCCGGTCGAGGTCCGCGACCAGCGCCTCCTTCGCCTTCGCGAGGTCCACCCGCAACTCCTGCAGTCGCCGCGGCACATGCACCGACCACGTGGTGTCCCGGAAGAAGCGCTTGATCTCGCCGACGATGTAGGGCACGGCGAACGACGTGAACTCGACCTCACGGGAGAGGTCGAAGCGGTCGATGGCCTTGATGAGACCGATGGTGCCGACCTGGACGATGTCCTCCATGTCGCCGCTGCCCCGGTTGCGGAAGCGACCGGCGGCGAATCGCACGAGAGACAGATTCATCTCGATGAGGGTGTTCCGGGCGTACTGGTACTCGGACGTTCCCTCTTCGAGCGTCCGCAGGCGCTCGAAGAAGAGCTTCGACAGCTTACGGGCGTCCTGCGGGGCGATCTGCCCGGCGTCCTCGATCCAGGGAAGCCCGACCGGGGCACCTGCTCGATCCGCTCCGGCGGTCTGTGCAGTGTGCGCGGTCATCCCGTCACGCTCCTCAGGTTGTAGGCCATGAGGTGTGAGCGTCTGCCCGACGTTCTGCAACTCATGCATGAGGCGGCGGATTTGAGCCAAGCCGCGCGCGCGGATCGGCCGGGCGAGGACGGGGTGGTACACAGGACCGCCCCACCGGTACGGGGGAGCCCGGTGGGGCGGCCGTATCCAGAGTGCCACAGGCCGACGCCGGGTGGGGCCGTATCCCGCGCAGTGGTGCGCGATTCCCCTGACCGCACTGCACACCCGGTCCCCGCCCCGGCGCGCTTTCGGGGCGCGCTCGTGAACAGACCGGTGTCGGGAATAGGTGCGGGGTGGGGGAGCCTTTCATCCCTGTCGCCGACCGCCGCCAGTAACCGGAGTGAGAGAGTCCATGTCCGAGGCCACACCCCTGCCCACTAACCCGCTGACGTCGCGGGTGCCGGGCCCCGGTACGGAAACCGAAGCGTCGCATCCGCTGGACAATCCGGCCCGCGCCTCGCTGACCGGTCCGCATGCCCACTTCGCCGAGCGGCGCGGACGCGTCCTGCGCTACCGTCCCGACGTCACCCCCTGGCTCGCCCTGCCCAACTCGCCCGACGTCCAGGACTGGGCGGATGCCGCAGCGCTCGCCGGTCCAGGGGGTTCCGTCACACTCACCGCCTTCCGCGAGCCCCCGCCGGCCGACTGGGAGATCGTCTTCCAGGCCGAGGGCGTCCAGATGGTCGACGGCGCCGTGGACGCCGCCCCCGATCCGGAGGCCCTGCTCCTCGGCCCGGCCGATGTGCCGGAGATGCTGGACCTGGTCGAGCGCACCCGGCCCGGCCCCTTCCTGCCGCGCACCGTGGAGCTCGGCACCTATCTCGGCATCCGGCGCTCCGGAGTGCTCGTCGCCATGGCGGGGGAGCGGCTGCACCCTACCGGCTGGACCGAGATCAGTGGTGTCTGCACGGACAGCTCCGTGCGGGGCGAGGGACTCGCGACGCGTCTTGTCAGGGCCGTCGCCCACGGCATCAGGGAACGAGGCGAGACGCCCTTCCTGCACGCCGCCGCGTCGAACACCTCCGCCATCCGGCTCTACGAGTCCCTCGGCTTCACCCTGCGCCGCAGGACCACTTTCCTCTCGGCGCTCGTCCCGGCGGACGCGGGGCCGCCGCCCACCGACGTCAGGACCCGGAGCCAGGGGACGGGTAGCTTGGAACACGTGGGGCGATAGGGACGAACAGGCAGGAGACGTGCGGTGGTCATGGGGCTCCGGCGCCCGGCGGCGGCGCGCAGGCCGCAACTGCCCGGTGCGGACCCGGCAGAGACCGCGGCGGGTGCCTCCCGGATCGGGAACTGGGCGCTCACGCTGTGGCTGCTTCTCCTGACCGTCGCGGTCGTCCTTCTGGACGCCCTCACCGGTAACGACCTCCCTCTGATCCCGCTCTTGGTCGTCCTGCCCGCGTTGGCCTCGGTCTTCTGCACGGTCCGCCAGACCACCGCCGTAGCGGTATGGGTCATGCTGGTGGTCGTCGGATCCCGGATCGCCTCGACCGGCGCCTTCTGGGACGTGGTCTTCCTCCTCGGCTTCACGGCCCTCGCCAGCGCCCTGGGCGTCGTCGCCTGTGCCGCACGCATCCGGCACGCCACCGAGATGGCGAGGCTGCGCTCCGCCGCCGTCGCCCTGCAGCGCCAGATCCTGCGCCCGCTGCCCATCGTCACGCGGCAGGTCCGCGCCCACGGCCTCTACGAGCCGATCGAGGAGGACCGCTTCGTCGGCGGCGACATCTACGAGGTCGTGCAGTCACCGTACGGAACCCGGGTGATCATCGGAGATGTGCAGGGCAAGGGCCTGCCCGCGATCGGGGCCGGTTTCGCCGCTCTCGGCGCGTTCCGGGAGGCGGCCGTCAGGGAACCCCAGCTCACCGCGGTGGCCGACGCCGTCGAGGACGCGGTCGTCCGGCACAATGCCTTCTCCGCCGAGACCGGCGAGGAAGAACGTTTCGTCACCGCCCTGCTGCTGTGCTTCGACGACCGTGACCGGGCGCTGGCCGTCAACTGCGGCCATCTGCCGCCACGGCTGCTGCACGGCGGGGCGGCGTCGACGGTCCCCCTGCGCCGGACGTCCGTACCGTTGGGCATGGCGGACCTCGGCGGTGAGGCGCGTGTCACCGAACGGGTCGGCTTCCCGTCGGGCGCCGCTCTGCTGGTCTTCACCGACGGGGTGACCGAGGCGCGCGACGCGGCGGGCAACTTCTACCCGTTCGACGAGCGGCTCGGCTCCTGGGCGGGGCGCGAGCCGGACCAGGTCCTGGACGCGCTCCAGGCCGATCTCCAGCACTTCTCCGGCGGGGTGCGCCGCGACGACGTCGCCGTGCTCGTCCTGAGCAGGTCGCAGGACGGCGGGGGAGACCCCGCGCCGGGCGCCGCCGACCGCGCAACGGCGGTGGGGCGTGGCCCCGGCCGCCACGGAGGGGACACACACCAACTCGATCCCACCAGGATCGACAGGGACCGCCACTCCTCCGACCGCGGGGCGCAGCACCGCGCCGGCGCTCCACCGGCCCGCCATGAGGCGCAGACCGGCCCGCACGCGCTCTTCACCCGCTTCCCGTTCCTGTGCTCGCGACCCGTCCGGCCCGCCGCGCAGGTGGAGTCGTTCATCGCGTACGGAACGGCGCCCTGCCCCTGCGCCTGGGCCGACCTCCGGCCTGGCAGGGCGAGGCGGGGCGGGTGTGCGTCGTCCGGGGCGCACGGGGTACGCGAGGTGCGACACCCGGCCGGCACAGGAACGGCGCGCGCACCGCACCGAGGGAGAGCAGACACATGACCGACCGCAGGCCCCAGGGAACCGCCTACACCGGGGCGACGGGCAGCCCGCCGCCGATACCGGCCGACATGCCCGACCAACAGGCCCAGGACGGCGAGGACGCCCTCGACGTGATCCTCCCACCGGGTACCGAACACCCCGAAGCGGAACCGGACACCGAGTCCGGCGCCGACGACACCGGCCTGGACGAGGCGGGATCGGGCCGGGACACCGCCCGGAACGCCGGCGTCCACCCGGAACACCCCACCCCGGACGAGTCGCCCGGGTGACTCGGGGCCCGCGGCCACGACGCCGAGCGGGCGGCCCCCGGTGAACCGTGGTCCACCGGGGGCCGCCCGCTCCATGGTTACCATGGCTGCCATGGGTTCGTACTACTTCTTTCTCTGATCAGCGGCCAGGACGCCGCCGGGCGACGCCGAGCGTCGTCGCGTGACCCGCAGGCTCACGCCGCGTGCCGCTGTCCTTTCCGTTGTCCGACATCCCGGTCCCGAGTCCGCCAGCGCCCCTTCCGTCCGCGACGGACGTCGGTGTGCGCGTCGCCGAGGGCATGCCATTTCAGGGAAAGCACCCATGTCTCTTCCGCATACCCCCGCCCAACTGGCCATGACCGACGTCTCCAAGGCGTACGGCGACCGTTCCGTCCTCGATCAGGTGTCCCTCACCGTCCGTCCCGGAGAGAAGGCCGGGGTCATCGGGGAGAACGGGTCCGGGAAGTCCACGCTGCTCCGACTGATGGCAGGGGCCGAAGCTCCGGACAGCGGCGACATCACCGTCAGCTTCCCGGGCGGAACCGGTCACCTCGCCCAGACCCTCACCCTCGACCCCCGCAGCACGGTCCAGGACGCCGTCGACGCGGCCCTCGCCGAACTCCGCGCCCTGGAACGGTCGGTCCGCGCGGCGGAGGAGGCGATGGCGGAGGACGAACCCACCGCGGCGCAGCTCGCCCTGTACGGGGACCTCCTGGCGGAGTTCGAGGAGCGCGGTGGATACCGGGCCGACGCGAGGACCGACGCCGCACTGCACGGTCTCGGGCTAGGCCACCTCACCCGGGACCGCGCGCTCGGCACACTGTCCGGCGGTGAGCAGTCCCGGCTCGCCCTGGCCTGCGTGCTGGCCGCGGCGCCGGAGCTCCTGCTCCTCGACGAGCCCACCAACCACCTCGACGCCGCCGCCGTCGCCTGGCTGGAGGACCACCTCCGAGCCCACCGGGGCACGGTGGTCGCCGTCACCCACGACCGGGCGTTCCTGGAGCGGATCACCACCGTGATCCTGGAGGTCGACCGCGACCTGCGGAGCGTCTCCCGGTACGGGGACGGCTGGGACGGCTACCGCACGGCGAAGGACGCCGCGCGCCGCCGATGGGCCCTGGAGCACCAGGAGTGGCTGGCCGACCTCGCCCGCACGGAAGAACTGGCGGGGGCGGCCGGCCGGCGCCTCGCCGGGACGGGCAAGGATCCCGGACAGGGCTTCGGCAAGCACCGCAGATCGCACGAGGCCAAACTGTCGGGCCAGGTCAGGTCCGCCAGAGCACGGTTGGAGGTGCTGCGCCGCTCACCCGTCCCCGCACCTCCCCGGCCGCTGTGCTTCACCGCCGAACCCGCCGTGGCCGGTGCGGCCGGCAGTGCCTCACCCCTGGTTGAATGCGACGCGGTCCGGGTCGGCGAACGGCTGGACCTGCCCTCCCTGCGTGTCGAGCCGGGCCGACGGCTTCTGGTCACGGGGCCCAACGGTGCGGGGAAGACCACACTCCTGCGTGTCCTGGCCGGCGACCTGGCACCCGACGCCGGCACGGTCCGGCGGCGTGGCCGCATCGGCTACCTCCCGCAGGAACTGCCCGTCAGGCCCACCCGCCGTACCCTGCTCGCCACCTTCGCCGCCGGCCGGCCGGGATTCCCCGACGAGTACGAGGACGACCTGCTGGCCCTCGGCCTGTTCCGCCCGGAGGACCTGGCCGTACCGGTGGCGGCCCTTTCCGTCGGGCAGCAGCGCAGGCTCACCCTGGCGCGGCTGGTGACCCGTCCAGCGGACCTGCTGATCCTGGACGAGCCGACGAACCACATCGCGCTCGGCCTGGTCGAGGAGCTGGAGGCGGCGCTCGACCGGTACGCGGGAGCCGCCGTGGTCGTCTCGCACGACCGGAGTTTCCGCAGCCGGTTCACCGGCGAACGCCTCGAACTCCGGGCAGGCCGCGCCGTGGCCGACTCCGCAACCTACGCCCCCGAGGGAGCGCGCCCCTCCCGGACGTAGGCACGCAACCGCTCGACGAAGACCCGCTGGCCCGCCACCAACAGCTCCAGGGCCTCGTCCGGTGTGCACCAGGCGAACCGGTCCATCTCCGGGAACTCCCGCAGCACACCGGATCCCTTCGGCCACTCCATGGAGAAGGTCCCCGGGACCGCCCCGGCCGGGTCCAGGTCGGCTTCCACGGCCCACACGGTCACGGTCTTGCCTCCGGACTGGCGCGTCTCGCCCAGAGGCACCCAGGCCCCGGCCGGGAGGGGCAGTCCGAGTTCCTCCTCGAACTCCCGGCGCGCGGCGGCGGCAGGCTCCTCGGCGGGGTCGTACTCGCCCTTGGGGACAGACCAGGCCGCCGTCTCACGGTGGGCCCAGAAAGGCCCACCCATGTGGCCGATCAGCACCTCGGCGTCCGGTCGGCCGTCCCCGCCGGTGACGACCCGGTAGAGCAGGAGCCCCGCACTGCGCTTGACCGTCGACATGTCGTCAAGTGTGCGGGCCGGTGCGGTGGAAGGCCACCGGACCGGGGACCAGAAACGCATGTGGTGGGGGACGGCCGAGGGTCACTCCTTCGCCGCTCGCTGTTCCTCCTGATGTCCCTGTGGCCCCCTGGTGCCTCCCACCGCGCCCGGTCATGCTGTCCGCCGACAGCTCTTTCCGCGCGCAATCCGCTCTGCACCAGGAGGATTTGTGGGCCCTGGCACCTTCCGCGGCACTCTGCGGCCACTCGTGTTGCTGACGACGGTGGTGGCGACGGCGGCCGGTGCCGTCGCACCCGCCGCCGCCGACCCGACCCCGGATCCCCGCCCGCACACCACCGCCGAGATCCTCAGACCCGTCGCCCCGCCGGCCGCGAGCGGCGCTTCCGGTGCGGCGAGATCCGTCGTGGACGGCGACGGCATCGAGACGGCCCGTACCTCCCGCCCCATCGCCCCAGGTGTCCGTCTCCACTCGTACGACCGCCTCGAATCCGACAAGTGGCTGCGGGTCGACACCCTCTCGGTCGATCTGGACGGCAGCGGAGTACGCGCCGACTACCTGTCCTCGGGCAAGGTCGCGGACCGGCACACGGTCTCCGAGCTCGCCGCCGGGCACGACCCGGGGAAGGGCCGCCGTACCGTCGCCGCTATCAACGCGGACTTCTTCGACATCAACCAGACCGGAGCGCCCCAGGGCCCCGGGGTCAAGGACGGAAGGACGGTCCACTCCCCGGCCCCGGGCGTCCACCGGGCGGTGGGCATCGGGCCGCAGGACGCGGGCCGCGTCCTGGAGCTGTACTTCGACGGCACGCTGACCCTCCCCTCGGGCACGCACCCGCTCGCCGCCTACAACGCGGCGAACGTACCGGCCCAGGGTGTGGGCGCCTACACCTCCGCGTGGGGCGGCGCCGACCGCGCGCTGACCGTCGACGCCGCGCGGCCCGTCGTCGAAGTGGCCGTGCGCGACGGCAAGGTCGCCTCGGTGTCGGGCACCCCCGGGTCGGGGCCCGTGCCCGAGGACACCGTGGTGCTCGTCGGCCGGGAGGCAGGGGCGGGGCTGCTGACCGCGCTGGAGCCCGGTGACCCGGTCGGCATCGCATACCGGGCGCGCGCCGGCACCGGAGCCGTCCCGCGCACCGCCGTGGGCGGCCGGGAGCTGCTCGTCGTCGACGGGACGGCGCAGAATCACGACGGCGAGGGCAACAACACCGCGGCGCCCCGTACCGCCGTCGGGTTCTCCAAGGACGGCAGGACCATGCAGGTCATCACCGTCGACGGCCGCCAGAGCGACAGCGGCGGCGTCACCCTCACCGAACTCGGCGAGATGATGCGCGGGGCCGGTTCGTACAGCGCTCTGAACCTCGACGGCGGAGGGTCATCGACGCTCGTCGCCCGTGAGCCGGGCAGCGACTCGCTCCAGGTCGAGAACAGCCCGTCCGACGGCAGCGAGCGCACCGTCCCCAACGGTCTCGCCCTGACGGCCCCCGACGGCAGCGGGCGGCTCGAAGGGTTCTGGGTGGAGACCCGTACGCCGGCCGGTGCCGCCCCCGGTGACGACCCGGTCGCCGGCGGCCACCCCGAGCGGGTCTTCCCGGGCCTGACCCGGCTGCTGACCGCTGCCGGATACGACGAGACGTACGGCCCCGCCGCCGGCTCCCCGCGCTGGCGTGCCGTCGGCCCGGCGGTCGGCAGCGTCGACGACCGGGGGACGTTCACCGCCCGCCGCAGCGGCACGACCGAAGTCCGGGCGGAACGCGCAGGGGTCCACGGCGGGACCCGGCTCACCGTCCTCGACCGGCTGGCCCGTATCCGGCCCACCAGCGCGCGCGTCGGCCTGGCGGACGAGGAGGCCACCGGCGGCTTCGGCATCGTCGGATTCGACGCCCACGGGACGAGTGCCCCCGTCGAGCCCGGGGACATCACACTCGACTTCGACCGTACGCGGTTCGCCGTCGCCGACGACGGCCGGGGATCCTTCACCGTCAGGTCTCTCACCGGCCCGGGAGCCGGGCAGATCAAGGCCACCGTGGCAGGCGTCAGCACGACCCTCACGGTGAGCGTCGGCCTCACGCAACAGCCCGTGTCGGACTTCGAGGACGCCGGGTCCTGGAGGTTCAGCCAGGCCCGCGCGGACGGTTCGCTCGCCGCGACGCCGGACGGGCACACCGACACCGGGCTCCGGCTCACCTACGACTTCACCAGGTCGACGGCGACGCGTGCCGCCTACGCGGCCCCGCCTCAGCCCGTTGTCGCACCGGGCCGGCCGCAGGCGTACACCCTCTGGATCAAGGGGGACGGCAACGGCGCCTGGCCGACCCTCCACCTCAAGGACGGTGCGGGCTCCGACCAGCTGCTGCGGGGACCGTACATCACCTGGACCGGTTGGCGGCAGGTCACGTTCGCCGTGCCGCCGGGCGCGGCGACGCCGCTGTCGGTGTACCGCTTCTACCTCGCCGAGACGGCAGCGGCCCGGCAGTACACCGGTGAGATCGTCATCGACAGCCTGACCGCCCAGGTCCCGCCCACCGTCGAGCTCCCCGAAGAGACGGAGAACGCCGACCCGTTGATCGACACCGCCGCGGTGACCGAGGGCAGGGACTGGCAGTTCGCGGTGATGTCGGACGCCCAGTTCGTCGCGCGGGAACCGGACAGCGCCATCGTCCGGCAGGCCCGCCGCACCCTGCGGGAGATCAAGGCGGCGCACCCCGACTTCCTGGTCGTCAACGGGGACCTCGTCGACGAGGGGTCACCCGCCGATCTCGCCTTCGTCCGGCAGGTCCTCGACGAGGAGCTGGGCGACTCGCTGCCGTGGTACTACGTGCCGGGCAACCACGAGGTGATGGGCGGGAAGATCGACAACTTCATCGCACAGTTCGGTCCTGCCCGACGGACGTTCGACCACGAGGGCACCCGGGTCATCACACTCGACACATCGAGTCTCAGCCTGCGCGGCGGTGGCCTCGCCCAGATCAAGGAGCTGCGGGCCCAGCTGGACGCGGCGGCGGAGGACCGGTCCGTCGGCTCCGTCCTGCTGATCGAACACGTCCCCCCGCGCGATCCGACCGTGCAGAAGGCCAGTCGGCTGAGCGACCGCAAGGAGGCCGCCCTCGTCGAGCAGTGGCTCGCCGCCTTCCGCCGTACGACGGGTAAGGGCGCGGCCCTCATCGGCAGTCACGTCGGCGTCTTCCACGCCTCGCGCGTGGACGGGATCCCCTACCTGATCAACGGTAACTCCGGAAAGGCTCCGGCCGGCCCGGCGGACGAGGGAGGCTTCACCGGCTGGACCATGATCGGTGTCGACCGTGTCCGGCCCGGCGAACAGGCCACAGCCCGTCGGCAGCCATGGCAGGGAGGGCCGGACTGGATCTCCGCACAGACCCGCGCCCACGTCGACTCGCTGGCCCTGGACGCCCCCTCGGCGCTCGTCGCGGGGGAGCGCGCGAAGGTCAGGGCCCACGTCACCCAGGGCACACGGACCGCTGCGGCGGCATTCCCGCTCAGCGCGGACTGGACCGCCTCCCCGAACGTCCACATCGGGAAGGCGGACGGCGCCCGGCGCCGCCACGTCGCGACGATGGACCCCGCCACGGGCGGCCTCGCCGCGCTCCGGCCGGGAACCGTCACGCTCGCGGTGACCGTCAACGGCGTCACCCGCCAGGTGCGGATCCAGATCGCGGCCGGGGCGGTGGCACCCGCTGCCTGACGCCCCGACTCCTGGACCAGGCCCGGCGACGGCCGGGGGCGGGGCTCCTCCCTGCCGCCCGGCCGGACGGTCACACGGCGGTCGAGGGCATCCCGTTCAGGTCGGCCGACCGCCGGACACAAGTGACGTGCGCCGTGGTTCGGTCGGGGCTTAGAGTCGTACTCCCTGCGGCAGTCGGAAGGGGAGACGCGTGGAGACCGTGGCAGTGGACCTTCTCATGGCCCTGGCGAGCGGCACCGCCGGGGCCGCCGGACAGAACCTCTGGGAACGGCTGCGCACCCTCGCGCAGCGGTCCCCCGTCCAGCGGCCCGACGCCACGCAGGGCGACGGCGAGCCGGCGGTGGGCGAGTTGGTCGTGGCCCTGGACGAGGACGCCTCCGACGAGCAGCGCGCCGCCCGGCTGGCCGAAGGCCTCGCCCTGCGCGCCCGCCAGGACCCGGCGTTCGCCGAGGCCCTCGCGCTGTGGCGACGGGAGGCGGAGCAGCTGCCCGCCTCGTCGACCGGCGGGGGCACCCAGCACCAGGAGATATCGGGAGGCACCCAGCACAACGTCGTCTTCACCCGCGACGTCCACGGTTCGATCAACCTGAGCTGACCGGGGGAGAGAAGGCGAGGGGAGGGGACGGGCGTGGCGGGCGGCGGGGGAAGCCGGGCGACCGGCGACGACGGCTCACACCAGGAGATCTCGGGGGGAACCCAGCAGAACGTCGTCTTCGGGCAGGTCATCGAGAACGTCCACTTCCACGGGGGTCACGACTTCCGCACGGTCCACGGTGTCGGCGGCCTCGGTCCAGGTCGCGGACCCGACCGCGGTCTCGGCACGGTGGTCCTGCAGTCCGCCGTCGTTCTGCTCGGTGTGTTCCTGCTCCTCGCCCGCCCCGGGCTCCCGCTGCCCGCGGAGTTCGACCCGGGACCGGTGACCGCCGGTTGGTCGCTCCTCGTGGGGGCCGTCGGATACGCCGCGTGGTCCAGGGTGCGCAGGGAGCGGGCCCGTCGGCGCCTGGCCGCCTGGCGCACGAAGCGCAACCTCGTCCGGGCCGCCGAGGCGCTCGCGGAGGGCCTGGCCGTTCGCTACGACCAGGACGAACGCCTGACGAGGATCAACGACCCTTACCCGCTGGACGTCGCCTGGACGACCCCGGACGCAGAGGAGGAAGGAGCGGCAGGGGAGGAACAGGAGGGGACCGACGCGGAGGAACGACGCCCGTCGGCACGCCTCGCCCCGGCGGGCATCGCCGACTACTACACCGCCACCCCCGCCCGCCGCCTGGTCGTTCTCGGCGGCGCCGGGGCCGGCAAGTCCGTGTTCGTCCTGCGCCTGGCCCACGCCCTGCTGCACCGCCGGGCCAAGGGCTCAGGAGACCCGGTGCCGGCGGTCGTGTCCCTGGCGTCCTGGGACCCGGGCCAGGGTCTGTTGCGCTGGATGGCGGACCAGCTCGCCGACGCGCACCCGGAGGCGTGCACCCCGGTGCCGGGAGCGCCCGCGGCGGACGTCGCCTTCCACCTCCTCCTCACCGGCCGGGTCCTGCCGGTACTCGACGGTTTCGACGAACTCCCCGGGGAGCGGCGGGCCGCCGCCCTCCACCAGATCAGTCAGACCATGCGCGGTCGCCGCCCCTTCGTGCTGGCCGGCAGGGAGCCCGAGTACCGCGAACACGCGCCCGACGAAGTGGACTTCGAGCGCACCGAGATCCGCCTGAGCCCGCTCGGCGACGCGACCGTACGGGCGTACCTCAGCTCCGCTCAGGCACACACCCGCTGGACACCGGTCCTGGACCGGCTCACCGACCACTCCGGCGCCGCACCGCCCGAAGTGCGGCGACTGCGCGAGGTCTTGAGCGTTCCGCTGATGGTGGGCCTGGCCCGGGCCGCGTACGCCCACACCACATCCGATCCGTCGGAGCTGCTGGATCCGGACGTGTTCGGTTCCCGCGCCGACATCGAGCGGCACCTGTACGACGCGTTCCTGGACGCCGTCTACAGCTCCTCGCACGACATGCAGGCGGCGCACGGCGGCTGGTCGCCCCAGCAGGCGCGCACCTGGATCGGTTACCTCGCCGCCCGGATGAAGGCGGCGAACGAACAGGACCTCGCCTGGTGGCGTCTGGACGAGACCCTGCCCCGGTTCGTGGCCGTCCTCGTCCTGGTACCGGCGCTCCTCGTCGGCACGCTGTCGGTGGCGGGCCTCACCTTCGGCCTGCCGTGGTGGCGGTGGCAGCCGCTGCCGTCTCTGCCCGGCGCGTACGCGATGCTCTGCGCGCTGGTTCTCGTCGCGGAGGCGGCTGTTCGCACCGTGGGGCGGCAGGAGCCGCCACGCAGGCTGCACCGGCCCGACCGGGACGACGGCCGGGAAGCGTTCGCCGAGTGGCCGGACCGGGCGCGGGCGGTCCTGGCCGCCATCGCGCTCGCCGCCGCGGGCACGGCCGCCTCGCGCTGGGGCGGCTCGTGGATCTTCCCCATGATCTACGTCTCCGGCGTGGTGGTGTGGTGGTACGGGCGCCGGATCCTGGGACGCGTGTGGCGCCTCGCCGATCCGGCAGTGGCCGACACCCCGGCCGCCCTCCTGCGAGCGGACCGGCGAGGCGTGCTCACCCTGGGATGGTTCCCCTCGCTCCGCCCGGACAACGAGGCGACACCACTGCGGTACGTCCTCCTCCTGCCGCCCGTGATGCTGCTGTCCTGGCAGTTCATCGGAGGCGGCAGGGACGTCGTCACCGGTCGCGACTGGGCGCTGATGGCCGTGGAGATGTCGGTGTACTGGCTGCTGTTCTCCTTCGGCTTCTCCGCGTGGGGCGGGTTCACCATGGCCCGCCTGTACTTCTGGGCCACCGGCCGGCTGCCCTGGCAGCTCCTGTCGTTCCTGGAGGACGCGCACGCCCGCGGGGTACTGCGACAGGCCGGCGGCGTCTACCGGTTCCGGCACATCGAGCTGCGGGACCGTCTCGCGCGCGGCGTGCCGGCAGAGGTGCTCGTGCGGCCCCGGGCAGCCCCCGGACGGGTTCGCCGGGCTGTGGCCATGGTGCTGGTCCTCGCGGCCTCGGGCGGGCAACTCGTGGTGGGCTCCGGTGCGGTGCTCGCCGAGCGCCTGCCGGGGCCGGTCCGATCGCTGCCCGCCGCCTGCGAGCTCCTCGACCCGGCGGACCTGACGCGGCTGATGAAGGACCCCGCCGAGGTGGGCGCCGCCGACGGCGCGTCGTGCTCGGCGGGCGAGCAGGCGCCGTTCAGCCGCAACGTGTCCATCGGCGTCCACAGGAGCCTGGGCATCGGCGACGGCATCGTCCTCAGCGGAACCGAGCGGGCTCAGACCCGCTACGTGGAGTTACGCGACCAGGCGACGGGTCGCGCGGCGAAGGACGTGTCGCACGGCGGCTTCCACCGGGATCTCAGCGGTCTGGGCCACGAGGCGTACCTGGCTGTCCGGTCCCGTCCGGCCGCCGTGACGACCCGCATCGAGCAGCCTCAGACGACGGCCAGCGTCGGCATGCGGATCGGCAACGCCTTGATCGAGCTCGACTACACCGAGGAATTCGCCTCCGTCGAACGCGCCGCCGAGATCGTCCAGATCCTGGCCCGGCAGGCCCTCCGCCAGGCGGACCTCGCCGCGACCCGGCCCCTGGAGGAGGACCCGAAGCCGTTCTTCCGGGGCACCACGGAGCCGGCCGTCGACGGGCCGCTCGCCTCCGTCACCCCGCAGTCGGCCCTCCCCTCGAAGGACCACCGCTTCGTGTTCCACAACCGGCGTGCGGCGGGTTCGGTGTACGGCGCGACATGGCAGGGCGATGAGCGCTCCTACCTCTGGCACCTGGAATCCGTCCCCTTCGTCTTCCGCGCGCCGACGCACATGGACTGCCGGCGCGGCGAGTACATCCCCGACGACAGCACGTACACCTGCACGGCGCTGCCCGACCACGTCACAGCGGGGCTGGTCCCCGAGCTGCGCCTGGAGATCCGCAGCCTGCGGTGCGGCGAGAACTGCACCGACGAGCGGACGGCCTCATTCCTGCGCTCCACCAGAGCTCACGCCGCCACCACCTGGACGAAGCACGACGAGCGGGCGTACTACGCGGCCGACCCCGTCGGCGACAGCCGCTACCGCATGGCCATGAAACGGTCGTGGGCCTGGCAGAACAAGAGCGAAGGCACCCAGCAGGCCTTCCTGCTGTGGGTGCGCATCGAGGTGCCGTTCGAGCACCGCGCCCTGGCCCAGAAGGTCGTCAACGGCATATACGCACAGACGGGTGGCGCCGAGATCATGCAATTCCACCGAAGGAGCGCGTGATGGGGCGGTGTCTGTCTGATCCCTCGCGGGCAATCATCACTGCCGCCGTGCAGCTTCGCCGCATGGCCGGATACGGAGATCCAGAACACGGGGGCGGCCCGCTGATCAGGTCGCCCGGGCCCGCGACAGCCGGGCAGTCGCACGCGCCGGTACTCGACGACGAGCCCGCCTCGCCCTCCCGTCCACGTGTGGTCGTGCGCTGGACCATCTGACCGGGTGATCCGAGGCCGGCGGCCGAGAGACCTGCGCCGGCCGCCCCTCCCTACGGGGCGTCCGGCGCGGTCCACTCACACTTTCCGGTAGCCGTACGCGTCCGTGGCCGCCGCCTCCACGGTGTCCAGATCGCCCCCCGCCGACGCCGTCACCAGCGCGGCCACCGCACCCTCCACGAACGGCGCGTCCACCAGCCGTGCCCCGGCCGGCAGCTCGTCACCCTCCGCCAGCATGGCCTTCACCGTGAGCACCGCGCTCCCGAGGTCCACGAGCAGCGCCACCCCGGCGCCTCTGTCCACCGTCCTGGCGGCCGCGGCGATCAGCTCCGTACTCGTCCCCAGGCCTCCGGCCGAGGTGCCTCCCGCCGCCGCCACCGGTGCCGTCGCACCGCCGGCCGCCAGCCCCATGGCCAGCTCGACGACGGTCTCCGCCACCGGCCCGCTGTGCGAGACCAGTACGATCCCGACCTGCTTGTCCTCGCTCACGCACCGCCTCCACCGCTCGAAGCGTCGGCCTCGGCGAGAGCCCCGACCAGCAGCGCCGACGAGGCGGCCCCCGGATCCTGGTGCCCGATGCTGCGGTCGCCGAGATAACTCGCCCTGCCCTTCCGGGCCCGCAGCGGCACGGTTGCCAGAGAGCCGGCCAGCGCGGCGTCGCGGGCCTCGCCGAACGAGCGGTCGAGCACCTCGACGGCCGGGAGCAGCGCGTCGAGCATCGTCTTGTCCCCAGCCTGCGCCCCGCCGAGCTGCGCCACCGCGGCGACACCCGCACCGAGGGCCTCCGTCAGCTGACCGGGCGTCACCTTCAGAGCCTCGCCCAGAGCCTTACCGGTGCGGCGCAGCAAGGTCCCGTACAGAGGTCCGGACGCTCCGCCGACCGTCGAGATCAGTTGCCGGCCGGCCAGCGTCAGCACCGCCCCCGGGGACGCGGGGGCCTCCTTCTCGAGAACGTCGCTCACGGCGGCGAAGCCGCGCCGCAGGTTGCTCCCGTGATCGGCGTCGCCGATCGCGGCGTCGAGCTCGGTCAGCCGGTCCGCCTCACGGTCGACGGCGGCCGCGGTGGCAGCCATCCAGCGACGGAAGAAATCGGTGTCGAGCACAAGATCTCCTGTTCCATGCATATGTGGAGAGTCGCACACGGTGGACAGTCCCTTCACCGGCCCCAGCGGAGCGCGGACGTCTGTACCGGCGCGTCCCACAGCCGCACCATCTCCTCGTCCACCTGGCAGAGCGTCACCGAGCACCCTGCCATGTCGAGCGACGTCACATAGTTGCCGACCAGGGTACGAGCCACCGTCACGCCTCGCTCCGACAGCACCCGCCGCACCTCGGCATTGAATCCGTACAGCTCCAGCAGCGGTGTCGCGCCCATCCCGTTGACCAGCACCAGCACGGGACCATCGGGCCGCAGGTCCTCCAGCACCGCATGGACGGCGACGTCGGCGATCTCCCCGGACGTCATCATCGGGCGGCGCTCCCTCCCGGGCTCGCCGTGGATCCCGATGCCCAATTCCAGTTCACCCGCGGGCAGATCGAACGTCGGCGTGCCCTTCGCGGGAGTGGTGACGGAGCTCAGCGCCACCCCGAAACTCCGCGAGGACTCGTTCACCCGCCGGGCCAGGGACTCCACCCGCTCCAGCGGCGCACCCTCGTCCGCGAGGGCACCGGCGAGCTTCTCGACGAACAGGGTCGCCCCGGTGCCGCGCCGGCCCGCGGTGAACGTGCTGTCGGCCACCGCCACGTCGTCGTCGACCAGGACCCGCGCGACCTGGATGCCCTCGTCCTCGGCGAGCTCGGCGGCCATGTCGAAGTTCAGCACGTCCCCGGTGTAGTTCTTGACGACGAACAACACGCCCGCGCCGCTGTCCACCGCCGCGGCAGCCCGGACCATCTGATCGGGCACCGGCGAGGTGAAGACCTCCCCGGGACACGCCGCCGACAGCATGCCGGGCCCGACGAACCCGGCGTGCAGGGGCTCGTGCCCGGACCCGCCACCGGACACCAGGCCCACTTTCCCGGCCACCGGGGCGTCACGCCGGACGACGAGACGGTTCTCGACGTCCACGACCAGATCCGGATGGGCGGCGGCCATACCGCGGAGCCCGTCCGCGACGACGGTCTCCGGCACGTTGATGAGCATGCGCAACGGTTCCTCCTGGGAAGAGCGTGACGGCCGGCCGAGGGTGCGATCGGCCGTCGGCGTGAAATCCGGTCCTCTTGTCTCAGGTGCGTACGGCACCAGTATCGAAGAGACCCGGATGATCGGGAAGTGACGCGTCGGCCGGCCACTGCGGTTCCGCCTGCTCCTCCGCCGATCCCGTCACGCGGTACGCCTGGCAGAGGCCCTCAGTCGCGCACGCAGAGTTCGCGGTCGCGCAGCCACTGGCTGAACCAGTCGCTCAGCGGGACGGTGACGCACCAGCCGGGATCGTTCGTCACCGGCGCGGGCGCCGTCGGTGTGTCACCAGGGTAGGGAACGGGCGCCGAGGGGCCGGTGGTGTCCGGCAGCCCGCTCAGCATCTCGCGGAACACCCGGGAGGACTCGGGGTTCTCGGCGCACTGCCACACCCCGTGCGGGCAGTAGTCCGTGATCGTCTGGTACACCGGCCTGTGCCGCTCGATCCATTCCAGCATGCGGCGCATGTACCGCGGATTGTCGCCGTTGCGGAACAGTCCCCACTCCGGGAACGAGATCGGCTTGCCGTGCTCCGCCGCGAAATCGACATGCTTCTGCAAGCCGTACGGTTCGTTCACCTGCTCGTCGAAGGTCCGCGCCGGCGGCTGGTCGTAGGAGTCCATCCCGATGATGTCCACGACGTCGTCGCCCGGGTAGCACTCCGTCCAGGGCACGGCGTCCCGCCCCCTGCTCGGGGCGAAGTCGAAACGGAACTCCTGGCCGGACACGGACCGCATCGCGGTGACGATGCGCTTCCAGTACGCCTTCCACGCGACGGGGTCCGGTCCGCACCGGTGCGTGTACGTCGTGCCGTTCATCTCCCAGCCGAGGACGATCACCGTGTCGGGCACGCCCAGCAGGACCAGACGCTCGGCCAGTCTGCGGAAGTGCTCGTCGAAGCGGCCCTCGGCACCGGCCCGCAGCAGACCGCGAACCTCGTCGTCGGAGACCCGCTCCTCGTTCCGCTCCAGCATCGGTGTGTTGAGCACGAACATCCGGTTGTCGGCCGCTTGCCGCCAGGCTGCCCAGGAGGCGAGGAAGCCGGGGCGGCCCTCGATGTTCTCCCACAGGTCACCCGGCAGATAGCTGTGCCCGACGCGCAGCTCCGTACCGCCGAGCCAGCGGGACAGCTCAGCCATCCGCCGCACGCCCCTGGGCCCGTAGTCCAGATAGGCGCCGACGGCGGTCGCCCTGTCCGGCTCCGGGGCCCCCTGGGCGGCGCCCTTGCCGGCCTGGGTGTCGGTGGTGTCGTGGCCGGCGATGACCACGCCGCCGGCGAGGAGGCATAGCGCGGTCGCGCCGATGCCGAAATTGATGAGTCGGCGCTTCTCGGGCACGGCTCCTCCTTGTATGGCGGCTGGATCCGACCCTGCCGACCCTAAGGAGAAAGATTCGATATGGGGCTGTGGGCCGCCTTCGAATAGACCATTAGCGACCTGCGCAGGTTCAGAGTCGTCCGTTCGGGTGAAACATCTCGAAGGTGAAAGGAAGAGAACCGACCCGGTTGTCGAAATTGGAATCGACCAGGGCGGGTTCACTTGAAGTCCGGACGTTTCTAAGCCGCGTGAACATCTCGCGGAAGAGCGCCTTCATCTCGAGTTTCGCCAGATGTGCACCCAGACAGTGGTGGGGCCCTCCGCCGCCGTATCCGAGATGTGGATTGGGTGAGCGGGTGATGTCGAAAGCGTCCGGATCGTCGAAGACGGCCGTGTCCCGGTTCGCGGACGCGTAGAGGAGTACGACCTTCTCCCCGGGCAGAAAGGTGTGGCCGCCGAGCGTGCATCCGGTCGCCACCGTCCGGCGGAACTGGATGATCGGCGTCGAGTGACGGACGATCTCGTCGACCGCGCCGTCGGCGTAGCGGTCGAAGTCGGACTCGAGGAGGGCCCGCTGCTCCGGATGCTCGGTCAGCAGGACCAACCCGTGGGCGATCGCGTTCCGGGTGGTCTCCACACCGGCCACGAGCAGCAGCGAGAAGAACGCGCCGAGCTGCCGTGAGGACAGGGCCTGCCCGCCGACGTCCGCGCGGACGAGCGCCGAGATCACGTCGTCCGCCGGGACCTGGCGCCGCTCCCGTGCGATGCCTGCCATCTCCCACTGCATGCGGGCCAGGGAGCGCAGGCCGCGCCCCGGGACCCGCAGCCGGGCGCGGCCACGGCGCCGGACCCCGACGTACTCGGACGCCTGGTCGACGCGCGCGGCGATCACGGCCCGATGACGTACGGGGATGCCCATCAGGTCGCAGATGACCTCGAACGGCATCCGGGAGGGCGCCGCACGCATGAAGTCACCCGGGCCCTCGGCGGTCATCTCGTCCACCAGCCGCCGGGCGACGGCGTTGATGTTCACCTCGGCGGCGGCCAGCAGCCTGGGGGTGAAGGCACGGGAGATGGTCCTGCGCAGCCCCGTGTGCTCGGCGCCGTCCATGTTGACCATGGAGTTGCCGAACAGTGCCTTGGCCCAGGGCGCCGGTTCCGGAACCGTGGCGCCGGGGGCACTGGCGAAGAACTGCGGCTGCCGGCTGGCCGCCCTCACGTCCGCGTGCTTCACCAACGCGTAGAACGGCGTACGCGGCCCCGTGCGCGGGGTGAAGCGGACCGGGGCGTCGAGTTCCCTCAGCCGGGCGAACGCCGACAACCTCTCGGACCGTGGCAGCCGCCAGAACGCGGGATCGGCCAGATCGGCACCGGCCGTTCCTCGTACGCGGGCGATGGGCATTTGCGTCGGCGCGTGCATGCACAACCTCCGGGAGCTCGGACGGCCATGCTGGCCCGGCGGGCGGCGCCGGACGGCAGACACGGCCGAAGGAGCCGGAGAAATCCCACGGTCGCGTGATGCCCCGCGGATGAGAACTGTTCGCGCCTCGTCTCGTTGCCCACTCGAGCGAGAGACCTCGCACAAGCGGACAAGAGGGAGGTACACCATCATGAAACCGACCACCGGCACGCACACGGAGCCGGTCGGGGCCCTGCGGCCGGCCCGCCGCGCGGTGCTCCGCACCGTCTTCACCGCGGCCATGATCGCCGGCACCGGCGGTGCACTCGCGCCGGTCCTCCTCGAAGGCCCGGAATCCGGAGACCGGGGACAGGATCGCGACGCCGTGGGACCCGAACGGTTCTCCGAGCTGTACAAGGGCCGCGAGATCCGGGGCACCGGAGCAGTCGTCGTGGCGGCCGGGGCGCAGCCGTACACCGCCGAGGCCGGAGCCGCGGCGGCGGCGCCCGGTGCCGACGTCCGCGTCGACGGGAGGGCGCTGCACGTGATGAGGCGCGCCGACGGGAGTTATCTCAGCACCGTCAACCACTACGAGTCGTTCCCGACGCTCCTCGAGGCGGCGCGCGCGGCGGTCGACGAGCTCGGCACCGCCCAGTTGTCAGCAGCCTCCCCGCACACCATCTGAGCCGAAAGGACGAGCACGGGTGTACAGCCGCAAGAACCAGCGAGACCTCACGAGCACCGAGAAGAAACGCCTGGTCGACGCGATCCTGGAGCTCAAACGCTCGGGGCGCTACGACGACTTCGTCACCCTGCACCGGCAGTACTACGTCACCGACGCCGAGAGCAAGCCGCGGCCCGCCCACATGGCCCCGTCGTTCTTCCCTTGGCACCGCAGGTATCTGCTGGAATTCGAGGAGGCGTTGCGGGCCGTCGATCCCCAGGTGTCGATCCCGTACTGGGACTGGACGCGGGACGACACGCCGAGCGCCTCCCTCTGGGCGGAGGACTTCCTCGGCGGCAACGGCAGGCCGGGTGACCGGCAGGTCATGACGGGGGCCTTCGCCTACCGGCAGGGGAACTGGCGCATCCGCACCGGCGTCACCGACGACCCCTTCCTGCGGCGCAACTTCGGCCGGCCCTCCGCGCCCGTCACTCTGCCCGGCACGGCGGATGTGGACCAGGCGCTGAGCGATCCGCTGTACGACGCCGCGCCCTGGAACAGTGTCAGCACCACCGGCTTCCGGAACAGGATCGAGGGCTGGGGCATCACGGGGAGGCGAGGTGTGACCAACCACAACAGCGTGCACCGCTGGATCGGCGGGTCCATGGCGGGCGCCGCGTCACCCGACGACCCGGTCTTCTGGCTGCACCACGCCTTCATCGACCTGCTCTGGACCCGCTGGCAGAAGGCGCATCCCCGCTCCGGCTACCTGCCCGCCCGCACACTCCCCGCCGACGACCCGCAGCGGGACCGGATCTTCGCGTTCGATCAGCCGATGCCCCCGTGGGACGTGGCGCCCTCACAGCTCATGGACCACTCCCGGCTCTACCGGTACGTCTGAGCAGCACCGGCCGGGCCCCTGAACGGGGCCGGGCCTCCCCCCGCCGCCCGGAAGCGGAGAGGGGAGGCCCGGAGGCTTCCTCGGAGTGGATCAGTGACCCTGGTCGTACGCGCCCTTGTCCTTGTCCGACACGTTCTCGCAGGTGTTGCCGAACGCGGGGTTCAGCAGGGCGATCACGTTCACCGTGTTGCCGCACACGTTGACCGGGATGTGGACGGGCACCTGCACGACGTTGCCCGAAAGGACACCGGGGGAGTGGGCCGCGACGGCCTCCGCACCGGCGTCGGCGGTGGCCATGCCGGCACCGCCGGCCATCAGGGCACCGGTACCTGCCATGACGGCGGCCACCTTCGAGATACGCGACATCTGTTCTCCTTGTGAGGTTCGAGACCGGCTGCCGTGCGTGCGGCCGGTATGCCCTGACAACGCGAAACTCGCCAGACGGTAACGGACCGGCTCAAAACTCATCATCTCCGCTCAACTTCGGCTGATCGCCGCGAGCCCCGCCGACGGAAGCTCTTTCAACAGGCCACGCCACCCCCGCGCCGCGGGAAAACGGGACCGCACCGTTTCCGCCGCACGCTCCCGCGCGCTCACCTGGGTCTCGCGCAGCCGCAGCAGCGGCTCGAGCGAGGAGCGGGCCAGCAGCAGGCGCTGATTGACGACCGGCACGGGGCCCCAGTGATTCTTGTACTGCTCCGAGCCGCGCAGCAGACTCAGTACACCGCGGTCCAGGCTCGCGGACTCCCGCGCGAGCTCGCGCAGCAGCATCGAGGAGACGTCCACCTTCCGCTCCCTGAGCCGGGGGTCGGCGCCGTAGAGGTAACCTCCCGTCAGCTGCGCGGACCGGTACGACAGATCGGCGGCCACCACCTCACCGTCGAGCAGGAACTCCCTGACCGACGCCTCGCCGTCGCGCACCATCCGTCGGGTGGAGCGCACCAGGTGCGCGCAGAAACGGGGCCTCAGGTGCTCAGGAGTGACACCCCTGTCGAGCCATTGGAGTTCGTGCAGCCGCAGCAGGGTGCCGATCGCGCCCGCCACCCCGTGGACGGGCGCCGTGCGGCACTCGATGCCCAACGCGTCGATCCGGCGCAGCTTGGCCCTGGCCCGCTGGGCGCGCGAACGGGTCATCCGTCCGATGAGAACATCGATCGGCTCGGCCGGCAGTTCCATGCAGGTCGAGTCCGTGCGGCTGCTCCGGGCGCCGGACCATGCCTCGAACAGCAGGTGCGCCGAGGCCTCGGGCCGTACCTCCCGCAGATCCACGACCGTGTGCGCGGCCGCCCGGTGGAGCCCGCGCTCCAGTGCGGTGACTGCCGCACCGGTGTCCTCGCCGTCCACCAGGATGTCGGAGAAGTCGGAGATGGCTCCCCCCATCGGCACCAGCAGAGGCATCGGGCGGTGCACGAGCATCAGCGGCGCCGCCCCGATCAGACGTCCGCCCCGGCGCGCCAGGACGACCCTGAGCCGGCCGGGGGTCCCGTAGGAGAGCCACCACGAGTGGAGCCAGGCGTGGCTCTGGAACGGCGTGGCGGTGGGGCAGCGGCGGTGCAGCGCGTCCCATGGCGCGGCGAGGTCCGCGAAGTCCGCCAGATCCCGGCAGAGGGTGACGGTGAGCCGCCCGGAGAGGTCGGTGTTCAACGTACGAGCTCCCGTTCGTCGGCGGCGCCGCCCTGGGCGGGGGCCGGTACCTGGGCGGTGACGTCCCGGCGTCCGGGGCGGGGCCGGACGAGCAGGACGAGTCCGCCGACCAGACCGCCCGCGGAGGCGCCCACGGCTGTGCCGAGCGGCGCGGAGGGGGCGACGGGGTCCACGGGCGGTACGGCGTGCGAGAAGGTGATCAGCTTCACGCCGGTGTCCTTGGCGACGTGCCCGCTGCTCACGACCACCGCCTCGGTCACCGCGTTGGCGATGTCCGCGGCCCGGTCCCGGTCGGCCGAGGTGCCGATGACCGCGATCATCGGCGAGTCGGGGGAGGTCTCGGACCGCACGTGCGTACGCAGCTCGCGCACGGGCTCCCCCGCCGCTCCCCTGGCGTAGGTGAGCGTGGCGTCGCTGGTGGCGAGACGGCCGTACGACTGCGCGTACCCCAGGGCGGAGGCAGGGTCGACGCCCTTGCCCGCGGTGACCATCGCGTAGCTGGTCGCCGCGTACTCGGGCTGGGCGAGCATTCCGTACGAGAATCCGCAGGCGGCTCCGAGCAGGACGCCTGCGGGCAGGGGCCACCAACCGGGCCCTGCGAATGCGGGGCGGCGCCTGCGCCACCACCCGGGGACGGCAGACTGCTGCTCGGACGATTCGGTCATGGCTTCGCTCTCTCGGTCGGGGGAACAGCGGGGATGCCGACGGCCTGTGCGTAGACGTCCATGAGGCGCCGGCTGCTGAGCCTGATGTCGTAGTGCTCCACGGCGGTGGGTGCCGGCAGCCGACGGACACCGCTCTCCATGTGGCGCCGCAGCGCGGCCGTCAGCTCACGCGTGGCATCGGTCGCGCCGGACGCGGATCCGAGGCGGGTGGCGCCCGGCACCCGGGCGCCCGGAAGGTCCTCGATGGCGGGACAGGCCGCGTGCAGCACGGGCAGCCCCGCGGCCAGGGCCTCGACGACGGCGAGACCGAAGGACTCCTCTCGGGACGCCGAGACGAACGTGTCGACGGCGCTGAGCACCGCGGGGATGCCGGGAGCGGCGCCCGTGGTGCCGCACTCGCCGAGGAACCTCACCCGGCCGGTCGCACCGAGCCGGGCGGTGAGCGCGCGCAGCGGTCCGGCTTCCGGCCCGTCCCCGGCCAGGACGAGCCACGCTCCGGGGAGGGCGGCGACGGCGCGGATCAGCAGGTCGAAGCGTTTGCCGGGGACCAGCCTGCCCACGCCCCCCACGACGAAGGCGCTGTCGGGCAGGCCCAACAGGGCCCGGGTGGCGCGACGTCGCGCGCCGTCGAAGCGGAAGGCCGTCACATCGATCCCGTTGGGGACGGTATGGATGCGGGCAGCCGGTACGCCCCACTCGCGCAGCCTGCCCGCGACGGTGTCGGAGACGGCGACCGTCGCGGCCCCGAGCCGCTCGGTGCGCAGATAGAGCTCCCGGGTGCCGCGGGTGAGCGGCCGTCCCTCGATCTCCGCACGCCCCAGCGAATGCTCCGTCGACACCACGGTGGTCCCGGCGAGACGTGCCGCGATCCGGCCGTAGACACAGGCCCGGTAGAGGTGTGTGTGCACGAGGTCGTACGCGCCTCGGCGGATGAGGCGGGCCAGCCGGGGCACTGCGGCGAGGTCCCGGTTGCTCCGCATGCCCAGATCCCGGACCTGGACGCCGTCGGCGCGCAGCCCCTCCGCGACCGCTCCCGGGTTGGTGAGGGTCACGACGTCGCAGGGGACCGGCAGGTGGCGCAGCAGCAGACGCAGTTGCTGCTCGGCCCCGCCGACGCCGAGGCCGGTGATGACGTGCAGCGCCTTCACCCGGCGTCACCCGGCCGCGTGGTGCCGGCGGAGCGGTGCCGCAGCCGGTGCCGCACCTCCTTGGCCCGCAGGCGGGCACCCCGGTCGGCGTGGCTGACATGCGTGCGGGGAAGGGCGAGCGGCCCCGGGAGCGGACCGGGGACCAGGGCGCACCCGTAGGCGTATCCCGCCTGCCGTACGGACTCGACCACCCGCCGGTCGGCCGTCCCGTACGGGTAGCAGAAACCGGACGGCGTCCGCCGGAGGAGACGACGCAGCGCGTCCCGGCTGCCGTGTGTCTCCTGGCGCAGCTCCTCGTCGGACAGCGCCGTGAGGTCCCGGTGGAGCATCCCGTGCGAGCCGACTTCCATTCCGGCCGCGGCGACGGTTCGGACGCCCTCCTCGGTCAGCAGCGGTCTTCGCGGACCGAGCGGATCCCAGTCGTTGGAGCCGCCGGGCCGGCCGGGCAGGACGAACACCGTCGCCGTGCAGCCGTGAGCGAGCAGCACCGGGAGGGCCTCGTCGAGGAAGTCGGCGTACCCGTCGTCGAAGGTGAGCCCGACCAGGTCTCGCTTTCCGGAGGCCCGCGCGCGCAGCAGCGCCGCCACCCCCACGCCGCGCAGTCCGCGGCGCCCCAGCCAGGTCAGCTGCTCGTCCAGGCGGTCGGCGGAGACGGTGATGCCGTACGGATCGTCCGTGGGATCGCTCACCGAGTGATAGGTCAGGATCCACGGCCGGGACCGGAGGGGGAGCGTACGGACGCGGGGTGTCGAGGTGTCAGCGGCCATGGGGAATCCTCTGTCGGATGAGTGCCAGCAGATGCACGGCTTCGGGGGCTCTGAGCGCGAGCCCGGTGAGAAGGAACGCCGTGGGTACGAGAAGGCAGCCGGCCACCAGACCCGTCACGGGCCCGGTCACCAGGGCCGTGGCCAGCCGGCCCGCGACCGCGGCGACCGCCGCGGCGGCCGCCGGACGGGCGAGGGAGAGAGCGACCGCCCCGGCCCGTACGGCGACCGCCCGCGAGCCCAGCCCCAGGAGCATCAGCAGGGCGGCCGTGCTGATGCCGACGGCATTGGCGGCCGCGATGCCGTTGACACCGAACGGCCCGGTCAGGAGCAGTCCGGCGACGGTGGTGACCAGCAGTCCGGCGCCCATCGCGCCGAGTGGGTACCAGGTGGGCCGGCCGGCGGAGAAGAACGGCCTGCACAGGGCGCCGACCAGCGTGTGGCCGAGCAGCCCGAGCGCGTAGACCCGCATGACACCGGCCGTGGCGGCGGTGTCCGCGGCGTCGAAGGCCCCGCGCTGGAAGAGGACTGCGATGATGTGGGGCGCGCAGCCGAGCACCGTCGCCGTGCCCAGCAGCACCACGGTCCCGGCCAGGGCGAGATCCCGCTCGACCCGCCGCCGGGCGCCCTCCCGGTCCCCGGCCGCCATGGCCTGGGCGACGACGGGAAAGGTCACCGTGCAGATCATCATGGACAGCACCATCGGCAGCTGCGCGACCTTCTGCGCGTAGTTGAGGTGGGAGATCGCCCCCTCCGGCAGCGACGAGGCGAGGAACCGCTCGACGAAGACCTGCGACTGACGCCCCACCACGAACAGGACGACGGGCGCCAGCACCGTCGCGCCGAGGAGGGCGGGGCCCCGTTCCCGTGGCGCCCGCTTCCCGCCCCGCGCCGGCATCAGCCGTAGACACGTCGGGAGCAGGGTGAGGACCATCAGCAGACTGCCGACGGCCACCCCGGCGGCAGCGGCGCGCACACCCCAGGCCGAGTGCAGTGCCAGGGTCATGCCGATGATGCCGATGTTGTACGCGATGTAGACCCCGGCCGGTGCGAGGAACCGGCCGTGCGCCCGCGACGCCGCGCTGAAGTACCCCGTGATGCCGAAGGTGAGCACCGTGACGGCCGTCAGACGTGTGCAGTCGACCGCGAGCCGGGGATCGTCCAGCCCGGGCGCCAGGATGCCGACGGCCCAGGGCGCGCCCCATACCAGCAGCCCGCCCGCACAGGCCAGTGCGGCGCACAGCCGGGGAAGGGTGTCCGCCACCAGGGTGCGGACCGGATCACGCGCGTGACCGCCGGCGGCGCGGCGGGTCAGTGCCAGGCTGAACGCGGGTACGAGCAGCAGCGCCATGCCGTCCTCGATCAGCAGCGTGGCCGCCATCTCCGGCACCGTCCAGGCGATCAGGAAGGCGTCGCTGGCATGACTCGCGCCGAAGAACCGGGCGATGGCCTGGTCCCGTACGAGTCCGAGCAGGGCGGCGATCACGGTCAGCCCCCCGGCGCCGGCCGCCGCCCGCGCCAGGAAGCGCCCGGGCCGTACCGGTGCGTCGGACGCGGAAGTCCCGGCGACCGGCGCGTCCGCGGCCGGATCCGTGGCTGTCCCGTTCACGCGACGGTCGTCCTCTCCGGCTCCGCGAGCGCCCACCACGCGGCGAGGCCGAGCACGATCCCGGTCAGGACGGTGGAGGGGCCGCCGATGTCCGCGTACAGGAAGTCGACCGTCTGCCAGGTCATCAGCCCGACGGCGGCGAGACCGCAGTCGACGGTCGCGGCTCCCCGGGCCCGTGCGAGCACCAGCCTGCGCACCCCGCCCACCAGGAGCGCCGCCCAGGAACCCACCAGCGCGGTGAGGCCGATGAGCCCCTGCTCGCTGAGGATCAGCAAATACATGTTGTGGGGGGAGAGCAGCGGTTGCCTGCGGAACTCCTGTCCGGCCCCCGCCGTGTCACTGCCCGCGGAGAGCCCGATCGAGGCATGCCCGTCCCGGTGCGCCGGGAAGCCCTTCAGCCCGACGCCGGTCGCGGGCCGCTCGCGCCACATGCCCGCCGCGGCGGCCCACATGGTGTAGCGGTCGTTGACCGACCGGTCGGGCGCGCTGGTCACCTCGGTGATGCTGGTGAGCCGCTGCGAGATCATCTCCGATCCGACACCGAAACCGCCGACCAGGACGACTCCGGCCGCACCCACCACCGCCAGAGCGCGAACGGCCTGCCGGAGCCCGGTCAGCGCGATCGCCGCGAGGGCTCCCGCCGCCGTCGCGATCCACGCCCCCCGGCTGAACGACAGCGTGAGCGGGACGACCAGCAGGGCGGCGGTCAGGAGTGCCCACAGCTTCAGCCGGCGAGGCGCACCGGCGGGGGCGCGGAGCGCGTACGCGGTGGCCGCGACCAGACCGTAGCCGACGACCGTTGCCATGCCCATCACGTCACCGGGGCCGAAAGTGCCGACCGCGCGGATGTCCTGGCCCATGTAGGAGGCGCCGGAGCCGGTGACGTACTGGTGGACCCCCGTCACTCCCTGGACGGCCGCGAGCAGGACGAGCGCGCCGGTGACGGCCCGGAACCCCCAGGCGTCCTTGACCAGCAGAAGGACCGCGGCCGGCACCAGGACGAAGATCTGCAGGTACCGTACGAACCCCGGCAGCGCCGCCGCCGGGTCCGTGGCGGCGACCGTCGCCAGGGCGAGCGCCACGGCCGGCAGCCCCAGCACGACCGCCGCGGTCGGCGTGAGCGGGCGCCGCCGCAGGAACAACAGGCGGCCCACGCACACGAGGACGGCCACACCGGACAGGAGATCGGCCACCGGTACGCCGGACACGGCCCCGGCGCCCGTGCCGTCGGACGGTACGCCGACGAGCAGGACGGTCGCGATCAGCGGCAGCAGCGGCCATCGGCGGCGCCACCCGGGCGGGGACGCCTTCTCAGGGGCGGACGGCGGTGCGGGCGCCGCAGTGACGGTGAGTGTCACGGTTCAGCTGCCTCCGAGCCGGAACACCGAGCCGGCCGTGCGCGCCAGCACGCACATGTCCTGCCACAGCGACCATGTCTCGATGTAGTGGTTGTCGAACCGGGCCCGGTCCTCGATCGAGGTGTCGCCGCGCAGGCCGTGGACCTGGGCGAGCCCGGTGATGCCGACGGGCATCCGGTGCCGGGCCTGGTAACCGGGGTACGTGCGGCTGAACTGCTGCACGAAGTAGGGACGTTCGGGGCGCGGACCGACCAGGCTCATGTCGCCGCGTACGACGTTCCACAGCTGCGGCAGCTCATCGAGCGACGTCCGGCGCAGCAGCCTGCCGACACGGCTCATGCGCCGGTCCGCCGCCACGTTCCACCGGGTGGCCGACTCGTGTGCGTCCGCCGGGCGCAGGGTGCGGAACTTCAGCAGGACGAACGGCCGTTCGTGCGCACCGATCCGCTCCTGTCGGAAGAGGACCCCCGGGCCGTCGCACACGCGTACGGCCAGTGCGCAGGCGGCCATCACCGGGGAGGCCGCGACCAGGACGGCCGATGCCAGCACGGTGTCCATGGCCCGCTTCGCCCGGCCGGCCACCGGACGCGTCGGTCCGGCGTGCAGCGGATGTGCCGCGAAGCCCCACACATGGTCCGGCAGGGGCGCGATCCGGACCCGCGTGACCGCTCGCTGATCGGTGATCAGCCACACCCGGCAGCCGTGGCGCGCGAACAGGGAGAAGAGTTCCGCCCCCTCGGGCGAGGCCTCGGGCGGTGCTGTGAAGACGGCGTGCCGTACGGCGTTCTGCACGACAGCCCGGCCGGCGTCCTGCACCGACGCGAGGACCGGCAGCGGAGCGTCGCCCGTCGGCGGGCCCGCGGCCTTCTCCGCATCCGTATCCGCGTCCGCGCCCACCACCCGTCCTACCGGCCGCATCCCGTACCGCGGGTGCTCCTGCAGGACGGCGACGACCCGGTCGGCGACCGGACCGTCGCCGACCACCAGGGTGGACTGCGGATGGCGCGCGGTCGTCCACAGCCAGGAGCGGTGGACGAGGGCGCGTGCCCCGAAGCACAGCACGGTCTGCACGGCCGCCGCGCAGCCCAGCGCCACCCATCCGGTAACGCGGAGCGGGTCATGGGCGGCCACCGCCTCGGCCACCACGTACCACTGGACCACGGCCAGCCCGGCCAGCGCGGGCAGTTCCGCCAGCGCGGACGGGGACAGCCTGGTGCGGTAGAGGCCCCGGTAGGCGTGCAGGAGGAGCTGGACGGCGGCCTGCAGGAGTACGGCGACCGGTGGCCACGGCGCGGGGGCGACCAGGGCCACGGTCAGACCGAGCGCGAGCAGGTCGAAGGTCACGAGCATCGCCGGCGCCCGCCGGTGCCTGAGGCTTCGGGCGGCCCGCGGGGCCGGAGCACCGCCCTGTCCGCCGCGCGGCGGACGGATCGCGGAAGCCGCATGCCGTACGGCAGTCGCCTGCACGGCTCGGGGGGCGGGTGCACTCTCCGTCGTCATCGCTCGGTGCGCTTCCTCGTCGTGGGGCGGGACTGGCCGACAAGTTCCTCGTAGAGGCGGAGGACCGCTCCGGCGGTCTTCGTCACGTCGAAGACCGACCGGGTGCGGAGCTGAGCCGTGCGGCCCAGCTCCGCCCGCAGCCCAGGGTCACTCAGCAGAGTGGTCAGCGCCGCCGCGAGGGCCGTGGGGTCCTCGGGCGGCACCAGGCAGTGGGGCAGATGACCGGGCGGCAGGCTCTCCCTGGCCCCGTTGACGTCGGTCAGCAGGACGGGCGTGCCGCAGGCCATGGCTTCGAGGGGGGCCAGCGCCATCCCCTCCCAGCGCGAAGGGAGCACCAGGAGTTCCGCCGCGTGGATCCACGGCCGCACATCCGTGCTGGCCCCTGTGAACAGCACACCGGGGGGCGCGGCGCGCCGCAGCTCGTCCTCGTACGGCCCGTCGCCGACCAGGACCAGCCGCGCACCGCCCACCGCTGCCGTGTGCCAGGCCCGCAGCAGCACGTCCTGGCCCTTCTGCCGGCTCAGACGTCCGACGCACACCACGAGTGGTGTGCCGGCCGGGATTCCCCTGGGCAGCGCCAGCGAGGCACGCGCGGACGCGGCCACCCCCTCGCGGGCGGGCCGGAAGCGGCCGAGGTCGATGCCGTTGTGGATCACCGACCAGGCCGCAGTGATGCCCGCGCGCTGCCCGGCCCGGCGCTCGGACTCGCTGACGCAGACGATGCGGTCGCTCCACCGCGCTCCGAACCGCTCCCACGCCCTGGCCAGTCCGGCGGCCCTGCCCTCCAGTGCCTCGAACGACCATGCGTGCGGCTGGAACACCGTCGGAACCCGGCCGCGCACGGCCAGGCGGCCGGCGAGCCCCGCCTTGGCGCTGTGGGCATGGATCACATCGGGAGCGCACGCGTGGATCAGACGGTTCGCCGTGAGGACCTCCCGGCCGAGCCGGGGGCCGGGGGCGCGTTCCGCCGGCCAGGCGCACACCCGTGCCCCGGCTGCCGACACCCCGGCCGCCAGTGGTCCGCCGGGCGGGCAGGCCACGACGGGCCGGAGTCCCGCCCGGACCTGCGCCGTGACGAGGTCGGTAACGACGCGTGCGACTCCTCCGTCCACCGGCTGGACCAGGTGAAGGACCGTCAGTCGACGTTCGTCGGTGCAACTCATCTGCAGCACGCACGGCTCTCTTTCACGTGCCCCCGAAGAGCCGGTTCGCGTAAACACCGGCGGTAAGGAATATGGCGGCGGATAACAAGTGGATAAAACCGAAATGCACTGTGGCAGAACGTGCGGGGGAAAACACGCAGGACTCGCGCACATGTCCCCATTTGGTTCGTTCTCGGCCGGGTGGGCGGCAGCCGGCTCCCGGACCTGCGGCGTGTCAGGTGACTGTGACCGCCATTGCGCCATTCTGTGCCGCATGATGACGGTGCCGCACTCCACCGCTCGCATGCAGGAGGGTCATTTCCGGCCCTGGATACGCCTGCGAACAAAGCGCCGCGACGACGCGCCGAGTTGAGTGCCGCGATTACTGCTGCCGGCTTTCCGTCGGCTTGTGACCGGCCGTTCGGGCAGCATTCCGTGCTCCCGCCGTCTTCCGGCGCCCCTTCCGCCTGGACCGGCCACCCGCGGCGGAACAGGCCCCGGGACCCGCCGCGCCCCGGATGTACCGCTGGTCCGGCCACCTACCCGCGAGTGCGGCCGAAGAGGCAGTATCGGGTACAACTCGTGGTGATCGTCCGCCGCGTGGCGATCCGCGAACGGCCGATGGGACAGAGGAGAAGCGATGGTTCACGAACGGGCCGGTCAGCCGGCGCAGCCCGGAGACCTGGTGGACGTGGCACGGCTGGTGACGGCCTACTACACGGTCCACCCGGATCCGGCCGAGCCCGGCCAGCGTGTGGCGTTCGGTACGTCGGGCCATCGCGGATCGGCACGCGCGGCGGCGTTCAACGAGGACCACATCGCCGCCACCACCCAGGCCATCTGTGACTACCGGCAGCGGCAGGGCACCGACGGGCCGCTGTTCCTCGGCGCGGACACCCACGCACTGTCCGAACCCGCGCGGGTCACGGCCGTGGAGGTACTGGCCGCCAACGGCGCCACCGTCCTGATCGACAGCGACGACGGCTACACCCCCACCCCGGCCGTCTCGCACGCGATCCTGACGTACAACCGGGACCGTACGGGCGGCCTCGCCGACGGCATCGTCGTCACGCCCTCGCACAACCCGCCTGCCGACGGCGGGTTCAAGTACAACCCGCCGCACGGCGGGCCGGCCGGCTCGGATGCCACCTCCTGGATCCAGGACCGGGCCAACGCCCTGATCGAGGGCGGTCTGAAGGAGGTACGACGGATCCCCTACGCCCGGGCGCTGGCCGCCGGCACCACGGGGAGGCACGACTTCCTGACCGCCTACGTCGATGACCTCCCGGCCGTCCTCGACCTGGACGCCGTCCGTGATGCCGGGATCCGCATCGGCGCCGACCCCCTGGGTGGCGCCTCGGTCGCGTACTGGGGGCGGATCGCCGAGCGTCACCGGCTCGACCTCACGGTGGTCAATCCGCTCGCCGACCCCACCTGGCGTTTCATGACGCTGGACTGGGACGGAAAGATCCGGATGGACTGCTCCTCACCGCACGCCATGGCCTCGTTGATCGAGCGGCGCGACGCCTACGCCATCGCCACCGGCAACGACGCCGACGCGGACCGGCACGGCATCGTCACACCCGACGGCGGGCTGATGAACCCCAACCACTACCTGGCCGTGGCGATCCGCTACCTCTGCTCCCACCGCGAGGGCTGGCCGGCCGGCACCGGCATCGGCAAGACCCTGGTCTCCTCCTCCATGATCGACCGGGTCGCCGCGGACCTCGGGCGTCAGCTGGTGGAGGTCCCGGTCGGCTTCAAGTGGTTCGTCGACGGGCTGTTCGGCGGCACCCTGGGATTCGGTGGCGAGGAGTCCGCCGGAGCGTCCTTCCTGCGCCGCGACGGCCGGGTGTGGACCACGGACAAGGACGGCATCCTGCTCGCCCTCCTCGCCTCGGAGATCACGGCCGTCACCGGCTCCACCCCCTCCCAGCACTACGGCGAACTCACCGCCCGGTTCGGTGATCCGGCCTACGCCCGGATCGACGCACCGGCCACCCGCGAACAGAAGGCGGTGCTGGCCAGGCTGTCCCCGGAGCAGGTGACCGCGGACACGCTGGCGGGTGAGCCGATCACCGCCGTGCTCACCGAGGCACCCGGCAACGGGGCCGCCATCGGCGGGCTGAAGGTCTGCACCGACAGCGCGTGGTTCGCGGCCCGGCCCTCCGGGACGGAGGACGTCTACAAGGTGTACGCGGAGAGCTTCCAGGGCGCCGGACACCTGGCCAGGGTGCAGGACGAGGCCCGTGCCCTGGTCTCCGACGCACTGGGCGCCACGGGCTGAGCGGCCGGGCGGGCGTGCCCGGTCCCGGGCCGCCCGCCCTCAGCCGTCCCCGCGGAACGCCCGCAGGATCTGCTCGGCGGCCAGCGTGGCCGTCACCCCGCCTTCACGAACCTGCTGTTCGAGCTTCGGGGTGAGCGAGCGCACCGCCGGATGGCCGCGCAGGCTGTCCAGCAGCTCGTCGCGGACCATCGCCCAGGTCCAGTCCACCTGCTGCTCACGGCGCTTGGCGGCCAGGCGACCGGTGGACTCCAGGAGCGTACGGTGCTGCTCCAGCCGCTCCCACAGAGCGTCCAGCCCGGTCGACTCCCTGGCGCTGCACGTCAGCACAGGAGGAGTCCAGGCCGCGTCCACGGGGTGCATCAGCCGCAGTGCGCCCGCCAGCTCACGCGCCGCGGAACGGGCATCGCGTTCGTGCGGGCCGTCGGCCTTGTTGACCGCGATGGCGTCGGCCAGCTCCAGAACACCCTTCTTGATGCCCTGCAGCTGATCGCCGGTACGGGCCAGGGTGAGCAGGAGGAAGGTGTCGACCATGCCGGCGACCGCCGTCTCCGACTGCCCGACCCCGACCGTCTCCACCAGCACCACGTCGTAGCCCGCCGCCTCCATCACCACCATGGACTCGCGGGTCGCCTTGGCCACCCCGCCGAGCGTCCCGGCCGTGGGGGAGGGACGTACGAACGCCCTGGGATCCACCGCCAGCCGTTCCATGCGGGTCTTGTCACCCAGGATGGAGCCGCCCGTGCGGCTGGACGAGGGGTCCACGGCCAGCACCGCGACCCGGTGGCCGAGCCCCGTCAGCAGGGTGCCGAGCGCGTCGATGAACGTGGACTTCCCCACGCCCGGCACCCCGCTGATCCCGATGCGCCTGGCCTGCCCGGCATGGGGCAGCAGCTCGCTCAGCAACCGTTGGGCGAGCACCCGGTGGTCGGGACGCGTCGACTCCACGAGCGTGATCGCGCGCGCGACGAACGCCCGCTTCCCCTCGAGCACACCCTTGGCGTAGGCGTCGATGTCGATGTGCGTAGTCACCGTCACCGCCGGCGGCTCACAGCTCGTGGCCGAGCGCGGCGCCGAGCCGTGCGACCAGGTCGTGGGCGGCGTCGGGGATCACCGTGCCGGGCGGGAACACCGCAGCGGCACCCGCCTCGTGGAGTGCGTCGATGTCCTGCGGCGGGATCACCCCGCCCACCACGATCATGATGTCCTCCCGGCCCTCGGCGGCCAGCTCCTCGCGCAGCGCGGGTACGAGCGTGAGGTGACCGGCGGCGAGCGACGAGACGCCCACGATGTGCACGTCCGCCTCGACCGCCTGCCGGGCGACCTCGCCCGGCGTCTGGAAAAGGGGGCCGACGTCGACGTCGAAGCCCAGGTCGGCGAAGGCGGTGGCGATCACCTTCTGGCCGCGGTCATGTCCGTCCTGGCCCATCTTGGCGACGAGAATGCGCGGACGCCGCCCCTCCGCCTCCTCGAAGTCGTCGACCAGACTGCGGGTGCGGTCCACGGACGGGGACTCTCCTGCCTCTTTGCGGTACACGCCGGAGATCGTACGGATCTGGCCCGCGTGCCGGCCGTACACCTTCTCCAGCGCGTCCGAGATCTCCCCGACCGTGGCCATCGCCCGGGCGGCGGCCACGGCCAGTGCCAGCAGATTGCCCTCGAGCCCCGGCCCCGGGTCGCGCTCCGCGGCGGCGGTCAGGGCGCGCAGCGCCTCCTGACAGGCCGCCTCGTCGCGCTCGGCGCGGAGCCGGCGCAGCTTCTCGATCTGCTGGGCGCGCACCGAGGAGTTGTCGACCGATCGGACGTCGATCTTCTCGTCGGTCTCGACACGGTACTTGTTCACGCCGACGACGGGCTGGCGCCCGGAGTCGATCCGCGCCTGCGTCCGGGCCGCGGCCTCCTCGATGCGGAGCTTCGGGATGCCCGCGTCGATGGCCTTGGCCATGCCGCCGGCGGCCTCGACCTCCTCGATGTGCTGCCAGGCCCGCGCCGCGAGGTCGTGCGTCAGCTTCTCCACGTACGCGCTGCCGCCCCACGGGTCGATGACCCGGCAGGTGCCGGACTCCTGCTGCAGCAGCAATTGGGTGTTGCGGGCGATCCGCGCCGAGAAGTCCGTCGGGAGCGCGAGCGCCTCGTCGAGCGCGTTGGTGTGCAGCGACTGGGTGTGGCCCTGGGTCGCGGCCATCGCCTCGACGCAGGTGCGCGTCACGTTGTTGAACACGTCCTGCGCGGTCAGGGACCAGCCGGACGTCTGCGAATGGGTGCGCAGCGAAAGCGACTTGGCGTTCTTCGGCCCGAACTCCTTGACCAGCTTCGCCCACAGCAGCCGCGCCGCGCGCAGCTTCGCGATCTCCATGAAGAAGTTCATGCCGATCGCCCAGAAGAACGAGAGGCGCGGGGCGAACGCGTCCACGTCCAGGCCCGCCGCCTGCCCGGCCCTCAGGTACTCCACCCCGTCGGCCAGGGTGTACGCCAGCTCCAGGTCGGCCGTCGCTCCGGCTTCCTGGATGTGGTAGCCGGAGATCGAGATCGAGTTGTAGCGCGGCATCTTCTGCGAGGTGAACGCGAAGATGTCGGAGATGATCCGCATCGAGGGGCCGGGCGGATAGATGTAGGTGTTGCGGACCATGAACTCCTTGAGGATGTCGTTCTGGATGGTCCCGGCCAGCTTCTCCGGCGGCACGCCCTGTTCTTCCGCGGCGACGATGTACAGGGCGAGTACGGGCAGCACCGCGCCGTTCATCGTCATCGACACCGACATCCTGTCCAGCGGGATGCCGTCGAAGAGCTGACGCATGTCGTAGATCGAATCGATCGCCACGCCCGCCATGCCGACGTCACCCGTCACCCGGGGATGGTCGCTGTCGTAGCCGCGGTGGGTGGGCAGGTCGAACGCGATGGAAAGACCCTTCTGGCCGGCCGCCAGATTGCGCCGGTAGAAGGCGTTGGACTCCTCGGCCGTGGAGAACCCGGCGTACTGACGGATCGTCCAGGGCTGATTGACGTACATCGTCGGGTACGGGCCGCGCAGATACGGTGCGATACCCGGATAGGTGTCCAGGAAGTCCAGGCCTTCAAGATCCCGCCCGGTGTACAGCGGCTTGACCTCGATGCCCTCCGGGGTCTCCCAGAGCAGTTCGTCCTCGGACCGGCCGGCCGACTCCTTGACGGCGGCGTGCCACCGGTCCTCGGTGACCTCGGCGGAGGGCTCGCCGTTCAGCGCGATGTCGGAGAAGTCCGGCACGGCCCCGGCAGTACCTGTGGGGGTCTCGGGGGTCTGCATCACGCCACTCCCATACGGTCGAGTTCGGAGGAGAGGACGGCGACCACGTCGCAGCCGGCGAACACATGGACGTCCGCCCCGGCGTACTCGTCCGGCCGCCCCGCGAGGATGATCCGCTCGGCGCCCGCGGCCCTGAGGGCCGAGGCGACGGCGTCGGCCTGCTCGGCGTAGAGCGTGTCCGTCGAGCACAGGCAGGCGGTCGTCGCTCCGCTGGCGCGGAAGGCCTCGGCAGCGGTCGACGCGTCCACGGAGACCGGCTGATGGACGGGCTCGACGCCCCCCGCCAGGAAGAGGTTCGCCGCGAAGGAGGCCCGTGCGGTGTGCACCGAGGCCGGCCCGAGGGCGGCGATGAACACCTTCGGGCGGCTCCCCGTGGCCGCGAGGTGCGCGTCCGACCGGGCACGCAGCGCCTCGAACGCCTCGTCGCGCCGTACCTTGGGCAGCCCGCCGCCCGGTACGGCGGGGGCGGGCTCCCGCTCCACCGGCCGCTCGTCCAGAGCCGGGAATTCGCTGACACCCGTCACCGGCTCCTTGCGCCGCGCCAGATCCTTGCTCCGGGCCGCCCAGGTGGCCGCGAGCCGCTCCTGGACCATGCCGGAGCGCAGGGCGGCGGCCTGACCGCCGGCCTTTTCGATCTCCTGGAAGAACGACCAGGCGGCAGAGGCGAGTTCATCCGTCAGCCGCTCGACGTACCAGGAACCGCCCGCCGGGTCCGTCACCCGGGCCAGATGCGACTCCTCCATCAGGATGGTCGACGTGTTGCGGGCGATCCGCCGGGCGAACGCGTCCGGCAGGCCCAGTACGTGATCGAACGGCAGGACGGTGACGGACTCGGCTCCGCCGACGCCCGCGCCCAGGCAGGCCAGCGTCGTCCGCAGCATGTTCACCCAGGGATCACGGCGGGTCATCATGACCGACGAGGTCACGGCGTGCTGCCGCTGCGCCCCGGAGTCCGGGGCTCCGCAGACCTCGGCGACCCGGGCCCACAGCCGCCGGGCGGCACGAAGCTTCGCGATCGTCAGGAACTGGTCGGCCGTCGCCGCGTACCGGAACTCCAGCTGCGCGCACGCCTCCTCGACCGAAAGCCCCGACGCCGTCAGCGCCCGGAGGTAGGCGACACCGGTGGCCAGTGAGAGCCCCAGCTCCTGGGCGGTTGAACCGCCCGCCTCGTGGTACGGCAGGGCGTCCACGGCCAGCGCGCGCAGCCCCGGGTACTCGCGGGAGCACAGCAGCGACCAGTGCACGGCGCCGCTCAGATCCGGCTCCGTGCCCGTACGCGCGGCCTGCCCGAGTGGATCCACCCCGAGGCTGCCCCGTGCGGCCTCCTTGGAGACACCCCTGGCCTCGTAGAGCCCGAGCAACTCCCTGACTGCGGGCCCGGGGTCGGTGCCCGCGTCGAGAGCGACGGGCGCCAGGTCGAGAAGCACACCCTCCAGCGCACGGGCCAGACCGGAGACCGGCACCCCACCCGGGCCGCCGACGGCCAGCCAGAGCGAGGTGACGCCGTTCTCCAGATCACCGAGGACGGCTTCGTTCAGGCGCACGGGATCGGCCAGTTGGTGGCGCTGGCGCACGTCCCACCCGTCCGTGGTGTTCCCTGTGGCCCTGCTGCCCCGGGTGAAGGGCGCGAAGCCGGGCAGACCGGGGTCCGCCGATGCGTCGATGGAGGTGTACAGCGGGCGGACTGTGAGCCCGTCCCCGAGCGCGGTGGACAGTGCTTCCTCGGCGGCCGGACCCGTGACTTCCTTACCTGACCTGCGCAGTACGCCTTCGACAAGGGTCTGCCACTGGTCGTGGGAAGGGTCGGGGAACTCGGCGGCCGGAGGGAGCCCGTCAGCAGGCAGGACCGTCATGCTCAGATGCTAGGTCAGCACTCTGACGGGCAGCAGGGCTACCGGCTGTGACCTTGCACTCTCCGAAATGTGCCGGATCTTATGGGTAGAGCGGCCTTGTCCTGGGAACACGGCCGGAGGCGAAGCCCGACGCCGGGCGCGGAGGTTGGCTCCGGGCTCCGCCTCGGTCAGGCGCCTACGTAGGCCGCGAGGTGTTCGCCGGTGAGGGTGGAGCGGTCGGCGACGAGGTCGGCCGGAGTGCCTTCGAAGACGATTTGGCCTCCGTCGTGACCGGCGCCGGGACCGAGGTCGATGATCCAGTCGGCATGTGCCATGACCGCCTGGTGATGCTCGACGACGACGACCGACTTGCCGGAGTCGACGAGCCCGTCGAGCAGACCGAGCAACTGCTGGACGTCGGCGAGGTGGAGGCCGGCGGTCGGCTCGTCGAGGACGTAGACGCCGCCCTTCTCCGCCATGTGGGTGGCCAGCTTGAGGCGCTGCCGCTCGCCGCCGGACAGTGTGGTGAGCGGCTGGCCGAGGCTGAGGTAGCCGAGCCCCACGTCGGCGAGCCGGCCGAGGATGCGGTGCGCGGCAGGCGTGCTCGCCTCGCCGGCGCCGAAGAACTCCTCGGCCTCGGCCACCGACATCGCGAGCACCTCGCTGATGTCGCGCCCGCCCAAGTGGTACTCGAGCACCGAGGTGTCGAACCGCTTCCCCTCGCAGTCCTCACAGGTCGTCGCGACACCGGCCATCATCCCCAGGTCGGTGTAGATGACGCCCGCACCGTTGCACGTGGGGCAGGCTCCCTCGGAATTCGCGCTGAACAGTGCCGGCTTCACACCGTTGACCTTGGCGAACGCCTTACGGATCGGGTCGAGCAGCCCGGTGTACGTGGCCGGGTTGCTACGACGTGAGCCCTTGATCGGGCTCTGGTCGACCGACACCACGTTCTCACCGGGCGGGATCGACCCGTGCACGAGTGAACTCTTGCCGGAACCCGCGACACCTGTGACGACGGTCAGGACCCCGAGCGGGATGTCGACGTCGACGTCCTGCAGGTTGTGTGCCGACGCTCCGCGGATCTCCAGCGCGCCGGTGGGCTTGCGCACCGATTCCTTGACGGTGGCCCGGTCGTCGAAATGGCGGCCGGTGACGGTGTCGCCTGCCCGCAGCCCTTCGACGGTGCCCTCGAAACAGACGGTGCCGCCCGCACTGCCGGCCCCGGGGCCGAGATCGACGATGTGGTCGGCGATGACGATCGTCTCCGGCTTGTGCTCCACGACGAGCACCGTGTTGCCCTTGTCACGGAGCCGCAGCAGCAGGCTGTTCATCCGCTGGATGTCGTGCGGGTGCAGACCGATGGTGGGCTCGTCGAAGACGTAGGTGATGTCGGTGAGCGAGGAGCCGAGGTGGCGGATCATCTTGACGCGCTGTGCCTCGCCGCCCGAGAGCGTGCCCGCCGGCCGGTCGAGCGAGAGATAGCCGAGACCGATCTCCGAGAACGAGTCGAGGGTCTGCTGCAGCGCCGCGAGCAGCGGCGCCACCGACGGCTCGTCGAGGCCTCGGACCCATTCGGCCAGATGACGGATCTCCATCGCGCAGGCGTCCGCGATACTGATCCGCTTGATCTTCGAGGACCGGGCGCCTTCGGTGAGCCGGGTGCCGTCGCACTCGGGGCAGGTGGTGAAGGTGACCGCACGTTCCACGAACGCTCGGACGTGCGGCTGCAGCGCCTCCTTGTCCTTGGACAGGAACGACTTCTGGATCTTGGGGATCAACCCTTCGTAGGTGAGGTTGACGCCGTTGACCTTGACCTTGACCGGCTCCCCGTAGAGGAAGGCCTGCAGTTCCTTCCCGGTGTACCTGCGGATCGGCTTGTCCGGGTCGACGAAGCCCGACTGGGCGTAGACCTGCACGGTCCACTGACTGTCCGATTTCCAGCCAGGGATGGTGAACGCGCCCTCGGCGAGCGACTTGGTGTCGTCGTAGAGCTGGGTGAGGTCGATGTCGGAGACCGAGCCCCGGCCCTCGCAGCGTGTGCACATTCCACCGGTGCGGTTGAAGGTCGCCTTCACGGTCCTGGTCTTGGCGGTCCCGCGTTCGACGGTGATCCCGCCGCTCGCCCGGACCGAGGCGGTGTTGAAGGAGTAGGCGCCGGGTGGGCCGATGTGCGGCGTGCCGAGCCGGCTGAAGAGGATACGCAGCATCGCGTTGGCGTCGGTGGCGGTGCCGACGGTGGAGCGGGGGTCGGCACCCATCCGCTGCTGGTCGACGGTGATCGCGGTGGTCAGCCCGTCGAGGACGTCGACCTCGGGACGCGCCGGCGTCGGCATGAAGCCCTGGACGAAGGTGCTGTACGTCTCGTTGATCATCCGCTGGGACTCCGCGGCGATGGTGCTGAACACCAGCGAACTCTTGCCCGAGCCGGAGACGCCGGTGAACACCGTCAGCCGGCGCTTCGGGATCTCGACGCTGACATCCCTGAGATTGTTCACACGTGCGCCGTGCACGCGGATCAGGCCGTGGCTGTCGGCAACGTGCGGCGCGTCCGTACTGGTGGCCATGCTCGTCCTGTCTCCATCCGTCACGCGAGCCGCGTGGTTGCGGCAACGGTCGTTGTCCATCAGCCCGGCGGTGTCGTCCGGGGCGAAATCATTCGCTCGGTCGGCCGTACGCGGACAGGGATCACGCTACGGGTGGCCGGGTGCATGTGCTTCTTCATTCCTGACCGGACGGTGGGCTCTCGCCGGCCCGGAACCCACAGGTGTCCCTTCTGTCATTTGTTCGCACAGTGCATAACGGATTGCCCGAAGTTAAGCTGCTGTCGATCCAGAACCGATCCGAAACGATCCAGAACCGCAGGGAAAGGACGCACCGTGGTCGTGGGGCCCGTGGAATACCTCGTCGTCACCTTTCCCGTCGGACACTTCGCCGACGCGATCGCGCCCGTACTGGCTGACGCCGTCGTGTCCGACGCGGTACGCATCCTCGATCTGGCATTCGTCCGCAGAGCGGCAGGAGGCGCCATCGAGCGCGTCGGGCTGCGGGAGATGGACCCCCAGGGGCTGGTGCCGTTCGATCCCCCGGACGACCCACCGGCCGGGCTGCCGCAGATCGCCGGACTCGATGCGCTCGGACGTCTGCCGGAGGAGGGTTCTGCCGCGCTGATCGTCTGGGAGGACCTCTGGTCGGTACCTCTCACCCGGGCGGTCCAGGAGGCGGGTGGCCGGCTTCTGGCGCACGAGCGGGTTCCGGCGGACGGCGGGGACGACGTCATCACGCTGCTCGAGAGGCTCGCCGACCTGAAACAGCGCGGCGTACTCACCGACACGGAATTCTCGGAACAGAAGACGAGGATCCTCACCGACTGATCGCCCGCCCGGCCGGCGCCCCCACACCTCACGTTTCCTTTGTCGATATTCGTACGCCGTGCGACGTTGATTCCGACCTGCAGTCTGTCGGGAAAGAGGCAGTTCATCGTGCAGACCGCCCGGGCCGTCCCCGCCTCCACCGTTGTCAACCTGCGCGATCTGGGTGGTATCGCCCTGGGGCACCACCGCCGCTTGCGGCAGGGAATCCTCCTCCGCTCGGGCCAGCTGAGCGAATTCCAGCAGCACGACATGGCGGTGGCCGCCCTCGGTATCCGCACCGTCGTCGATCTGCGCAGCGCCGAGGAGCGCCGATGGGCGCCCGACAGACTTCCGGCGGGTGCCAGGCTCTTCGTCGCCGACGTACTCGGCGACAACCCGGGGGTTGCACCGGCGCGGCTCAAGGCGCTGCTCACCGACCCGGAAGGAGCAGCCGGCCTGCTCGGTGGCGGAAGGGCCGAGGCGCTGTTCGCGCAGACCTACCGGAAGATGGTCCTGTCCCCGGGTGCGGCCGCCGCCTACCGTGCCTTCCTCGACACCGTCGCGGATCCGCGGGCGAGACCGCTGCTGTTCCACTGCGCGACAGGGAAGGACAGGACGGGCTGGGCCACCGCGCTGCTGCTGATGATGGCGGGGGCGTCGCGTGCTGTCGTGCGCGCGGAGTTCGTCGCGGTGAACGGGGCGGTGCGCGCCGCCTTCGGACCCGCCGTACGGCGCTTTCTGGACGAGGGCGGGGACCCGGACATCGCGTCCGCCGTCATCGACGCGCGGCCCCGGTACCTCGAGGCGGCGCTGGACGCGATGGACGAGCGGTGGGGCGGACTCGACGGCTATCTGGCCAAGGCGCTGCGTCTTCCCCCGGCGGTGGCCGAGCGGCTGCGCGACGACCTGGTCGTCTCCGTCTGACGGTGCCGGACCGTACGGACGGGAGACGGCCCGGTGCCACGTCGGGAGACGTGGCACCGGGCCGGCGAGCGGCGGCTGCGCCGCTCAGATCTTCAGCAGCTGTTCGCTGATGTCGCGGTAACGCTGCAGGGCTATGCGCAGCTCCTCCGTCCGGGCATCGGTGTCCTGCCCCTGCCAACTCGCACGCAGGACGCGCCTGCGTTCCGCGAGGGCTTCGGTGAGGCCCGAGACGATCCGGTCGAACGTGTTGTCCGCCTCCTCGACCGCCCGGCGGGGGCTCTCGACGAAGTCGGTGACCGCCTGCTGCATGCGCAGCGACAGCGCGTCCTGATCGTCCCGGGGGATCAGGGGGTGTGCGGTGGAGGTGGCCTCGTGCCGGGCGGTGTGCTCGGTCGGCGGTACGGCGGGCGCCGCGCGCGGGGCGGGCGGAACGCTGAGATCGCCGACACCTCCGAGCTTGGGCTCGAGGCCCTTGCTGTCCCCGGTCGCCGCTCCTGGAATCCTGCCCGACGTGGTTGCCTGCACACCCGTGGATGCGGGCGCAGGGGTGCCGGTGGTGTGCCCCGGGTCCGTGGCGGGGAGGGGTTCTGTCGTGTGTCCGGTGCGGTCGGTCATGCTGCTGCCCCGCCCTTCGTCTCGTGTCGGTCCGTCCGTGCCGGCTCAGCCGGTGCGTCAGCGAGCAGTACGTCGAAGAGTGCCCGGGACTCGACCAGGGCCTTCCTCATCTCCTCCGTGCCCCCGTGGCCACGCACGGCCGTGTGCACCCTGCGGTAGCCGTCGACCTGCTCGGCGTGATGGACGGACAGGGCGGCCGTCTGCTCCTCGAACCTGTCGCCGTCCGGGAAGCCCCGGTCGCGCGCCAGTTGTGCCAACAGCGCGTCGGCTTCTACGACCGCGTTCCTGGGGGAGTCGATGAACTGTTCCTGCACCTCGGCCCAGCGGCGGGCGTACGCCTCGCGAGCTTCCGGCCGAAGGGGCCGCTCGGACAGGGAGCCGTGCAGCTTCACACGCTCGGAGAGCTCGTGCTCGGCCGCTTTGGTGTCGCCGTCGTGACGGGCGACCACCCGGTCGTACTCGGGTCCGAAGCGGCGTCGCAGCCCACGGCCCGCCGTCCCACGGCCGCGGACGAGGAAGAAGGCGAGCGCGGCCACCAGGACGACGGCAACGATGATCACCACGGTCGTCATGGCCGACGCTCCCGTCGGTTCGCGGTCGGTGCGTCGTGCTGTTTCACTCTCGTCAACCCCTTCCGGTTCGGGCCCGGCTCGCTGTGCAGGCCGGGCTGTGTGCACCAGCCGTGTACCCGCTGGACGCGGTTCAAGCGGGAATGCCCCCGGTAACCTGGAATGCACGGACCCGGACGTACCCGTCCGAACGCGGCGCCGTCCGACACGAGTTGCGAGAGGGATACGCGGTGACCGAGCGCAAACCCCCAGGGGTCGGCTTCGAGACGTGGGTGGACCGGCAGATTCGCGAGGCCGAGGAGAAAGGTGCTTTCGAGGACCTGCCGGGTGCCGGCAAGCCGATCCCGGGTCTCGACAGGCCCTACGACGCGATGTGGTGGGTCAAGGCGAAGATGGAGCGTGAGGGACTGTCGGTGCTCCCGCCCTCGCTGACGCTTCGGAAGGCGGCAGAGGACGCCCGGAAGGAGGCGTCCCACGCGCCGTCGGAGGCCGAGGTCCGGCGCATCCTGACCGAGGTGAACGGGAGGATCCGCGAGGCACTGGCCAGGCCGCCGGAGGGTCCGCCGCTGAACCTCGCGCCGTTCGACATCGACGCGATCGTCTGGGAGTGGCACGCCGGGCGACGCGGGCGCTGAGCGCCGTATGTGCCCGGGACCCGGTTTGCGTAATACTCATCTCATGAGATCGAGTGTTACGGACCGGTGTGGCGGGGTCCATGTCAGACGAGCTGTCGCGCGGGACGCCAAGCGGCTCACCCGTCTGGTCACCGGGTCACGCGCCTACGAGGGTCCGTACGCACCCCTGGTCCAGGGGTACAAGGTCGGCCCGGACTACATCGAAGCGCATGCCGTCCATGTGGCCGTGGACGACGGCGGCAGGTTGCTCGGGTTCTACGCGTTGATCCTGTCACCGCCGGAACTGGACCTGATGTTCGTTGCCGACGACGCCCAGGGCCGGGGCATCGGACGGCTTCTCGTGCGCCACCTGCTCGACGAGGCGCGCCGCGTCGGCCTGGCAGCCGTCCGCGTGGTCGCGCACCCGCCGGCCGAGGGCTTCTACCGCAGCGTGGGCGCCGAACGCACCGGTATTGTCGCGGCGCGCCCGCCCGCGGTGATGTGGGACCGGCCCGAGCTGACGCTGACGGTCGACGGCGGTCCCTGAGCCGAGCGGCCCGGCCGGATCCGGCCGGGCCGCTCGTGTGTGCCATGAGCGGCGGGAGCTCTACGACCAGCCGCCGTACGGACGGGTGATGAGTTCCATCCCGTGACCGCTGGGATCGGGGAAGTACACCCCGCGTCCGCCGTCGTTGTGATTGATCTCGCCGGGGTGCTTGCGGTGGGGATCGGCGTAATACGCGATCCCCTTCTCCTGGATGAGGCCGAAGGCCGTGTCGAACTCCGCCTCGGAGATGAGGAACGCGTAGTGCTGCACGGTGATCGACTCGGCGGGGACGGTCGCGAAGTCCAGCGTGACGCCGTTCGCGAGGACCACCGGGATGAAGGGGCCCCATTCCGTTCCGACGGTGAGACCCAGGATGTGCGCCAGGAATTCGGCGGACTCGCGGTTGTCCCGGCTGTGAACGATGGTGTGATTCAACTCGACTGACACTGTGGAATGCCTCCAACAGGCATCTCACGGGCTACCTCCACGCCTCACCCAGCCGGTGACCGACGCGCGATGCCGTATGCCGATCCTAAGGGAGTTGTCACGGTGCGTCGAGGCCTTGGCCCGGAGTCGGCTTCGCCTTCCGGCGTCCGTCGTGGTGGTTTCCCGGGCGGCTGCCACCATGGAGCACAAGGATTCACACCAGCTCGGCGGGGAACCAGTACACCTCTACCAGGTTCAGGAGGCGTCGATGGGACACATACCGGCGGGTCGTGAGGGCGACGGGAGAGACCGGGTCGCGAGGAACCCGCGCAGCGGGCGGCAGGAGACCGACGAAGAGCGGGCTGACCGGCAGTGGAGCGATCTGCTCCAGGAACTCCGGGTCGCGCAGACCGGCGTACAGATCCTGTTCGGATTCCTGCTCGCGGTGGTCTTCCAGCCCCGCTTCGCCGATCTCTCCACCGTCGACCGGAACATCTACGTCGTGACCGTCATGCTCGGATCGGGGACCGCGGCCGCCCTGATAGGGCCCGTGACGTACCACCGGCTGCTCACCGGCCGGCGACTGAAGCCACAGACGGTCACCTGGGCCTCACGCCTGACGAAACTGGGGCTCGGGCTGCTCTTCTGCACGATGTGCAGCACGCTGCTGCTCATCCTGCGGGTCGCGCTGCACAACGTGGTGGCCCTGTGGCTGGTGGGGGGCATGGCCCTGTGGTTCCTGGTCTGCTGGTTCGTGTTCCCGCTGTGGGCCATCGCCCGTGACAACGGCCGTCGGCCGGCCGACGGGGGAGAGGCCGGGGACGCCGAGGACTCCGGCCGGCGCTCCTGACACGGCCGGCCCTTCGTCAGTCGTCGTCCTCATCCGCCGGGCTTCGTACGTCCGTCACGGTGAAGAGCCCGCCGTCCGGGTCCCGCAGCGTCGCCTCGTCGCCGTGTGACACGCCGCGCCGCTCCATGAGGGCCCCACCGTTCCGCTCCGCGGCGAGGACCGCGGCGTTCACGTCGGCCACCGGGAACTGCACCTGCCAGTGCGGGCGCACCTGTGGGTCGGGTGCGGCCTCCAGGGCGCCTGAGCTGATGCGGGCCAGCGGGCGCCCGCCGCAGCGCACGAGCACCTCCTCCTTCACGTACGCCACCTCGCAGCCCCCGGGCTCGCCGCTCTCCCAGCCGAGGACCTCGCCGTAGAAGATCGCGGCGTCGAAGGCGTCCCTGGTCCGCAGCCGGAGCCAGGCGTGCGCCCGGTTCCCGGACGGCGCGAGGGTGGCCGCACGTCCTGTCCACTCCCAGACACCGAAGGACGCTCCGTCGCGGTCGGCGGCCAGGACCGCACGTCCCTGCCCGACCGTCAGCGGGCCCACGGCCACCGTTCCGCTGCGTTCGCGGATGCGGTCCGAGACGACATCGGCGTCACGGACCGAGAAGTAGGGCATCCAGGCCACGCCCACCTGATAGGCGGACGCGACCGCGCCGATGCCCGCCACCGGCACACCGTCGGAGCGCGCCATCAGGAAGTCCCGGCCCAGCGGTCCGGGACGGAAGGTCCAGCCGAGAACGGCGCCGTAGAAGCGCTGCGCGTCCTCCAGGTCGTGGGTCAGCAGGTGGACCCAGCACGGAGCGCTCGCCCCGCTCAGCACCGCCGGTTCCGGTGCGGTCCGCGGATCGCCAGGAGTCATGGTCCACTGCCTTACGGTTCTGCGGCATGACTTCTTCGCTGCCGCGCGGCCAGGACCAGCCTCATCCGCCCCGGCGACTCCCGCAACACGCGCCGGCCGCGATCACACACCGCCGGGGGGTGGCGCGTTCGTGATGTCGAGGAAGACGTGATCGGCTTCCGGCCAGCTCCGGGCGATCGCCCGCTTGACCCGGACGGCGACCCGCTCGACCTCCTCGCTCTCGAGGCCGGGCGCCAGATCGACACGCGCAGCCACCAGCACCGAGTCGAGACCGAGGCTCATGGTGAACAGGGCCGCGACGTTGTCGATCTCGGCCTGTGACGTCAGGAACTCCGCGACGCCCCGGCGGAGGGCAGGATCGGCGGACTCCCCGATCAGCCGGTCGCGGGCGTCCTTGCCGAGCCGGAAGGCGACGTAGACCAGCAGCAGGCCGATTCCCAGAGAGGCCGACGCCTCCCATACGACGTCTCCCGTGACCAGGTGCAGCACCATCCCCGCCATGGCCAGCAGCACACCCAGCACGGCCGTGCTGTCCTCGGCGACGACCGTCCGCAGCGCGGGGTCGCGGGCCGCACCCTTCTCCCCGCGGAGCTGGAGCAGAGCACGGAGCAGCGAACCGCCTTCCGCCAGGAGGGCGACCCCGAGGACGACCAGTCCCACCATGTATCCATCGGGTGACTCCTGCTCGTCCCGGCTCAGCGCCTCGAAGCCCTGGAAGAACGAGAAGCAGCCCCCTACGACGAAGATCCCGACGGCCGCGAGCAGGGACCAGAAGTAGCGCTCCTTGCCGTACCCGAAGGGATGGCGGGTGTCCGGCGGGCGGCGGCTCCGTCTGAGCGCGGCCAGCAGGAAGACCTCGTTCACGCTGTCCGCCACGGAGTGGGCGGCTTCGGACAGGAGGGCGGGGGAGCCCGAGAAGAGTCCCCCCACCCCCTTGGCCACGGCGATGACGAGGTTGGCGGCGAGCGCGACCAGAACGGTGACGCGGGTCCTGCGGTCCGACTCCCGCTGATTCATATGCCCCCCGGTTTCATGTTCCTCCGATCGACGGTGAAAGGTGACGGGCCCAGGCACAGACGTCCGGGCCCGCTCCATGACAGGCCCGGACGTCCGATTTCCCGTCGGCCTCCGGTGGCCGACGGGATCGTGTGTCAGTCACGCCGGCGTTCGTCCTCCGGCGGGATCACCTCGTTACCGCGGTCGCTGAGCTCGTACGGCGAGAGGGCGCGGCCGTTCTCGGGGAAGTGGTCCGAGCCGTGCTGCCCGCTCTCCTGGATCTCCGTCCGGTGATCCGGACGTGGTGGCTGCTCATCGGGGCGTGGCGGCCGTGATTCCTTGTCGCGGCGCCTCATCCCGAACCAGAAGCCGCCGATCAGCAGAAGCACCACCAGCAGACCGATGATTCCGATGACCACGCCTACCGCGCCCGGCCCGTCGGCGCCGCCCGTGCTGGCGAGCGATTCCCATGCTCCGTTCGTTACGTCCATGCATGCCGCATACCCCAGGACGTCGATCACAGACAGCCATTGACATGAATTCATGTTTTATGGCGATGTCACGGTAAATGTGTTTCATAGGGATCAAATCGGCTACACGATCAAGGCCGAGCAAGCAAGGCCCCGGACCTCGTCGAGGACGTGGTAGCGGCGGAAGCGGCCGGCTCCGCCTTCTCCGTCACCGCTTCCCAGGGGGTACGCGCCCTACGCCTGGCCGGTCCCGGGAGCCGCCGCGCAGGCCACGTCGAGGATCCCGGCGACGACGTACGTCACCTGTCCGACCACGCGCCACCACCCGAGGGTGATCGCGCGGAAGGCGGCGACGCTCCACACGCTCGCGTCGAGGGCCGTCAACGCCCACGACCGGAGCGGGGACCCACACGTTTCCCCGCCGCTCACCGGGTACGAGATCTTCGCGGGCCCGCTCGTCCGAGCCATCGCTCGTGTCGCCGACACGGAGCCGTGGGGTGAGCCTGGAGTCAGTCCCCGGACCGCTGGAGGAACCCGATGGGAACACGCAACCCGCTCGGCCGCTGGCCCGTGTACCGGCAGCTGACCGGCGGCGACCCGCTGGGCAGAGGGCAGGCGGTCGTATCGCGGGTGACGAAGGAGACCCGGCCGCGCACGGCCACCGCCGACCGCGTGGTCAAGTCCGTCTGCCCGTACTGCGCGGTGGGCTGCGGCCAGCAGGTGTACGTGAAGGACGACCGGGTCGTCCAGATCGAGGGTGACCCGGACTCACCGGTCAGCCGCGGCAGGCTGTGTCCGAAGGGCTCCTCGACGCTGCAGCTCACCACTGGTCCGGCCCGCCGTCACCAGGTGCTGTACAGGCGCCCGTACGCGACCGACTGGGAGCCGCTCGACCTGGAGACGGCCATGGACATGGTCGCGGACCGAGTCGTCGAGACCCGGCGCAGGACCTGGCAGTGGGAGCACGAAGGGCTCCGCACGGCACGCACCCTGGGCATCGCCGGTCTCGGCGGAGCCACCCTGGACAACGAGGAGAACTACCTGATCAAGAAGCTCTTCACGGGGCTCGGCATCGTGCAGGTCGAGAACCAGGCGCGGGTCTGCCACAGCTCCACCGTGGCCGGCCTCGGTACCTCGTTCGGCCGCGGCGGAGCGACCACCTTCATGCAGGACCTCCAGCACGCGGACTGCGTCATCATCCAGGGGTCGAACTTCGCCGAGGCCCACCCGGTCGGCTTCCAATGGGTGATGGAGGCGAAGGCCCGCGGCGCGCGGATCATCCATGTGGACCCGCGCTTCACCCGCACGAGTGCCCTGTCCGACCTCTACGTGCCCATCCGGGCCGGGAGCGACATCGCGTTCCTCGGCGGCATCATCAACCACGTGCTCACCGAGGAGAAGGACTTCCGGGAGTACGTCCTCAACTACACCAACGCCGCGACGCTGATCGGCGACGGCTTCAGGGACACCGAGGACCTCGACGGCGTCTTCTCGGGCCTGGACGAGGAGAAGGCCCACTACGACCCCCGCACGTGGCAGTACCGGGGAACCGAGGTACAGGCACCCTCCGGGGCCGTGGACGAGCTGTACGAGGACCGCGCCGGGAGCGACGACGCGCAGAGCCGGATCCACTCCGCGGCGGGGTCCGAGACCCACGGGTCGGGAGGCCCGCAGGCCGAGGCATGGCCGCCGCGCGACGAAACCCTGCGGGACCCGAGATGCGTCTACCAGATCCTCAAGCGCCACTACGCGCGCTACACCCCCGAGATGGTCGAGGAGATCACCGGGGTGAAGCGGGAGGTCTTCCTGGAGGTCTGCGACGCGCTGACCTCCAACTCCGGACGTGACCGGACCACCGCCTTCGCCTACGCAGTCGGCTGGACCCAGCACACCACCGGCGCCCAGTGCATCCGCGCGGCGAGCGTGCTCCAGCTGCTCCTGGGTAACATCGGGCGCCCCGGCGGCGGCATCCAGGCCCTGCGCGGACACGCCTCGATCCAGGGCTCCAGCGACATCCCGACCCTCTTCAACCTGCTGCCGGGCTACCTGCCGATGCCGCACGCCCACGCCCACGAGAACCTCGACGCCCTCATCCGGGCGAGCCGCACCGACAAGGGCTTCTGGGGCGACATGAGGGCGTACTTCGTCAGCCTGCTCAAGTCCTACTTCGGCGACGCGGCCACCGCCGAGAACGACTTCTGCTTCGACCACCTGCCCCGTCTCACCGGCGCGCACGGCACGTACGAGACGGTGATGGCGCAACTCGCCGGGGAATGCAAGGGCTACTTCCTCATGGGCGAGAACCCGGCTGTCGGCTCCGCCAACACACGGCTGCAACGGCTCGGCATGGCCCAGCTCGAATGGCTGGTCGTCCGCGACTTCTCGCTCATCGAGTCCGCCACCTGGTGGCAGGACGGCCCGGAGACGGAGACCGGGGAGATGACCACCGCGGAGATCGGCACCGAGGTCTTCTTCTTCCCGGCGGCGGCGCACACCGAGAAGTCCGGCTCCTTCACCAACACCAACCGGTGGCTCCAGTGGCACCACGCGGCCGTCGAGCCCGAGGGCCACGCACGCAGCGACCTCTGGTTCACCTACCACCTCGGCCGGCGTATCAAGGAGCGGCTCGCGGCCTCCGCCGATCCGATGGACCGTGCCGTCCAGGACCTGACCTGGGACTACCCGGTCGACGGTCCGCTCGAGGAACCGGTATCGGCAGCGGTCCTGGCCGAGATCAACGGGTACGGCCCGGACGGCGCCCCGCTCTCCGCCTACACCGAGCTCAAGGACGACGGTTCGACCCGCTGCGGATGCTGGATCTACTGCGGGGTGTACGCGGACGGAGTCAACCAGGCCGCCCGCCGCAAGCCCCATGCGGAGCAGGACTGGGTGGCGGCCGAGTGGGCCTGGGCCTGGCCCGCCAACCGGCGCATCCTCTACAACAGGGCCTCGGCGGCCCCCGACGGCAGCCCGTGGAGCGACCGCAAGGCCTACGTCTGGTGGGACGAGGCCGAAGGCCGGTGGACCGGGTACGACGTCCCGGACTTCGTCCCGGACCGCGCCCCCGGCCACGTACCTCCTCCCGGCGCCGAAGGGCCCGACGCACTGCGCGGGGACGACCCGTTCATCATGCAGGCCGACGGCAAGGGCTGGCTCTACGCCCCCTCCGGCCTCGAGGACGGACCGCTGCCCACGCACTACGAACCGCAGGACTCGCCCTTCACCAACGCGCTCCACCCCTCACGCTCCCGCTCACCGGTCAGGCAACTGCACCCGCGCGAGGGCAATCGCTACCACCCGAGCGGCGACGAGCCGGGTGCGGACGTGTACCCGTACGTCGTCACCACCCATCGGCTCACCGAACACTTCACGGCCGGCGGGATGAGCCGCTGGTCGCCCTACCTGTCCGAGCTCCAGCCTGAGTTCTTCTGCGAGGTGTCGCCGCAGCTCGCCACGGAGAGAGGGCTCGAACACGGTGGCTGGGCGACGATCGTCACGGCCCGCAACGCCGTCGAGGCCCGTGTCATGGTGACCCGCCGGATCGCACCGCTGACCGTCCGGGGCCGGACCGTGCACCAGATCGGTCTTCCCTTCCACTGGGGACCCAACGGAATCGTGACCGGGGACGCGGCGAACGAGCTGGTGGCCATCGCGCTGGACCCCAACGCCCTGATCCAGGAGGACAAGGCGCTCACCGCCGACATCCGGCCCGGGCGCAGGCCCAGGGGCCCGGCACTGCCCGAACTCGTCGCGGAATACCGCCGCCGGGCCGGGATCACGGAGACGACCGGAACGCAGGAGACGACGTGAGGGACAACCTGTTCAGCGGGCCCGAGCCCGACCCGGCGGGCGACGCCGGACACGAGAACGCCCCGCCGCGCGTCGGGTTCTTCACCGACACCTCCGTCTGCATCGGCTGCAAGGCGTGCGAGGTCGCGTGCAAGGAGTGGAACGCCCTCCCCGAGGACGGGCTGAAGCTGACCGGTATGTCGTACGACAACACCGGCGGCCTGGGCGCCTCCACCTGGCGGCACGTCGCCTTCGTCGAGCAGCCCGTGCCCGCAGGGCGTACGGAACTGCCGCTCGTCGAGCCGGACCCGGGGAAGCCGCAGGACACGACGGGCGTCCGGTGGCTGATGTCCTCGGACGTCTGCAAGCACTGCACCCACGCCGCGTGCCTGGACGTCTGCCCGACCGGATCCCTGTTCCGCACGGAATTCGGCACGGTCGTCGTCCAGGAGGACATCTGCAACGGCTGCGGCTACTGCGTACCCGCCTGCCCGTACGGAGTGATCGAGCAGCGCCCCACGGACGGCCGGGCCTTCAAGTGCACCATGTGCTACGACCGTCTCGGCGCAGGGCAGGAACCCGCGTGCGCCAAGGCGTGCCCCACCGAGTCCATCCAGTTCGGCCCGCTCGACGAACTGCGGGAGCGCGCCGCGCTGCGGGTGGAACAACTGCGCGGCACCGGGGTCACCGAGGCCCGGCTGTACGGCCATGAACCGGACAACGGCGTCGGAGGGGACGGCGCGTTCTTCCTCCTCCTGGACGAACCCGAGGTGTACGGGCTGCCGCCGGCCCCCGTGGTCACCACCCGGGACCTGCCGGCCATGTGGCGCCACGCGGGCATCGCCGCTCTGTCGCTGGTCACGGGCGCCGCCCTCTCCTTCGCGATCCCCGTACTCACCCGAAGGAGTGGCCGGACATGACCACCAGCACGCCCAGGAGGAAGGCCGCCCGCGCGGAGTTCACCTCCTACTACGGCCGGCCCGTCATCAAGGCACCGTCGTGGTCCGCACAGGACATCGCGGGGTACTTCTTCCTCGGCGGTCTCGCCGGTGCCGGGTCCGTCCTCGCCGCCGGGGCCCACCTGACCGGCCGCGGCGACACCGCCAAGGCCATGAAGATGTCCTCGCTCGCCGCCGTGAGCCTCTCCGCGGCCGCGCTCGTCCACGACCTCGGCCGCCCGTCGCGGTTTCCCCACATGCTGCGCGTCTTCAAGCCGACCTCGCCGATGAGCATGGGTTCCTGGCTGCTCTGCGGCTACGGGCCCGCCGCCGGGGCCGCCGCCCTCACCGCGGTGACCGGGCGACTGCCCAGGACGGGCGCCGCGGCCACCGCGGCCGCCGCGGTGCTCGGCCCCGCCCTGGCGACGTACACCGCGGTGCTGGCGGCAGACACCGCCGTACCCGCGTGGCACGGCGCACACCGCGAACTCCCCTACCTCTTCGGGGCGTCGGCCACTGCCGCCGCCGCCGGAATGGCGCTGGCAGCCGGGCCCCTCCACGAGAACGCCCCGGCCCGGTACGCCTGCGTAATCGCGGCCGCCGCCGACGGCGCCGCGAGCCGCGCCGTGGAACGGCGCCTCGGCTCCGTCGCGGTGACCTACCGCGAGGGCCGTGCCGGGACGCTGATGCGCGCGGCACGCGGACTCACTGCGGTCGGGGCGACCGCGGCCCTCCTTCTCGGACACCGCAGCCGTACCGTCGCCGCCGGCGCGGGCCTCGCACTGCTCGCGGGTTCCGCCTGCACACGCTTCGGGGTGTTCGCGGCGGGCATCGCCTCCGCCGAGGACCCCGCCCACACGGTCGGCCCCCAGCGCGAGGCCGTCCAACAGCGCTCACAGCGCTCCCAGTGAAAGGAATCCCAGGTGAACAGCACGCAGGAACAGACACAGGCACACCAGGAGAGCGGCGACGTCGTGGTCGCGGTGACCGGCTGCCCGAAGGAGGACGCGCACACCGTGTTCGACGTGCTGCGCAGTTCCTTCGTCTCCGACCGTCCGGCGAGCGACACCCCCGAGGACGCGTCGGACACCCGCCCCACCGTGTGGACGGCGACCGTCGACGTCTCCGAGACGAAGGCCGGCCCCGGCCCCGCGCAGCTCTCCGTACCGGTGATGGTCGAGGCACAGGGCGGCTACTGGGCGGTCGACCGTCTCCGCAAGCACCTGGCGGACGCGTTCACCGTCCGGCTCGTCGGAACAGCGGCAGGCGACCAGGAGCAGGAGATCCGCCTACGGCTGGAGAGCCACCGCCCCGCATGACGACCGCCCGCCCCGAATCCGGAAGGTACGCGTACATGGATGCCACCCCCGGGGCCGTCGACGCGGAAGCGGCACAGGCGCCGTCTCCCGACGACCGTTCCACCTACACTCTGCACGTCAACGGCACGGCGAGCACCCTGACGCTCGATCACCGCACCACCTTGCTGGACGCGTTGCGCGAGCACCTCGGTCTCACCGGTGCCAAGAAGGGCTGTGACCACGGCCAGTGCGGAGCCTGCACCGTCCTCGTCGACGGCCGGCGTGCCAACAGCTGTCTCCTGTTCGCCGTCGCCCAGCAGGGCGCCCGCATCACCACCGTCGAAGGGCTGGCCGAGGGCGACCGGCTGCATCCCCTGCAGTCGGCCTTCCTGGAGAGGGACGCGCTCCAGTGCGGTTACTGCACGCCGGGGCAGATCTGCTCGGCGGCCGGCATGATCGGTGAGGCCGCGGACGGCTTCCCCTCCCACGCCACCCCGCGGGCGGCGCTCGCCGCCGCAGGGCCGGCGACGCTCGACACGGACGAGATCCGTGAGCGGATGAGCGGAAACCTTTGCCGGTGCGGCGCCTACCCGCACATCGTCGAGGCGATCAAGGACGTGGCCCCGTGAAACCCTTCGCCTATCAGCGTCCCGCCACCGTGGCCGAAGCCGTCCGCGCCGGCGCGGGGCACCCCGACGCACGGTTCCTCGGCGGCGGCACCAACCTCGTCGACCTGATGAAACTCGGCGTGGAGTCGCCCGGTCTGCTCATCGACGTCAGCCGGCTGCCGCTGGACCGGGTGACACGGACGGACGACGGCGGTCTCCGGATCGGCGCGACCGTACGCAACAGCGACCTCGCCGCCCACCCCGACGTGCGCAGCGGCTGGCCCGCCCTGTCACAGGCGCTGCTGGCCGGCGCGTCCGGGCAGCTCCGCAACGCCGCCACCACGGGCGGGAACCTGCTCCAGCGCACCCGTTGCCCGTACTTCCAGGACGTCTCCAAGCCCTGCAACAAGCGGGCTCCCGGCTCGGGCTGCCCGGCCCGGGAGGGAGTGCACCGCGATCTCGCGGTGCTGGGTCACTCGCGGGACTGCGTCGCCACCAACCCCTCGGACATGGCGGTCGCCCTCGCGGCACTCGACGCCACCGTCCAGCTGCACGGGCCCGAGGGGGAGCGGACCGTACCCGTGACCGACTTCCACCGGCTGCCCGGTGACAACCCGGACCAGGACACCGTGATCCGGCCGGGCGAGCTCATCACCGAAGTGGTGCTGCCGCCACCTCCCGCCGGTGCCGTCTCCCTGTACCGCAAAGCCCGGGACCGCGCCTCGTACGCCTTCGCCCTGGCCTCCGTCGCCGCCGTGCTGAGCGTGCGCGACGGCCGCGTCGACCGCGCGTCGCTCGCCTTCGGCGGGCTCGCGCACCGGCCGTGGCGCGCCCGGGCGGCCGAGGACGTGCTGCGTGGGGCTCCCGCGACCGAGGACACCTTCGCGCGCGCGGTGGGCGCCGAGCTCGAAGCGGCCAGGCCCCTGCGCGACAACGGTTTCAAGGTGGACCTGGCCCGTCGGATGGCCGTCGGCGCCCTGGCCGAACTCACCACCCAGGCCGCACCGGCCTGACCGCGCTCCGCACACCCCCGACGAACCGAGGACTACCGTCATGAGCGACTCCCCCCAGGCGCTGGGCGCGCCCGTCGTCCGCCGCGAGGGCCGGGACAAGGTCACCGGCACCGCCCGCTACGCCGCGGAGCACCCCGTGCCAGGGCGTCTGTACGGCTGGATCGTCCCCGCCACCGTCGCGAGCGGGCGTATCACCGCGATCCGTACCGCGGACGCACTCGCGGTACCCGGGGTGCACACCGTCCTGACCCACGACAACGCACCACGGCTGGAGGAGCCCGACGACCCGATCCTCGCGGTGTTGCAGGACGACAGGGTGCCGCACCGGGGCTGGCCCGTCGCCCTCGTCGTCGCCGAGAGCCTGGAATCCGCGCGGGCCGGCGCCGAGGCCGTGTACGTCGAGTACACCGCCACCGGGCACGATGTCGTCCTCACCGGGGGCCACCCGGGTCTCTACACCCCCGAGGAGGCGAACGGCGGTTTCCCGGCTCTGCGGGAACGCGGCGACGCCATGCACGCGTTCGATGCCGCATCCGTGCGGATCGACGCCACCTACACGCTGCGGGGGCTGCACAACCACCCCATGGAACCGCACGCCTCCACCGCACGGTGGGCCGACGGACATCTGACCGTCCATGACTCCAGTCAGGGATCGACCACCGTGCGCGACAGTCTCGCCACGGCCCTCGGACTCGACCGGGACCGCATCACCGTCATCTCCGACCATGTCGGTGGCGGCTTCGGTTCCAAGGGCACGCCGCGCCCTCAGGTGGTCCTCGCCGCGATGGCAGCGCGGCACACCGGTCACCCCGTCCAGCTCGCCCTGCCCCGGCGGTACATGGCGGCGATCATCGGGCACCGCGCACCCACCCTGCAGAGGGTCCGTCTGGGGGCCGACCGCGACGGCGTCCTCTCCAGCGTCTCCCACGAGATCGTCACGCACACCTCGCGGGTCAAGGAATTCGTCGAGCAGGCGGCCGTACCCGCCCGCGTCATGTACGCCTCGCCCCACAGCCGAACGGCGCACCGGGTGGCAGCGCTGGACGTGCCCAGCCCGTCCTGGATGCGCGCACCGGGGGAGGCCTCCGGCATGTACGCGCTGGAGTCGGCGATGGACGAACTGGCGTGCGCCCTCGGGATCGATCCGGTCGAACTGCGGCTGCGTAACGAACCGCAGACCGAACCCGACAGCGGGCGTCCGTTCAGCAGCCGCAACCTCGCCGCCTGTCTGGCCGAGGGAGCCCGGCGCTTCGGCTGGTACGGCCGGGACCCGCGGCCCGCCGCCCGCGAGGAGGGGCCCTGGCTGCTCGGCACCGGGGTCGCCTCGGCGACGTACCCCGTGCTCGTCTCGAAGTCGGCGGCCTCCGCGCAGGCCGCTCCGGACGGCTCCTACCGCGTCGGGGTCAACGCGACCGACATCGGCACCGGTGCCCGCACCGTCCTCGCGCAGATCGCCGCGTCGGTCCTGGAGACGCCCCAGGAGAACGTGACGATCGACATCGGCAGCAGCGACCTGCCCGCCGCGTCCGTCGCCGGCGGTTCCTCGGGCACGGCTTCCTGGGGCTCCGCTGTGCACAAGGCCGCCACCGCCCTGGTGCGCCGGCTCGCCGAGCACACCGGACCGCTCCCGCCCGAGGGCCTCACCGTCACCGCCGACACCGGCGAGGAGACGGCACAGGAGTCCCCGTACGCACGGCACGCCTTCGGCGCCCACTTCGCCGAGGTGGGGGTCGACTCGCTCACCGGCGAGGTGCGGGTACGCAGGCTGCTCGGCGTGTACGCCGCCGGACGCATCCTCAACTCCCGTACCGCACGCTCCCAGTTCATCGGTGGCATGGTCATGGGCCTAGGCATGGCCCTCACCGAGGGCAGCACCATGGACCCGGCCTTCGGCGACTTCACGGAATGCGACCTGGCCTCCTACCATGTACCGTCCTGCGCGGACGTCCCCGACATCCAGGCGCACTGGATCGACGAGGAGGACCCGCACCTCAATCCCATGGGGAGCAAGGGCATCGGCGAGATCGGCATCGTAGGAACCGCGGCCGCCATCGGGAACGCCGTGCGGCACGCCACCGGTGCCCGGCTGCGCGAACTCCCCCTCACCCCGGACAAGCTCCTGCCCTACCTGCCGTGACGTCCCGCTTCGGTTGCGCAACCGGCCCCCTCGGGCCACCCTGATGAGTGACCCGGAAGTGATTACTGCTCACGCTTCGTGTTCGGGGGTCGTTGGTTCAACGGGGTGAAGCACGTGGGCCTCGCGGTGAGGAGCCTCGACGATGACCGTTCCACCCGACCGGCGCTATCTGGTCGAACTGCAGGTGTCGGCAGAGCGCATTTCCCAGCTGCGGCGCATAGTCGCCGCCCACCTCCGTCACTGGAGTCTCGAGCTGCACGTCCGGCCGGTGTGCCGGGCCGCGGAGGAACTCCTGACGAACGTCCAGCGCCACGTCGGCGACGAGAGCGCATGCGTCGTCGAGCTCCGCTGGTCCGGCCGGCACCTGACGGTGTCCGTGGCCGACAACGATGCCCGGATGCCCCGGCTGCTCGACGGCGGTGGTGGCGGCCTCAGCCGCGTCATGGCGCTGAGCGACAGCTGGGGCACGTGCCGGACCACCGACGGCAAGGTCGTGTGGTTCACGCGCTATGCCGAGACGCCGCACACCGTCGGCCTGCTGCCGCAGACGCCCCTCCCCGGCGGCCGTACGTTCCTGAGCGGCCCGGCCGCCGAGAGCAGCCCGGCAGCTGACAGCGGCCCCCTGGCCGAACTCGTGTGAAGGACAGCCCGGCCCCGACCCGGCCGCTGCGGACGGTGTGCCTCGTGCACGCATGATCCGCGTCGGCCGGGTACGCGTGCGTGAAGGGAGCCGCGTTGCGCGCGGTGGCGCGGCGCGGCACGGTCGGAGAATAACGCAAGGAGGCGCTGCCATGCCCATCGCGACGGTCGATCCCGCGAACGGCGAGACGCTCAGGACATTCGACGCACTGGACGGCGAGGAGACCGAGCGGAGGCTCGCCGCCGCACACCGGGCGTTCCGCGACTACCGCACCACGGACTTCGCCGAGCGCGCCCGCCTGCTGAACCGGGCCGCCGATCTCCTCGACGAGGACCAGCGGGACATCGCCCGCACCATGACCAGGGAAATGGGCAAGCCGGTCAAGGCCGCCCGCGCCGAGGCCGCCAAGTGCGCCAAGGCGATGCGCTGGTACGCGGCCAACGCCGAGCGGCTGCTCGCCGACGAACACCCCGATGACACCGACGTCGAGGACTCAGGTGCCTCCCATGCCCGGGTGCACTACCGGCCGCTGGGCGTCGTGCTCGCGGTCATGCCGTGGAACTTCCCCCTCTGGCAGGTCATGCGCTTCGCGGCACCCGCCCTCATGGCGGGCAACACCGGTCTGCTGAAGCACGCCTCGAACGTTCCGCAGACCGCCCTGTACATCGAGGACCTGTTCGCCAGGGCGGGGTTCCCCGCCGGCTGCTTCCAGACGCTCCTCATCGGCTCGGGCGCCGTCGAGGCGATCCTGCGCGACCCACGGGTCGCCGCCGCGACGCTGACCGGCAGCGAGCCGGCCGGGCGCGCGGTCGCCTCCGTCGCGGGCGACGAGGTGAAGAGGACCGTACTGGAACTCGGCGGCAGCGACCCTTACGTCGTCCTGCCCTCGGCCGACATCGAGAAGGCCGCCGGGACCGCGGTGACCGCCCGTGTGCAGAACAACGGCCAGTCGTGCATCGCGGCCAAGCGCTTCATCGTCCACACGGACGTGTACGACGCGTTCGCCGAGCGCTTCACCGACGGAATGCGCGCCCTGACCGTCGGCGATCCGTTGGAGGAGACCACCGACGTGGGGCCGCTCTCCAGCGAGCGGGGCCGCACCGACCTGGAGGAGCTCGTCGAGGACGCCCTGGGTAAGGGTGCCACCGCACTGTGCGGGGGCCGACGGCCCGAGGGGCTGGACCGTGGCTGGTTCTACGAGCCCACGGTGCTCACCGGGATCACTCCCGACATGCGCATCCACCGTGAGGAGACCTTCGGCCCGGTGGCCACGCTGTATCGCGTGGCGGACCTCGACGACGCGCTGCATGTCGCCAACGACACGCCCTTCGGGCTCAGTTCCAACGTCTGGACACGGGACCAGGGGGAGATGGACCGCTGTGTGCGAGACCTGGAGGCCGGCGGGGTCTTCTTCAACGGCATGACGGCCTCCCACCCCGCGCTGCCGTTCGGCGGGGTGAAGCGCTCCGGCTACGGGCGGGAGCTGGCGGGGCACGGCATCCGCGAGTTCTGCAACGCCACCACGGTCTGGTACGGACCGGATCCGGACGCCCGCCGGCCACGCCCAGGGACCCAGGGAGACGCTTCATGACCGACGCCCGCACACCGTCCGGGGCACCCGTCCTCTCGGACACCGAGATCTCGGCACTCGACGCGCACTGGCGTGCCGCCAACTACCTGGCGGTCGGCCAGATCTACCTGATGGCCAACCCGCTCCTCGAGGAGCCGCTGGCCCCCGAGCACATCAAACCGAGACTGCTGGGCCACTGGGGCACCTCACCCGGGCTGAATCTCGTCCACACCCACCTCAACCGGGTCGTCAAGGCGCGCAACCGGCAGGCGCTGTGCGTCTGGGGGCCGGGTCACGGCGGCCCCGCCGTCCTCGCCAACTCCTGGCTGGAGGGCAGCTATACGGAGACGTACCCGGATGTCAGCCGCGACCGGGCCGGAATGGCTGCGCTGTTCAAGCAGTTCTCCTTCCCCGGTGGCGTGCCCAGCCATGTCGCCCCGGAGACCCCGGGTTCCATCCATGAGGGTGGCGAACTGGGATACGCGCTGACCCACGCCTACGGCGCGGCGTTCGACCACCCGGAGCTCCTGGTCGCCTGCGTCGTCGGGGACGGGGAGGCTGAGACGGGGCCGCTCGCCGCGTCCTGGCATTCCAACAAGTTCCTCGACCCCGTGCACGACGGGGCCGTCCTGCCGATCCTCCATCTCAACGGCTACAAGATCGCCAACCCGACGGTGCTCGCCCGCCTGCCCGAGGAGGAGCTCGACGCACTCCTGCGCGGATACGGCCACGACCCCCTCTACATCGAAGGGGACGATCCCACCGCGGTCCACCGCGCGCTCGCCGCCGCCATGGACCGGGCCGTGGACCGCATCGAGGAGTACCAGCGCGCGGCCCGCGCCGAGGGCGCGTCCGCACGCCCCCGCTGGCCCATGATCGTGCTGCGCACCCCCAAGGGCTGGACCGGGCCCGCGGAGGTGGACGGACTTCCCGTCGAGAACACCTGGCGTGCCCACCAGGTCCCGCTGCCCGGGGTCCGGGACGATCCCGACCACCTGCGCCGGCTCGAGGAGTGGATGCGCTCCTACCGGCCCGGCGAACTCTTCGACGCCGAGGGCCGGCCCACCGCCCAGGTCCTGGACTGCGTCCCCGAGGGCCGCGCACGGCTCGGCTCGACACCGTACGCCAACGGCGGGCTGCTCCTGCGGGACCTGCCGCTCCCCGCGCTCGAGGACCACGCGGTCAGGGTCGACAGGCCGGGGACGGCCCTGCACGAACCCACCCGGGTACTGGGCGGACTGCTCGAGGACGTCATGGCGGCCACCGCCGCCCGCAGAGACTTTCGTGTGGTGGGGCCCGACGAGACCGAGTCCAACCGACTGGGCGCACTCTACGGGGCCACCGGCAAGGCGTGGCAGGCGGACGTACTCCCGACCGACGAGCATCTGGCCCGCGACGGCAGAGTGATGGAGGTGCTGTCGGAACACCTCTGCCAGGGCTGGCTGGAGGGGTATCTCCTCACGGGGCGGCACGGTCTCTTCTCCTCGTACGAGGCCTTCGCCCATGTGATCGACTCGATGGTCAACCAGCACATCAAATGGCTGCGCACCTCGCGCCGGCTGCACTGGCGCGCTCCCGTCGCCTCGCTGAACTACCTGCTCACCTCGCACGTCTGGCGCCAGGACCACAACGGCTTCTCGCACCAGGACCCCGGCTTCGTCGACCACGTCCTCAACAAGAGCCCCGAGGTCGTCCGGGTCTATCTGCCGCCGGACGCCAACACGCTGCTGGCCACCGCCGACCACGTGCTGCGCAGCCGCGATTACGTCAATGTGATCGTGGCCGGCAAGCAGCCCGGCTTCGACTGGCTCACCCTCGACGAGGCTCGCGCGCACTGCGCGCGAGGGGCAGGGGTGTGGGACTGGGCCGGCACCGAGGACGGCAGCCGCGAGCCCGACGTCGTACTGGCCTGCGCGGGGGACGTACCCACCCTGGAGATCATGGCCGCGGCCGGGCTGCTACGGCGTCACCTTCCCGACCTCGCCGTGCGTGTGGTCAACGTGGTCGACATGACGCGGCTGCTGCCGCACGGGGAACACCCGCACGGGATGCCGGACGCGGAGTACGACTCCGTCTTCACCCGTGACAAGCCGGTGATCTTCGCCTACCACGGCTATCCCTGGCTCGTGCACCGGCTCGCGTACCGGCGTACGGGTCACGCACACCTCCACGTCCGGGGTTACAAGGAGGAGGGGACCACCACCACACCGTTCGACATGGTGGTCCGCAACGACCTGGACCGCTACCGGCTGGTCATGGACGTGATCGACCGGGTGCCCGGCCTGGGGGTACGCGCCGTCGCCGTCCGGCAGGCGATGGCGGACGCCCGCACCCGTCACCACGACTGGATCCGGGAACACGGCACCGACCTGCCCGAGGTGGCCGACTGGACCTGGCAGGGCTGACGCGCCCTGCTCCCATCGCTGCGGCCGGTCTGCTTCCTCGCAGGCCGGCCGCAGCGATGCTCACCTCAGGGCACGCGGTCAAAAGCGCAGGGCCGCCGCGATCCGGCCGTGCGCGGCGAGGGAGTCGTCGGCGACGAACACCACTTCGCCCCCGTTGTCCAGAACCGTCTCGATGAGCTCGTCCACGATGTCCTCGCGGATCCCGCCGTCCTCAGGCGCGACGTCCGCCGGATCCACCGACTGCACGTGGGTGTCGGTGATCCGGACCGTCTGCTGGAAGTGCTCCTCGACCGCGACGAAGGCCACACGGCTCTCCCTGGCGGCTGTCCAGACCTCGTCGAGGCCGCCCGTGAAGGACTTGGCGCCACGGGCGGTGTCGAGCCTGTCCCGGACGGCGGCGTCGGACTGCTCGCGCCAGTCGTCCAGCGCCGCCTTCAGCTCCTTGGCCAGCTCGGGCGCGGTCGTTTCCGCCGTCGTTCCCTTCGGGACCTTGCAGGCGGCCGACCTGGCGCACTCTCCGACGTCCCCGAGCAGGGAGAGGGCCTGCGGCAGTCCGACGAGGAACAGTGGCCGGGGGTCCGCGGCCAGCACGGTGCGCAGATTGCCGTCGACCGTGCGGAAGAAGCTACGGGTGTCCTCGTTGGAGTAGATGCTCGGAGCGCCGCCGCTCCGGGCCTGGCGCTCCGGGTCGAAGTTCTCGTGCGGCGGGCTCAGCGGGAAGCCGCGCCGGTCCTCCGCACGCAGCACCTCGTCCGTCCCCGACCAGAGCGCCGCGTGTTCGGCGGAAAGGCTGAGCACCCAGAACAGATGTGCCCCCGCCTTGGCCGCGACGAGGTTGCGTGTGAGGAAGGAGTCACTCAGGACGACGCGCGCGGGGGCCGTCCGCGGCAGTTGCCAGATCTGGTACCCGTCCGAGTCGGCCAGGATGATCAGTGAATCCAGGGCGCGCCGCTGGTCCACGTCGTCGACCGCGCGGTCCAACTGCGCCTTCACGGCCTTCTGCGCCTCGCGGGTCACCCGTGGGTCGGCGTCCAGCCGGCTGCCGGCCTCGGCCACGAGGTTGCGCAGCCGTACGGCGTCCTGGGCGTTGTCGGGTGCCACGCGGTGGGTCGGCATCGTCAGGGACAGGGCCGGATAGGGCCTGGTCGCGCGTAGTTCCTGCAGCAGGCCGGGCGTCAGGGCGTCCGTATCCATCGTTCCCTCCCGGAGGGTTCGGGGTCCTCGGTACTGGAGCCGCCCTCGGCGTGGGGCGGGTCGTTCAACGAGTCAATTCATACCTTTTGATCATAATATGGGCGAATTATTCTCTTGCTATTCCGGAGGTGCAGGCGATGTCCGCGCTCACTGTGTGGAAGTTCCGGACGGCCGACGCCGCGGAGAACCTCGTCGGCGCGGGTGCGCTGAGCGGCACCTTCCGGGGCATGCTCTTCGGGCTCATCTTCCTGATGCCACTGCTGGGCGCGACCATCGGCGCCGCCGGGGGGCGCTCGGCGGGAAGCTGGCCGACGTCGGCATCGACGACGACTTCATCGCCGAGGTCAAGCGGAAGGTGACACCCGGGACATCGGCGCTGTTCCTGCTCACCCTGGGAGAGGTGCCCAGCCGCATCAGCGAGTCGTTGCCCGGCGACGGTGGCGAGCTGCTGCACAGCAACCTCGACGCGGAGCGGGAGGCCAGGCTCCGCGAGATCTTCGGCGACGAGGCGGAGTGACAAGGCGGGGGCGCCCTTCGTGGGCCCCGTGAGGGACCCGGCGCGGCGGCCGGCGGCCTCCTGGTGAGCGCGTCCGGGGCCGTCACGGACGCGCTGTGTGATCTCCACGGACGCTTCGCCGGCGTACGGGAGGGCCATCGTGCCGACTACATCCCGGAGTTGACCAGGTCGGACCCCGACGACTTCGGGCTCGCCCTCGTCAGCATGGACGGGCACTCCTACGGCGCGGGTGCGGCGGACACCCGCCGAGCGTGTGCTGTACGCCTTGGACGAGTCGGGCGCGGAACGGGCCGGCTCGGTGGTGCTCGACCTGTGCGAGGTGACCGGCGCAGACTCCCTCGCCGTCGAGCTCCTGCGCGCAGGCCTGTTTCGGCTCGTCAGGGACGGGCGGCGCGCGGCCGGCGTCGACCCGGGCGACCGGCTGGGACCGCCGGACCCGCTCAGGGAAGGGACCGGCCGGGACCTGCCACGCTTCGGCTCCCGTGCGCAGGCCGCGGAGCACTGCGCGCAGACCCTGGCCGGACCGCGCTGAGTCCCTACCAGATGGCCTCGACCCACTCGGGGTGGTCGATGAACGGGTTCCGGTTGTGCTGGTACCGGTCGAATATGATCTCGTTACGGTTCCGCTCGAAGCTGTCCGGCGGGTCCTCCTGGCTCCACTGCTTCAGGACGGAGAGCCGCCCGATGTAGGGGGCCGACCCGTTGCTCACGCTGTCGTTCGGCTCCAGGTCGGCGAAGGCGTCGTCGCCCTCGTACCGCACCGCCATGTAGAGGATCATCCGGGCGACATCGCCCTTGACCGCGTCGCGAGGCTCGAAGGAGTTGCCGTCGGTGTAGTTGCCGGGCGCCCCCGAGACGGCGCTGCCCCCGTTGTCGAAGTCCTTGTTGCCGCGGGTGGAGTTGACCTGGACGTCCTCGGGGCGCAGGTGGTGGATGTCGGTTCCGGGGCCGGTCGCGGTGCCGAAGTCGCCATGGGACTTGGCCCAGACGTGTTCCCGGTTCCAGTCGCCGACATCGCCTCCGTTCTCGCTCTTGGACTGCGAGCGGCCGGTGTAGAGGAGGATCACGTTGGAGGAGTTGGCCGGGTCCTGGTCGGTCGCCTTGAGCGCGTCCCAGACCTGGCTGTAGGAGAGCCTGGTCTGGTCGCTGATGATCGTGTGCAGCGAGCTCTTGAGGGCGCTGCCCGTCTTGCCCAGGGCGTCCTGGTAGTACGTGTCGTCGAGGGTGCCGGCCGGGGACGCCGTGCCGGCGGTGGTCGGGGTGACGGCGGGCGCGGCGGAGGCGATGCCTGTGAGGACGATGACCGAGGCGGCCGCGGCCAGTAGTGGACGCGCGTAGAAACGGCGACGACTGGACATGTGGGGTGTCCTTTCCGGTGGGCGGAACGGTGTCGTGAGGGCCGGACGTTGTCTGCTCGTCCGGGAGCCTTCCACACGCACGGTGCCGGTCGCGTGAACGTTGCGTATTCATCATGTGCAGGTCAAGTGACAGCTTCTTCCGGACCTTCGGGGCATCGGATGCGCGGACGCCGCACCGGCGCGAGAATTGCCGCAAGGACGAGGAGGCGGTATGAGCGAAGAGTCCGAATCCGTATCCGTATCCGTGCCGGAAGTGCGGGGGGTGACCCCCGACCGTCTGTTGCACACCGGTGGCGACGAGCAGCCCACCGCGGAGGACCTGGTGCTCGCCTCCGGGCGGGACCTGACCCCCGAGAGTCTGGAATGGGCGCAGCGCAGGCTGTCCGAGGAAGGCCGGTCGGCCATGGACAAACGGCTCCCGTAGCACCGCACGACATCCCGGTGGCGGGGAGCGTGCGCAGCGCTTCCCGCCACTCGGTTAGCCTGAACGCAATATGAACCGTTTGACGACGTCACAGGGCGGATTCGATCTCGCCCGCTTTCCCGAGAGTCCGCGCGACCCGTTCCGTGCGTGGGACGCCGCAGACGAGTATCTCCTGCGGCGGCTGGAGGGAGCGGAAGGGAGCGAGCCGGTCCGTCCGAGCGGCACCGTGGCCGTGCTCGGCGACCGCTGGGGCGCCCTGGCCACCGTGCTGGCCGCGCACCGGCCTGTCATGATCACCGACTCGTACCTCGCCCGACGGGCCACCCAGGCCAACCTGGCGCGCAATGGCGCAGCCCCGGACGCGGTGCGCGTTCTGTCGGTGCGGGACACACCGCCCGAGCGCGTGGACGTGCTGCTCGTGCGGGTGCCCAAGAGCCTCTCGCTCCTGGAGGACCAGCTCCACAGACTCGCGCCCGCCGTTCACGCAGGGACGGTCGTCATCGGCACCGGCATGGTGAAGGAGATCCACACCTCCACCCTCAAGCTGTTCGAGCGGATCATCGGGCCCACGCGTACGTCTCTCGCGGTGAAGAAGGCACGGCTCATCTTCTGCACTCCCGACCCGGCCCTGGCGAGGATTCCCAGCCCCTGGCCGTACCGTTACGACCTGCCCGACGACGTCGGCGTGGTCTCCGGCCGCACCGTCACCAACCACGCCGGAATCTTCTGCGCCGAACGCCTCGACATCGGCACCCGCTTCTTCCTGAAGCACCTTCCGGAGCGCAAGGGGCCGGACCGCGTCGTCGACCTGGGCTGCGGAAACGGCGTACTGGGCACGTCCGCGGCACTCGCCAACCCCGACGCCGCCGTCACCTTCATCGACGAGTCGTACCAGGCTGTCGCCTCCGCCGAGGAGACCTTCCGCACCAACGTGGGGCCGGACGCCGAGGCCGCGTTCCTGGTCGGGGACGGCATGGCGGACGTACCGTCGGCAAGCGTGGACCTGGTCCTCACCAACCCGCCGTTCCATTCGCACCAAGCGGTCACCGACGCCACGGCCCGGAACATGTTCCACGGAGCACGAGCCGCGCTGCGCCCGGGCGGGGAGCTGTGGGTCGTCGGGAACCGCCACCTCGCTTATCACACCCAGCTGCGCCGGATCTTCGGCAACTGCGTCACCGTCGCCGGCGACCCGAAGTTCGTGGTCCTGCGGGCTGTCAAGCGCTGACCCGCGTCAGGGGAGGCCGCCCGGCCCAGCCAGGACGGCACCTCGGGCAACGCCGTGCGCCGCATCCCCGGCGGCCTCCGTCGACGCCTGCCGCCCGGGCACATGTGAAGGCGATGGCACGGCTCGGTCCCGGGCGCCGACCCGCCCCGTACAAACTCCGCAGGCAGGCAGCCATACTGGACGGGCCGGGGAGGGCGCAGCAGCAGGAGCGGGCAGCGAAGCGACGGGGGCGACAACAGGCGATGGCGGACACCAGGCTGATTCAGAGCCGCTACCGGTTGCTCGATCTGATCGGGCGCGGAGGCATGGGCGAGGTGTGGCGTGCGCGCGACGAATCGCTGGGCCGCCAGGTGGCCGTCAAGTGCCTGAAACCGATGGGGCCGCAGCAGGACCAGGCCTTCACTCGCGTTCTGCGTGAACGCTTCCGCCGCGAGGCGCGGGTGGCCGCAGCGCTCCAGCACCGCGGAGTCACCGTCGTCCACGACTTCGGGGAGTCGGACGGTGTCCTGTACCTCGTCATGGAGCTCCTGGAAGGCCGCAACCTGAGCCAGCTGCTGGAGGACAACAAGCAGCACCCGTTGCCGGTGGCCGACGTCGTCGACATCGCGGAGCAGGTCGCGGACGCCCTCGGCTACACCCATCAGCAGGGCATCGTGCACCGTGACCTCAAGCCCGCGAACATCATGCGGCTCGACGACGGGGCCGTGAAGCTCTGCGACTTCGGCATAGCGAGGCTCGGCCACGACATCGGCTTCACCTCCCGCCTCACCGGCACCGGCATCGCCATGGGCACCCCGCACTACATGTCGCCCGAGCAGATCAGCGGCGGGGAGGTGGACCACCGCAGCGATCTCTACTCCCTGGGCTGCGTGCTGTACGAGATCGCCACGGGCGTACCACCGTTCGACATGGACGATGCCTGGGCGGTGCTCGTAGGACACCGCGACACGGCTCCCGAGCCCCTGCGCACCCACCGCGCCGAGCTTCCGGGGTTCTTCGACAAGGTCGTCCTGGACCTGCTGGCCAAGAAGCCCGGCGAGCGCCCGGCCGACGCCGGCGCCCTGCGACAGCGCATCGCACTCGGCCGCACCGGTGAGCAGCCGGAGGCCGGACGGATCCGGCTCGCCCCGCCCGTCCCGGTCCAGCACCCTGCCGGCGCCGGGCAACTTCCTTCCTGGACGAGCAACATGACCACAGGGCACAAGGCGACCGGTACGACGACGTTCACCGGTACGGCCGCCATCGACCACGCCACCGCGCTGACCGGCGCATGGACCACCGGGACCGGCCACGTTCCCACCGGCGGCTTCCCGTCCGCGGACCTGGTCCGCCCCACGCCGTCACCCGAGCTGCTCGCCACCCTGGCCGGCCGCCACAGCGCCGGACTCAACCTGGGACGCCTGGGCCACTGGGAGGAGGCGGGCGACGTACACCGCGCGGTGGCCGCCGAACGCGAACACGCGCTCGGCCCGGACCACCCCGACACCCTCGCCAGCAGATACGAGGTCGGTTTCACCCTCAGCCGCACCGGACGCGTCGCGGACGCGCTGCGCGAGTTCGGTCGGGTCGCCGACGGACGGCAACGCACCTTGGGACCCGATCACCCCGAGACCCTCGCGGCGCGGCAGGAGACGGCGTACGTCCTCGGCCAGCTGGGTCGCCACTTCGAAGCCCATCAGGTCTACGCCGCGGTGCTCGCCTCGCGGGAGCGCTCCATGGGACCGGACCACCCCGACACCCTGCGCTGCCGTCACAACCTCGCTTTCAACCTCAGCAGACTGGGCCGGCTGGAGGACTCGTACCGCATGGCCCGCGAGGTGGCGGACGCGCGTGGCCGCCTGCTCGGCGCCACACACCCGGACACCCTCGTCACGCTCTACGAAGTGGCGTACACACTCGGCCGGCTGGACCGCTGGACCGAAGCCCTGCAGACCTACCGCGACGTGGCGCAGGCCCGCGCCGCCGTGCTCGGCGCCGACCACCCGGACACGCTGTCCGCGCGCTACGAGGCGGGCATCAGCCTCGGCAGGCTCGGCCGCAGCGCCGAAGCGCTGGAGCTCTACCGCGCCCTGGTCGAGGACCGCACCAGGGTCGGCGGCCCCGCTGACCCCGAGACGCTGCGCGCCCGGCACGGACTCGGCGTCAACCTGGGGCGGATGGCGCGATGGGAGGAGGCGCTCGCCGAGTCACGGGAGGTCTGCGCGATCCGGGAACGCACTCTGGGGCCCGATCACCCCGACACGCTCGTCAGCCGCCGCGAGGTGGCCGTCGGCCTGGGCTGGCTCGGCCGCTGGGCCGACGCGCTCACCGACTACCGCACGGTCGCCGAGACCCGCGAACGCGTCCTGGGCGCCGAGCACCCCGACACCCTCGCGAGCCGCAACGACGAGGCCCACTGCCTGGAACAGCTCGGCCGCAGCACGGAGGCGGTGGATCTCTACCGGCGGGCCGCCGCCCTGCGCCGGCAGCGGGGGATACCGCCGCACTGACCGCCAGGCCGGGCAGCCCCGTCCGCGGTGGAGGTCCGCAGCAGCGCGATCTCCGCTCCGTGGTGCAACAACTCCTGGCCGCCACGGTGTCCAGGAAGGGATGTTCCGGGTCGCTGCCGTACGGGTGGGTGCTGTACCCGTCCGCCATGGGCCGCCCCCTGTCCACCGGTGATCTTCCCGTGTTACGAAGGGGCATGCCCGCAGACGAGACGTCATCACCCGGCACCCCCACGCACCCCGCGTACGACGCGGTGATCGTCGGCGGTGGCCACAACGGCCTGGTCGCCGCCGCCTACCTCGCCCGCGCAGGACAGTCCGTACTCGTCCTGGAACGCCTCGGCACCACGGGAGGCGCGGCCGTGTCGACCCGGCCCTTCGAGGGGGTCGACGCCCGGCTCTCCCGCTACTCCTACCTCGTCTCGCTCCTCCCGCGGAAGATCGTCCGCGAGCTCGGGCTCGACTTCGCCGTACGCAAGCGCACCGTCTCCTCGTACACCCCGGTGGTGCGCGGCGGCCGGCCCACCGGGCTGCTCGTCGGCGGTGACGGAACCCGGGAGTCCTTCGCCGCGCTCACCGGCGACGGGCGGGATTACGAGGCCTGGCGGCGTTTCTACGGGATGACGGGCCGGGTCGCCGAGCGGGTGTTCCCGACCCTCACCGAGCCCCTGCCGGCCCGCGAGGAATTGCGGGCCCGCGTCGACGACGCGGATGCCTGGCGCATGCTGTTCGACGAGCCCATCGGCGTCGCCGTCGAGGAGCACTTCACCGACGACCTCGTCCGCGGAGTCGTGCTCACCGACGCACTGATCGGTACCTTCGCCGACGCCCATGACCCGTCCCTGCTCCAGAACCGCTGCTTCCTCTACCACGTCATCGGCAACTCCACGGGGGACTGGGACGTCCCGGTCGGTGGCATGGGCGCGCTCACCGACGCCCTGGCGGAGGCGGCCCGGGCCGTGGGAGCCGAGATCCGCGTGCTGCACGAAGCGACCCGCGTCGAGACCGACGGCACCCGCGCCGAGGTGACGGTCCGCTCACCCGACGGGGAACACGTCATCGGCGCGCGCCGCGTCCTGGTCAACGCCTCGCCGCAGGCGCTGGCCGCACTCCTCGGGGAGGATCCGCCCGCACCGGCCGAGGGAGCCCAGCTGAAGGTGAACATGCTGCTCACCCGACTGCCGAGGTTGCGTGACCACTCCGTCGACCCGCACCGGGCCTTCGCCGGGACGTTCCACATCGCCGAGGGGTACGGGCAACTGGCCGCCGCCTACCGCGAGGCGGCGGCCGGACGCCTGCCCGGCGCCCCGCCGTCCGAGATCTACTGCCACTCGCTGACCGACCCGTCGATTCTCGGCCCCGAGCTCGCCGCCCGCGGCTACCAGACCCTCACCCTGTTCGGACTGCACACCCCCGCCCGGCTCTTCGCGGCCGACAACGAGGCGACGCGCACCGCCCTGCTCGACGCCACCCTGGCCGAACTCGACGCCCATCTCGAGGAGCCGATCGCCGAATGCCTGGCTCTCGACGCCGACGGCAGACCGTGCATCGAGGCGAAGACACCCCTCGACCTGGAACGCGACCTGAGGCTGCCCGGGGGCCACATCTTCCACCGGGACCTCTCCTTCCCGTACGCCACCGAGAAGACGGGCCGCTGGGGCGTGGAGACCGACCGTGCCAACGTCCTGCTCTGCGGGGCGGGCGCGGTGCGCGGCGGTGGGGTCAGCGGGGTACCCGGCCACAACGCCGCCATGGCGGCGCTCGGCCGGTGACGTCCCCGCCCGCCCGGTCGGTCGACCGGACAGGGCATGGTGCTCAGGACGCGGTGCAGGTGCCGACGACGGGCTCCGTCGTGTTGCCGTTCGTCGTGACGGTGAAGCCGAAGCTCGTCGAGGCGCCGGCCGCCGGTGTGCCGTTCCAGGCGGGCCTGACCGTCAGCACGTCGCCCGAAGTGGCGGGTGTGCCGTTCCATGTCGCGGTCCGCGTGTACGTGGCCGTGCAGGAGCCGGTGCCGCCGTCACCGCCTCCGCTCGGGGAAGTGAGGGAGAGTACGCGCTCCGTGCGACCTCGCGTCAGCGCAGTTCTTGTGGGACCGGTTCCGGATGCGTCTCGGGAAATCGAGCTCGGTCATGACCGAGACATGCGCATGCCTCATGTCGAAAGTTTCGGACCGCTTCGAATCCGCGAATACGCCCAAAGGCTTCGGACGGCACCGTAGAACGAAGGAGCGCGGACCCGGCCGGCGAACACGGGTGCGGGCACGGACCGGCAGACCGGCTGGTCCGGGCCCGCACCCTGGGCCCGCGCTCGTCGCCGCGCCGCGTGCGGCCTCAGCCGCCGACGAGCGAGAGACCGAGCACGACACCCGCGGACACGGTCACCTTGCCGGGTGTCAGGTCGCCTTCCCCGCCACCGCTGTGCTTGCTGCTGTGACTGCGGTAACTCGGCAACGGTTCCGCGTCCACGTCCTTGATGTGGATGACGGGCCCGAGCTGCGCGCCCGCCGCCTCCGCGTACAGGGCGGCCTTCTCCCGTGCCGCGGCCACGGCCGCAGTGCGCGCACGGGCGCGCAGTTCCCTCTTCGTCCGTACGTCGAACTCGACGGCATCGACCTCGTTGGCCCCGGCGTCGACGACGTCGATGAGCACGGTCTCCAGAAGGTCCAGCTCACGCAGTTCGATCACGAATGAGGCGGTGCACTCGTAACCGAGGAACGTGCGCTCATCGCCGTAGCTCCACTGCGACGACAGGTTCAGCCGCGAGGTGGACACGGCGGTCTCCGGCACCTCGTGCCCGCGCAGGACCTCCCGGATCCGGTTCACCCCGCTGCGTGTCGCGGCGAATGCCTCGCCCGGCGTGTTCTCGGTCTGCGATATGGCGACGCGGAGGCGTGCCAGGTCGGGTGCGGCGTCCACGCTCGCCGCTCCGAACACCGAAACGCCCCACGGGGTGTCTATGGACTGGTTTCCATTCATGCTGATCATCCAATCAGCCGGACGCCTTCAGTCGGAGGAAACGGTCCACCCCGTCGCCTCGATGCGCCCGGCGTCGCCGGGCCTGCCCCCGTCGAAGAGGACCCCGTCGCCGTCCTGGACCCGGATCTCGTCCACATAGACACCGCGCCCGACGTACAGCTGGTCGGTGACGTACCGCCAGCGAAGTCTCACTTCCGCGCCCCGCCAGGCATCGAGTTCCGCCTCCAGCCGGTGCCAGACACGCCCCGACCAGCCGGAGACCGCACCGTCCGGATGCCGCCGCGACTCCCGGGGCTCGTCCCCCCGGGCCGGTACGGTGGTGAACGGCACCGGCTGCCAGGTGGCCCCGGAGTCCGACGTAGCCTCCAGGCGGAGGATGTCCGAAGCGGGCTCGGTGTCCCACCACAAGGCGCACCTCAGCACCGGGCGCGAGGAGACAGGACGCAGCGTGGGCAGCGCCAGTGTCGCGGCCGCGGCACCCGCCATGCCGGAGAACCAGGCGGTACGGCCCCGGGCCGGGCGCACGGGCACCGCGCGTGCCATCCGGTTGGCCGCCGCGACCCTCGGGGCGCTGCCCGAACGCCAGGTGCGTACCGGATGGACGGAATTGCCAAGGACGATCAGGAACGAGTCCGTCGTCGGATCGAGGACCAGACTCGTGCCGGTGAAACCCGTGTGGCCCGCCGTGCGCGGAGTGGCCATCGCCCCCATGTACCAATGCTGGTAGAGCTCGAAACCGAGACCGTGCTCATCGCCGGGAAACGCGGTGTTGAAATCGGTGAACAGCAGCTCCACGGACTGCTCGGACAGGATTCGGGACCGGCCGTAGATCCCCCCGTTGAGCAACGTCCGGGCCAGCACGGCCAGATCCCAGGCGCACGAGAAGACGCCCGCATGGCCGGCGACCCCGCCCAGGCTGTAGGCGTTCTCGTCATGGACCTCGCCCTGAAGGAGCCCTCGGTCCAGCCCTGACCAGGGCGGCCGGGCGTCCTCGGTGGCCGCGATATTCGGCTTCCAGGAGGCAGGAGGGTTGTACCGGGTGCGGTGCATGCCGAGCGGGGCGGTGATGTCCTCGCGCAGCAGGACGTCTTGGGTTCGTCCGGTGATCTTCTCCAGGATCAGCTGCAGCGAGATCAGATTGAGGTCGGAGTAGAGGTACTTCGTACCGGGAGCCGAGGCCGGAACCTCGTTCCAGAGCAGGCGAAGTTTCCCCTCACGGGTCGGCTCCTTGTAGAGCGGGATCCACGACCGGAAGCCGGACGTGTGCGTCAGCAGCTGGCGGACAGTGATGCCCTCCTTGCCGCCACCGGCGAAATCGGGGAGGTAGGACGCGGCCGTGGCCTCGAGTTCCAGTGCGCCCCGTTCGATCTGCTGCACGGCCAGGATCGACGTGAACAGCTTGGACACCGACGCCAGGTCGAAGACCGTGTCCTCGGCCATCGCGATCTGCTGGTCCGCGGGGAGTTCCACCCCGGTGTCGGTCGTCTCGTCGTACGCCGCATAGCGCACCGCGTGGCCGATCGGCCGGTGCAGAGCCACGGTGCCGCCCCGGCCGGCGAGCAGGACCGCGCCCGCGTACCAGGGGTGCGCGGGGGAGTCGGTGAGGTACTTCTCCGCGTCGGCGACGAGCAGGTCAAGTTGGGCCGGGAGCAGCCCGGCACGTGCGGCCGTCCCCCGACGCAGTGTCGTTCCGCCCCGCCCTGATCCCATACCCGTCCCCGATGCCGCGCCGCTCTGCGGCCCCATGCCCGGCTCGGCACCGGCCGCCGCTCCCGCCGACCCGGCGAAGGGAATCGGAGCGAGGGCGAACGCTCCGCCCAGCGCCAGTATCCCGCCGCTCATCCTTCGGCGGCTCATTCCCCGTCCCGACACGTCTCCGGCCATCCGGAATCCCTTCCCCTCATGTCGAAAACCCGCGTGCGAAAGTAACTTTCGAAATCATGTGCGGTGATGAAACTTCCTGCCGACGCAGAGGTTACTGTCACCGCCGCCTGTGGGACCCTCGTGGGAGCGGTATGTGACGTACTGCCCGCCGATTCGGCGGGCCCTGCCGAGGTGACAACCGGGGCGGGGCCGACCCGGGTGTCCCGGACTCTTGACCCCCGGCGACCCGCCACTCAGGATCACGCCATGACAGGTGTACGCAGCAGCACAGTGGACGGCGTCCTGACGCGCAGCGCACGGCGCACCCCCGGGCGCATCGCCGTGCGGTACGCCGAGCGGTCCTGGACCTACGCCGCACTGGACGAGGCGGTCGGCACGGCGGCCGCGGTGCTGACCTCCGCCCACGGGCTGCGCCCCGGTGACCGGGTGGCGTCCTACGCCCATAATTCGGACGCGTACCTGATCGCCTATCTGGCCTGCGCCAGAGCCGGGCTGGTCCATGTGCCGGTCAACCAGAACCTCACCGGCGAGGATCTGGCGTACATCCTCCGTCAGTCCGGCAGCACGCTCGTCCTCACCGACCCCGGTCTCAGCCCGCGCGTCCCGGCCGGCCGTGATGTACGGCCGCTGCGCGACGCGCCGGGCTCCCTCCTCGCTGAGCTGGACACCCCACGTACCTTCGTCCCCGTACGCGAGCCCGGCGCCGACGACCTGGTCCAGCTGCTCTACACCTCCGGCACGACCGCCCAGCCCAAGGGCGCGATGATGACGCACGGTGCGCTGGTCCATGAGTACGTCAGCGCTGTCACCGCACTCGACCTGCGCGCCACCGACCGCCCGGTGCATTCGCTGCCCCTCTACCACTCCGCGCAGATGCACGTGTTCCTGCTGCCTTACCTCGCGGTGGGCGCCGAGAACACCATCATCGACGCCCCGGACGCCGGCCGGATCTTCGATCTGGTCGAGGCGGGCCAGGCGGACAGCCTCTTCGCGCCGCCGACCGTCTGGATCGGGCTCGCCAACCATCCGGAGTTCGCCACCCGCGAGCTCGGGGCACTGCGCAAGGCGTACTACGGCGCGTCGGTCATGCCGGTGCCCGTCCTGCAACGGCTGCGTGAGCGGTTGCCGGACCTGGCGTTCTTCAACTGCTTCGGCCAGAGCGAGATCGGCCCCCTCGCCACCGTCCTCGGTCCCGACGAGCACGAAGGGCGGATGGATTCGTGCGGGCGGCCGGTGCTCTTCGTCGAGGCGAAAGTGGTCGACGAGCAGGGCGAGGAGGTACCCGACGGCACGGCGGGCGAAGTGGTCTACCGCTCCCCTCAGCTCTGTCAGGGCTACTGGGACGAACCGGAGGAGAGTGCGGAGGCCTTCCGTGACGGCTGGTTCCATTCCGGCGATCTCGCCGTGCGTGACACCGAGGGCTATTTCACGGTGGTCGACCGGGTGAAGGACGTCATCAACTCGGGAGGCGTACTCGTCGCCTCCCGCCAGGTCGAGGACGCCCTCTACACCCACCCGGCCGTGGCCGAGACAGCGGTGGTGGGACTGCCGGACGAACGGTGGATCGAGGCCGTCACCGCGATCGTGGTGCTCCGCGGGGAGGCGACGGAAGCCGAACTGATCGCGCACGTCCGCGAGGAACTCGCCCACTTCAAGGCGCCGAAGAAGGTCCTGTTCGTCGGCGAACTGCCACGTAACGCCAGCGGCAAGATTCTGAAGAGGGAGTTGCGGGACACGTACTCCTGAGCATCGCCGCACTCCGGGAGTCCGCCGGCTCGACGATGGCGGCCACGACCGCACCGGCGCGCCGACACGGCACTGCCGGCCTCCCGGCCGACGACTCGCGTCTCAGTCCGTCGCCTCCCTCAGGTCGATGATCCGCTTGATCTTGCCGACCGACCGTTCCAGCGTCTCCGGATCGACGATCTCGACCTCGACGCTCACACCGACCCCGTCCTTCACGGCGGCCGCGATGGACAGCGCGGCCGCCTCGCGCTCCGCCGTCGTCGCACCGGCCCGCGCCTCCGCCCGCACGGTCAGTGCGTCCAGCCGCCCCTGCCGGGTCAGCCGCAGCTGGAAGTGCGGGGCCACCCCCGGGGTCCGCAGCACGATCTCCTCGATCTGTGTGGGGAAGAGATTCACCCCGCGCAGGATCACCATGTCGTCACTGCGACCCGTGACTTTCTCCATCCGGCGGAAGACGCGCGCCGTACCCGGCAGCAGCCGGGTCAGGTCACGGGTCCGGTAGCGGATCACCGGCATGGCCTCCTTGGTGAGCGAGGTGAAGACCAGTTCGCCCTCCTCCCCGTCCGGCAGGACCTCACCGGTGAAGGGGTCGACGACCTCCGGATAGAAGTGGTCCTCCCAGATGTGCAGCCCGTCCTTCGTCTCGACGCACTCCTGCGCCACACCTGGACCCATCACCTCCGACAGCCCGTATATGTCGACGGCGTCGATGGCGAACCGTTCCTCGATCTCGACGCGCATCTGCTCGGTCCACGGCTCGGCGCCGAAGATGCCGACCTTCAGCGACGTCGAACGGGGATCCACTCCCTGGCGCTCGAACTCGTCCAGCAGGGTCAACATGTACGACGGTGTGATCATGATGATCTCGGGCCGGAAATCCTGGATCAGCCGCACCTGGCGCGCCGTCATGCCGCCGGACGCCGGGACGACGGTGCAGCCCAGGCGCTCAGCCCCGTAATGCGCTCCGAGCCCTCCGGTGAACAGCCCGTAGCCGTAGGCCACATGGGCCTTCTGGCCCGGGCGTCCGCCGGCCGCCCTGATCGACCGGGCGACCACGTCGGCCCAGGTGTCAAGGTCGCCCTCGGTGTACCCGACCACCGTGGGCCGGCCGGTCGTTCCGCTGGACGCGTGGATCCGCCGCACCCGGTCCTCGGGAACGGCGAACATCCCGAACGGGTAGTTGTCACGCAGATCGGCCTTGACGGTGAACGGGAAGCGGGCGAGATCGGCGAGCGTACGGCAGTCCCCGGGGTGCAGTCCCGCCCCGTCGAAGGCCGCACGGTAGAACCCGACGTTCTCGTAGGCGTGCCGCAGCGTGGCCCGGAGGCGCTCCAGCTGCAGCGCCTCTAGCTCGTCGCGGCCGAGCCGCTCGCCGGCGTCCAGCAGCGCGGTCATACGGATCATCCCCTCACCGACCGACGACCGACCATTCGGTCGCCTCCTGGGAGCAGTAATTCAGGAGGCGGGGGGTCCTGGCAAGGGCCGAGGCGCCGCCTGTGGACAACTCCCGCTCAGAAGCCCAGCTCGGTGAGTCCGGGGTGGTGGTCCGGCCGCCGTCCGAGGGGCCAGTGGAGCCGGCGGTCGCCCTCCGCGATCGGCAGGTCGTTGATGGACGCGTGGCGCACCCGCATGAGCCCGTCCCTGTCGAATTCCCAGTTCTCGTTGCCGAAGGAGCGATACCAGCGGCCTCCGTCGTCGTGCCACTCGTAGGCGAAACGCACGGCGATCCGGCTGCCGTCGTGCACCCACAGTTCCTTGACGAGGCGGTAGTCGAGTTCCCGGGCCCACTTGCGCCTCAGGAAGCCGATGATCTCCGCCCTGCCCGTCACCCACTCGGCGCGGTTGCGCCAGCGGGAGTCCGGTGTGTACGCGAGTGCGACCTTCTCCGGGTCCCGGCTGTTCCAGCCGTCCTCGGCCCGGCGGACCTTCGCTGCCGCGGACTCCCGGGTGAAAGGCGGTGCGAGTGGCTGAGCGTCCATGGCGGGCTCCCGTCGCATGCGGAGAACATACGTTCTCCGTCCGGACGCCGTAGCGTAGGAGAACGTACGTTCTCGCGCAAGGCGGCAAGGGGAATCAGGGTGGATCTCGCACAGGCACGGACCGCGGCACTGGAAGCCGCCGAAGACCTCTTCTACGCCCGTGGCATCCAGGCCGTCGGGATGGACGAGATCCGCACCGCGTCAGGTGTCCCGCTCAAGCGCCTGTACGCCCTCTTCCCCTCCAAGTCCGCACTGGTCCGCGCATGCCTCGAGGCCCGGGACACCCGGTGGCGCGCGGAACTCGCCGCCTACGTGGACAACCGCCAGGGCTCCCCGCAGGACCGGGTCCTCGCGGTCTTCGACTGGCTGCACGTGTGGTTCTCCGAGCCGGGCTTCCGCGGCTGCGCCTTCATCAACAGCTTCGGTGAACTCGGAGCGACGGACGCCGCCGTCGCCGGCATCGCACGCCGGCACACGGACGCCTTCAGGGCCTACGTCACCGGCCTGGTGGTGGCCGCGGGTGGGTCGCAGGAGTCAGCCCTCGCGCACGTCCTGCTCGCCGAAGGTGCGATCGTCACCGCGGCCGTCTCCGGGACGCCTGAGCCCGCCCGCCAGGCAGAGAGGGCGGCCGCCCGGCTCCTGGCAGACGCACCCGTCACCTGATGCGCTGTGGGCGTACGCGTTCGCATCGGACCACCCGCCCTGTTTGGATGGCAGCCATGCCGCTCTTCGACACGTACGACGGAACCGAACTCGCCTACCACCTGGTGGGCGAGGGCGAACCCCTGATCTGCCTGCCCGGTGGCCCCATGCGGGCCGCCCGTTACTTCGGCGACCTCGGCGGTCTGTCCCGCACACGGCGACTGGTGCTCTTCGATCTGCGGGGCACCGGAGACTCCGCCGTCCCCCAGGACCCGTCGACGTACCGCATCGACCGGCTCGTCGACGACGTCGAGGCGCTCCGTGCACACCTCGGGCTCGAACAGGCCGATGTGCTGGGCCACTCCGCCTCCGGCGAACTCGCGGCGATCTACGCGGCGAAGTACCCGCAGCGACTGCGCTCCCTCACTCTCATCACACCCGGCACCGGCACCCTGGGCCTGCCCGCCACCGACCAGGACCGGCGCGACGCAGCCGAGCTGCGCGCCCACGAACCGTGGTACGCCGAGGCCAGGGCCGCACTGGAGGAGATCCAGGCAGGGCGTGCCACGCCCGAGGCCTGGGCCGGAATCCGGCCCTTCATGTACGGGCGCTGGGACGCGGCGGCACAGGCGCACGCCGCCGCCTCCCCCGGGCAGCGGAACGCCGAGGCAGGTTCGCTCTACTACCCGGAGAGCGGCCTCGACACCGACGCCACAGTCGCCGCACTGCGGGAGCTGCCTGTCCCCGTGCTCGTCCTCGCGGGGGAGTACGACGGCGGCCCCAGCCCCGACCGAGCCGCGGAACTCGCCGCGCTCTTCCCTCAGGCGGACTTCGCCGTCCAGCGAGGCGCCGGCCACTTTCCGTGGATGGACGACCCCGGTGCCTTCACCCGCACCGTCGCCGCCTTCCTCGACCCCGACGTCAGCAGCGTGCAGGCAGGCGGGATCCGGCTCGCATACCGCACCTGGGGCGACCCTGCGGCCCCGCCCGTCGTCCTCGCCCACGGGCGGGGCGGGAGCAGCCTTGACTGGACCGGCATCGCCGAGCAACTCGCGTCCCGGCACCGGGTGTACGCACTCGACTTCCGGGGCCACGGCCTCAGCGACTGGCCGGGCCGCTACTCCTTCGAGTTCTTCCGTGACGACCTGCACGCCTTCCTGGAGGCCCGCAATCTCTCCGGTGCAACGGTGGTCGGGCACTCCATGGGCGGCGCCGCAGCCCTGCTGCTCGCCGAGCGGTACCCGGCGCTGGTCGGGACACTGGTCATCGAGGATGCCCCGCCCCTGCTCCCGCTCGACCCACCCCGCGCGCCGGCCGAGCAGCCGTCGGAAGAACTCGGCTACGACTGGCAGGTCGTCCCGTCCATCGACGCCCAGCTGAACGCCCCGGACCCGGCCGCCCGGGAGCTCCTGGGCGAGATCACCGCCCCGGTGCTCGTCGTCGGAGGCGCCCGCAGCCACATCGACCAGAAGCAACTGGTCTGGATGGCAAGGCAGATACCCGCAGGGCAGTTCACCTCCGTCGACGCGGGCCACCTGGTGCACGCCGACAACCCTCAGGGGTTCCTCGCCGCCCTCAGGTCGTTCGGGGTCGGCTGACGGGCCCCCAAGTCCCAGGGCCCGTCCGCCGTACCCGGCGCGTCAGTCTCGGTGGAGCAGAGTCAACATGACCTCGTACAGGGTCGCTTCAGGGTCCGGGGCCGCCCCCACGGAACGCCAGGCGACGAATCCGTCGGGGCGCACGAGAGCGGCACCTTCGGCGGACGTGCCGTGGGCGGCGGCCCAGTCGGCCCCGTTCTCGGGCGCCAGGTCCGCACCCGGGGCGGGACCGATCCCGTAAGCGTCCAGGGGGACCGCCAGACGCTTCGCCACCTGCTCCGCCGCCGCACGCCAGTCCGGATACCGGGCGTCGCACAGCAGCACGAACGACTTCTCGTAGAGATCCAGGGTGGACACGCGCCTGCCGTCGCGCTCGAGCCACAAGTGGGGTGCCCGCGTGCCGGGTTCGCCCGTCAGTCCCATGCCCTCGGGCACCACCGGAAGACCGGGATCGACGCCCAGGACAGAACCCCGCACATAGCGGTAGCCGAGTGCGACCGTGAGCATGCCGCCCTTGCGTCCGCCGCCAGGGCCGGGCGATCCGGCGTACCCCGGGTGGCTGTGCTCCCCCGAACGGGCCGACGCACGCGCGCTCGTAGCCTTCGCCACCGGCAGCCGTTCCTCCTCGTACGTCCGCAGAAGCCCCGGCCCCGCCGCCTCGCCGAGCACGGCAGCCAGCTTCCACGCCAGGTTGTGCGCGTCCTGGATACCGGTGTTGGAGCCGAACGCCCCGGTGGGCGACATCTCGTGTGCCGCATCACCGGCGAGGAAGACCCGGCCGGATCCGTACCGTTCGGCCACCCGCTCGGCCGCGTGCCACGGGGCCTTGCCGGTGATCTCGATGTCCAGGTCCGACGCACCGACCGCCCTGCGGATGTGCTCCGCGCACCGTTCGTCGGTGAAGTCCTCCAGTGTCTCGCCCAGGTCGGGCTGCCACGGCGCGTGGAACACCCACCGCTCCACGTTGTCCACGGGCAGCAGCGCCCCGTCCGCCTCCGGATTGGTCAGATAGCAGACGATGAAGCGTCGGTCGCCCACCACGGAGGCGAGCTGCCGGGAGCGGAACGTGATGCTCACGTTGTGGAAGAGATCACCCGGCCCCGACTGGCCGATGCCCAGCTGCTCCCTGACCGGGCTGCGGGGCCCGTCGGCGGCGACGAGATAGTCCGCGCGCACGGTGGTGTGCTCCCCGGTCTCCCGGTCCTTCACCACGGCGGTGACCCCGTCCGCGTCCTGCTCGAAGGTGAGCAGCTCGGTGGAGAAGCGCAGCTCGCTGCCCTGTGCCCGGGCATGCGCGACCAGCACCGGCTCCAGGTCGTTCTGGCTGCACAGGCACCAGCCGCTCGGGCTGAACCGTGCGAGCCCGCCGCCCGGGTCGATCTCCTTGAACAGCCACTCCTGGTCGTCGCCGGTCAGCGACCGGGCCTGAAGAATGCCGTGATTGTCCGCCAGCACGGATGCGGCGTCCCTGATCAGCTGCTCCGCACCCGCGGCACGGAACAGCTCCATCGTGCGGACGTTGTTCCCGCGTCCCCGCGGGTGGGTCGAAGTGCTGCCGTGTTTCTCCACCAGCAGGTGGCGGACGCCGAGCCGGCTCAGGAAGAGGGAGGCGGACAGGCCCACCAGGGAGCCTCCCACCACGAGGACCGGTACGCGGAGGTCGACGTTCTCGTTCATCAGTTGCTCCAGCTCGGACGCGTGACGGATGCAGTGTCCATGCCCCGCAGGAGGACTTCGGCCGGGTTTCGGCCGACACCTCACCTGAACGGTTCATAAATCTCGCGCCACCGGTACCGCCGTTCCACGATCAGTCGCGGGAGCGATGCTCGCGGAGCGGGGACGGACGTCACGTGCGGGCGGGCAGGGATCTGCGCCGCTTCCACCGAAACCGACGGATGACGAGGGGCCACGGGACGTGGCCGCCGCACCGTCTCGAAGGAGAGCGAAAGATGACAACCCTCTCGGAACGGATATCTCAGTCCGCCTTCGACGGTTCGAGGCTCCGGGTCATACTGCTGCTGGACCTGCACGACGGCGCCCAGAACCAGTTCCTCGAGGCGTACGAGCACATGCGAAACCAGGTGGCCTCCATCCCCGGCCACATCAGCGACCAGCTGTGCCAGTCCATCGAGAACCCCTCGCAGTGGCTGATCACCAGTGAGTGGGAGAGCGCGCCGCCCTTCCTCGCCTGGGTGAACAGCGAGGAGCACGTGGCGACGGTGCAGCCGCTGCACAGCTGTGTACGCGACACGCGATCCCTTCGCTTCAGCGTTCTGCGCGAGACCGGGGCCGCGTTCGAGAACACCCCCGAGCCTGTCAAGGGCCGCCTCCAGGCAGCCCCCCGCCTGGGTGACGGCGTCGTGCGTCACGCCCTCACCTTCACGGTGAAGCCGGGCACGGAGGAAAGGGTCGCCAAGATCCTCGCCGACTACGACTCCCCGCAGGCGCGCGTCGACGAGAACACCCGGCTGCGCCGCACCTCGCTCTTCATGCACGGCAACCGTGTCGTGCGGGCGGTCGAGGTCGAAGGCGACCTCATGGCAGCCCTGCGCCACGTCTCCCGCCAGCCCGAGGTCAGGGCCGTGGAGGAGGCCATCAACCCGTATCTGGAGCAGGACCGCGACCTCGGCGACCCCGACTCCGCCCGGATGTTCTTCACCCGGGCCGCACTCCCGACCGTCCACCACGTGACGGCCGGCCGTCACGCCCCCGAGGACGTCCAGCGGCACTCGCTGTTCTACCAGGCCAAGGAAGGCTGCGGCATGGCACTGGCCAGGCTGCTCGCCGGTCAGGACGAAGAAGCGGCGAACGACGCGTCCAGCCGCATCGAGAGCAGCACGATCTTCCAGCGCGACGACATCGTGGTGCGGCTTCTCGAAGTGAGCGGCCCACTCGACGCACAGCCCGCCCGGGCACTCGGCATCGACGGTGACCGAAAGGCGGCCACGCTGGGCCGTCTGCTCGACGGCGGTGCGAACGGCATGCCGACGACCGACCAGGAGGCCGCGCGCTTCCTCGCGCAGGCCGAGATGAACCTGATCACCGACCGTCGGGCCACCGAGTCCTGACGCGTCACCGGCAGCAGGGCCGGTCCCTGCTGCCGCCACACAACGTGCCTGGAGGAGAACAGCCATGACCACCCACCGGCCTCGCATCGTGGACCTCAGCGAGACTCAGCCCAACCGCAGGCGCGGGGGCGACCTGCGCGCCATGCTCACACCCACGGCGGTGGGCGCCACCAGCGGCTTCATGGGGCTGGCCATCGTCGCCCCCGGTGACCGCATCGGCGAGCACTACCACCCGTACTCCGAGGAATTCGTGTACGTCGTGGACGGACTCCTCGAGGTGGACCTGGACGGCGAAGCGCACGCGATGCGACCCGACCAAGGCCTGCTCATCCCGCCGCACGTCCGGCACCGCTTCCGCAACGTGGGCGACGTGGAGGCCCGCATGGTCTTCCACCTCGGTCCGCTCGCCCCGCGCCCCGAGCTCGGGCACGTGGACACCGAGGTCACGGAGACGGCGGACCCCAGTGACGGCTACGCGCCGCCAGAACGAACGGGGGCGGCCTCATGACCCGGCGGCGCGTGGCCGTCACCGGGGTGGGCGTCGTCGCACCTGGTGGCATCGGCGCCCCGGCGTTCTGGGACCTGCTCGCCAACGGCCGTACGGCGACCCGCGGCATCACGCTGTTCGACCCGGCACAGTTCCGTTCGCGCATCGCCGCCGAGTGCGACTTCGACCCGGTCGCCCACGGCCTGGACGCGGACCTGATCGCCCGCTCGGACCGGTACATCCAGTTCGCCCTGGTGGCGGCGAGGGAAGCACTGGGCGATGCCGGACTCGACCTCGAGAGGGAGGACCCCTGGCGTATGGGGGTGTCCCTCGGGACCGCGGTCGGCGGCACCACCCGTCTGGAGCACGACTACGTAGCGGTCAGCGGCAGCGGTGCGCGCTGGGACGTCGACCACCGGCCGGCGGGCGCCCACCTGGAGAGGGCGTTCGCGCCCAGCACCCTCGCCTCCGCGGTCGCGGAGGAGGTCGGCGCGCACGGGCCCGTTCAGACGGTCTCCACAGGCTGCACCTCCGGCCTCGACGCGATCGGGTACGCCTTCCACTCGGTCGAGGAGGGGCGGGTCGACATCTGTGTCGCCGGAGCGTCCGACACGCCGATCACCCCCATTACGGTGGCCTGCTTCGACGCGATCAAGGCGACCTCGGCGAACAACGACGACCCGGAGCACGCCTCCCGGCCGTTCGACGCACGCCGGGACGGTTTCGTCATGGGCGAGGGCGGTGCCGTCCTCATCCTGGAGGAACTGGAGCACGCCCGCGCCCGCGGCGCGACCGTCTACTGCGAGATATCCGGTTACGCCACCTTCGGCAACGCCTACCACATGACCGGACTGACCAGCGAGGGAGTGGAGATGGCCGAGGCCATCAACATCGCTCTCGCGCACGCACGCCTCGACGGATCGCAGGTCGACTACGTCAACGCGCACGGCTCGGGCACCAAGCAGAACGACCGGCACGAGACGGCAGCGGTGAAACGGGCCCTGGGCGCGCACGCGTACAAGGTGCCGATGAGCTCGATCAAGTCGATGGTCGGCCATTCCCTCGGCGCCATCGGCGCCATCGAGATCGCCGCCTGTGTCCTGGCCCTCAAGCACCAGACGGTGCCACCGACGGCCAACTACGAGACCGCGGACCCCGAGTGCGATCTCGACTACGTACCCCGCACCGCCCGGCCCCTCAAGCTGCGCAGCGTGCTCTCGGTCGGCAGCGGCTTCGGCGGGTTCCAGTCCGCCGTCGCCATGACCCGATCAGGCGGGAGGACCCCATGAACACCCCGGCAACCCCGGCACGCCGCAGTTCCGTCATCACGGGAATCGGTGTCGTCGCTCCCAACGGGATCGGCGCCGGTGCTTTCTGGAAGCAGACCCAGGAGGGTGCCAGCGTCCTCGACCTCGTCTCCCGTGCGGGTTGTGAGAACCTCCCGCTGCGGGTCGCGGGCGAGGTCAGGGACTTCGACCCCGTCGCGTACATCGAGGAGCGCTTCCTCGTCCAGACCGACCGGTTCACGCACTACGCGATGGCCGCCGCCGATCTCGCCCTGGACGACGCGCGGCTCGGACGCGCGGACTACGAAGACGCGCCCTTCAAGGTGGGCGTGGTCACCGCCGCCGGATCCGGCGGCGGTGAATTCGGCCAGCGCGAGCTGCAGCGGCTGTGGGGTGAGGGCTCCCGCTTCGTCGGCCCCTACCAGTCCATCGCCTGGTTCTACGCTGCCAGCACCGGTCAGATCTCGATCCGGGGCGGCTTCAAGGGGCCGTGCGCCGTCGTGGCCAGTGACGAAGCCGGCGGCCTGGACGCGCTGATGCACGCCGGGCGTTCCATCCGGCGGGGCACGGACGCCGTCGTCGTCGGCGCGGCCGAGGCCCCGCTCGCCCCGTATTCGGTCGTCTGCCAGCTCGGCTACGAAGACCTCAGCCTCTGCGACGACCCCACCCGCGCCTACCGGCCCTTCACCGCGGGCGCCTGCGGATTCGCGCCGGCCGAGGGTGGCGCGATGCTGGTGGTCGAGGAGGAGACGGCCGCCCGCGACCGAGGCGCACGCGTCCGGGCGGAACTGGCCGGCCACGCCGCCACTTTCACCGGCGCGGCCCGGTGGGACGATTCCCGCGCGGGGCTGGCCCGGGCGATCGAAGGGGCGCTCCGCGAGGCGGACTGTGCACCGCAGGAGATCGACGTCGTCTTCGCGGACGCGATGGGCGTGCCCTCCGCGGACCGGGCCGAGGCCCTGGCCATCGTCGACGCCCTGGGCACGCACGGACGTCGCGTCCCGGTGACCGCGCCCAAAACCGGAACGGGCCGCGCCTACTGCGGCGCACCGGTGCTCGACACCGCCGCCGCAGTGCTGGCCATGGAGCACGGCCTGATCCCGCCGACGCCCAACGTCTTCGAGGTGTGCCACGACCTGGACGTGGTCACCGGACGCGCGCGCCCCGCCGAACTGCGTACCGCGCTCGTACTGAGCCGCGGGCTGATGGGCTCGAACTCGGCCCTGGTACTGCGCCGCCCCACCGACCCCCCGCTGTGAGAAGGAGTAGTCCCTCATGACCGCTCAGCTGACGTACGAAGAACTGGCCACGCTGATGAAGAACGGCGCCGGCCTGACGGTCGACCCGTCGGAGATGGCGAGCCGCCCCGGCTCCGCCTTCGACGAGTACGGCCTGGACTCGCTCGGCCTGCTCGGCATCGTGGCCGCGCTGGAGAACCGGTACGGCCACCCGCTGCCCGTGGACGCCGACCGGTGCAAGACGCCCGGCGAGTTCCTCGACCTCGTCAACAACACCCTCGTGACAGGAGCCTGACGTGCCCGGACACACCGAGAACGAGATCACCATCGCCGCCCCCCTGGACCTCGTCTGGGACATGACGAACGACCTCGAGAACTGGCCGCAGCTGTTCAGCGAGTACGCGGCCGTCGAGGTGATCGAACGTGAGGGGCAGAAGACGACCTTCCGGCTCACCATGCACCCCGACGACAACGGCAAGGTCTGGAGCTGGGTCTCCGAGCGCACCACGGACCGTCAGGGACGCAACGTACGCGCCCGGCGGGTCGAGCCCGGCCCGTTCCAGCACATGGACATCCGGTGGGAGTACTCGGAGGTTCCGGGCGGCACACGCATGCACTGGCGTCAGGACTTCGCGATGCGCCCCGACGCACCGGTCGACGACGCGTGGATGACCGACAACATCAACCGCAACTCGCGCGTCCAGCTCGAACTCATCCGCGACAAGATCGAGCAGCGCGACCGGGATCGCCGCTCTGCCTCGGTCCCCGCCAGCTGACGCGCGGAAAGGCAGCCGGATGCATCACGCACTGATCGTCGCCCGGATGGCGCCCGAATCCGCACCGGACATCGCGAAGCTCTTCGAGGCGTCCGACAGGACCGAACTGCCCCACCTCGTCGGCGTCAACAGGCGCACCCTGTTCCAGTTCGGCGATGTGTATCTGCACCTGATCGAATCCGACCGCCCCCCGGGACCGGAGATCGCCAAGGTGACGGAGCACCCGGAGTTCAAGGCCGTCAGCGAGCAGCTGACCGCCTTCGTGAGCCCTTACGACCCGCAGACCTGGCGCGGTCCGAAGGACGCGATGGCGCAGCAGTTCTACCGCTGGCAGCGCGACGGCTCCGCATGACCCACGAACGATCGCCCCGGGTCCGGCACCTGAGTGCCGGACCCGGGGCGACTCCGTGCGCCGGGGCCGCGTGCTACGGCACGAAGCACTCGAAGGCGTGCAGGTACGCGTTGACGGGGTGGACACCGTCGACCCGCAGGCCCGCGGCGGACAGCCGTCCGACCAGACTCTCCCGGGTGTGCTTCGCGCCACCGACGTTGAGCAGGAGCAGCAGGTCCATGGCGGTGGTGAACCGCATCGACGGGGTGTCGTCGACGAGGTTCTCGATGACCACCACACGAGCGCCCGGACGGGCCGCGGCGACCACGTTGTCGAGGGTCCTGCGCGTACTCTCGTCGTCCCATTCGAGGATGTTCTTGATGACGTACAGATCCACCTCGAACGGGATGTCCTTACGGCAGTCCCCGGGCACGATCCGCACCCGGTCCGCGAGCCTGCCGCCTTCCCGCAGCCGCGCGTCCGCACGCGCCACGACACCCGGCAGGTCCAGGAGGGTGCCGTGGACCGAGGGGTGCTTCTCCAGCAGGCTCGCGAGTACGTGCCCCTGACCGCCGCCGATGTCGGCGACCGAGGACACCCCGGTGAGGTCCAGGAGGTCCGCGACGTCCTGCGCGGACTGCACACTGGAGGAGGTCATGGCCCGGTTGAACACCTGGGCGGACTCACCCGCGTCCTGGTGGAGGTATTCGAAGAAGCCCTTGCCGAACGTCTCCGGGAAGACGCTCGTGCCGGAGCGCACCGCGTCGTCGAGCCGCGGCCAGACTTCCCAGGTCCACGGCTCCGTGCACCACAGGGAGATGTACCGCAGGCTGTTCGGGTCGTCCTCGCGCAGCAGTCTGGACATCTCCGTGTGGACGAACTTCCCGTCCGCCGTCTCGCTGAAGATCCCGTAGCAGCACAGCGCGCGCAGCAGCCGCCGCAGGGGTGCGGGCTCGGCGTCCACGACCAGGGCGAGCTCCGGGGCCGATGCCGGCGTCTCGCCCAGCGCGTCGGCGACACCCAGCCTGGCCGCCGCGCGAACGGCGGCCGCGCAGGCCGCCCCGAACGCGAGCTCCCGCAGCCGCATGGACGGCGGCGGGGTAGGGGCGGCGTCAGCGTTCGACGCGGCGGGAGGGGGCGTGACGGGAGCGGTGTCGGGGGTGGGACTCACGATGGTCATACGGTCTCCTTCCTGCTGGTACGGAGGTGTGCCGTCATCCGGCACACATCCCGGCCGGGACGGACGTCCCGCACGTGTTGCTGACGAAGCTGTTGCCGGTGCCCGCGGTGTCGCGGTTGGCGAGGTCGGCCGGCTTGTTCCCGTGCACGAGGTTCTCGCTGATGGTGTTGTCGGTGTTCAGCGCCCCCACGAAGCTCTTGAACAGCAGGATGCCGCCGGAGAGCGGGGTGGAGCCGACGTTGTCCCGGACGACGTTGGAACGCACGGTCGTGGCCTGGCTGCCGGTGAGGACGATGCCGGACCCCTGGATCGCGGACAGACGAGGGGTCGCCGGACAGAACTTGTTGTTCTCGACGATCCGGTTGCCGCTGATCGTCATCGCCCCGGCCGCCGGCTTGGACTCGTCACCCACGACGAACACGCCGCTGCAGTTGCCGGTCAGGTTGTTGCCGTCGATCACGAGGTTGCGGACCCGGCGGGCGGTGACGCCGATGCGGTTGCCGCTCATGGAGTTGTCCACGATCAGGGTCCCGCCGGTGTCCATCGCACCGCCCTCCTCGGTGACCGAGTTGGCGACGAAGACGCCCGCGTCGCCGTTGCCGGTCGCGGTGTTGTGCCGGAAGTCGCCGCGGGTGGACCGTTCCTGCGCGATGCCCCAGGTGCCGTTCCCCCGGGCGGCCACCCTGTGCACGGAGAGCCCGTCCGTCCAGGACGCCCAGATGCCGCTCTTGGCGAAGCCGGAGACGGTCAGGGAACGGATGTGGACATCCTCGACGGTGCGGCCCTTCGTCCCGACGACACAGATGCCGTTCCCGCCCGTGGCGCAGGCGTTGGTGGCCTTGGCCCCCTTCGCGGCCGGTGGTGTGATCACCGTCCGCTTGCCGGTTCCGCGCAGGGTGAGGCCGGGCCTGGTGATCAGAACGCTCTCGCGGTACGTCCCCGGCAGCACGACGACGGTGTCTCCGGGCTTCGCGGAGTCCACCGCACTCTGGATCGATTCGCCCGGGCGCACCACATGATCACTGTCGCCGGACGCGACGGAGGGAACGGCCGCGAGGCCCAGGGCCGTGGCCGTGGCGACGGTGATGCCCGCCAGGCATTTCATGTGTCCTTTTCTCATGAGCCGAAGCTATGGGCGATCAACCGCAGGTGCCACGCAAGGTGAGCGTATGGATACATGGCGTGCCCGAATGGCTTACTCCCCACCGCACGCATGACCTCCGCACAGCCGTAGCGTGGCCCCCATGACGGCTGAGCGTGATCTTCGAACACTGCTGCGCGGCATGCGACCGGAGCTGAGGCCCGGCCGCTACGTCTGGACGACCGTGCCCGGCGACGAGCTGCCCACCGGTGTCACCCCGGTGGTCACCGTCTCCGAGCGGGAGGGGCTGACCCTCGTCGTCGCCGAGGCACAGGCGGCGTCTGCAGGACTGACGTACCAGTTCACGGCCGGCTGGATCACGCTCCGTGTGCATTCCGCGCTGGACGCCGTCGGACTGACCGCGGCGGTTTCCCTGGCACTCACGGATGCCGGGATCAGCTGCAACGTGGTTGCCGGATTCCACCACGACCATCTGTTCGTGCCGTATGCGCGTGCGACCGAGGCCGTCCGGGTACTCGAAGCGCTGGCCGCGGAGTCCGCGTAGGAGTGCCCGGCTCCGCAACGTGAGCCGGGACACGTAACATGGCCCCATGTCCTTCCTCCGCCGCCGTAGCGCCGCCACACCCGCGGGCCCGGACTTCGACGTCCTGGCCATGGACCCGGGAGACTGGCCCGGCAACCTCGGCGCCGGTCTGCTCCCCGCTCCCGACGGGAGCTGCCAGGGGGTGTTCCTGCGCTACGACCTGTTCGGCGGACGCGGCCCCGCGATGATCATCGGAAATCTGCCGGAGGGCTCCCCGGCCCGCGAGACCGAGGAGGGCCAGGTCCCCTTCGAGGTCGCCCAGCTGCTCCTCGCCCTCGAGAACGACGAGCCGGTCGAGGTGACCGGCACCGAGGACGTGCCCGTCATGCAGGGCGACAGCCTGTTGGTCGTGCGCCGTATCAAGCTCTCCGAGAGCCGGATCTCCTGCGTCCAGTTCGACCGGAGCGACGGCGTACTCGTCACCATCGCCAGCTGGGACCGGCCGATCACCGACGATCTGTACGCCCTGCTGAAGCCACTGCCCGCAGAGCTGTTCCAGCAGGGCTGAAAGATCCCCCCCTCGTCAGCAGCCGTGCGACCCGCGCCGCCGACGTCCCGAACCCCGTGGGCCCGCTGATGTGCCACGGGGTTCCGGTGCCCCGCCGCAGATCCTCCTCGCGATAGCGCCGGCAGTCCCGGTGCCAGATCAGAATGCCCGCCAGCCAGTGCTGGAGCTCCACCACGTAGCCGGCCAGAATGTCCCGCGCCTCCGCGCCCAGATCGAAGTCGTCGTACAGAACCGGCAGTTCCTGCTCGGCTACGTGCTGGAACTGCCGCATCCGTGAATTCATCAGGTCGTGCACGATCGCGACCCCCGTCGGATAGTCCACCCCGAAGAAGTTCTGCACGACCAGGACGCCGTTGTGCACCTCACCCTCGTACTCGATCTCCTTCTGGTACGAGAAAAGGTCGTTGAGCAGGCACGCGTAGTCCGCCGCGGCGTTCTCCAGGGACCGCATCGGGCCGCTGCGGTAGACGGCGTCCGGCACCTTCCTGCCGTGACCCAGCCGGCACAGGCTCATCGTCAGGTCCGAGCCGAACGTGGCCCGCCGCATCTCCATGTAGTCCACCGGATCGGGGATCCGGTTCTGCGCCTGGTTCGCCAGCTCCCAGAGCCAGCTCGCCGTCATCGACTCCACCGCCTCGCGGAAGGTCCGTCGGGCGTCGTCGTCCATCGGCCCCGCCGTCCGCCGCCACAGATCGGCCAGCGCCCGCTCCAGAGCGTTGACGGGCTCGGGAACGGACGCTCCGTCCAACGGCATGAACAGCGACAGCCGCTCGTTGGCCAGCCGCGCCCCGGTCAGATCACGGGTCCGGCCGTGTACCACCGGGAACCAGTCGTCGCCGTACGTACCCCAGGTCAGCCACCCCGAGGACAGATCGAGCTCGTCCGGCGTCGCGTCGGGATGCAGCCCCGCCGCGCAGAGTGGCAGATCGGTCGCGACGAGCCGCTCCTCGTCCCAGATGTGCGAACCCGGCACGCCCGGCTGCGCCTCCAGAAGCCCCATCCGGCGCGACCACTCCACGATCCGGCCGCGCGCCCCGTCCAGATGCGGGCTCAACGTCGTGCTGAACGGCATCTCGAAGTCGGGCAGCAGGGACGGGCCGACGTGTTGGTACGGCACATGGGTGTGGCTGCGCCTGCGGAACGATTCGGAGCGGGGGGTGAAACGGAGTGATGCGGCAGCCATACCGAATCCGGGCCGCACGCTCTCACCCGCGCCACCGCCGTTCATGTAGCGGCTGGACCGCATGTGCCACTCATGACCGCCGGACTGCCAGTCCTGGAGCCCTTTCACGTACGCGAGGACAGCGACCGTCTCGTCGGCGCTCAGCCCTTTCTCCGCGCACAGCGGACCGAGTTCGGTGAGGGCGGTGTTCTCGAACTGCTGCAGACGGGAGGTCAGCAGATCGTTGACCGCCTCCGCCGCCTCCTGCGTCGAGCAACCCAGGAACCTCTCCAGGACCAGTACGCCGTTGCTGTTCTCGCCCTCTTCCTCGACCTCGCGCTGGTACGAGAACAGATCGTTGCGCAGATGCACGCCGTCGGAGAACGCGTCCCTCAGCACTCGCAGCGCGCGCGAACCAGCCACGGCGTCGGGCACCTCGGCGTTCGCCGCGTACTCCACCAGACCCGCTGACCAGGGTGCCCCGCCCACCTTGCGGCGCATCTCGATGTACTCGACAGGGTTGGCGATCCGTCCCTCGTTGATGTTCGAGAGCTCCCACAGGGATTCGTTGAGCAGATTCTCCGTCGCCTCGGCGAACCGGGTCCGCCAGGCATCGGACATGCCCGGAACGGTCCGGGTCCAGAGGTCGGCCAGCCCTGCTTCCACCGGATTGGCCGGCTCCGGCGTCGCCGCACCCCGCTCCATGGGCATGAAGGCGGGCAGCCGGTCCAGATACCGCTTCCCGCCCTCACGGTCCGGAGTGCGTTTGAACAGTTCGAGGAAGTGGTCGTCGAAGAAGAAGACCCACACATACCAGTCGGTGACCAAGGACAAGGCCTCTGCCGTGCAGTCGGGATGAGTGTAGGAGCAGAGCAGCGCGTAGTCGTGGGATTCGAGATCCTTCTCCTCCCAGATCCCGGAGCCCTCCAGCATCCCCATTCCGCGCGCCCATGTCCGGGTGTGGCTCCGGGCCGACTCCAGATGAGGATTGAGACGCGCCGGGTACGGCACGTAGAAGTCCGGCAGTGAGAAGGGCTGTGCCATGTGCGTCCGGCCTTTCCGAAATCTGACTCCGCGCGGTGCACGCGGACCGGTCCTGTCCGCGCCAGAGCTACCCCTCGGCCATCCGGGGCACGCACAGCGCGGAATAGTCACACAAACGCGAGTCCGGTGGCACACTGCACTCTTGACTCACCGACACCCGCCGCCACAGAGCGTGCGCCGACCGGAGGGACGCGAGGGAAGCGCCCCGGGAACCGCTTCGCCAACCAGGTCCGAGAAGGGTTGTCATGACGTCGAAGCAGAGGACCGGATGCGCCCTCGCACTGACCACGGTGGGAGCGCTGAGCATGGCGCTCCTCTCCCCGGCAGCCGGTGCGGACACCGTACGACCGGAATGCCCGCGCGCTCTGGTCTGCGACTGGGTCCCCGCGGCCTACCAGCAGACCGGCGACCCGGCGGACAAGGACACCTACGGCAACTACGACACGGCGAACCGGCCCGACAGCAACGCCGTCAAGTTCATCGTCCTGCACGACACCGAGGTCGACTACGACACCACGCTGAGGATCTTCCAGAACCCGGCCAGTCAGTCCTCCGCCCACTACGTGGTGCGTTCGTCCGACGGTCATGTCACGCAGATGGTGAAGAACAAGGACGTCGCCTGGCAGGCGGGCAACTGGTACCTCAACACCCACTCCATCGGCATCGAGCAGGAGGGCGTCGCAGCCGAGGGCGCCACGTGGTACACCCCTGAGATGTACCGCTCGACCGCACGACTGGTGCGTCACCTGGCTGCGAAGTACGACATCCCACTCGACCGGCAGCACATCCTCGGCCACGACGGCGTGCCGCCCACCAGCGCGGCCGGCACGCACGGCATGCACTGGGACCCGGGCCCCTACTGGGACTGGAACCGCTTCATGGCGCTGCTCGGCAGGCCCACCGTGCCGAGCGCCCCCAGCGGCAGCGAACTGGTGACCGTCAGCGCGGACTTCACCGAGAACCAGCAGGAGTTCCGGGACTGTGCAAAAGGTGTCGACCTGCCCAGGCAGGGCAGCAGCGCGGTCCCGCTGCACACCGGGCCGTCCGCGGCCTCGCCGCTCTTCTCCGATCCGGGAGTGCACCCGGACGGCTCGCCGGGGACGAACTGCGCCGCGGACTGGGGAAGCAAGATCAACGCCACACAGCAGGCCGTCGTTGCCGACAGAGCACCCGGCTGGACGGCGATCTGGTGGTACGGCGAGAAGGCGTGGTTGCGTACCCCTCCTGGAAGCCGGGTCGTCAGCCCCACATCCGGCCATGTCGTGCGGCCTAAGGGAGGCAAGAGGGAAGTGCCCGTGTACGGCGTCGCCTACCCGGAGAAGGCGGAGTATCCGACGGACTTCGCCAAGCCGGCCGTGGGCGGTCCACTCGTCTACACGATCAAGACGGGGCAGGCCTTTCCCGGCGGTGGCGCGGCGCCCACCGGCTACTACTACGCACCGACGATCGACGCCTCGAAGCCGTACGACCATACGTACTTCCACGGAACGCGGACGTACATGACAGTCCAGATCGGTCACCGGATCGGCTTCGTGAGGGCGTCCGACGTCGATGTGGTGCGAGCCGGTTCCTGATCAGCGACTGAGACCCCGAACGGCGCGCTGCGGGACCCATGTGTCGGCACCGGTCCCGCAGCGCGCTTCCCCCGTGGGTCAGGCCGGTCGAACCGGCTGGTCAGCGTGTACCCACTGCTGCCCGCACGGCCCGCCGGGCCATCGCGCAGTCGTCGTGCAGCCTGCGTAGCAGCAGTCGTTGCTCCTCGCTGGAAGTCAGCACACCCTGCCGCGCCTGCCCGCCACCCGCGGCCGGCGCGCCCTCCCGCATGGCACGCTGCACAGCCGTCTCGTACGTACGGATCTCCCGGGTCAGCACGATCATGAGGTTGACCAGGAAGGCGTCACGGGCAGCGGCGCCCTTCGTCTGTGCCAGCTGGCTGATCTGCCGCCGTGACGCCGGTGCGTCACCGAGCACGGCCCAGAGCGTCGCCAGGTCGTACCCGGGCAGATACCAGCCGGCGTGCTCCCAGTCGACCAGCACGGGCCCGGTGGGCGGCAGCAGGATGTTCGAGAGCAGTGCGTCGCCGTGACAGAACTGGCCCATGCCCTGCCGACCACCCGCATGTGCCAGACCGTGCAGCAGTTTCTGCAGGTCGCCCAGATCACGATCGGTGAAGAGCCCCAACTCGTGATATCGGGCGATGCGTGAGGCGTAGTCCAAGGGCGCGTCGAACAGACCTGCCGCCGGCCTCCAGGCATTGACCTGGCTGACCGCTCCGAGAACGGCCCGTAGGTCCGCACGGGGCGGCGCTTCCGCGGGATGCCTCGTCAGAGCCGCGACACGGCCGGGCATCCGCTCGATCACCAGGGTGCAGTTCTCCGGGTCGGCGGCGATGAGCCGCGGGACCCGGACCGGCGGGCGGTGCCTGACGAACGCACGGTATGCCGCTATTTCGTGCCGGAACCGCTCCGTCCACGCGGGGGAGTGATCGAGTAAGCACTTGGCCACAGCGGTCGCGCGACCGGTGGTGCCCACGATGAGCACCGAACGCCCGCTGCGACGCAGCACCTGCACCGGATTGAACTCCGGGCAGATGCGGTGCACCGAGGCGATGGCCATCCGCAGCTGCGCGCCCTGCGCGCCGGACAGGTCCAGTCTTCCGCTGAGTGGTTGGGAGCCCGGCCCCGCCGCCCGCCGGGTCCGACCCGTGCCGGACGTCGGTGACACGGCGCGGGGGTCGAGATACGGCCCGCCGCCTGTCCCCAAGGGACGGAGCGGCCGGGGCGGGGCGGACACGGAGGACGATGCTGTGTACATGGGCGAGACAGATCCCTTCGTGCGCCGACAAGTTGCGTGCACCGCCCCGTCCGACGGCCGTTCGGCACCCTGGGGAGTACCTAGGGCTGCCGGGCGGGGTGGCGCTTTCCTACCTGACACCGGACGGCGGGTGGCACAACATCTAGCGACCCCTGGCGAACCCTGGCGAATATTCGCCGGGCATCGGCCAGGGAGCTAGGGTCAAGTCAGCCGAGAACCTGGGGGCTTGACGTGACCGGAGAACCCAACACCCGCCTGTCTGACCTGTTCGGCCTGGCCGGCTGGTCCAAGGGCGAACTCGCGAGAATGGTGAACAGGCAGGCGGCGGCCATGGGCCACCTCCAACTGGCCACCGACACCTCGCGGGTGCGGCGCTGGATCGACATGGGGGAGTCCCCCCGTGATCCTGTGCCCGAAGTGCTGGCGGCTCTGTTCACCGAGCGGCTCGGCCGTGTCGTGACCATCGAGGACCTCGGGTTCGGCCGGCGCGGGCGTGTGGGGAAGCGGCGAAAAGCCGGGACGGAAGACAATCCCGACGGTTTGCCGTGGGCGCCCGAACGGACGGCAGCGGTCCTCACCGAATTCACGGGAATGGACCTCATGCTCAACCGACGCGGCTTGGTGGGCGCGGGCGCCGCGCTCGCCGCTGGCTCAGCTCTCACCGGCGCCATGCACGACTGGCTGCACTCCGATCCGGCTCCGGCAGTACGGGGCCCCCGACACAATGATCCTCTGTACGCCGACAGTGCCGGCTTCGACCTCTACGAAGCCGCGCCCGTCGGATCCGAGGAGATCGAGGCTCTCGAGCGCTCGGTCGAGGTGTTCCGGGCCTGGGACGCCTCAAGAGGGGGCGGGCTCCAGCGCAAGGCCGTCGTGGGCCAGCTCAATGAAGTGGGCGGCATGCTCGCCTACCACCACCCCGAGCATCTGCAGCGCCGTCTCTGGGGTGTCGCCGCCAACCTCGCGGTGCTCGCCGGCTGGATGTCGCACGACGTCGGCCTCGAGCCCACCGCCCAGAAGTACTTCGTGATCGCCGCCCACGCGGCGCGTGAGGGCGGGGACCGTCCGCGCGCGGGTGAGGCACTCTCCCGCGCCGCCCGCCAGATGGTCCACCTCGGCCGACCGGACGACGCCCTGGACCTCATGAAGCTCGCCAAGTCCGGTTCCGGGGAGGAGACCCTGCCGCGCACCCGCGCCATGCTGCACACCATCGAGGCCTGGGCGCAGGCGGCGATGGGACGCGGGCAGGCCATGCGACGCACCCTGGGCGAGGCCGAAGAGCTCTTCGTCTCGGACAAGGGCGATGTGCCGTCGCCGAGTTGGATGCAGATGTTCGACGAGGCGGACATGCACGGGATGCAGGCTCTGGCCTTCCGTACGCTCGCCGAGCACGACCCGGGTGCGGCCACCACTGCCCAACGCCATGCCAAGCAGGCGCTCGCCCTGCGGATAAACGGTCGCCAGCGGTCCAAACTGTTCGACTACATCTCGCTCGCCTCGGCGTGCTTCATCGCCGACGACCCCGAACAGGCCGACCGCTACGCGCGGCTCGCCCTGGTGTCGATGGGGGAGACCTCCTCGCACCGGACCTGGGACCGGCTGCGCGAGATGTACCGGCTCACCGGTCAGTTCGCGGGTCACGCCAAGATCGAGGACCTGCGCGAGGAGATCGAACTCGTCCTGCCCCCCCGCGCGTCCAACAAGAAGGCCAGGGGCTCCCGGATCTGACCGGGCAGCGTCGTCGACGTACACACGGCGCGGGCCGTCCCGGGCCGGACAGATCAGCCGTGTCGCAGACCTCCCACAGGTACGGGGTGATCGAGCAGTTCCTCACGGCTCGACGCGGGCCACCAACAAGCAGGCATCGTCGATACGTTCGGTCGATCCGAGCTCCTCGACCAGGATCCGTACGCAGTCCTGTGCTGTACGGGCCCGCGCGAACCGAGGTGCCAGTCCCAGAAGCATTTCCGGGCCGGCGCTCCATTCGCTCCGTCGTGTCGACCCGTCGGTGTGCAGTACGAGCACGTCGCCCGGCAGCAGGTCCACCTGGTCCTGCTCGTAGGCGACTCCGGATGCCGCTCCGAGCAGCACCCCGTCCGGCGCGGGCAGAGGACGCCCCTCTCCGTTGCGGAAGAGCAGCGGCGCGGGGTGGCCCGCCTGCGCCCAGACGAGTGTGCCGCTCGCGGAGTCGAAACGGCAGCAGACGGCGCTGCCCAGGGCAGGCTGCGCCGAGCATTCGATCAGCTCGTTCAGATGGCCCATGACCGTTCCCGGGGCGAGGCCCGCCACGGCCATACCGCGCAGCGCGCCCAGCAGCATCGCCATGGCCGAGGTGGCCGGGATCCCGTGGCCGGTGAGGTCACCGACGGTGAGCAGGGTCTGGCCGTCCGGCAGCGGCAGCGCGTCGTACCAGTCGCCGCCGATCAGGTCGCTCGACCCCGACGGCAGGTAATGGGCCGCGAGGTCCAGGCCGCTCGCGCCCTGGCCGGACATCGGCAGCGAGCCGCGCCACGGTGGAAGGACTGCCTCGTGCAGTTCCACTGCCATCCGGTGTTCGGTCCTGGCCACCTGTTCCTGGCGTCGCACAGTGTCCCGAGTCCTGCTCACGATGTGCTGGCCGCGCCGCAGCCTGCTGACGTCGCGCAGGACGGCCCACATCGAAGCGGTGCAGCCGTCCGCGTCGAGAACGGGTTCACCCATCATGTGCAGTGTGCGCATACCGCCGTCGGGCAGCAGGATCCGGAATTCGCCGTCCATGGGCCTGCCGTCCACCAGACAGTCGGTCACCATCGCGGTCAGAAGGGGCTGGTCCTCCGCGAGGAGCAGGGACGGCAGCTCGTCGAGGGACAGCGCTCCTGTTCCCGGGGCCCTGCCGAAGATCTGATACAGCTCGTCGGACCAGCTGACCTCATCGGTGAGCAGATTCCACTCGGCACTGCCCACTCTGCTGAGGAGCGAGCCCGTCGGCGACGCGGTCGGTGCCTCCGCGGAGTCCTCTCCCACGGGCTCGGCGGCCGTGGCACGGGGGATGCCGTCCCGTAGCTGTCCCAGGTGCTCACCGAGGTCGTCGAGCTGATGGACGGCGAGTTCGCAGAGAGCTCGCTGCCAGCGCAGCTGCGGATCGTCGTCGTCGGTCACGGAACTGTCGCGCCGCACGGCGTCCACATCGCCGCGCAGCAGTCGGGTCCGGTTGATCAGGGCATCGACGGCGTCCCGCTCGGGCGGCTGGGGGGCGGGGCGGTCCGCAGACAGATGGGACGGCATCTGGTACTCCGATACAGGCGGTACGGCCGGTTCGTGGGGTGGACCGAACACGACTGTTGCACAGGCTTACGAGCCCCGTAAGGGGTTTGGCGACACTCGGCACGTTCTTGCTTCCGGCATATGCCGTCGGCTGACTGAGGTGAGGGTGCGACCAATACCCTCGCGTTCGACGGGGAGTTGACGCAAGTCGCCCGGCGCGAGCCGATCGGCGTACGCCCGCGCGTGCGGTCCTGCGCGGCTCGCACCGGTCGGGATCAGTGCATATGTGGAGGTGTGGACCGACGGCAGGTACGGCCGATCAAGCCGTGAGTCGCTGAAGGGTTCGACGTGCCGCTCGAGGGTACGTCGGGCACTCATTCGACAGCGGGAATGAGGGTGCACTCGTTCGTGTTGGGGGAGTCAGAAGCAAAAACGACACCCATTCCCATTACGGGGGCGGGGTCGGAACCCTGTCTGGAGGTCCCATGGCGCGCAGTGAGACCAGGCCCGTCGTCCTGCTCCGGTCCACCGCCGGAACCGGCCACACCTATGTGACGCGTAAGAGCCGGCGCAACGACCCCGACCGGCTGGAGCTGCGGAAGTTCGACCCGGCCGCAGGGCGTCATGTCGTGTTCCGCGAGGCCCGCTGACGATCGACGGCATCACCTTGCCGCAGCCGGAGGCGCCCCGACCTGCGTAGTCGTGGTGTGGATCACACCCCAGGGGGCCGATGTACGGGAACGGCGCACGGTGTTTTATCGTTCATCTATACGTGGGAGTGAGGGCCGGAACCCGCTGAACGGAGTCCGCCTTCACGTCCGCACACAAGCCGCCCCGGCTGGATTCCCCCGATCCGGCCGGGGCTTCCCCTTTGTCACCCGCTGCGGCCCACGCTCACATGGTCCGTGTGAGGTCTTCCGCGTAGAACTCGATGGCTGGACGGTACTGCTGAACATGGGGGCTGTCGCTCGTCGTCGCTACCAGGCGCAGCAGGAGCCGCATGGCCTCGTGGTGCTCACCGGTGTTGAACAGGGCCATGGACAGGAAGGTCCGTAGCGCGCCGTCGTCCGGGAATTCCGATACCCCACGCCGGAGCGTCTCGACGGCCTGTCCGAACCTGCCCAGGACGCGGTAGGTACTGCCGAGACCCAGGAGGGCTCCGCGGCGCTGCTCCTCGGACAGGCCGTCGCCCTGCAGGCACCGCTCGTAGTACGGCACGGCCTCGGCCTCCAGACCGAGCACGTCATGGACCCAGGCCGTCTGATAGGCGACGTCCACGGCGTCGGGGAACGTGGCGGTGAGGGTGAGAAGGCGTTCCCTGGCTTGTTCGGGATGGCCCTGCTCCCGCAACCGCACGGCTTCCGCCAGCAGTTCGTCCTTCTTCTGTGTGCTCATGCGCACATGGTCGCACCCGGCGCCGGGTGTGGCCGTCAGGGTTCGGGGAACTCGTTCCGCCATGACAGCAGAGGCAGATCGTAGTGCACGGCGCAGGAATGTCGGACGTGTGCTGCTGCGCGCGGCAGCGCTGATCGCCGCGTTCGTGGCGCTCGTCGCGTTCTCCGTGGTCCTGGCGAAGGTGACGCTCACACCGTCCCCGGCGTCGGAGGACGTCGTGACGTCCAATCTGAGCCCCGGGCGGTCCCTGCGCCAGTACGCGCAGGACTACACCTTTCTTGGCGCGTGCAAGCAGGCCGGTGGAAATCTCCTGCTCGGCACACCGTTCGGCGTGCTGTTGCCGATTCTTGTGCCGCGCCGGCTCCGGATGCTCCGGATGACTGTGCTGACCGTCCTGGTCATGGCGGTCGTCGAGCTCATCCAGGGCGCGCTCGTGGTGGGACGGGCCTTCGACATCGATGACGTCATCCTCAACACGGCCGGCGCGCTGCTGGGGTACGCGGTGGTGGGACGCCGCATCAGCCACCGTTATCACGCGCTCACGGACGAACCGGCCGCCGTGGAGACGGCTGACACCGCGAAGCCCGCACCGCGGACCCCCGCCAGGACCGCACCGGCTGACAGGAGGACCGTGCGGCGGGGTGGCGGGAGCGGGGCCGAGCCCGCCGCACGCCGAAGCGCGTCCGCGCCGGTGGCTCGCGGACGCGCTCTGCTCGACAGGTGGCGCAGCCGTCGGGAGGGCCCGGGCGGGGGAGCGCCCGGTCCCCGCCGACATGGGGCCTAGAGCGCCGGGTAGGCGTTCTTCATGAGCTCCTGGAACTGGGCGGAGAACCACTTCCCGGAGACGGGGGCGTTGCCCAGGGCGCCGGACATGTTGTTGTTGTTGCGGGCGTTACCCGTGTACGTCGGGTCGCACATCCGGTCGAATCCCTTGCCCTCGTTGTTCGGGATCTCCTTGCTGGATCCGTCCGACTCCCCCGGCGGCTTCATCCAGACGTACGCGTCGATGCCGGCTTCCGGGGCCGCCTGCGGCCGCTCGCCGAGGCCGGCGCCGGACTGGTTGCACCAGTTGCCCAGGTGGATGCGCCGGTCGTAGCGCCCGCCGTCCACATAGGTGTCGACGCTGGTGGTGGCGCCCGGACCGCTGGGCCGGTCAGCACCGCCCCAGCCGTTGCGCGAGGTGTCGATCAGCATGCCGATGCCGGAGTTGAAGCCGACCGAGACCAGCTCGTTGCGGAACGCCTGGGCGAACGACAGCTCGTCCGTGTAGCGGTTCCAGTCGACCCACTTGGACTGTCGTACGGAAGTACCGTTCACGGCGTCGCCGATGGAGAAGTTCTCCTCCTTGAGGGCGCTGTAGTTGGCCGTGTTGGTGATGAAGCCGTGCACGTCGTTGACGGTCGCGCCCTCAGCGGTCGCGGCTTGGTGGAAGATGTCGGCGGAGGCGCCGAAGTTGTCGTCCCAGCCGATCCAGCCATGGTGGCCCGCGTCGATGTAGTTGTAGACGTTCGGCGCGTCGCCGAGCTTGTTGAGCGCGTAGCCGACGCCCTTGACGTAGTTGCCGTTGGCCTTCATGACGTCACAGGCGGGCGTGGCGGTGGGCCGGCCGCCCGCGTTGGTGACGAGGTTGGGCAGGGAGTCGATCTCGACGGTGGTGACGATACGCAGACCCGCGTACTTCTCGTCGGCGAGGATGGCCGCGATCGGGTCGATGTACTCGGTCTTGTACCGGCCGATCTCGGTGGGGCCGAGCTCGCCGTTGGAGGCGAGGGCCGCACAGTCGCGGCCGGGCAGGTTGTAGATGACCAGCTGGACGACGAGTTCGCCGGAGCCCTTCTGGGTCAACGCCTCATCCAGGTGGTCACGCAGGCCCATTCCGCCGTTGGCGCCTTCTATGGCGGCGATGCGGTCGAGCCACACACCCGTCGGCTGGTCGGCGATCCGGCTGCCGCCCGGTTCGGCTGCGGCGTTCTCCGACCACTCCGGGTTCACATAGACCTTGGCGCCCTGATAGGGGTTGTCCGCCTGCTCGCCCGCGGGCGGATCGGTCGGGTCCGGGGGATCGGTCGGCCCCGTGGTGCCTCCGTCGCAGGTGACGCCGTTCAGCTTGAAGGTCGCGGGCACGGTGCTGTTGCCGTTGCCGGTCGCGTTGAAGCCGAAGGTGGCGGAGGAACCGGTGGCCAGTGCGGCGTTGTAGCCGGCGTCCTTCGCGGTGACGGTGGTGCCGCTCTGCGAGACGGTGGCGTTCCAGCCCTGGCTGACCTGCTCGCCGCCCGCGAACGACCACTGCAGCTGCCAGCCGGATACGGCGTCGCCCAGGTTCTTGACGCTGACCGAGGCGGTGAGGCCACCGTTCCACTGGTTCTGGATCTTGTAATCGACTGTGCAGCCTGCTGCTGCTGCGGCGGAGGCCCCGAAGGGAGCCACCGCCGCAGCGGAGCCCGCCGCGGCGGCGACGAGTGCTCCTGCGGCTATGAGCGCCGTTCGGGACCGGCGCAGGGTGGTGCGGCTCGTGCGGCTCATACGAATTCCGTTTCCTCAGCTGTCGAGGGCGCGCAGGCGATCACGCAGCCCGATTCCGTACGGGGTGGGGATACCGTCGTAGTCGCTGATCAAGGACCGGGCCGTGGAGCGGTCCTGGGTGGTACAGGGTGGGGACGGGGATACGCCGGACCGATGGAGCCGGTCGGATCCGAGGTGCGGAGCGCGCTGCCGGCCATGTCGGGCACTGCTCCGGGAAGCAGTCCGAACAGGTGCGGCACGTGCGGGGAACGGTGCTCGCAGATCGGACGTGCCCCCTACGGCACGTCGACTGTGGAACCGCTCCCACTGGTGTGGCTTGACGTTAGAGCGTCAAGTGGTGTCGGTCAACACACCAGTTCCCAACTCTTGTTGTCGAAATTATTCGACTCTTCAAGTGTCTTGACTCTCTTTTTCCTCGTCCCCATGCTGGGAGCGCTCCCACTGGTTCAAGGCTTGTGCTCAACCCTGCACACCCCCCATATCGCCGAGCCGCGAGGAGGTACTGCGCATGCCATCGGGACGCGCACGAAGAACCTGGTTACCGAGGAGACCCGGAAGAACCGGAACCGGGAGACGACGGTTGTGGACCGCGCTCGTGGCGGCATCGGCCCTCCCCGTGGGAATGACAGCGGCAGCCGGCGCACCGGCTCAGGCGGCAGCCGTCCAATGCAGCGTCGACTACAGGACCAATGACTGGGGCTCGGGCTTCAGTGCCGAACTGACCGTCACCAACAGGAGTTCCGCCGCTATCGACGGCTGGACCCTGACCTACGACTACACCGGCAACCAGAAGCTCGCCAACGGCTGGAACGGGAACTGGACCCAGGCGGGCAGGACCGTCACCGTCAAGAACGCGAGCTGGAACGGCTCCGTCGCAGCCGGGGCCGCTGTCACGACGGGTGCGCAATTCACCTACAGCGGTACCAACGCCGCGCCGTCGGCCTTCGCGATCAACGGCACGGCGTGCGTGGGTGCTCACCAGCCGCCCATCACCGTCCTCACCAGTCCGGCGCCGGGTGCCGTCTTCTCCGCCGGTGACACCGTCCCCCTGGCCGCCACCGCGGCGGCCGCCGACGGGGCAGGGATCAACAAGGTCGAGTTCTACGACGACACCGAGCTGCTCGGCACGGACACCACGTCTCCCTACACCTTCGACGCCGAAGGGCTGTCCGTCGGCGGCCACTCGGTGTACGCCAGGGCGTACGACAACCTCGGCGCATCGGCGGAGTCGACCCCGGCGGGTATCACTGTCGTCGCAGGTCCGGCCGTGGTCGCCACGCCTTCGCAACTGGGCGTCAAACAGAGCGAGTCGGCGACTTTCGACGTCAGACTCTCCACCGCACCCTCCTCGGCGGTCACCGTCACGGTGGCACGAACCGCCGGCAACTCGGGCTTGAGCGTCACCGGCGGCGCGAGCCTCACCTTCACGCCGTCGAACTGGTCCACGGCCCAGAAGGTGACCGTCTCGGCCGACGCATCCGGTACGGGAGCCGCGACCTTCACGGTGACGGCTCCGGGCCACAGCACGGCCGAGGTCACCGTCACCCAGGTCGCGGCGGCGAAGGACTACGACGCGCGCTTCCTCGACCTGTACGGAAAGATCACGGACCCGGCGAACGGCTACTTCTCCTCGGAGGGCATTCCCTACCACTCCGTCGAGACCCTGATCGTCGAGGCCCCCGACCACGGACACGAGACGACGTCGGAGGCGTACAGCTATCTGATCTGGCTCCAGGCGATGTACGGAAAGATCACCGGTGACTGGGAGAAGTTCAACGGCGCGTGGGAAACCATGGAGACGTACATGATCCCCACCCACGCCGACCAGCCCACGAACGGCTCGTACAACGCCTCGAAGCCCGCCACCTACGCACCCGAGCACGACACGCCCGATGAGTACCCGGCCGTCCTCGACGGCTCGGCGGCCTCCGGCTCGGACCCGATCGCCTCGGAGCTGAAGAGCGCGTACGGCACCGACGACATCTACGGCATGCACTGGATCCAGGATGTCGACAACGTATACGGGTACGGCAACACCCCCGGGAAGTGTTCGGCCGGCTCCACCGAGACAGGGCCTTCGTACATCAACACCTTCCAGCGCGGGGCACAGGAGTCGGTCTGGGAGACCGTGACCCACCCGACCTGCGACAACTTCACCTATGGCGGTGACAACGGTTACCTGGACCTGTTCACCGGGGACGCCTCCTACGCCAAGCAGTGGAAGTTCACCAACGCACCGGACGCGGACGCCCGTGCCGTGCAGGCCGCCTACTGGGCCGACGTCTGGGCGAAGGAGCAGGGCAAGTCGGGCGAGGTCTCGGCGACCGTCGCCAAGGCGGCGAAGATGGGCGACTACCTCCGCTACGCGATGTTCGACAAGTACTTCAAGAAGGTGGGCAACTGCGTCGGCCCGACCACCTGCCCCGCCGGCAGCGGCAAGGACAGCGCGCACTACCTGATGTCCTGGTACTACGCCTGGGGCGGTGCCACCGACACCTCGGCTGCCTGGTCCTGGCGCATCGGATCCAGCCACGCCCACGGCGGCTACCAGAACCCCATGGCGGCCTACGCGCTGAGCTCCGTCGCCGACCTCAAGCCCAGGTCGGCGACCGGACAGCAGGACTGGGCCAAGAGCCTGGACCGGCAGATGGACTTCTACCAGTGGCTCCAGTCCGACGAGGGAGCCATCGCGGGCGGTGCGACCAACAGCTGGAAGGGCAGCTACGCCCAGCCCCCGGCCGGTACTCCGACCTTCCACGGCATGTACTACGACGAGAAGCCCGTCTACCACGATCCCCCGTCGAATCAGTGGTTCGGCTTCCAGGCGTGGTCCATGGAGCGCGTCGCGGAGTACTACCACGAGTCGGGCGACGCCCAGGCCAAAGCCGTGCTCGACAAGTGGGTCGACTGGGCCCTGTCCGAGACGACCATCAACCCGGACGGCACCTATCTCATGCCGTCCACCCTCAAGTGGTCGGGGGCGCCCGACACGTGGAACGCGTCGAGTCCGGGTGCCAACTCCGGACTGCACGTCACGGTCGCCGACTACACCAACGACGTCGGGGTGGCCGGCGCCTATGCCAGGACGCTGACCTACTACGCCGCCAAGTCCGGTGACACCGAGGCCAAGGCAACAGCCGAAGGGCTGCTCGACGGCATGTGGAGCCACTATCAGGACGACGCAGGCGTCGCGGTCCCCGAGACCCGCGCCGACTACAACCGGTTCGACGACCCGGTGTACGTCCCGAACGGCTGGACGGGCGCGATGCCCAACGGTGACACCATCGACAACGACTCGACGTTCCTCTCGATCCGGTCGTTCTACGAGGACGATCCGAACTGGCCGAAGGTGCAGGCCTACCTGGACGGCGGGGCCGCTCCGGTCTTCACCTACCACCGGTTCTGGGCACAGACCGACGTCGCACTGGCCCTGGGGGCGTATGCCGACCTCCTGGAGTGAGTGAACGCGTCACCCCAGGGGTTCCGGCCGCCGGCCACAAGCCGGCGGCCGGAACCCCGCTCGTCCGGCCGGGGCCTCGCGTGACCCCGACGGCGGGAGGCATGATCACGCGATGACATGGACAGCTCCTGCAGCCACCCGCACCACCGGACCGCTCGCCGGCGGTGAACGCGAGACACTGACCTCCTTCCTGGCCTTCTACCGCAGCACACTGCTGCGCAAATGCGCGGGCCTGACGGGCCGACAGCTCGCCGAGCAGACCGTCGAGCCATCCCGTCTGACCCTGCTCGGCCTGATCCGGCACATGGCCAAGGTCGAACGCATCTGGTTCCGCGAGGGGCTCGCGGGCCTGACGGCACCCCCGATGTACGACCCGGACAAGGGCAAGGACGCGGACTTCGAGGACCTCTCACCGGACCGGGCCCCCGACGACTACGCCCGGCTCGTCGAGGAGATCCGCCTCGCCGACGAGGCAGCCGCGGCCGCGTCACTCGACACCACCTTCGCCCGGCAAGGCTCTGTCTACTCACTGCGCACGGTGTACGTGCACATGATCGCCGAATACGCGCGCCACATCGGGCACGCCGACCTGCTGAGAGAACGTCTGGACGGCACCACGGGTGCCTGAGTCCGCCCAAGCCTCGGACAACAGCCACGGTCCCGTACAGGATCTGGCGTAATCTGCCGGCCGGCCGGACTGAAACCGGCGGACGGGGTCACACGGAAGACATGACGTCCACCGACGTAAGGACAGAAGGCACCGGGGACCCGGGCTGCGGCGGCACGCCGCGTCGCCGCGCCCCTCTGCGAGGATGCCTGCCGTTCGCCGGCGTGTGCGCGGCGGCGCTCGTCCTGCTGGTCCTCGGCTCCAGGATCAGCCTGCTACCGGGGTTCGGTGGTCTCTTCGAGGAGGAGACCACCGACCGCTCCGGGCCCGCAGTGCTCAAGTCCATCCAGGACATGAGCGCGTACGAGGCCGCGTCCGGCAACTTCCAGGTCGTCGTCGACCTGGAGAAGGATGCCAAGTTCCTGCCCGACGCCATCCGGGGCACCAGGACGCTGTACGTCGGCGCGGGCACCGTCGGAGCCTCCGTCGACCTCGGCAAGGTCGGGCCCGACGGCGTGAGCGTCAACGAGGACCGCACCACGGCCGAACTCGTCCTGCCTCGCGCCGTGCTGGGCAAGCCCGCCCTGGACCCGGACCGTTCCTACGCCGTGTCCAAGCAGCGTGGCCTCCTCGACCGGCTCGGCGACTTCTTCTCCGACAACCCCGGCAGCGAGCAGGCAGTCAACAAGCTGGCGGCCCGGCACATCGGAGAGGCCGCCCAGGAGAGCGGCCTCACGGAACGGGCCGAGAAGAACACCGCCTCCATGCTCAAGGGCCTGCTCGGTTCACTCGGATTCGACACGGTCACCGTGCGTTACACCGATCCGTCGGGCTGACCCCCCGTCTCCACCAACCCGGGTGGCCTGCCCCACCCTCGCCGGAGCGAGGCCCGACACCCGCGATGCCGCTACCCCGGGTGACCACCGCGACTACGAGGTGGCCGAGCCGTACGGGCTCTCGCAGGGCAGCATCGCGACGCAACATCAAGCGGTTGTTCGACCACGTCCACCTCACTGCCGCGGGCGCGCAGTACCGGCTGTGGAACACCGGGGGGAGCGCGCGGCACTTCGGGCGGCAGGTGTGGCCGACGGCCATCACCGGCATCGAAGGTGTGCACGAACCGGCTCCCACACCACCGGACTTCCCGCATCCGGGGAAGTCCCCGACGGGGTCGTGGGAGACCGGCGCCTGCGAACGCGGCACATACGAAATGATCGCCCGCCACCCGGACGAGGCGTCGGCCTGCGTGCACCTTTCGCGCCTGCTCGTCCGACGGCTGCGGCACTTGCCGTAACGGCGCGTTTCCTCGGTCAGCGGTACGCAGCGCCGGACGATGGTCGCGCGGACCGGCTCCGAAGTCCGAGGAGAACACCATCTCGCAGCCCGCTGCCGAGCCCTCCACCACCGTTCCCGGAGCGGTCCACCGGCTGGTGGACGTCCCCGGAGGCCGGAGCCATCTCCTGGAACAGGGGACCGGCCCCCTCGTCCTCATGTTCCACGGATTTCCCAAGACCTCGTACTCCTGGCGTCACCATCTGTCCGCCGTTGCCGCGGCGGGCTTCCGTGCGGTCGCTGTCGACGCACGCGGCTACGGTCGGTGCTCGGCCCCCGGCCCGGACATGTTCACGGCCGCAGCCATGCTCAGCGCCCCGCTGAGGTCAACGCCCTGCTGACGAAGTGGCCGCACACCGTGCACGCGTGACGGCGCGTGTCGAAGTCGGGGCCCCACCCACGGACCGGCCATGGTGGTCGTATGAACAGTGCAGGCATTCTCGCCGATGCGTTCGAACGTATCCATGAAGCGGTCCACGCCGCCGTCGAAGATCTCCCTCCCGAGGACCTCAACGCCCGGCTCGACGACGAGGCGAATACCATCGCCTGGCTCGTGTGGCACCTCACACGCGTCCAGGACGATCACGTCGCCGACGCGGCGGGGACCCAGCAGATCTGGTTCGCGAAGGACTGGGCGTCCCGCTTCGAACTGCCCCTCGAGAAGGGCTCGACCGGCTACGGCCACAGCAGCGCGGAGGTGGGGGCCGTGAAGGTGGCCTCGGGCGATCTCCTCCTCGGCTACTTCGACGCCGTGCACGAACACACCCTCGCGTTCGTCCGGGGACTCGACGGCCGTGCCCTGGACCGCATCGTGGACGAGGCGTGGTCACCGCCGGTGACCCTCGGTGTGCGGCTGATCAGCGTCATCGGGGACGACCTGCAGCACGCCGGTCAGGCGGCATTCGTCCGAGGCGCGCTGGAGCGCCGTCAGCAGGCCGCGGATCCGGTGCGGGCGTAGTGTCCCGGGCTGGTCCCGACCACACGCTTGAAGTGCCGGGAGAAGTGGGACTGGTCGTAGAAGCCGGCCGAGGCCGCGACCTCCGGCGCCCGCATACCACCCAGCAGCAGACGCCGGGACAGATCGACGCGGCGCCCCGTCAGGTACTGGTGCGGGGCCATGCCGAACTCCTGGCTGAAGGCACGCACCAGGTGCGTGTGATGGGTGTGCAGCCGCTCCGCCGCCTCGCGGAGCGTCAGCCCTTCGACGTAGCGTTCGTCGAGCAGATCCCGGAGCGCGTGCGCGACCCGGCGGTCGGGCACCTGCGGTGCGGCCGCCTCGTCGCGCAGGTGCCCGGCGAGCCGTTCGGAGACGAGCGCGAGACGGCTCTGCGCCTCCCACTCGTCCCCGGGGCGCTCGAGTGTCCGGTGGAGTTGGTCGACACGCCGGCGCAGACGCGGATCCCGCAGCACCGGCCGGTCGACCGCGCGCCCGACGAGATTCGCGTCGATCTGTGCGGTGTTCAGGTACAGGACACGCTTGCGGAACCCTCCAGGTGTCGCCGCATCGCCGTTGTGCGGAACGTGCGGGGGCAGCAGCGTCACCACCGAACTGGGCGCCCCGTGCTCATGGCGGTCCAGGTCGTAACGGACCATTCCCTCGTCGACGATGAGCAGCGTCCATGCGTCATGCGTGTGCATGGGATACGCGTGATCGGCGAAGTGTGCGTGGAAGACCTCGTCGATTCCCTCGACGCGCGGACGCCACGCGGTGATGTCCGGACGTGCACCCATGGAGGAAGGGTACAAGAGCTTCACCGTCCGCACCGGCCTGCAAACTTCGTACAAGACGGCCGACGGCCGGGCTCGGCAGACTCCTCGCATGACCGACGACAACGCACCCGTCCGCTTCGACACCAAGATCGCTGTGCTGCTCCGCGACGACCTCGAGACCTGGCAGCGCCTCAACGTCACCGCCTTCCTGGTGAGCGGCCTCGGCACACAGATGCCCGAGGTGATCGGTGGCCCCTATGCCGACGCCGACGACACCCCGTACCTGCCCATGTTCCGGCAGCCAGTTCTCGTGTTCGCCGGATCCAAGGAACTCCTGAGCACCGCGCACACCAGGGCGGTCGGCAGGGGCACCACCCTGGCCGTGTTCACGTCCGACCTCTTCGCGACCGGCCACGACGAGGCCAACAGGGCGGCCGTCCGGGCGGTGCGCAGGGACGGGATGGACCTGGTGGGACTGGCCGTGTACGGGCCGCGTAACGCGGTCGACAAGATCCTCAAGGGCGCGTCGATGCACCCCTGACCGGCGCCCGGCGTCACCGCACAGTTACGCACGGGCACACCCGTGCGGGTGATGGCCTCCGGTGCCATACTCGAGGCAAGTCCGCTTGACAGGCTTGTCATTGTCCCGAAAGGCGACGCGTCATGAACTGGGCATCGTGGACCACCCTCGGTGTCTTCGCGGGAACCGGCGGAGTGCGCACCGAAGAGGTAGGTGTCGTGAGCGGCGATCTGACCGTACACACGACGTGGACCGAAGAGCAGGCCGAGGTGGCTGTTCAGTACAGCGGCGCCTCGGACTGGTTCACACTGGCCGGCAGTCCGGTGCCGTGCCCGTCCGAGGAAGCCAGCAGATCCCTCCATCAGAACGTCGTCGAGGCGGTACGCGCCGGCGGCGGAGCCACGGTTCCGGCTCCGCACATGGTGGAGTGAGTCTCACGGTTGGCGCGGCAGCCGTTCATCCTTCGGCGAAGCGCATCACATACCTCCGCTGCCAAGGGGTTTCCACCGCCTTGGGGTGGTAGTTCCGGCGGACGTAGGAGACGGCCTCCTCCGCCGGAACCCCGTCCAGCACGGCCAGGCAGGCCAGAGCCGTACCGGTCCGTCCCCGGCCGCCTCCGCACGCGAACTCGACCCGCTCGCCCGGAGCCCGCCTCCACGCCTCCTCGATCACGGAGCGCGCCGCCTCCCTGTCGGCGGGCAGACGGAAGTCGGGCCAGCGCAGCCATCGCGATTCCCAGCCCACCGGGGGCGGGGTGCCGCCCAGCAGATGGACCGCGAAGGTGGGTGCGGGTCCTGCTGGGAGAGGGCGCCTCAGACCGCGGCCACGGACCAGGCGTGCCGACGGCAGCCGCAAGACGCCCTCAGTGTCCGGATCCCACGTCCTCGCCATACTCAGCCCTCGCTGTCGGGGTCCTTGCTGTCGAGGTCCCGGGACAGCAGGCTAGCCAGCTCCTCGACGGCGTCCGGCGCGCTTTCGCCCACGGCGGACAGCACCAGGAGATCGCCGTGCTGAGCCGCCAGGGCGAGCACCGAGAGCATGCTTCGGGCGTCGACCGGATCGCTGCCCTCACGTGCCACGGTGACGGTGACCGGCTGACGCATGGCGGCCTGGACGAAGAGGGAGGCGGGGCGGGCGTGCAGGCCGCTACGGGACCCGACGGAGACGGTGCGCTGGTACACGGGGTTCACTCCTGGGATGAGGGGAAGCTGCGGTTCGGGGAAGGGGGCAGTCATCAGGCGGCCACGGCGACATCGGACCCGGCGTCGGCCCGGGCCGCGCTCTTCGGGTCCCGCCGCACGCCCTTGAGGGCGACCACCAGAGCGGTGGACACCGCGGTGCCGGCGGCGATCGCCAGCAGGTAGAGGAACGGCTCGCCGATGAGAGGGACGACGAACACGCCACCGTGCGGGGCGCGGAGCGTGCAGCCGAAGGCCATGGACAGCGCGCCGGTGACCGCACCGCCGGCCATCACGGACGGGATCACCCGCAGGGGATCGGCCGCGGCGAACGGGATCGCGCCCTCGGTGATGAACGAGGCACCCAGCACCCACGCCGCCCTGCCGTTCTCCTGCTCGGTGCGGGTGAACAGGCCGCGTCGCACGGTCGTGGCCAGGGCCATCGCCAGCGGAGGAACCATGCCGGCCGCCATCACCGCGGCCATGACCTTGAGGCTCCCGGGCGTCGGGTCGGCCAGCCCGCCGACGGCGAAGGCGTACGCCACCTTGTTCAGCGGGCCGCCCATGTCGAAGCACATCATCAGGCCGAGGACGACGCCCAGGATGACCGCATTGGAGCCCGACAGCCCGTTCAGCCAGTCGGTGAGGGCGTTCTGGAGGGAGGCGATCGGCTTGCCGACCACGATGAACATCAGGAAACCGACCGCGATCGACGCGAGCAGCGGGATCACCAGCACCGGCATGATGCCGCGCAGGGTGGGATGCACCTTCACCCGCTGGATCGCCATCACCGCCGCACCGGCCAGCAGACCCGCGACCAGACCGCCGAGGAAGCCGGCGTCGATGGTGAGCGCGATGGCGCCGCCGACGAATCCGGGGACCAGCGCCGGCCGGTCAGCCATCCCGTAGGCGATGTATCCCGCCAGTACGGGGACCAGGAAGCCGAAGGCGGCGGTACCGATCTGGTTGAGCAAGGCTGCCCAGCTGTCCGCCTCGCCCCAGACGAAGTGGTCGGCCACCGACTTCGCGCTCGCGATCTCGTAGCCGCCGATGGCGAAGGAGAGAGCGATGAGGAGGCCGCCGGCCGCGACGAACGGCACCATGTAGCTGACGCCGGACATCAGGTAGGTCCGCAGCCGGACACCGAAGTGCCCGGATGCTCCAGCTGCACCGCCCGTGCCCGCCTCCGCTCCGTCGGGCTCGGTGGCAACTCCGCTGATCTCTCCCCGTTCGGCCTTGCGCCTGGCCTCGGCGATCAGTTCGGCGGGCCGGTTGATCCCGGCCTTCACACCCGTGTCGACCACCGGTTTGCCGCCGAATCGTGCCTTCTCCCGCACGTCGACGTCGTGCGCCCAGATGACCGCGTCCGCTGCGGCGATCACCGCCGGATCCAGCCGCTCGAACCCGGCAGAGCCCTGCGTCTCGACGTCCAGCACGACACCCTGGGCCCGCGCGGCGGCCTCCAGCGACTCGGCGGCCATGTACGTGTGCGCGATGCCGGTCGGGCAGGACGTGACGGCGACGATGCGGAACGGTTCCACCGCCCCCGCCTCCGCCGCAGCCGCTTCCTCCGGATCCGGTACCACCGTCGCGGGAATCTCCTCACCCCTGATCAGGGCCGCCGCGGCGGCAGGGTCGGCCTCGGCCCGCAGCGCGTCCGTGAACTCCGGATCCATGAGCCGCCGAGCCAGGCTCGACAGAATCGTGAGGTGGTCGTCGTCCGCTCCCGCGGGCGCGGCTATCAGGAAGACGAGATCCGCAGGTCCGTCCGCAGCACCGAAGTCGATACCCCGGGGACTGCGGCCGAAGGCCAGTGTCGGCGCGGCGACATGCTCGCTCCGGCAGTGCGGAATACCGATGCCACCGTCCAGACCGGTCGGCATCTGGGCTTCGCGGGCCGCCACATCGGCGAGAAAGCCGTCGAGGTCGGTGACACGGCCGGCCGCGACCATCCTTTCGGCCAGTGAACGGGCAGCCTCACTCTTCGTCTCGGCGGACAGTGCGAGGTCGACCAGTTCCGCGGTGATCAGCTCATTCATCGCGGGCTCCTTGCTCGTGGACCGCCCTGGGGCGGCGCGGGGGACGGGGGGGAGTCTTGCGGCTGGACAGGGATGCCGACGGTCATGGGGCCTGCTCGATGAGTGCCAGGTCCATGGGGATGTCCCCGGTGGTGGCCACCGAGGACGGGGCGAGGTCGGCGGGGGTCGGCATGGCGCTGCCCGGCAGTTGCACGGCTGCCGCGCCGTGGGCCACCGCGGCGGACAGAGCCTCCGGGCCCGTCCCGCCCGCGGATAGGAACCCGGCGAGCGAGGCGTCACCCGCGCCGACGTCGCTGCGGACGGCATCCACCCGCGCGACGGCGAAATACGCTCCGGACGGTTCCACCAGCAGCTGGCCGACGGCACCCAGGCTGGCGAGCACCGACCGCGCCCCGAGCTCGCACAGCTCCTGCGCCGCCTTGAGCGCGTCACCGACCGTCTCGAGCGGACGGCCCACGGCCTCGGCGAGCTCCTGGGTGTTCGGCTTGATCACGTCCGGCCGCTCGGCCAGCGCCGCCACGAGCGCCGCACCGGAGGTGTCGAGAGCGATCCGGACGCCGGTCCGGTGGCTGCGGGCGACCAGTTCCGCGTACCACTGCGAAGACAGTCCGCGCGGCAGGCTCCCGCAGCAGGCGATCCAGTCCGCGCCGGCCGACCGGGCGTGGACCGTGTCCAGCAGGTGCTCGGCCTCGGCAGGGCCGATCTCGGGGCCCGCGGCGTTGACCTTCGTCAGTGCGCCGTCGGGTTCGACGAGGGTGATGTTGACACGGGTGCTGCCGGCGATCGGTACGCCGGCGGCCTCGATACCGTGTTCGCCGAGCAGCCGGGCCAGCAGCGCGCCCTCGGGCCCGCCCAACGGTGCGACGGCCACTGTACGGTGTCCGGCGGCGGCGACCGCGCGGGAGACGTTGACGCCCTTGCCGCCGGGATCGACACGGTCGGCCGTGGCCCGCAGGACGGCGCCACGGGTGAGTCCTGCAAGTTCGTACGTGCGGTCCAGGCTCGGATTGGGGGTGACGGTCAGAATCATGCGCGTACCACTTCCGTGCCCCGGTTCTCGATGAACCGGGCGTCCTCGGGGCTCAGGCCCGTATCGGTGATCAGCAGGTCGACGTGGGAGAGATCACCGAAGCGCGCGAAGTGCTCCTGCCCGTACTTGCCCGAGTCGGCGAGGAGCACCACCCTGCGGGCCGCCGTGATCACGGCCCGTTTGACGGCGGCCTCGGCAAGGTCCGGGGTGGTCAGGCCGCCTTCGAGGGAAAGGCCGTTCGTGGCGAGGAAGACGACATCGGCGTTGATCTCGGCATACGCGCTCAGCGCCCAGGCATCGACGGCCGCCCGGGTACGGTGCCGGACCCGGCCGCCGACCAGGTGCAGGTCGACCCCCGGGTGGTCGGACAGACGAGCGGCCACGGGCAGGGCGTGGGTCACGACGGTGAGGTGCGAGTCGATCGGGACGGCGGCGGCCAGCCTGACGGTCGTTGTCCCGGCGTCGATGATGATGTTGCCCTCGGCAGGGAGTTCGCCCAGGGCCGCGGCCGCGATGCGGTCCTTCTCGTCGGCGGCCACGGTGTCGCGTTCGGCGAGGTCCGGCTCGAAACCGAGCCGTCCGGCCGGAATCGCACCGCCGTGCACCCGGCGGAGGAGCCCCGCCCGGTCGAGAGCCTTCAGGTCACGCCGGACCGTCTCCGCCGTCACCTGGAACCGCTCCGCCAGGGACAGCACATCGACGCGTCCGCTCTCGCCGGCGATGCGGAGGATCTCCTGCTGCCGCTCCGGTGCGTACATATGGTTACGTTTCCGTTTCATGCCCGAGTCTGTGGTTTCACCGGCAGACTACGACCATGCCTCGGGAAAGTAAACACATTCGGGCGAGGTGTGGGCGTGAACGGACTTCAGTGAGGGCGGTTCGGCGGTGCCGCCCCCCTCTCAGCCGATGCCGTGAGTGGGTGTTCTCGGACCGAGCGGACGGGCCAGCAGTGGTGCGCCCAGAACCTGATGACCACCGCTCGCCAGCATGCGCACCTCGCTGCGCTCGCTGATCTCTGCGCGCACGATCCCGGTCTCGTCCTCGTAGACCGGGTAACCGCCCGCACCCGAGCGGGCCGTCAGATGGACGACGACCACGTCGTCCTCGGCACCGCCCGCCTGGAATATGAGCTCGTAACTCTCCGGATAGTCCATGACCGACCTCCCGACCGGGCCGACATTGCCGCTCGCCCGTTCACTCCATTGTTTCCCACCGGACCGTACGGCGCTTCGCGAGCACGGTCATGTGACCGTCCGTGCTTGCGGATGCGGAAAGGATGAGGCGGGGTGACCATCGTCTGCAAGGGATCGGACGCGTGCTGTCAGCTCGCACGGCCGCCCGTGACGCCAGGCGGGTCCCGCCGGCGCGATCGGACTTCGTCGGCGCGGGGCCTACGGGCTCCCGGCCGCCCTGTGGAGAGGAACTGCCGTGCTGATGGCCAATCCCGCAACGCTGCGGAGTCTCGTCAAGCGCTACGAGACACTGCGAAGCACCCATGTGCGACTGGGCACTTCAGAGAGCAGCCGCCGACTCGAAGACGTCTCGTACACCCTCTGCGTCACGACGGGAACCAGGACCGTGCCCGACGCCCTGGCCGCCGCGGCGGCGCAGTTGCGCGCCGTTCCGTCGGCGGGGTCGCTGAGCCCGTCGTCGAGGTCTGCCGAGGTGCAGCTGACGGCCTGACGCCGCGCAGCCCGGTAGGAATGGTGCCGGTTCTTCTGAGCCGGCACCATTCGTTCGTGTGGACGACCAGTGGGCGCCCGGCCGCACGACACGCCGAACGGGCGGATGGCACCGTCGAACGGGTGACACCCGCCGGTCGGACAACATGACTGTTCGCGGAGGCGGCTAGGCATGCAGGCATGAGATTCGAGCCCCGCCGAACCAAGACCGTTTCCCCGCGTACCCACCGGCTCCGCCTCGCCGGAGGCGCCCTGTGCGCCGCCGCTCTCGCCGCCACTTTCGTGACCGGCTGTGGTCAGGACAGTGGTGACCGGACAGCCGCGGAGACCTCAGAGGCTGCGAAGGTTCTTCCGAACCAGACGACGAGCCCCTCCGGGACCGTTTCGGGCAGCCCCTCCGGGACCGCGCAGCTGACCGCGGACCAGACCGAGCGTAAGGAACTGCTGTCGACCGTCAAGATCACCTTCGACAAGGCCGCCACTACGGCCGTCGGTGAGGTGTCCGGTGGCAAGCTGACCGATCTGGACCTCGAGGGCCTCGACGACGAGGACGACGCCACCAGCAGTCCCAGTCCGACCGGCAGTCCGAGCCCGACCGGTAGCGTCAGCCCGAGTCCCGAGGCCAGCGGGAGTCCGAGCGGTACCGGAAGCCCGAGCCCGAGCGGCAGCTCCGGCAGCCCCAAGTGGGTCGCTGAGGTCGTGGAGGAGGACGGCACCGCGCACAACGTGACCATCGACGCGGTGTCCGGCGACGTCATCGATTCCGCTCCGGACGCGGACCAGAGCGACGCCGCCAAGCAGGAGCTCGCGGACCGGATCGCCAAGGCGACGCAGACCCCCGAGCAGGCCGCCAAGGTCGCCACGGACAAGACCAAGGGCTGGGTCACCTCGATCGGCCTCGACGAGAACGACAGCCAGATCCTGGTCTGGCAGGTCGACGTGGTCACCAAGGACTGGAAGAGGACGACCTTCGACGTGGACGCGGCCAAGGGCACGATCACGGACGAGCAGGTCGACGACGACTGATCACAGTACGAACGGGCACATCGGTGGCGGCCGCATCGCGGTGTGCCACCGATGCGCGTTCCGGGCGTGCGCCGGTGCCGCGGTCCCCAGGGCTCAGTGGCCGGGGCCGGCCAGATGACGGGTGAAGCGCAGCCCGGGCTTCCCCATCAGAGTGATCGCACCTGCCTCCACGAAGCCCGTACGTCTCAGCACCGCCCTCGAGCCCGCGTTGTCCACCGTCGTCGTGGCGCGGAGAGCGGTCAGGCCGTACTCCGTGTAGGCCCGAGCGCACATCCCGCGCACGCCTGACGTGGCCAGTCCCCGTCCCGCCGCGCTCTCGGCGACGCGGTACCCGAGTTCGGCCGAGCCGTCGGCGACGTCGACCAGGTTGATCCGCCCCAGTACTGCCCCCACGCCGTCCGTCAGTACGTGGAAGTGGTGCATCCCGGCCTCCTGTTCCGCGAGCAGCTCGGCGTGCCGCGCGGCGAACCCCGCGAAGAAGGCGTCTCCCCGGTCGGGGACCGAAGCGGCGAAGTAGGCGCGGTTCTCCTGCTCGAAGGCGAGCAGAGCCGGAGCGTGATCAGGACGAAGTCGCTCAAGGACGGTCATAGGGCGACCATATCCAGACCCCGGACGGACGGATGAAGCAGCCGGTCGCTGTCGCAGGACGCGTCACGCCGTGCCGAGAAGGTGGCGACGGCGTGGTGGACTCGTCATCACGTTCATGTCGTCGGCCGATGGGCGCGTTTGTTCATACGTCAGTACGAACGGTGACCTCAGTCCCTCGCGCGCGTTGTACAGGACGTGCCTCCTTCCTTTCCCAGCTCACCGTCCGCCCCGCCCGCCCCGGCGGCGCAGCCGAAGCCCTTTCTGCTGACGCCCCGCCAGGGGGAAGCCGCCCGTATGCTCCTGGCCTACGTGGGAACGCTGCCCCTGAAGGGGCCCGATGCGCAGCTTCTTGCGGTGGTCGTCGCCATCCGGGCGGCCCGGAGCGGGATCGGTAATCTCACCGGCCAGGACGTACGTTCCCTCCGCCTGGCTGATTCAGGGGCAGCCGTCACCGCCCTCGGTGCGCTGGGCTGGCAGGGGTACGAGGCGCTGCTCGGCGAAGACCTCGTCACCCCTGTGGGGGTCGCCGTGCCGGACCTCGCCGACCGGACCGACGCCCGGCTGCCCTTCGGGAAGGTGATGCGTTCCAGGGTGTCGGGCTGGACGGTTCGGACCCTTTCGGCCAAGCCGGTCAAGAAGACCTCGACCGCAGCACGGCTGGCCGCGCTGTTCCTGGCCGCGTACGGACCGGCGGACGAACACGGTACGCTGCCCGCCCACTTGCCCGAGGAATGCAGGGCCGCCTTGCCCGACCTGCTCACCAAGGGCTTTCTGCAGGAGTGGGACGGCGATCGGTATCTGCTGGCCGAAGCCGTGCGGCATCTGTCCGGAACGCGTCCCCCGGCCGACATCCCGCCCGTCACCCGCGATGAGCCGGAGGAGGAGCAGCTGAGCTGGGAAGAGTGGAAGGACCGGGCGAGCGTGGCTCTGCGGAGGCACGTCGAAGCGGTGGAACGCTGCCCCGAGTGTTCCCTGACCACGGCCAGGGTGTCGGAAGCCTTCATGCGCAAGGCGGTTCCCGCTCAGTGCGAGGAGAAGGTGCGTAGGGCCTACAGCACGTGGGCGGCCACCCATCCGGATCAGGGTCCTGTGGCCGCCGAGTTCGCCGCCGAGTTCCGTGCGGCGCACGGCCACGGCCCTTCCGTCAAACAGCTCTGCGAGGCTCTGAGCTGGGGAAAGATGTCAAGGCAACTGCGAATCTTCGTCATCCGTCGGCTCATCGCCGACGGGTGGCTGATGAACACCGATCCGGTGCCCTGGACATTGCGCCCGGGCAAGGCCGCCACTCAGGCCGGCTCGCCCGGCGTCTCCACCCCCGGAGCCGTACGGGCACGTTGAGATGCGGCCGGGCGCTGTGACGATTTCACGGCGCCCCGCCCCTGACGCCACCCCTTGATCTTGCGTGGGGCACAGGACAAGTTCCACTGCGTCTCGTGCGGCCACAGCAGTCGGAGCTGTCCACGTTCTACGGGCCGGGCTGGTCCGTCGCGACGCCGACCCGGCATAGCGAGAAGCCCCCTCATTCATGAGGGGGAGGAGCCACGTACACCGGTCCGAGAAGTGGCGTACGGACGATGGTAAGTGCCCGTTCAGCGGGGGTGTCCCGGCCACATCGACGTCGGCAGTTCCGCGCTGAACTAGGCGCGTCAGCAGGGTTCAAGGCGTTTGCGGTGGGCATGCCAGGCATAGCCGCGCGTGCCCCCCCCACAGCCACGCGCCCGACCCGGAGGACGCAGTGAAAAGCAGCGCACCGATACGCAAGGCCACCCTCGTCGTGACCAGTGCCGTCGCACTGGTCATCGCCACCGCGAGCAGTGCGCTCGCCGCTCCGCCGACCGCGCTGCCCGCGAACGCGGACGCCATGGAGCAGGCTTTCCAGCCGGCGTACGACTACGACACCGACGGCTGCTATCCCACGCCGGCGATCGGCGTGGACGGAACCATCGCAACCGGTCTCAACACCACCGGTGCGGTCAACGGCAGTTGCCGTGACGCGGTGGACCTGGACAACACCAACGGCTACGCCCGTTCCAAGTGCAACAACGGGTGGTGCGCGGTCATGTACGGGCTCTACTTCGAGAAGGACCAGGCAGTGGCAGGCAGCGGGCTCGGCGGGCACCGGCACGACTGGGAGCACGTCGTGGTGTGGGTCCAGAACAACGAGGCTCGCTATGTAGCCACCTCTGCCCACGGAGACTTCGACGTCTACTCCAGTGACCAGATCCGCTGGGACGGAACCCACCCCAAGATCGTTTATCACAAGGACGGCGCCAGCACCCACTGCTTCCGTCCGGCGAACTCCAACGACGAGCCGCCGGAGAACCACTACCACCAGTGGCGGTTCCCCGGTCTCGTCGGCTGGAACGGATACCCGGCCGGCCTGCGAGACAAATTGGTCCAGGCGAACTTCGGCAGCGCGGTATTCGGCCTCAAGGACGGCAATTTCGCCGCTCATCTGAACAAGGCGCTCCCGGCCGGAATCCCCTTCGACCCCAACGCCTGACGAGGGGGGCGGGGCGGGCGGGCGGCGGTGCCGTCCCGCCCGCCCGCCCCGTCGAAGTGTCAGCGGGCGGACAGCTCGGAAGGAGCCTCCTGGACCATCCATCCGTTGCCGTCCGGATCCGCGAAGGACATGAACGAATTCCAGGTGTCGCCCTTTCCTTCCTCCCATCCCGTCGCTCCCACATGCCGGATCGGGGAAACCTCGACGCCCCGGCCCGTCAACTCCTCGCGTGCCGCCACGATGTCCGTCACGCAGACCTGAAGGCCCTGCAGTGTGCCGGGCGCCATCGCCTTCTCCCCGGGGAACGCGGGCATCCCCTGGAGCAGCGCGATCGAGCACCGTGAGCCCGGTGGCGTCATCTGGACGATGCGCATACCGGGGGCGACCTCGTCGTCCAGATCCAGCGTGAAGCCCGCCTTCTCGGTGTAGAACGCCTTGGCCCGGTCCATGTCGGTGACGGGTACCGGGATGACCTCGAGTGTCCAGTTCATGGAGCCTCCTCAGCAGAGCCAGTGCGCCTGGCTGATCGGTTGGTCTCGGCGGAGCCGGGACAGTGGGGCGGGACGGCGCACACAGAGCGCACCCGCAGTGACTTCGGACGTCCCGAACCCTTTACGTCGCCGCCTGGGAGCTGTCCCGGAAGCCGCCCCAGCCGTGCCAGCGGTCGATCTCGATCCAGGCGTTGACCCGGGCGCGGTCACGATCCGCGTACGGCTGGCCGAGGTACTGCCGGGACAGCCGGTCGATGCCGGCCAGACCCTCGTCGTCGCTCATCTCGACGACGCGTCCGATCAGACTCACATGGGTGTACCAGTCGGATTCGTCGATCACGGTCAGGGTGACCCGCGGATCCCGGCGGACATGGTCGAGGCGCTTGCGGCCCTCGTCCATGTTGACCAGCACCCGTCCGTCGTCCCACAGATACCAGGTGGCCGTGGACACCGGCTGCCCGTCCGAACGGAGGGTCGCGATCACAGCCGGGTTGGGCTTGCGCAGCATGGCTACCGCGGCGTCGGGAAGCGGCGGCTTGGACATGTTCTCTCCTCTGTCTCGTGCTGCGCCCTCCGTGTGACGGTGAACCACCGGATGATTCAGAGGGCGCGTCTCCACGCTGCCACACGACGGGTGTGCCGTCCGGTACCGCCCCACGCAGCGCGTCCGCGGCGAGCAGCCACGTACCGGCGACGGATGTCAGTGGTGGCTGTGATGCTGGGGCCATGGACGAATTGATGAGGCGTCGCGTCTACGGCGCTGACCACGACGACCCCGATCCGGGGCCCCGGCCCGGTCACGTCTACGTGGAACTGGTGGGTGGCCCGCTGGACGGGCTGTTGCTGGACGTGACCGGCTGGCCCGGGGAGCGCCTCGTCGCAGGCGCTGCGCTCGGCACGGAGCTCGGGAAGTTCGGGGCGGGAGGACACGCCGTGTACGGGCCCGTGGGAGCCGACCCGGAACGCTGGGTCTGGGAGGCGGACAGCCCTTGACCTGTCCGCCTCCCCGCTCGTGAGCCGGTCAACCGGGTGTCGTACCCTCGCCGGCTCCCGTACGCAGCGCGGCGATGAACCACGTGAAGACCGGTGCCAAGCTGGGTGGCACCGGCCATCCGTTGACCGTGGCGAGAAGCTGCCAGTATCGCTCCGCCCGAGGGTCCGAGCCCGTGTCCAGCCGGATGATCAGCCAGCGGCGCAGCTCGGTGTCGTCGGGGCGCGCGAAGGCGTCGGCGTAGAGCGCGGTGAGGGAATCGAGAACGGGCGCCGCCTCGGCGGACGTCGGGTCGATTTCCGCGGCGAGGGCTTTGCCGACTTCCTCGCGTACCGACTCGGTCAGCTCGTGGTGCAGTCCGGTGGTGTCTCCGACCGCCCGCTGGGCTGCTTGATGTTCGGCCATCCGTCGTATTGCGGCGCGGAAATCCGCGTCCTGGCAGAGCTCGCCGAGTTCGATCCAGGCTTCCACCTGCTCGGGAGCCGGGTCGTCGGGCAACTGTGGCATGGCCGACCGCATGAAGGCGACGAAGTCGGGGTTGGCGTCGAGGCCGCCGAAGGCGTCGTCGATGAAGTCGGTGACCACTTTCTGCCGCTCGTGCTCGGAAAGTTTGGCGAGTCTGTGCATGAGGTCCAATTCCTCCGGTGTGCTCCCGCGTTCGGCGACCGTCCTCAACACCGCCCGGCGCAGGCGCAGGGCGCGGATCTGCACGTCGAGGGCGTCGGCGTGCGCCGCGGCGACGTCAGGCACGGTGACCTCCCGGTCGAGAACCTGCCTGATGACGGTCAGGTCCAGCCCGAGGTCGCGCAACGTACGCACGAGGCCGAGCCTGCTCATCGCGTCGATGTCGTAGAGGCGGTACCCGGCCGAGGTCCGGCCGGTGGGCGGCACGATCCCCGCATCGGAGTAGAACCTTATGGTCTTCACCGTCAGCCCGGTTCGCCGGGAGAGGTCACCGATCGAGAAGAGCGCGTCGCCGTCCATGACTCCACCTTGCAGTCTCCACCTGATGGAGACTCAAGCGGGTTGCGGCAGCGGCGCGTGGTCCTGATCACTCAGCCGGCCATGGTGTCCCGCAGCTGTTCGCGATGGGCACGGGCTATGGAGATCAGCGCGTCGAGTGCGTCCCGGGTGACAGCGAGATCGGCGATGTGCCGGCTGAGCCGGTCGCGCTCCAGCGCCATCCGTTCCAGGGCGGCGTCGGAGTTGTCCCGGCTCGGCGCGTCGACGCACGGGAGTAGTTCGAAGACGGTGCGGCTGGAGAGGCCTGCCGCGTAGAGGCGCTGGATGAACATGACCCGCTCGAGCTGGTCGTCCGTGTAGTGTCGCTGCCCGCTGCCGCTGCGGGTACTGGTGAGCAGCCCCTGCTCCTCGTAGTAGCGCAGGGAGCGGACGCTTACTTCCGCCCGTGACGCGAGCTCCCCGATCCGCATGAACCCTCCATGTCGGCCACGTTCTGTGGCGTCCGTCACAGGCCTTGCCTCTGACATTGATGTGAGGTTTTAGCGTAATCGATGTGTCCGGCGGTCGGACACGTCGACGCAAGAGGAGTACTCGACATGACGGACCTCTTCCACCGCTACCAGCTCGGTGACCTGACCCTGCCCAACCGGGTGGTGATGGCCCCTATGACGAGAGTCCGCGCTGCGGCAGGAGGCCTCGCGACCCCGTCGATGGCCGCGTACTACGCCCAGAGGGCGACCGCCGGACTCATCGTGAGCGAGGGGGTGCAGCCGAGCCTGATCGGTCAGTCCAATCCCGGCACTCCGGGGCTGCACACGGACGAGCAGGTGACTGCCTGGCGCCCGGTGACGTCCGCGGTCCATGCGAACGGCGGGCGGATCTTCGCCCAGATCATGCACGGTGGCCGCGTGTCGCACCCGGACACCACCGGTATGCACCCGGTCGGCCCCTCCGCTGTTCCCGCCGTGGGTGACGTGTTCACTCCCACGGGTCCCCAGCCCGTCCCTGTTCCGCGGGCTCTGGAGACGGCCGAGGTGGGTGAGCAGGCTCTGGCGTACGCGAGCGCCGCCCGCCGTGCCGTGGACGCGGGATTCGACGGAGTGGAACTGCACGGCGCCAACGGCTACTTGATCTCGCAGTTCCTCTCGTCGAACGCCAACCTGCGTGCGGATGTCTACGGCGGGTCGGTGGCCAACCGCATTCGGTTCGCCGTGGAAGCGGTCTCCGCGACGGTGCAGGCTGTCGGCGGGGCGAGGACGGGCATACGTCTGTCCCCGGGTGGCGGGTTCTGGGGTGTCGAGGAGACCGATGTCCCGGAGCTCTACAGTGCGCTGCTGACCGAACTGGCGCGGCTGGAGGTGGCCTACGTACATCTCGAGGCCACGGCCGACGAGGACGTGCTGCTGGGTCTGCGGCGAGCGTGGCCGGGAACCCTGATCATGAACCCCGTGTTCCCCATGGGTCCCAAGCAGACCGGCCGGGCCGAAGCGGACCACTGGCTCGGCCTCGGAGCGGACCTGATCGGATTCGGCCGTGCGTTCATCGCCAACCCCGACCTCGTGGAGCGGCTGCGTTCCCAGCTGCCGATCGCTCCGGTCGACGAAGCCACGTACTACCAGGGAGGCGACGCCGGATACTTGACCTACCCGGCCTACCAGTACACGGCCTGAGGGTGCTCACTGCGGCCGTGGGCGCACTTCGGTGGGCAGACGACGGTCACCCGTGTCCCGTGGCGACCGGTAACGGCCCGACGCCCCAGCCCGGGCGAGAACCGGCTCACCGTGGCCTGGCGTCCGTTCGACCCCGTGACCTTCCAGGTGACCGCCGTGGTCGACTCGCAAGGCAGCCATGCCGGCGCGATGTGAACGTCTGGAGCGGTTCTGCCACCGCCGGGAGCGGAACGGCCCACGTGTGAGACTGTGGCGGGCGCGCATCGCGGAGACCGCCGGCTGGCAGGAGGGACCGACCACGACACGGCCCCGGGCATGACGCACATGCTGAAGACCGCACCCGGCTCCGCGAGATCAGCGGCCAGGGTGATCGAGGCCGCAGCACTTCCAGCGGCCCGTGCCCGGGAGCGGTGCGGGCGGAAGCCCCCTGGTCCGCAGCCTGCTGTCGGTGCCGTCTCATACGCTGCCCTGGCATCGGCTCAGCATGCCGATGTGGTGCGGGATCAGCAAGTGCGTCATGGCAACGGCCATTTTGATCGGGCCTGGTAGCGGAGGAATCCATGGACACCTACGCCGGCCTGCCAGGCGTTGCCTGCCCCGGCCCACGCCGCCGCAGTACAGCATCCACGACAGGAGCAACGCCCGGATGACCGACTCGAACCCGGCAGCAGACCACCTCAGTGGGGGAGGGGCCGCCTGGCCGCTGGTCCACACCGAGCGAGCGGCGCTGGTGGACGATCTCGCAGGACTGTCCGACGGACAATGGGCGACACGGTCGCTGTGCAGTGAACTGACGGTACGTGAGGTCCTGGCACACCTCACCGCGGGAGCGAGTCTCAACTCCGTGCGTTGGCTGGCGGGTGTGATCCGATGCCGGTTCGATTTCGACAGACAGGTAGCCGTGCGCCTGGCCGAGCAGTTGGGCGCGTCCCCGGGCGAGACGCTGGAGCGATTCCGGCGCGTCGTACCGAGTACGACGAAACCGCCTCTCCCTGTCATCGCCATGCTCGGAGAGACGCTCGTGCACGCAGAGGACATCCGGCGGCCGCTGGGCATCCACCACGACTACCCGATCGAAACGGTCACACGGGTCGCCGACTACTACCGGGGATCCGACCTCGTGGTACTTGCCAAGGGGCGCATCCGTGGTCTGCGACTCGTCGCACAGGACGGCCCCTTCGCCACTGGTGCCGGACCGCGCGTGTCCGGAACGACCTCGGCGCTGGTGATGGCCATGACCGGGCGCACGACGTATCTCGACGACCTGGAAGGTGACGGGGTCGACCTCCTCCGCGAGCGCTGCCAAACGGCGTGACGTGCCTCGCCGGACGGCGCGACGACACCGGCGCATCCGCCCAGTGACCTGCCCGGGCGTCCGCACACGGGTATCCGGCTCAGCCTCGCGGTGCCGCACGAGATCGGTTGACGCGGCACTCGTGCGGGACAGAGGCAGCCGGAAGTAGAGCTCGGGCGCGCGCGAGGGGCCCGTACGTGCGGTGGTGCGCCCGGCCGGTGCGCACCACCACGGCGGCCGGGCGGAACAGCGGGGCGCGGACGCGGCCCCGGGCCGCACCGGCCCGGCATGAGCGCGGCTCTACAGTTCGCCGGCGAACGCCTCGGCCAGCTCACGCCATTCGCTCCGCGGTAGACCACCGCCCCCCTCGTCGGCGGTGAGGATTTGAAGTGCCACGTGGTCGGCGCCGGCGTCGAAGTACTCCCGGGACCGTGCCTTCACGCGTTCCGCGTCACCCAGCGCGAAGAGAGCGTCGAGGAGCCGGACGCTGCCACCGCCGTCGAAGTCGCTCTCCGCGAACCCCAGCCGCAGCAGGTTGGCCGTGTAGTTGGGGAGTTGCAGGTACATCGACAGCATGTTCCGGGCGGTGGTGCGGGCCCGGTCGACGTCGGTGTCGAGGACCAGCGACAGTTCCGGGGCGAGCAGCGCGTCCGGGCCGAGCGCCGCACGTGCCTCTGCGGTGTGTTCCGCGGTGACGAGGTAAGGGTGTGCCCCCACCGCCCGGTCGGCGGCGAGTTCCAGCATCTTCGGGCCGAGCGCGGCGAGGACACGGCTTCCGGAGGGCACCGGCGGGGTCGCGGCGTCGAGGGCGTCGAGATAGGTGACCATCGCACTGTACGGCTTGGCGTATTGCGGCACCATCGGGCCGTGACTGACACCGAGGCCGAGCACCAACCGCCCGCGCTCGTGCGCGTCGATCGTGGCGATCCGTGCCGCCACCTCCTCGGCGGTGTGGTCCCAGATGCTCAGGATGCCGGTGGCCACGGTGACCGAGCGGGTGGCGGCGACGACCGCCGCGGCGTCCTCGACCGACGGACTGCCCCCGATCCAGAGTGTGCCGTACTTCAGGACCTCGAGCTCGGCAACCGCTTCCGCGATCGCTTCCCTGCCGGCGTCGTCCGTTCGCGACCCGTGCAGGGCGCTGCTCCAGATACCGACCCGTCCGAATGTCTCACGCTTCCCAGAAGTCATGGTGAGAGCAACAGTGACTGGATCCAGCTATTCCCGCTGGACGGGAATTCACCCGAATGGCGTCGGGGCGTCGGCGACCTGGCACCGGGAGCGAGGGGGGAGTGGTCGCATGCGCGGTCCGCACCGGAAGAATGCGCCCCAGATCTGGCCACGATGCGGCCGAGCGTGCTTCGTTACGCGGACGTTCACGACGGCCTTACCGTGGGTCTTCGTACGAGCCGGGTCCCCAGGATTGGCTGCGCGGCGTCCGGTCCTACGCGATAGACGAGGCACACATGTCCCTGATGCACGCAGCCGCCGGCCTGGCCCTCCTCCCCGCGCTCGCTGTTCCCGCGACTGTGGGGCCGGGCGTGGTCCCGTTCGCGCACGAGTCGGTTCGCGGAACCGAGTTCGACCTGCAGGCCCACCGAGGGGGCCTCGGAATGACCACGGAGGGGTCCCTCGAAGGCTTCGGTAAGGCGATACGTCTCGGCGTCAGCACCCTGGAGCTGGATACCCAGGTCACCAAGGACCGAAAAGTGGTCGTGACGCACGACCGGCAGATCAGCGCTCGCAAGTGCGTGGACACCGGGCCGCTGACGTCGTCGGACCCCATGTACCCGTATGTCGGCAAGTACGTCAAGGACCTGACGCTCGCGCAGATCAAGACGATGAACTGTGGATATCAGCAGCTGCCCGGATTTCCAGAGCAGGAGCAGATCAAGGGCTTCCGGATGGTTGAGCTGAGGGACGTGCTCGACCTGGTGAAGAGCTACAAAGCCAAGCGGATCAAACTGAACATCGAGACGAAGGTCGAGGCGGGCGCACCCGAGCAGACCGCGCCGCGCAAGCTGTTCGTACGTCGTGTCTTCGAGGAGATCCGCCGCTCCGGCATCCAGAAACAGGTGTCCGTCCAATCGTTCGACTGGGCGGCGTTGAAGGAGATGCACGAGCTCGCCCCCGCCTACCCTCTGGTGGCGCTGACGAACTACGACTTCCTCCAGGTGGGGAAGCCCGGAGCCTCCCCCTGGCTCGGCGGGATCGACGCCGACGACTACGACGGAGATCTCGTTGAGGCGGCGGCTTCCGTCCCCGGCGTGACCGCGCTGTCCCCGAACTACGGGTTCCCACAGGACGGCACCGTCGCGGACCCGGACTTCCGGTTCTACCCGGACAAGAAGATGATCAACGATGCCCACCGGCGCGGGCTGAAGGTCATCCCCTGGACCTGCGACGATCCGGCCACCATCGAAGCACTCATGGACATGGGTGTCGACGGGATCATCACCGATCATCCCGACCGTGTGCGGGACATCATGGCCGACCGTGGAATGCGGCTGCCCACGGCGTACCCGGCGCCACGTCATTGATGGATGGGGTGCCGTCGCCCTGCCGTCGGACCGTGTCACTCACGACGGAACTCCCCGAAGCTCATCGGCTATGCGGACGTAGCACTCCGACGAGCAGGAGTGCGAGCAGCCCGGCGAGCGGCACCACCATGAGACCTGTTCGGAGACCGGTCGCAAGGGTGACCAGTCCGACGATCGGGGGCGACGCAAGGAAGCCCAGTCGCAGGAGCCAGGAGACGATGGCCGGCCCCGAGCCGACTCCGAGACCGGGCAGTTCGTCGGCTTCGTGCATGACCGCGGGTACCGGCATCGCCCCTGGAGTGGCCGAGTGTGATCGCCGCCGCAGTAACGGATCCCGGGCGAGGGCGCCGATGGACCAGACCGCGTGGAACGCATTGATGATGAAGCGTCCGCAGCGACGCTCACGGGGAGGGCATGGGCGTGGCGTTCTGCGCGACATCGGTGACGGCGTCCATCGCTCCGGCCAGGAACAATGACCCTGCCGGCAGCGCGACCTGATCGGTCAGGTCCGCGGCAAGGACGCCGGCCACGGTCAGCATCGTGCGAAGCACCGCGACCCGCGCCGACCTCAGCCTGCGGATGGCCACTCCGGCCCTCGGACCGGTTGCGATCGCCCCAGCCGGGAATGCCGCGACGGTCACTCCGTGGACCGCGTTGCTCAAGTCCAGATCGGTTTGCTCTGCGGATATCTCGGCAAGCGGTTGGCGAAGAGGGCCCCGTTGGTGAAGAACAGTGCGGCAACGGCCATACGAGCCTGCCCCGTCCGTTGTTGTTGGCACCGGAGACGGGCCGCGCGACCAGGAAGAACGCCGCAGCCGACGAGGGCGGCGATGACCGCCCGCGCGGCCGCGAGTCCGGCAGCCATACCGGCCGGCCGTCACGAAACGGACTTGGCCGGGCCTGCCAGGTGGGCCTGGCGTCTATGAGCTCCGTCTACTTGGCCGACGCGTCGGTTCCGTCGCTCTTCGCGGACGTGACAGGGCTGTAGTAGACGGAGCGGCCCTGCTTGGAGCGCTCCAGCAGTCCATGCGCGACCCCTTGTTCAAGGGTGTTGCGCACCACGGCGACCTGGGTCGCGCGCTGGGGGTGGGCCTCGGCCAGGGCGGCGGTCACCTCGGCGGCGGACTTCGGTTCCCTCTGGTCCGCGAGGTACCCGCTGACCAACTCACGCCACGTCGGTTCGCCGGCCCCCTTCGGCACCACGGTTCCGGCGGTGGCCGTCCGCTGCTTCGCGCGAAGCCGGCCCTTAGGTGCGTCTCCGCCCTTCTGCGATGGTGCGTTCCCCTTGGCGCGACGCGCGGCGGGTACGGGCGCCGCGACCTTACGGCTCTTGCCCTTGCCCGCAGCCGGCTTCCCGTTGCCGCCCAGCACCTCCTGCATCTTGACCAGGATCTGCTCCCCCTCCTCCAGGCGGACGAGTTCGTCCTGCAGACGGGTCAGCTCGGCACGTGCCCGGTCCTGCTCGCTCCGATTTGCTGCAAGATCATCCGTGATCCGCTGCGCATAGTCCGCGCTGATGGTGGATGTGAGAGTGTTTTCGGACATCAGTCCTCGTCTTTCGTTGTGTCTCAAACACGTATGACGGCTGATGCTACCGACACCGGTGAAGGGAACGCCCCAGTGGATACCGATTCGCCGTGGGCGTGGGCGGCCTCCCACGCGTGAGGGCAGGGACCCGTGAGTGCGCCGATTCCCGGGCGCGCAGCGGGCAACAGTGCCGGAGTACTGCGGTGTTGGCGCGAAATGGCGCATCCGAGCCTGCGGTCGATGGGCGCGGCAGCGAGCTGTCCGTCTGCGGAGTGCTCGACCGTAACGGCTTTCCGACGTCGGTGATACGGCGGCCCGCGCCCGCAGTTCACGCTCCGTGCGCGCCGTAGGAGTGAGCCGGGACCATCGGACGTACACATCGCGTCGTTGCTCTCTGGTGGGGGGCCGTTTCGCCATGTAGCGTCACTGCCAGATGTCGTGGTTCGCCGTACCAGCCCGCGCTTCGGTGCGGGCATTCTGCTGTGCCGGTACGGACCACGGCGCCTCCGGGGCCGCGCGGTGCGGATCCGGATATCAACGGGAAGGCACGAGCATGGCCAGCGGAACCGTCAAGTGGTTCAACGCCGAAAAGGGTTTCGGCTTCATCCAGCAGGACGGCGGCGGGCCGGATGTCTTCGCGCATTACTCCGCCATCAACGCCACCGGCTTCCGGGAGCTCCAGGAAGGCCAGGCCGTCACCTTCGACGTGACCCAGGGCCAGAAGGGCCCGCAGGCGGAGAACATCACGGCCGCCTGAACCCGTAGGTAGGAATGGTCCGGGCCCTCGGAGCACGATCCGAGGGCCCGGATCGGCTTCGGCCGGTGCGATCGTGTACGGGGAGCAGACAGGTCGCCGTCGGCTCGTGTCGTCGCCGATCCCTGCCGAGTATCTCGTCCTCACCTGCCTGGGAGGGTGGTTCGGTCTCCGGCCGGGTAGGTGCTCGGTGTGTTGGCCCGGAGCCGGGTCCGCTGACCGAACGGAAAGGCGGCGACATGCTGGTCCAGCGCCCAGCTGCCCCGCCCCGCACATCGAGGAGTCAGCAAGTGGATCCAGACGAGGATGCGGCCACCGGCGACCATCAGGCGCAGGTGATCGTGGTGGGTGCGGGACCGGCAGGTTCGGCTGCGGCACTCCACCTGGCGCGCTCAGGCGTGGACGTACTGCTGCTCGAGAAGGGCACATTCCCCAGGGACAAGGTGTGCGGGGACGGCCTCACCCCGCGAGGCGTGCAGCAACTGGTGCGTATGGGCGTCGACATCGACGCCCCGGGCTGGATGCGGACCAAAGGCATGAGATGGGTGTGCGAAGGCCGTCAGGTGCACATCGACTGGCCCAGCTCGGGCGCCCATCCGGACTTCGGCCTCACTCGTTCCCGGCACGACTTCGACGACGTCCTGGTTCGGCAGGCCGTGGCCGCAGGAGCCCGGTTGTGCATGGAGACGAAGGCGACGGGCCCTCTGACCGACCGGGCTGGACGCATCACTGGTGTGAACTCCGTCGCGGGTGCCGACAAACGGCCGAGAAAATACCACGCCCCGGTGGTCATAGCCGCCGACGGTGCCTCTGCCCGAACCGCTCTGGCCATGGGGCTGGAGCGGGATCCGGGCAAGCCGATCGCGACTGCGGCTCGCCGTTACTACCGCAGCGGGGCCCGCACCCACGACCCCTATCTGGAGCTCTGGGCTGATCTGGTCTGCTCGCGTACCGCCCGTGACCTGCCGGGGTACGGATGGATCTTCCCTCTCGGTGACGGCCGCGTGAATGTGGGTCTGGGCGCGCTGCCGCATCGCGGTCACGGCACGGTCGATCTGCGGGCCACCATGGACAGGTGGCTGACCCGGATGCCCTCGCACTGGGGACTGAGGGAGGAGAACGCCGACTCGCCGCTGCTCAGCGCCGCGCTGCCGATGGGCTTCAACCGCACACCGCAGTATCGTCGCGGTCTGCTCCTGGTCGGCGACAGCGGCGGCATGGTCAGTCCGTGGAGCGGTGAAGGTATCGTCCAGGCCATGGAAGCGGGTGAGGTCGCGGCCGAGACCGTCGCTCTCGCTCTGCACCGTCCGAGTGGCCCCGGGCGTGAGCGGGCTCTGCACCAGTACGCCAGCGAGGTCAACCGCCGCTGGGGGCGGTACTACCGGCTCGGCAACACCGTCGCCGATCTGGTGTTCGCCCGTTACGGATACCGCCCGCTCCTCAACCGCCGGGTCATGGCCTCGCCCACCCTGGTGCGGACCCTCGCCCGGTTGCTGACGCACGGAACCGACGCGCCCGCGGACGACCTGATCGACAGCGTCGTCCGGGGCGTCGTTCGAATGGTTCCGGCACCGAGCCGACGCGCGCGAGCCCTCGACGCGCTCCGTCGGTGATCCCTGCCTGCCCCCGTCCGCCCGTACCTACGCCGAGGTGGCGAAGCGGGACCGCCGCAGATCGCGGAGCAACGCGATCTCGGCCATGTGATGGATGAACTCGAGGTTGGCCCCCGCCAGCACGGTGATGAACGGGTCGTCGGGATCGGATCCGTACGGGTACTGCGAGAAGCCGATCATGTCGAGCTGGTCATCGGTGGCGGCGGCGACGCTGTCGCGCCATCGGTCGATCAGAGCCCAGAAACGCTGGAGGGCCAGGCCGGCGGACGGGGTGAAATCGACCAGCAGCTTCGGATCCTGCCGCCGCGCGCCGAACGTCCACTCCCATTGGCCCGCGAAGCAGGAGTGCAGGTGACCCAGCCGCCACGCGATGGTGGTCACCGGCGTCCTGTCGGGTTCCGGCGCACCGGTGTGAGCCAGGACCTGTTCGACCCGCTCGACATCCACGCTCCAGTCAGCGGCGATCTTCGCGACCGTCATGCCGCCAGCGGCCTGACGGGCGACCTCGGCGTACTCGCTCGCCGGAATGTCCGGGGCACCCTTGCCGAGCAACCACTCGCCCGGCCCGTACGCCCTGGGTGTCACCGCCTCGCCCCGGCGCCGTACCGACCAACAACCGGCCACGGGCTCCCACAGGTACTCCTCGTCGGCGAGCCCCGTCAGGCGAACCTCGGCCATCTCCCTGGCCTGGTCGAACTGCTCGAGCAGCAAGCCCAGACGGTCGGTCCGCGCACCCTCGATCTCCATGCCTGGCTCCCCTCGGTCGCACCTGGCGACTCACTGTGCTCAAGCGGAAGTTAACGGCTCACCCCGCGGAACTCCACCGGATACCCTGACCGGCTGTCCGCGCTGACCCACGTACGCAACGAAGCAGCCGCCCACCTGTCCCGCCCGACCACCGACGCGGGACAGACTCCGGGCGGCCGTGGCCACGAGCTCGGTGACAACTCCGAGTACGTGAGGTCATCGCCGAGCGGCGGCTGCTCGGAGCCGGCGCCTGCTGGGAGGTGCCGGTTGGGACGCCCAGGCTGTGGCCGTCCATCCCGGGTTCACCGATCCAGCGAGCTTCGGCCGCTTCTGCCGCGGACACACCGGTCTCACCCCGGCCGCCTTCGCGGCCCCCGCAGAGCCAGGAGCGGTATGCGAGGTAGGCGCGGCACAAGCTCGCACCCCCACGGCCCCTCGGGCCGCAGCGGGTCGACACGGCCGACCAGGTCGGACTGAGGGAGCGAGCGCCTCGCGCAGGTAGCGGCCGGTGACGCTGGGGCTGTCGGCGATCCGGTCGGGCCCTGTGGCGGTGATCCGTCCTCCTCGGCGTGCTGCGTTCAGGACCGCCTCGTGCGCGTGGTCCACCATGATGTCCAGGTTGATCAGATCCTCCCCGGGTGTGAGGGGCAAGGTGAAGAACGAGCAGCAGCCGCCCTCCCGCTCCACCAGGTCACGCACCCGCGCATCGACCTCGGGTCCGGCGGCCAGGACGAGATGCAGCCGCAACGGCTCGGGCCTCGACAGCGAAAGCAGCCGCCCGGCGAACAGCGCGTCCCACTCCGCCACCCGCGGAAGCCGCTCCTCGGTGGGCAGCGTGCAGGACTGTGGGCGGCACGGCCGGACGCTGTCGGCCTGCTGGCCAGACGTGCTTGCGCTTGCCGGGGACGGGAGTCCGTACGGGAGTCATGCGGTGGACCGTCGGCGCAACCCGTAGACGGTGGCACCGGCCAGGAGCACGGCGGTGCCGGTGAGGACGGAGGGCAGTGGGAGGGCGAAGGCCAGGACGAGGCAGCCGGCCAGGCCGACGACGGGGATGATCCGGGCCGGGCGGCCCTCGGCTCGGGTCAGAGTGAAGGCAGAGGCGTTGGCCACGGCGTAGTAGGCCAGGACCCCGAAAGAGGAGAAGCCGATCGCCGCGCGCAGGTCCGAGGTCGCGGCTGCGGTGGCGACGACGGCGCCGACGAGGAGCTCTGCCCGGTGGGGAACCTTGAACTTCGGGTGCACGGCGGCCAGAGCGTGGGGCAGGTGGTGGTCGCGGGCCATGGCCAGGGTGGTGCGCGAGACGCCGAGGACCAGGGCGAGCAGCGAGCCGAGGGCGGCGACGGCCGCGCCGGCCTGGACGACGGGGACGAGCCAGTTGGCTCCCGTCGCGCGGGCGGCATCCATCAGTGGCGCTCCGGCGGCCGCCAGCCCGTCGGGGCCGAGGACGAGCAGGACGGAGACGGAGACGGCGGCGTAGGCGATCAGGGTGATGGCGAGGGCGAGCGGGATCGCGCGGGGGATGGTGCGGGCCGGGACGCGGACTTCCTCGCCGAGGGTGGCGATGCGGGCGTAGCCGGCGAACGCGAAGAACAGCAGCCCCGCCGCCTGCAGCACCCCGCCGAACGTGGCGTCGGAGCCCACACCCAGACGGGCCGTGTCCACGGCGCCGGAGGTGAGCAAGGCGGCGACGAGGGCGGCGAGGACCGCGAAGACGACCGCCACGATGATGCGGGTCAACAGGGCTGACTTCTGCACGCCGGTGTAGTTGAGCGCGGTCAGTGCCACTACCGCGGCGACAGCGACCGTGTGGGCCTGGCCGGGCCAGATGTAGGAGCCGACGGTCAGGGCCATGGCCGCACAGGATGCGGTCTTGCCGACGACGAACGCCCAGCCGGCCAGGTAGCCCCAGAACGCGCCGAGACGTTCGCGGCCGTAGACGTAGGTGCCGCCGGAGGCCGGGTAGAGGGCGGCGAGCCGGGCGGAGGAGGTCGCGTTGCAGTAGGCGACGACGCCGGCGAGTGCGAGCCCGATCAGCAGCCCGGAGCCGGCCGCGCGGGCCGCCGGGGCCAGCGAGGCGAAGATCCCGGCTCCGATCATCGCCCCCAGCCCGATCAGTACCGCGTCCGGCACACCGAGACGCCGCTTCAGCTCGTCCGGCATTCCGGACGCGGGCAGGGGTGTGCTGCTCAACTTCGTCACTCCTCGACGGGCCGGTTCCGCGGACAGGGAGTCCCGCGTCCGCGCAGACAATAAGGGATCGACCTGAACACGCCATGACCTGTGGGGAAGCCGTCATCATCCCCTGGGCGCCTCGCTACACCAGTGACTGGAGCGTGTACAGCACGCCTACGCCCGTGGCGAGGGTGCCGAGCAGCAGGCGCAGGGCGGTTTCGGGCAGACGGGGCTGGAGCCGTGCGCCGAGGTACCCGCCGACCAGGCCACCCAGCCCGCAGGCGAGGCCGAGCCCCCAGTCGGGGTCCACATCGCCGGAGCTGACCTGTGACAGGACCGCGTACGCGGCCGCGCCGACGAGCGAGGTGGCGAAGGTGGCCGCGAGAGCGGCGGGCGCGACGCGGGTCATGGGCAGGCCGCGGGCGGCGAGGATCGGCCCGAGGAGGGACCCGCCGCCGATGCCGTAGATCCCGCCGACCACTCCCACCGCCACCGCCAACGCGGTGAGCACCCTCGGCGAGGGCTCCGAGCCGGCTACGGCCTGCCGGTGGCGGGCCGGGGCCAAGGTGCGCAGGCACAGCCACAGGCCCAGGGGGAGCAGCAGGGCGGCGATCAGCAGCCGGAAGACGCCGGGGCCCGGGAGGGCGAAGACGCGGATGGCGGCTCCGATGATCACCCCCGGCAGGGTCCCGGCGACCAGGCGCCGGGCCAGGTCGCCGCGCAGGGCGCCGTCGCGGCGGTAGCGCCACAGGGCGCCCGGGCCCGCCACCACGTTGAACAGAAGGTTCGTCGGCGTGATCGCCGGAGACGGTACGCCGAACACGGACAGGTGGACCGGGAGGAGGAACACCGCCCCCGACACCCCGACCGGCGCGGTCACCACCGCGATCAGCAGCCCGGCGGCCAGCCCCGCCCACCATGTCCACTCCACCGGCCCCACCCCTCGCTCGTTGCCCGGTCAGTATCGGCGGACCCAGCGGGCAAAGGGCGGTTCGGCAACGCGATGTTCACGAACAGCAGGAGCACCCGGGGCCACAGCCGCACCCGTCCTGGTCCGGGGCTTCGGCCACCGGCAGGGGGCCGCTCGCGGCAGTGGGGGCGCAGCAGCCTTTGCCCTGCCAGGCGTCGTGGCCTTCCTTGACGGCGACGGCGGCGATGACGAGGGCGGCGATCGGGTCGGCCCAGGACCATCCGAGGGTGGCGTTGAGGACCAGGCCGACCAGGAGAACCGCGGACAGGTACGCGCACAGCAGGGTCTGCTTGGAGTCCGCGACCGCGCTGGCGGGGCCGAGTTCACGCCCGGCGCGGCGTTGGGCCGCGGACAGGAACGGCATGATCACCAGCGACAGCGCGGCTATGACGATGCCGGGAATGGACCGTTCGGCTTCTCCGCCCGTCAGCACGGCGTGCTGACGGGCGGAGAACTGCCAGGCCACCGCAGTTGCGGAGGACACCTCGATGACCGAGTCCAGGCCGAAGCCGATCAGTGCTGTGGAGGAGGCGACTGTCCCCGCCGTGATCGCGACGACCGCCTCGATGACGTTGTAGGTGATTGTGGCGGCGACCAGCAGCCGGATGCGGCGGGCCGGCGCACCCCGGCGGTCCGCTGACGGCCCCAGGGATATGGCGGCCATCAGCAGCAGCCCTTCGTGTCCGCGTCCGGGCACGTCTTGTCGTGCTCCACCGCCACGACGGACCGGCGCAGGGCGTCCAGGGCGTGGCCCAGTCGGGCGTCGGCCAGCTCGTAGCGGGTGCGCCGGCCATCGGGCACCGTGACGACCAGCCCGCAGTCCCGCAGACAGCTGAGGTGGTTGGAGAGCCGGGTACGGGAGACGCCGATGGCCTCGGCGAGATCGGAGGGATAGGCCGGGGCCTCGCACAGGGCGAGCAGGATCCGGCAGCGGATCAGGTCGGCGAGGGCGCTGCCGAAGCGGGCCAGCGCCTCGATGTCAGGGGCGTCTGTCAGCACCCCTCGACAGCACACAGAAATCTGAATTCAGGAAATTGTGGATTATTGCATCGGTGCCTGCCGTCTCCGGGAGGCCCCAGCCGGAGACCGCGCAGCCGGGTGGCTACGCCGTCTGACGGAATGCTGATGCACTCGGAACGCGGGGCCTTCGGCGACAAAGCCGGTTGAGTTGGTGCCCTCGGTGAGGAAGGGTCTGTGGTCATGGAGTACTTCTGCTACCACCGAGACCGGCTGGGTTCCCTCGCATTACGCGAGGAGTTGCTGGAGGAGCACTGGTCCTACATGGACCGGTACGCGAAGGAGCTGATCGCTCGCGGCCCGACCTTCGCCGATGATGGTGAAACGCCCACTGGAAGCGTGCACATCGTCGATCTGCCCGATCCCGCCGCTGCCCGCGCGTTCGCCTTCGACGAGCCCAACTACCAGGCCGGTGCCTACCGGGACGTGCTGCTGCGCCGGTGGCGCAACGTGCTGGGGCGCACCATGTGGGATTTCCCGGGTGGCCGGAGCGGTGGCAACCGGTACCTGGTGCTCGGCCTCGGCGAGGGTCTGGCCGCAGACCTCGCTCCGCCGCCCGACCACGACGAGCTGATCGCGTACGGGCCACTGCTGTCCGACGACGGCGACACATGGCTGGGTACGGCGGGGCTGCTCAGTGCCCCTGACCCGAATACGGCACGCGCCGCCCTGACTCCGGAGCGCTACGCGGACATCGAGGTCCACCACTGGGAGTTCGGCGGGCGTCGATGAACCACGGAGGCACCGGGCCGATGCCGCCTCGGAGCGCATCGACCCGGGACAGGAGCGGCGGCCGGTAGTCCGGCGAACCGTACGGTCCCGGGCTTGCCCGGGGCGATTCGCTGTACGGCCCCAGGGCCCGCCATCCGCAGCACGTTGCTCACCGGAGCCTGCCGACGCCCGGCCAGGACACCGTCCACCAACAACTCCAGTATTCCGGTCGGGCGAGGGTGAGGGTCGGCGTCGAGCTGGCCGGTGGAGGTAAGTACCTCGAAATCTCCGATGGCTTTTCCCCCGCTGCGGGGCCGGACAGCCCATGACCCTGGAAGCAATGGCCCCCAGGCTCCGCCAACTCGTTTTCCCGACCCGGCCAGGACGCACAGCGGGGATCCGCCCAGCCGTGCTCCAGGCCCCAGTCCCGGTGATCGCCCGGATGCTCGGCCTGTGGCGGTCAAGGCGTCAGTGGGCCGGCAAGAGCCGCTGCTCCCGCCGCGCGGTCTCCGGACCACGAGATCGACGCATCGTCAGCGGACGGTCGACCCCAGAGCATGAGCAGTAGTCTCTCCGCCGTTCCGGAGATCTCGGCCACCGGCTCGCCCGGACCGAAAGTGCAGGTCCGGCTGGTGTCCGTGGCCCGCAGCCGGAACGCGTGACGCGGTGGTTCAGCCGTCCGAGCCTGACCTGACTTGCGTGACGGCGGGCTCAGCCGCGCTGGATTCAGTTCAGGTCCAGGTGGTCGGCCAGGCCGGCTGAGGTGAAGGCAGCTTTCAGTTCGTCGCGGCCCTCGGTGAAGTGGGTCCAGTTGTCGTGGTGGGCGGGGACGACACGGCGGGCGCCGAGGATCCGGGTGGCCTCGGCGGCCTGGGCGCTGTCCGCCGGCGGGTGTGGTGGGGGGGAGCGGGACATCGGCGAGCAGGGCGTGGCCGGAGGTGTCGGGGTTGTCGGCGTGCCCGTCGTGCGAGAGGAGGACCACGAGCAGGGCAGACACAGGATGCCGTTCAGCGGCTGATCCAGCGAACGCTGGACAGCGTGCTCCAGCAGCTTCGGCCAGGTGCAGAAGCAGATCCTGCCGGAGCACTACGAGGCCGTCAGCGCCTCGTCGAAGTGGGCGTAGGCCTCCTCGTCGAAGAGCACGAACCGGACCTCGGTGATCGGGGGGAGCACTGCCTCGCGGACCGCCCGTACGGCGATCCGGGCTCCGTCGTCGAGCGGCCAGCCGTAGACGCCCGACGAGATCGCCGGAAAGGCAACCGTTCGGGCTCCCAGCTCCAAGGCCACACGCAGGGACTCCCGGTAGCAGGAGGCCAGCAAGGCGGAACGGTCCTCCGCGCGTGACCAGACCGGTCCCACGGTGTGGACGACGTACTGTGCGTGCAGTCGGCCGGCCGTCGTCGCCACGGCCTGCCCGGTCTGCAGTCCCTTGCCGTAGTGCGAGGCCCGCAGGTCGCGGCAGGCGGCGAGGATCTCGGGCCCACCGCGCCGGTGGATCGCGCCATCCACCCCACCGCCGCCGAGGAGCGAGGAGTTGGCGGCGTTGACCAGGACGTCTGCGTGCTGCTCGGTGATGTCCCCGTGTACGAGGGTGATCGACGGTTGTGTAGTCATACGGCCATCCTGCCGTCAGCCCCGGCGTTCCATTGCCGCATGCGGTGGCCGGTGGGCCGCTGCGAGAGCGCCGCGGACAGCGAGGCGGCCGACGACAACCACTGAGATGGGTGCGGAAGCCGTGCCGACGCAGGTCCGACCACCTGCACCAGAGCCGCCTTCCTCGCCGTCATAACTCCTTGCCGTCGTGGTGGAAGCCCGCGCCGAGCCGTCGTCCTGCAAGAGCGGTATGCCCTGACGGGAGCGTGGGCAATGGGGCCTTGCCATGGATGATCGCGGGGTGTTGGTCAAGATAGAAGCTGTGCGACAGATCTCCGGCGGGACTGCGACGGTTCGGGTGCGTTCAGGGATGGGCGTGGCAGTCGCCCTCTGGTGCGGGGCCCCGACGGATGTGGGCTGCGAGCATTATGTGGAGTGGGCCGTCGACGACGACGTGGCCTGGGGTCGTAACACTCGACCAGTGGCTTCTCCCTCACCCTCGTTGAGCGAGGACGGAAGCCGGGTCGTCTTCCGGGGTCGTCTGACTCTCACGGGCGACGGAGGGGCGGTGCTGGAAGTGGACGACTCACATATCCTGTTCGACCTCGCTGATCCGCCGCCACCGGTCGCGGTTGACGGAACGTGGGTCGAGGTTCGTGTTGAGCGCGACAGTGTCAGCTTGTATCCCTACCTGCTGTGATGCATACGAGGGCGAGGCGAACATGCCGCTGTTCGGCTACCTCGCCGGCCCGGGACTGTTGCGCGGGTGAGTCCTCGGCTCATGAGATCGATCAGCACCGGGTTGATCACGGCTTCGGAGCGGTGGGGGGACTCGGCCGCCACCGGCGGGCAGTCCAGAGAACGGTGTTCTGGTCGGCCGGCTGTCGCCGACTCCGCCGAACGCCAGCCGACCACTTCCGCGCCTTCACCGGCATCGCCTGCACTCTCCTCTGCTACCGCAGACCGGCAGTCAAGGGTGCCGTCGGAGTCCCGCAGCGGCCGTCTACGCTCGCGGCATGCAGCGCAGCAATGTCACGAGGAACGACGGCTCCTGGGTGGGCCTGTCCCTGGACGTACGGGACCGCCGCCAGCCGGGTCTGTGCGTGTTGGCTGTCCGGCCGCGACTGCTGGTCTCCCAGCGGGCGCGGCCTGTGTTGCTCGCCGTTGTCGACGAGCACCTCCAAGGCGTGGATTTCTGGCGCACCGACGAGTACCGCTCCTTCGTTCCGCCGCTGCGCGCCGATGTGGCGCGGGCCCTGGCGGGCAGCCCGGAGCGGTGGGCCCACCGCTTCGCGCGGTATCTTGTCGACTCACCGGGCAGCCCGCTGCACGAGGGCCGTTGGCTGCTCTCGTGCGAGAGTCCGCTCCGGCGCTGGCGCCACGCTGACGTCTCGCATGCCGAGTACTGGAGCTCGATGCTCGTCGAGGGGCATCCCGACGGATACATCGACTGGTTCGTCCATTCCGGCTCGCTGGAGGTCCTCCCGCTGCGACCGATGCCCGATGCCGATGACAGCCGGGTCAAGGCGTACCGCAAGCAGGCCCGCGACGGGACGCTCCCGCCTGTCCTGTTGTGGTGGGTCAGCGGACTGGACTGCCATCTGATCCTGGACGGTCACGCACGGCTCGCCGCTGCGATCGCCGAGTCCCTCGAGCCGCCGCTGTTGCAGGTGCACCGCACCGTGCCGGGCGACGACCTGGACGCGCGCATCGATGAGTCCGTGGGTTTCTACGAGGACGAACTGGCACGCTTCGCCGCACTCCGCGGCGTTCACGGCCCCACGGTCCCGGACGGTGCCGCCACCGCCGGCCCACAGCTCGTCCGTCGTCTCCACGACCTGCACACCGCGGAACAGCTGACCTGGGCCTGGCCTCTGCCCGGCGGGGAGAACCAGTGGCGTCGCACCGAACGGGAGGTGACCGCCGACCGTTGGCGGCCCCTCATGTGAGCCCTGCCGCCGGCCGTCACCACGCCGGCCGTGATGCCGGGCCGTACACACCGCGACGAAGGGCTGCCTCTCCCCGGCACTCGCTTCGCGCCGGACACCACTGTGCCGGGGCGGTCCGCACCACCGGCCGGGTCGAACTGCTGTGCCCGCGGTGCTGTACGGCGGCCGAGACCGCGCGTCGCCCGAGGGCCGTCTCGTCGCACCTGTGCCCGGGATGCCACTGACACCGGAACGAGATCGGGCCCACGCACGACGCACGACCAGATGGGCGCCTGGCGCGCGAAGGGTGGGGAGCTGGTCCGGAAACCAACACACTGACTGGTTGTCACGTCCCGATCTCTGATAGTTGTTTCAGCGGGGTACGGGCGCAGGCCCGTAGCGGCGCCTCCAGGCGCCCGCAGGGAGGACGTACATGGGCACCACCACGCACGACGAGGTCATCGCCGCCGAGCAGAAGGCGGTGGATCACGCGTACGACTGCTACACCGCGAAGCTGGCCGAGATGACCGGGACGTCCGCCGCCACGGCATCGGCCAACGCCAAGGACGGCATCGCCAACCGGAAGCACGCGGAGGCGCAAGCAGAGGCGTACGACGGGCTCGGTGACGAGGCGCTGGTCTTCTCCCGCGTGGACGCGCCGGAGGGCCGGGGCGCAGAGCCGCGTCCCTGGTACATCGGCCGGCGGGTCGTGCATGACGCCGACATGGAACTCGTGGTTGTGCCGTGGACCAGCGCACTCGCGAAGACATGGGCCGAGGCCCTGCCCGAGGCACCCGGGGAGGTGCTTCTGCGGCGGCAGTTGCGTTGCGTGCAGCGTGTCGTCCAGGACTACTTCGACGAGATCGCCGCCCCGGTCGTCGCCCCTGCTGCTCCGATTCCGCAGCCGCGCCCGGCCGCGGACGACGCGACCGGGGCCGATGCACAGATGGTCACCGAGACACCTGGCACGGCGCGCCCGGAACCGGGCGAAGGACACCTCGAGGAGCGTCCGCCTTCCCCGACGCCCGGCGATGTCGTCCGCCACCAGCGCCGTAAGCCGCTCAAGCCGGACGATTTCCTGCTGCGTGAGCTGCGGCGCTCGCGCGGTGGTCGGATGCGGGACATCGTCGAGACCATCCGTCGTGACCAGATGGACCTGGTGACCGGCTCCCCGTCCGACATCCTCGTCGTACAGGGCGGCCCGGGTACCGGTAAGTCCGCAGTGGGTCTGCACCGCGTGACCTGGCTCGTCAACAACGAGCACTTCAAGGCGCAGGACATCCTCGTCATCGGCCCCCACCAGAGGTTCCTCGACTACGTCGGCCAGGTGCTGCCCACCCTCGGTACCCGGGACGTCAACGCCGTCCAGCTGGCGCGGTTGTGGGAGGGCGAGACCCGCGGTACGGACACCCCGCAGGCGCGGCTGGTGAAGTCCGGCGAACGGATGGCGGCCGTGCTGCGGCGCCGTGTCGAGAGCGACTGCCGTCCCGAGGTGCTCGACGACCTCACCACCGCGCCCTCCTACGAGGGCGACGAGCCGGCCGTCGTCGTCACCGCAGGCAGCACGACGCTGCGCGTGCCGAAGTCCGAAGTCCTCGCACTCCTCGACGAGGCACGTGTCGCTGACGGCCCCTACCGGCAGCGCCGCGAACGCTTCCGCAGCCTGTTCGTCGACCGGCTGCTCCAGGAGCTGGCCACCATCGCCCCCCGCCGCGGCCAAGGTGGCACGATCCGCCGCGACCTCGAGCGCAACCGCCGCGTCGAGCGGCTCGTCGAACGCCTCTGGCCCTCGCCGGGTGCCAGGGAGGCCCTGCGCAGCCTCTACGACACGCCTGACCTCCTGCGTGCCTGCGCGGACGGCGTCCTCGACGCCGAAGAGCAGGCAGTCCTGCACCGGCCACGGGCCGACACCGCCGACGCCGAGCCCTGGACTCTCGACGATCACGTCTGCCTCGAAGAACTCCGCTTCCTCATCGACGGGGAGACCCCCCGCCGTTACGGGCACATCGTCATGGACGAGGCCCAGGACCTCACCCCGCTGCAGGCCCGCGCCCTGCGCCGCCGCTGCGCCGTCGGCGGTTCGATGACGGTCCTCGGCGACCTCGCCCAGGCCACCGGTCCCCACACCCACCTCAGCTGGGACCCTCTCGGCACACTTCTGTCCGACCACGGAGACTGGCGCGTCGCCGAGCTGAACACCAGCTATCGCGTGCCGGCCGAGATCATGGACTTCGTCGCACCTCTGGCCCGCGCGGTCGCACCCGGCCTGCCGTACCCACGAGCCGTACGGCAGTCGGGCGAGGACGCCGTACGAACGGTGGCGACCGAGCCGTGGAAACTGCTCGACGACACCGTCGCCCAGATGACCCGCCTGGTCGGCACCAGCGACGGAAGGACGCCGCGCTCCGTCGCCGTCATCGTCCCCGACGACTCGTCCTGGCTCGACGAGATCAGCCGCCGCCTCGACGAGGGAGCCGGCCTCGCGGGCACGGGTCGTGAGGTGGTGTCCGTACTGGCTGCCTCACAGGCCAAGGGCATGGAGTACGACCACGTCCTGGTCCTCGAACCCGCCACCATCGCCGACCGTGGCCCGGTCGGCCTGCGGCAGCTGTACATTGCACTCACCCGCAGCACGCAGAGCCTGACGGTGTTGCACACCTCGCCGCTCCCGGAGGTCCTCACCCACACGGACACCGGCCCCGCAGTCCCCGCCCTTGAAATCCCCGCCCCCGGAGTCCTCTCCGCCGAGGCGGGTACAGACTCCGGCACCGACGACCCGGGTGACGTTCCCGAGATCGGAGCCGACGTCCGCGTCCGGGTCATCGGCCCCGGGCCGGGCGGCCGCTACAAGGTCAGGGCGCTCAGCCTGCAGACGGACCGCCCTCTGGCTCTGACGGTCCGGCACGGCTCGACGCCTCCCCGCCCCGGCGGCGAACTGGACTGTTGGGTCTTCGCCAACGAGACCGGCCAGAGCGTGCTCACCGCCGACAGTCGAGGCCGCCTGCCCGTTTCGCCGAAGATGGCGCAGCGCTACACGGCGGCGCTCAGCGTGCTCGACGACCTGGTGGCCGACGGCGAAGGCTTCATGGAAGACGCCCGCGCCCGGCTTTCCGAGCTGCAGGGCATGGCCAACCGCATCCTCCGCCGCGACTCGGCGGACTGGGTGGACGTGTACCGCGTCCTCGGCTCCCCTGACCGGCAGAGCCTGGGCCTGCTGCGCGACCTCGCAGCACGCACCAACCGCGCGCTGAAGGACAGCAGCCTGGACACCGGCCGGCTGCGGGCCGAACTCGCCGAGTCCGGCTGGGCGGTGGCTCTGGCCGAAGCACAGCGGACACTCCGTACCCGTCTGGCCGACGCCGGGGCCCCTGACGACGTCACCGAACCCGGCGCCCACCAGCCCGAGCGCACCGAGCAGAAGGAAATCGAACCCGTGCCCACCGTCGAAGAAGCTCCAGCCGTACCGGCCGTGACCACGAAGGAAGGCCTTCTGCGCGTCCTGGAGACCGCCGCCGCCGCCGACCGTACCTGCAAGAAGCACGAGGCGGTGCGCCACGCATTGAAGTCGGAACTGCTGTGGGCGGACCTCCAGCCGGCCGACTCCGCGGCTGTCGACGTCCAGTGCACCGTGGGCGGCGACCTGTTCGTCTACGAGGTCCTGGGCGCCGGGCGCGCCGCGTACGAGGATCTCCGCTCGGGAGCGACCCGCCTCCTCGAGATCAACCACACCTTGCAGACGCCGGCAGACCGCCTTCACCTGGTCCTGTGCGAGCCGCCTGCCGAGGAATGGGCCGCTGACGCCGTACGCGAGGTCTTCGACGTCCACGTCCTGTGGCGTACTCCCGGCAGTTGGGGTGGCGACGACCCCGACACCGCCCTGGACCGCCGCCAGGCGTGAAACAGGTCTGGCATTCCGCCACAGGGGCAGCATCCGCTTCGTCGACCCGGTGGACCGACCGGTCCTTCTCCCCAACCCGCCGGCGGGCACACCGCGCCGAGGGGCACGATGGACGGCGCCCCGGTCCCGACCGCCGTACTACGGATTCTGTAGTCCGGGGCGCCGCAAGAGATCCAGGTGCTGGTCAAGCTGAACGCGGGACCGGCTCCGGGTGCCGACCGGACCGGCCTGATCGACGCGGTGGCTCCCGCCGGACCCGCTCCAGCGTTGTCGAACTGGTAGTGGACGGCAAGGTGATGGACACCTTCCGGCCGGGCGGCAGCCCGCCCGCACTGCGGGCCGTGCGCTCCGCGGGCGCCGAGGACGGCATGCTCGGCAGGGCCCTGGGGTTCGACCAGGACCCCGAGACCGACCTCTCCCACTCCGCGCAGGTCAGCGCGGACGGCGGCCGCACCTGGCAGACCCCGGGTGTCGGACTCGAGTAGCTCACGGTCCACCGCGGCCGTGGTCGGTTCCGGCCGGGGGACGACGTCCGGCTGCGCATCACGACGACCAACGGAGACACCAGCACGTCGGCGGAGACGGCGCTCTTCTCCGAGTGGGGCCGACGCGCGGCGCCTGGTCGGCGGGCAGGAAGGGGGTTCGGAGGCATCGTCCAGGACGCGGAGGACCGAAGCGGCGCCATGCGCGTCAAGAGTGACACTATGTGATGAATGTCGTAGATTCGGTCACCCGCCAGGCCGTCGTGCCGTGTGGGACCGAGAGCCGACTCGGCCGCGCACGCAATTCCCCCCGCCCGGGCCCGCCACCGCTAGGAGCTGCCGGTGATCGACCGACTCTGGTTCCATCCACCGCTCGCCATCGCCCGGTTGGGACGTTCCCCTGTGCCGTGCGACAACTACCACTGGGGGCAGAGCGACCTGTCGCCGCGCGGCAGCGGTAAGACCACCGTCGTCCCGGCCGCCACCCTCGACCTCGCGGCGGACGGCGCGCTCACCGAGCGGATGCCCACGAAGGTGCGGTTCAAGGACACCGACGGCTGGCGGCCGGTGTGTCCGTACTTCGAGCTGCACGCGTCCTGGACCAGCGGCGGCAACCGCCGCACCGGGCCGCTCACCGCGGCGGTGCTGAAGGAGTTCGGGCTGAGCCCGGCCGACCTGCGGTGGCGGGTGGCGGTGGCCAATCTCAAGGCCTACCACTACACCCAGGCCCCTGGTGACCGGATCGAGGCGCACGCCGAGGTACAGGGCGACGACCACAGCCGCCACGCGCTGGACGGCGCCTCTCCGGAAGGCGTCGACCGGCCGCTGGTCCCGGTCGGCGTCAAGCTGCCGCTCGGCTCCGTACAGCTGCCCGCCCCGAACGCCGCCCTGCCCGAGCTGCGGTTGCGGTTCACCCCGGGGGCCGGCGCGGTATACGGGCCGACCGACCTGGTGACGCGCGCACAGAACTCCGACTACGAGCTACCGCCGCAGCGGCTGATCCTCAGCTCGCGAGCGGTCTGGTGCGGCTTCCCGGTGCAGGACACGAGTGACGATCCGCGGACCGTCCCGGGCGGCCTGTTCGCGGGTGCGGAGCGGAGACTGAAGCCTGAAAGCCTGGGTCTGGTCGACGACGTCTGCGACGGCACCGTCGCCGTCACCCTCACGGGCGGTCCGACGGCGACCGCCCGGATCGTGGTCAGCCCGCCCGACTTCGCACCGGACCGGCGCCCCTTCATCTCGTTGGCCGACGGGCTGGCGGACCGGGTCCGGCGCGCGGACGTGCGCGATCCCGCGTACCTCGCCGACGCGCGGCTGACCGCCCTGGAGATCCGGGACCTGTTCGAGCGAGTCCTCGAGACGATGGGAAATGTCAACGTCGACGTGCAGAACGAACGCGTCGGCCGGCCGATGGATGTCCCGGAGGGACTGGCCTCCGTCCTGCTCGAACTGACCGACCGCGGACGACGGCGGCACCGCCGCTACGTGGTGCTGGAGGCCCTGGAGGACCTGCTGCGCGAACAGCCCGACCTCATCCGCCGCGTGATCCGCGAGCCCGTCCCCGACGGGCCTGCCTGGGACAGCCGGATGCCCGTCGCTATGCGCGGCGCCGACGGCTCCGCGCTCCACCTGACGCGCCGGCAGTACGACCTGCTGGTCGGCTGGGCCCGGACGCTGCGCGAGAACACGGAGGCGGGCTCGTGACCGTACTCCTCCAGATCGGCCGCCGCCCGCCCGAGGACGCGGGGACCGGGCACGCGCCGCCCGGACCCCACTCCGAGGTCAGGCTCTTCCGCAGTGCGCACGGAGCCCACCTGTTCGTCACGGACGGCAGCCGGGTGTACGACCTGCCGGAGGAGACCGCGGCCAGGCTGGAGCGCTGGACGACGGCTCCGGAGGGCTCCCTGGAGGAAGTGGCCCGCGAGCTCTCGCTCCCCCTGTGGGACGAGCGGCGCATCGACGGAACGCCCGCCGAGCCGCCGCCGCTGTCCTCCCTCTCGCTCAACGTGATGCAGGCCTGCAACCTGAGCTGCGGGCACTGCTACGCGGACGAGGGAAAGTTCGGCGGCGAAGCCCGCGCGATGACCCGGCAGACGGCGTTCGCGGCGGTCGACCGGTTGCTGGCGGAGGCCTCGCCCGGCGCGGACGTGGTGGTCGGGTTCATGGGCGGCGAGCCGATGCTGGCCCGGGACCTGGTGCACGAGGTGGTCGCGTTCGCGGAGCGGGCCGGAGCCGCCGCCGGTCATCGGGTCCGCTTCGCCCTCACCACCAATCTGACGAGCGTACGGCCCGAGGACGCCCGGCTGTTCGCGGAGCACCCCTTCACCGTGACGGTCAGCCTCGACGGGGACCGCGCGGGCCACGACGCACTGCGGAAGGCACCGGGCGGGGGCAGCGCGTACGACAGACTGCGGGCCGGCCTGGAGGTGCTGGACCGGCAGGGACGCCCGCGGCACCTGGCCGCGCGGGTCAGTGTCACCCCGCACACGGGCCGGCTGCTCGACGTGCTGGAGCACGGCATCGACCTGGGTTTCGACGAGGTCGGCTTCGCCGCCGTGGTCAGTGCGCCCGACCCGGCGTACGAAATCACCGCTGAGACCTTCACCGGGTTCATGGAACAGATGGTGGAGTGCGGTGAGAAGGCGCTGCGCGAGCTGTCGGCAGGGCGCGCCTATCCGTTCGGGAACTTCCAGACCGCGATGCACGAGCTGCACCGTGGCACGCACCGCCCGTATCCGTGCGGCGCAGGGGCCGGCTACCTCAGCGCCTCGGCCGACGGGGACCTGTACGCCTGCCACCGGCTGGTCGACGATCCCGCCTTCGCCATGGGGTCGCTCGCCGCCGGGTCCGACGTCCCGGCCCGCTCCGCGCACCTGGCGGCACGTCATGTGGACCGGCAGGAGCCGTGCCGGTCCTGTTGGGCCCGCTACCTGTGCGGTGGCGGCTGCTACCACGAGGTGAGCCGCCGGGGCCGGCCCGGCTGCGACTACATCCGCGGGTGGCTGGACTTCTGCCTGCGGGCCTACGTCGAACTCTCGCATGCGGCACCGGAGTTCCTTTCCTCTCCGCCCGAATCCGCCGTACGACTTGTCAGCCCTGCCAGTCCCACGAGCGCCGTCGGCGCCGTCTGAAGGAGCTTCCATGCCCGACCTTCCGACTCCCGACGGGAAGATCTTCCCGCGCAATCTCACCGCCAGGGCCGACCACGTCGTACACGGGAACCCGACCGGTACTCGCCCGGAGAGCGGGGTCGACAACTGCTTCCCTGGCCTGGAGTTCGACCAGCGCAACCTGGACAAGCGGTTCTTCCCCGGGCTGACCGTGGATTTCCAGCGCGGCAGCGGCTCCAAGGTGATCACCGTGCACGACGGCGGGGCGGCGGCGGTCGCGGGGCTGGCCCAGGCCGACGTGGACGACCCCGACAGTCCCGTGTACATCTGGGCACTGTGCGGACGTACGACCGTGGATCAGACGGAGTTCTCGGCTCCTGTGATCGACTGCAGCGGGCTGCGCGGCCTGGGCGTGTGGCGGCGTGTGCACGATCTGCTGCCCGGGCGGATCGCCGTACTCCTCGGTCCCGGGCCCGGGGTGTCTTCGGAGGGCTCGCTCGCCATCGGTGATCTGAACAGCCTGCGGCGAAGCGACGGGGGGTTCGTCCGGCGGAGCCCCGGTGGCGGCTTCGAGCTCGCGGTCCTGGTCGCCGAACGGGCCCGTTACCTAGACGAGGACGGAGTGATCGACCCGGAGACGTATGAACCGGGCGACCTCACACGCAGCCTGTGCGCTCCGTGGCAGTACGACTTCCGTGACTGCGGATGCTGGTACTGGGCCGCTTCCAAACCCGATGTCACCAGCAACTCGGACGGCAGCGTCCCTCAGATGAACTTCCTGCGCAGAGACCGGCTGCCGGCCGCCGACCTGGACTCGGACGCGAACGACCCCGGCGCCACCAGGGGCAGACGTACGGCGCTGGAGTTCACGTACCCCGGACTGATCGCGAACTGGGACGTGCTCCCCGTGGTCCTCAACGACCGCGAGGACGACACACTCGGCATTCCGGTCCCTGAACCTGTGACGCTGCTGGACCGGACCACGGTGATCAAGGAGCTGAAGAGGCTGGCCACGGTCGAGCACGCCCTGTGCGTGGAATACCTGTTCGCGCACTATTCACTGAACGCCCCCATGGAACTGCCCGAGGACGCGAGTCCCCAGACCACGCTGATCCACACGGCCGCCGCGGAGGTGTTCGCCGTCGCGGTCGACGAGATGCGCCACCTGCGCTGGGTCAACGAAGCCCTCGGAACCCTGGGTGAGCCGGTGACCCTCGGCCGTGCGGAGAACATCGAGCGGGACGGCGATCACCCCTTCGAGCTGCGCCCTCTCACCGAGGCCACGTTGCAGTGGTTCATCGACGTCGAGGCCCCGAGCCAGGTGCAGGGCACCGGGATCGACGGGATGTACGTCCAACTGCACGAGACACTGGTGGAGAAGCCCGAGCTGTTCGAGGAGTCCGACCGGCTGGCCCACCTCGTCAAGCTCATCATCGACGAGGGCGGCGACCACTTCCGCCGCTTCACCGCCGTCAAGGCGCACCTGGCCGCACTCGCCCCGCAGCAGTGGGTGCGCGACCTCGGGCCGGGCACCGGAACTCCGCTGCAGACTCAGCTCCTTACGCTCAGCGAGCACTACTACGCGATGCTGCTGGGAATGCTGCAGGACACGTTCGAGCTCGGCGACCGGGCGGGTGGGGTGCTGATCGAGCTGTCCCGCCGCACGATGGTCAACCTGCACGAGATCAACCACCTCCTCGCCGCACGAGGCGTGGCACCCCGCTTCACGCTGCCCGCCTGGCTCGACCCGGAGGGCGGGGGCGCCCTCGCGGAGGGGCCGTTCACGCGGGCCGCCGCGCTCGCCGCGATCCCGCCCCTCGACGCCATTTTCGCACTCGGCACCCCTGGAGCGCGGGACCTGGCGACCCGCCACCGGGCCGACACCGAAGCGCTGCTCGCCGCACTGACCGTCCAGGACGGCGGTGGAACGGACGGCGACGGGTGAGCACGGTTGTCACTATCACCGGATGCGGCCTCGCCGAACTCACCTGCGCCTGGCTGCTGGCCGGGCGCGGCCACCGGGTCCGGCAGGAGGCGGACGCTCCAGCGGCGGGCGCACGGCCGCTGCTGCTGACCGGCCCCACGCTTGACCTGCTGCGCTCGCTTTGGGGCGATGGACTCCTCGGCGGGGCCCACCTGTTGCGTCACCGTAAGGTGAGTTGGGGGCCCGGCGAGCCCTCGACGCGGTTCGCGCAACCGGCCCGCGTGGTGGACGGCGCGGTGCTGGTGGACCGGATGCGGGAGCGGCTCGCACAGGCCGTCACCGTGTCGACCGACCCTGCCCGGTGGGTGGTGACGGCGAGGGCACCGGATGACCCGGGCGGCCAAAGACAGGTCGGCAGAAGGCGGTTGCTGGCCGGGACGGCGCTGCTGCGGCCCGGGGTGGACGAGCGGACCGCGCTGCTGGGCACCACCGCACTCGGCTGGCTCCAGCTCACCCCGCTCGGCCGAGGCGACTGCCTGGTGCAAGCCATGGTGCCCGGCCCGGCCGAGGACGCCGCCGAGCTGCTGGCCCGGCTGCTCGCCGAGTCCGAACTGGGCTGTGTTCTGCGCCGTGCGCCGGACACTGCGGTCGCCGTCCCGGCCGCCCCGCGGCTGCACCGCACACCCGCGTCACCGCCCGGCGAACCGAGTCCGACCGGTCGGCTGACCGTCGGGGCGGGAGCCATCCGTTACGACCCACTCAGCGGCACCGGCACCGCCCAGGCGCTGCGGACGGCCGTCCTGGCCGCCGCCGTGATCGACGCGGAGGCCGTCGGCACCCCGGCCACCGCGCTCTGCGCGCACTACACCGTCCGGCTGCACACAGCGTTCGTCCAACATCTGCGCGCTTGCTCGGAGTTGTACGGAACCGCCTTCACCTCCGCCCTCTGGGCGGACGAACTGGACACCGCCCGGCTCGGCTTCCGCACTCCGGGACTGCCGGTCGCCGTCGTGTGACGGGACCTACGTGCCTTCTCACCCGATATGGAAGATGCGCAAGCGAGCGGGTTTCGCCGGGTCCCGCTCGATGGCTGGAACGGGCGCCCGGGCACCGCCGGACGCTGATTGCCCGGCATACGGGAGAACTCGACTCGCCCGCAGGCGCCTTCGATCTCGACCGCCGCCCGGGAGGCGGCGACTATCGCCGTGAGAAAACGCAGCATGCCGGCGAGGCTTCCGGACGGACTGATCGGCGCGGACGACCACGAGGGCCTGCGCATGGCCGGGTGCGCCTGGTGGTGGCGGGCCGACGGACGCGTAGACGAAGGCCAGCTAACAGGTGGCGCTTTCCTGGCCGGACGCCTGGTCACGAGGGCGATGGCGGCTCGCATGATCAGTGTCTCGGAAAGCCGCGTCAGACGTTCACAGCAGCGGGCATGCTGACGGGCGTGCATCGAGGAGGAGAGGCGGAACAGGTCGCCGGCCACGGTGCGGGCACATGAGTGGCCTGGGCTCCGGTGGACGTCGGCGACGGAGCGGCTGCGGGGCGAGCGTCGTCACATCCCAGCTGCGGGCCAACGCCTGCCGCGCAATTTGCTTGCCCCGGAACCATGTGCGTCGCCCCGGGGAGGCCAGTCCCACCACGAGCCGGATTCGAACGGCTCCGCAGGATGACCCTGCTTCAGTGACCTTCCGCGACAGCCCCCCACATCTGCACGCAGCACCACACGGAGGGCCCTGCCACTGCCCCGGTCGGTGATCGAGGGCGCCCCGGCGCCATCTCAACCGAGCAGGGTAAGTGCCGCGATGGCGGTCAGATAAGGGACCGGGATGATGAGGATCCCAAGTAGCCATGGCCGGATCCGACGCCCATAGGCCGCGGGGAAGAGCACATCAAGGATGGCGACCAGCAACAGACCGAGCCCGCCGAATACAACAACGCCGACTCTGGCCCACCCCGCTCCTTCGATGACATCGACACTGCCGCATTCGCTCCCGAAGCCTGAGTTGTCGAACGCGCAAGAGCGGTACTCAGTCAGCAGCAACCATGCCGAGTGCAAGGGCACCACGGCGGGCACTCCGATGAGAAAGTTCACCCACACCGGGGCCAGTTGCCTCCACCGCGACGGGCCTTCGGGCCGCGACGTGTCTTTGCTCCCGAACGTGGCCGACCTTATGTCCCCCATGGCCACAGGTTATCTGACCGGGGAGACGTGGTCCTCCGATCGCAGAGGCGGCTCTACGGGCCAACCGGATTCGCAGTACTCCGCAAGGTAGCTCTGCTTCATGTACCCTCCGTGACCGCTCCCCAAGACCTGTGCCAGCACCGAGAAGTGACGGCACCATCTGGTGAACTCCGGGGCGCCCCCTGGTCGCGAGCCGTCTGCTGGTGGCACCATCTGTGGGATGCCTCCTTCCATTCAGGTCGGTCAGTACACCGTTATCGCGCTGGCCGACGGCGCGGGCCCCTTCTTCTCCCCCAGGTCGGAGGCGTTCCCCCATGCCACCACCGAGCAATGGGCGGCGGCCGACCAGCTCGATCCCGGCGCCCTCGACACCGACGGGCGCTGGTGGCTCCAGTTCCGCGCGTTCGCGATCCGCAGCGATCAGGGTGTGACTCTGGTCGATGCGGGGATCGGCCCGGCCGACAACCCGGCGGCCTCCTGGGCGCCCGTGCCCGGGACGCTCCCGGCTTCGCTGGCCGCCGCGGGCATCGAACCATCCGACGTGGACACCGTGGTGCTCACTCACCTCCACACCGACCACGTGGGCTGGGCCGTCGTAGGCGAGCAGGCGCAGCCGTTCTTCTCGAACGCCGAATACGTGCTGCAGCAGGCCGAACTTGACGCGATCGAGGAGGTCAACCCGCAGCTGCGGTCCACTGTGATCGACCCGCTCCGAAAGACCGATCAGCTCCGGCTGCTCGACGGCGACACCCCGCTGGGCAGCGGCGAGCGTGTGCTGGCCACGCCCGGTCACACACCCGGCCACCAGAGCGTGCTCGTCGCGTCCGAGCGCGAACTGGTCGCCGTCACCGGTGATCTGCTCGTGCACGCGATCCAGCTGCTCCACCCCGAAGTCGCCTACGCCCACGAGATGGATCCCGAGCAGGCGAAGGCCTCAAAGGCAACAGGTGCTCCACAGTCCGGCCGTCGACACTCTTCACCTCGCGACCCCGCACCTGACCGAGCCGTTCATCGCCTGCTGACCCACTCGGAGGTCGATGAGCTCGACCCGCCCTGCTGGACGCCGCCTGCCGCTGATGCGACCTACTTGGTACGCAGAGTGCGTGCTGCGGCGTGTGCGCCTGGGGGAGCTCGGTCCGCCAGACCTGCGCATCGTCATGTCACAGCAGGTGGCACTGCCCTACGTACTTCCACTCGCCGTGCGCCTGTTGCGCGAGGGGCCGCTGCTCGACGCGTCCTTCTACGAGGGCGACCTGTTGCTCGCTGTGGTCAGCGCCCCTGTTTCAGCATGGGCCCTGCTGCCGGACCTTCACGCGAGGCTGTGCGCTGTGATTACCACGTTGCCGGAGACAGCGGTCGCTGACCTGCCCCGCGGCGGAGATGCCGCAGTGTGAGGCTTCGCCGAACTGGTAGCGACGCTCGGGACGAGTACGTGGATACGGCTTTCGGGCATGTCTCCTGTCAGAGCTGAGCTCCGTCAGCCCCAGCAGCGCGTCAGTCGGTGGGGTAGTGGCGACCACCGGAACCCGCTCACGGGCGTCGATGTCAGTGGTCTCTCGTAGCGTGGTCTCTGTCGGACACGGTGCGAACGGAGCGCCGGTGCATCTTGTTGAGGGGACTGCCATGTCGCGTACCACCACGTATCTGGAACTGTCGCAGGACGGCGCAGGGGCGCACAAGTTCTACGAGGTGACCGTGGAAGGGACAGTGGTCTCGGTGCGCTACGGACGCATCGGCGCGGGTGGCCAGTTGCAGACCTCCTCCTTCCCCTCGGAGGTGAAGGCGCAGGCCGCGGCGGCCAAGAAAATAGGCGAGAAGGTCCGCAAGGGCTACGCACCCGCGGTTCAGGGGCAGCGCGCGGCACGAGCGGTGACACGCCGCCAGGTCGCTTCCGCGCCCTCCACCGCCCGCGCCGTAGCACCCGTGCTGTGGCGGTTCCAGACCGGTGCGGCGGCCTTCGGTATTCACGTCGGTGAGGACCGCTGCTGGGTGGGGAACCAGTCGGGTGACGTCTACACCGTCAGTCACGGGGGTGAGGTCCTGGCGCGCTACAAGCTGCCCGACGGTGTCAAGTGCCTGGTGGCGGACGATTTCTGGATCTACGCGGGGTGCGACGACGGCAAGGTTTACGACCTCTCCTCGAAGCTTCCGTTCGCGGCGTACGACATCGCGGCGGACGTGGACATCTTCTGGCTGGACATCCGCGAAGGCGTGTTGAACGTTTCCGACCGCGCCGGGGGTCTGACGGTCATCGACCATGAGGACGAGTACCAGTGGGCGCGCAAGTCCACCGGGGAGCACGGCTGGATGGTGCGCGCCGACGAACGGGCCGTCTACCACGGACACCACAAGGGGGTCACGGCCTACGCGCCGGACGGCTCGGGGGAGCTGTGGCACACCGCGACGCCAGGTCAGGTGCTGTTCGGCTGGCAGGAGGACGAATCGGTCTACGCGGGCACCGCACGCAACGTGGTGCAACGGCTGTCCAAGGCGACAGGCGTGGTGGAGGCGACCTTCCGCTGCGACACCGCCGTGTACGCATGCGCGACCGCCCCCGGTGGCCGCTTCGTCTTCGCGGGCGACAGTTCCTCGTCGGTGTACTGCTTCGACGCCGACGGCACACGCCTGTGGAAGCTCGGTACGGGCGGCGGTTCGGCGCTGTCCATGCAGTTCTTCGACGACAAGCTGTACATGGTCACCACGGACGGGTCGCTGGTGTGCGTCGACGCGAGCCCCGCGGCCGTCGCCGCGGCCCAGCAGGGCACGGTCCCGGTCGCGGCGGACATCAAGTCCGCGGCGGCGCTGCCCACCTATACTCCGGCGGCCACGGTCACGACCGTCACCTCGCCGCCGCCCGGCGCGGTGGTCGTGGAGTGTGTCCAGGACGCAGGCAGGCTGCGGGTCCATGTCGTTTCCGACGGCTTCGAGCCGTCGTGGAACGTGCAGTTCCCGCGCGGGATGCGTCAGCCGGGGACCCGCTATGTGGTCGACGCCTTGCATCCCGCCCCGGCGGGTTTCTACCGGGTGCGCGGCGAAATCAGGCGGCTGGTCTGATGTGCACCCCCACCCGGTTCCCGCCCTCGTCCTCACGTCATGTCGCCCACCCATGTCATGACAACGCCCACCACGGTCGGAAGAATCGATCACGCCGGGCAGACTATCGAGGCGAGGCCACCGCCCGGCGCTTGCTCTGCGCCGGCGGTCCAAGGCCGCACGACCTGTACGGACACGACAGCGGGGCGGCGAGGCGGCGGCTCGGACGGCCGCGTGGCGAAGGCCGCGGTGCACACGGCCTCCCCCTGCACAGTCGGGCGGCGGACCGACCTCGTGCCCCCGCTGCTGACCTGGGTCGGCCAGCTCTCAGGTGGTGGCCGGGGCTGCGGCGTACTCGTCGTCGGTGACGGGGGTCAGCCAGTGCACGACGTCGTGGTCGGCGTCGCCCTCGTTGATGGCCAGGTGGACCATCAGCCGGTTCGGTGCGGCGCCGTGCCAGTGTTCCTCATCGGCCTCGAACAGGACGCGGTCGCCGGGCCGGATGACCTCGACTGTCCCGCCCCGACGCTGGCACAGGCCGATACCCTCGGTGACGAAGACGGTCTGGCCCAGCGGGTGGCGGTGCCAGTGAGTGCGCGCCCCGGGCATGAAGTGCACCAGGGAGGCGGTGACCCGGGACGGGGCGGGTGCCGCGGCGACGGGGTCGATGTAGACGTCGCCGGTGAACCAGTCGGCGGGGCCCTTGACGGTGTCGATCGAGCTTCGGGTGATCCGCATGGTCTTTCCTTCGTCGGTTTCACAGGCGAGCGGTGTGCGAGTGCGTCGGCACGTCCCCAGCTGAGGGCCGCGGCGCGGATGGCCCGGAGCGGGCAGGCTGCGTGGGCAGCAGGTCAGGGCGTGAGGAGGGCCTTGATGGCGCGTCGCTCATCCATGGCTCTGTAGCCTTCGGCGACCTGGTCCAGGGGGAGGGTGAGGTCGAAAACCTTGCCCGGGTCGATCCGGCCAGACAGGACGCGGTCGATGAGGTCGGGAAGATAGCGGCGTACGGGGGCGGGGCCGCCGCGCAGCCCGACGTGGGAGAAGAACAGTTCCTGTCCGTCGACGGCGACCTCGTGCGGGACGCCGACGAAACCGACGTTGCCACCGGGCCGCGCCGAGTGCAGGGCCTGCTGCATGGCCTGCGCGGTGCCGACGCACTCCAGCACGGAGTCGGCACCGATCCCGTCGGTGAGATCCTTGATCCGGGCGACGCCGTCCTCGCCCCGCTCGGTGACGATGTCGGTGGCGCCGAACCGGCGGGCGAGGTTCTGCCGGGAGGCGTGCCGCGACATGGCGATGATCCGCTCCGCGCCCATCTCCTTCGCCGCTATCACCCCGCACAGGCCCACCGCGCCGTCGCCGACGACCACGACGGTCGAGCCGGGCCTGACCTCGGCGGCATCGGCCGCCCACCAGCCGGTACCCATCACGTCGGAGACCGCCAGCAGACCGGGCCACAGCTCCGCACCGGGCACCTCGTCGGTGGCGGCCAGGGTGCCATGGGCGTTGGGGATGCGCACGTGATCGGCCTGGCAGGTGCTCATGAACTCACGGTGCAGGCAGTTCGACTGGTAGCCGTTGTGACAGTTCGCACAGGTGTTGTCCGAGGTCGCGAAGGAGCCGACCACGAACTGACCCGGCTTGACCGAGGTGACCTCGCTGCCGACCTCCTCGACGAAGCCGACGTATTCGTGCCCCATGGGGTGCGCCTCGCCGATCGGCTCCAGACCGCGCCAGGGCCACAGGTCGGAGCCGCACACACAGGTGACGGCGGTGCGGATGACGGCGTCGGTCGGGTGGAGGATCTTCGGATCGTCCAGGACTTCGAAACGACGTCGCCGGCGGCGTGGATCACTGCTCCGCGCATGAGGCTTCCTTACGTGTCGAGACGAGCGGTACCAGGGTGGTGTACCGGCCGCCGATTGCAGTTGCTTGCCCGGCTCGGGTGGCGAAAGGCCGTCCCGAGCCCGATACCGGATGCGGACTCATCGCCTGTCCGCAGGTACGGCCGACGCAAAGCGCCACGTCATCCATGGAACCCGCTCTTCGCCCGTCCAGCGAGTCACCAGCAAGAGGTGTACCGGCAGTACACCCCTCGGCCGTGCGGGGGACGTACCGTCGATGGCGTGGACAACAGTCAAGAGGTCCGCGAGTTCCTCACCTCGCGGCGCGCCAAGATCACCCCTGAGCAGGCCGGGATGCCGTCCGGCCCCCGGCGACGCGTCCCCGGTCTGCGCCGCAGCGAGGTCGCAGCCCTGGCCGACGTGAGCGTGGAGTACTACGCCAAGCTGGAGCGCGGCAACCTCGCCGGCGTTTCCCCCGCCGTCCTCGAAGCCGTCGCCCGCGCCCTCCGGCTCGACGACGCCGAACGCGCACACCTCCTCCATCTGGCCCAAGCCGCCGACGGGACCGACGCCCTCACCCGCCCCCGGCGCCGCACGACCCGGCAGTGGACGGCACACCTCAGCCTGCAGTGGACCCTGGACGCGATCACCGCCGGGCCCGCCTTCGTACGCAACGGGCGCATGGACCTCCTTGCCACCAACCAGCTCGCCCGCGCTTTGTACAGCGATGTCCACGCCACACCCCACAACCAGGCGAACCTCGCCCGCTTCCAGTTCCTTGATCCCGCCTCCCGCCGCTTCTACCCGGACTGGGACCAGGCCGCTGACGTCGCCGTCGCCATCCTGCGCACCGAAGCCGGCCGCAACCCCCACGACAAGGACCTCCACGACCTCGTCGGTGAACTGTCCACCCGCAGCGACGATTTCCGCACCCGCTGGGGTGCTCACAACGTCCGCCTCCACGGCACCGGCACCAAGCGCTACCACCACCACGCCGTCGGGGAACTGACCCTCGCGTACGAAGGTCTCGACATGGCCGCCGAACCCGGTCTCACCCTCACCATCTACACCGCCGAACCCGGTTCCCCCTCCGAAGAGGGATTGCGCCTGCTCTCCTCCTGGGCAGCCACCCAGGACGCGACCTCCCCCGCGTGGCACGCGTCCAGTTGACGGCGCTTCAGGCGGACAGAGCCGGACGCCGGAGTGAAGGGGACCGGCGGACGTAACCTGGTTCTCACCGATGGGGGCACGACGATGTGCCGTACGAACGCCGCGACCGCCCTCACACCCGATGTCACGTCAGGATCCCTGCCGGGCAGGGATTTGAGGCAGGAATTCCCGGGCCCCTTCACGGTCTCGTGCGAAGGTCTGCAAGCCCTTTCGGGCTCCACCCTGCCGCAGTAACGATTCCTTGGAGAGCTCATGCGCCGCGCACACCTCCTCTCCGCCGCTGTCCTTCTGCTCTGCACCGCCTGTGCCGGTCCGGACAGTGACTCGGGGAAGAGCACGAAGAATGCCGTGGATCACGGGGAGACCGTGCGCACCGCGATAGAGAGGACGAGCGCGGACAGCGCCCGAGTGGACGAGAGGATCGAGCTGCAGTCCGCCGACAGCTCCACGACGTACGTGTTCGCCGTCGCAGGCGCCTTCGACATGGCAGGTGACAAGGGCCGACTCACGGTGGAACTCGAGGACAGCGGTATGAACCCCGTCGAGGAAGTCTTCGTCGGCGGCACCGTCTACGTGCGGGGCTCGCGGGCGGTGGACGAGGGCAAGTGGGCCTCGGCCGTTCGGAGCGAGGCCCTGACCCGCTATTTCCTGCGGGCGCCGCTGAACGACCCCGAGCACCTGCTCCGCCAGGTGAAGGCGATGCGGCAGGTGTCGAACGAGGGCGAGGAGCAGGTGGACGACGCCCCTGCGGTGCGTTACCGGGGCACGATAGATCACGCCACCGCGACGCTCCGCATGACCACGGAGACGAAACGAGGGCTGGACGACCTGCGCGAGAAGCTGGGCGACGACATGCCCGTCTACGCGGACGTGTGGGTCGACGGGAAGGGGCGCGCCGTCCAGGCCAGGCTGTCCTACTTCGGCGGTATGAAGGCCATGACGACGATGAGCCTGTCGGACTTCGGGACGAAAGTGAAGGCCGAGGCGCCGTCGGCCGGGGAGGTCGTCCCCGTGACGGCGGGCGAGGACATCCTGCTGGCCTGAGCGGGTCGAGCCCGGCGAGGGGGCCCCGGGCGACAGTCGGATCGCGGGGGGGGGGGGGGGGGGGGCCCCCGGGCCCCCCCCCCCCCCCCCCCCCGCGCGGGCGCACACCCGAGCCCCCCGCCACCACCCCAACGGCCCGCCGCCCCGCCCGCGCGCGCCGCCCCCGCCGCCCCGGCCCCGGCCGCCCCCCCGCCCGCGGGGGCGGGGGCGGCGGAGACGACACCGCCGGCCTGCGCGGCTGGGCCGGACCGGCTCGCCACGGTCCTCGACGACAGCTGTAGGCCGCTGGACCGGTTTTTCATCACCTGGGGAGGAACGTGCGGCGGAGACCGCCGGCTGACATTGCGGCGGAAGATCGGGACGCGATCCGGTGCTCACTGCGCAGAGGCTGTCGTGGAACACTTCGTGCGTGCCCACCGGGACAACCGCGCGCCGTCTAGGCGCCATCGCCGTTCTGGACGCCGTCTTCGTGTGCGGTTGGCACCTTGGCCAACCCCTGCCCCACGTCGGTTGCCTGACCTCCGAACCGGCGACCGCGTCCGAGGCCCCGGCGGTGATCAAAGAGCCCGGTGAGGTCTTCCGAGACCTGTCGCAGGCAGCAGCGTAGATCGGGACGCTCGCCACCTACGATTTCGTTTCAACCGAAGTGATCGTTCCGTGCGATGCGGTGCCTTGCCCTCGTCTGGTGACCGGCGACTGGCGCTGAGGGAGCGAGCGGACAGGGGAGGAGGAGCTTCAGTGGCGCCGCCTGAGCTGCGTCATGCGGCGCGCCGGCCGCGAACGACGAGACGCGGTATGACGATGCCGCGTCGGTTCTCCGCCTCCGAGTCCGGTTGCGCGGTCAGAAGGCGACTGCCGGCCGCCCGCGCATGGTGTGCGGGTGGCCGGCAGCTTCCGGGTGGACGGTTCGGATCACACCCTGAGCTTGATCGCTTCGATCCACAAGTCGTTGTCGTGGGTGCCGGAGTAGGTGAAGTCGTACCCGGCTCCGGGCTCGTCGCATGCCAGGTTGAGCCAGGCGTCGTTGTGGACGTAGGCGGACTGGCAGACGGTGCCCTTGCCGGCGTCGACGCTGATGGAGAACCCCAGCATGTTCGGGGCGTCCTTCTCGGTACTGCCGAGGTAGTTGTCGACGCCGTCGGCGGCGTTCGTCCACGGCTCGGGATAGTGCCCCGTGCCATTGGTCGACGCGGGGTTGTGGACGAAGGCGCCGCCGGATGTGCCCTTGGTTCCGGACACGGCGATGTTGACGGCCTTGAGCGGCGCCCCCGCGCCCGTCGTGCCCGCTTCTTCGCCGTCGCACACGGCGTCGGTCCAGCCCTGACCCGCCGCGTAGACCCGGTAGCAGATGTGCCGTCCGCTCGGATCCTCCGCGGCCAGTTGCTGGACTGCGGTCGCCGCGGTCTTCTCCGGTGCCTTGGTCTCCTTCTCCTCGGAACCACCACCCCCCGCCTCGGCTTCGTCTCCGCCCGCCTGCTCCGTCTCGTTCGCGGCGGGGGGTGCCGTGACGCCGGCCGACGGGGCCTTCGGCGCCTCGAGGGGCGGTGAGGGAGCGGGCGGCAGCGTGCTGATGCCGGCTTCCTGGGGCTTTTCGGTGGCGGCGCTGCGGACCTGGGGCTTGTAGGCGATCCACAGCATCACGAACGTGATCGCCAGCGCCAGGAAGATACTGAGGAAGGCCGCCAGCCAGCGCGGCAGGAAACCCCGCTGCACGTACGTGCCCTCGACCTCCAGCGGCGTCACACCTGACCGCTGCACCGCCAGGGTGTAGGGCCGGTGCTCCGCCGACCCGAACCAGATGATCTGCCGCGGCTTCAGCGTCATCTTGACGAACGCCGCACGGCCCGGCTCGATCTGCACACTGCTCGGGTGTATGTCGTACGACAACTGATCACCGTTGTCGCTGCCACTCACCGACGCCGTCAGCTTCGTATTGCCCACGTTGTCCACGGCCAGTCTCGGACGGCCACGGAAACGACCCTTCACCGTCGGCGGGATCAACTCCGCCCGCACTTCCGCGAACGGGGTAATGGTGACGTTTCCCTCCGGAACCGTCGTCGCCTCCGGATACTCCGTCGGGGTGATCCGCACCGCGTACGGATTCGGCCCGGCTGTCGCATCCGGCGTACGCGGCGGAGTGAACGTCAGATCCACCGAACCCGTCGTCCCCGGATACAGCCGCAGCGACTGCGGCTCCACGACGGTCCAGGGCGCGAGAGAGCCCACCGCCTCGAAGCGGTACTCGTCCACCACGTCACCAGTGTTGCGTAGCCGCAGCCGCACAGTCGTACTACCACCCGGGTCCACAGTCGCGGAGGCGGGCTCGAGAGAAGTCCAGAGGCTCACTCCTAGACGTTAAACGCGGCAGTGGCGCCGAGTCAGGAAGCCACAGGGCACGATGAGTGCCCGAAAAGGCGGTACCCGCTGCCCTCGCACTCAGCTGCGCGTAGGTGGTAACAGCGCTGCCGTGTCGAGGTCCGCTTGCCGGGCGCTCGACGCCTATGGCTCGCCGGGGTGGTGCCGCGGCGCGTACGGATGGGCCGCGGCAAGGGGGCCCTGGCTCCTTACCACTCCTCCCTCGGCGCATTCCGGGCTTCTACCGACTGACCGTGCGGCACTCGCGTTCCCGATACCGCGAACCGGATGTGCGTTCTCCCAGGTTCACCGGAACGCTTGTCTCCGAGTACCGGATGCCTGACTCCCCGGCCTCTGCGCCCTCTGCCCTGCTGTACGGCCTGTCCGCTGTCGCTCGCGGCAGAGGCTCGCGGTCGTTCAAGCGGCCTGACCGAGGTGGACAAGCCCTGCTCGCGCGGCGAGTGAAGTGGACGTCGAGTTTCGGGTCGTATGCATCAGGCTGACGCCGAGTTGGCGTGCTGTCTTCGCCGGACCGGTTGACATGCTCGGCGTCGTACTCCATCGCCGCCTCCGGGCGAGCACCGGTCGAGCACGGCTCCGCGCGAGCTACGAGCACTGGCGGACCCGCATCGGACTACGCACCGAGCCCGCTCACGCGACCCGCCTCCTGCGCGCCATACTGGTCTGACGAACCCGAAGCCAGCCGCTCACGGATGTGAGGCGTCTCCACCTGGAGGTTGTACGTCACTCAGCGAGGGTGAGTGAACGAAGGCCGACATCCAGCACGCGGATCAACTCGCCAACCCGTCCGCCGCCTCTCGGCGCCGCCGGGAAGCGTTTGAGCACGTCAACGACGACTGGTGTCGCACGAGACACCATCTGCTCGATGCGTGCAGCACCCACACCCCGATCGTCGCCGGCGACAAGTTCGGCCGCTCTGGCCGCGTAAGCGCCAGCTCCGAGGATGTGCTTGACCTGGGTGGCTTTGGCCAACGGATGCAGGTAGGCGGCGCCTGCCGCAGACATCGCAGCCCATGCTGCCTCTCGGGCAGCCGCCGTATGAGCATCCTTGGCCGCTTTGAGGGCCGCCGATGCTGTGTCGCGCAGGGGCTTCCCGCGTTCGCCGCCTTGAGCGAACTGCCATGCGGCAGTGATCGCGTCGCGAGGCCGCGAGTCGTCCGGCTGATCGACCTCGAATACCTCAAGCACCGCCTCAGCACAGGTCGCAGCGAACGCAGCGACCTCACGAAGGTCCTGCTTGCTCAGCGTGATCTCGCTCGCGTCCCCTGACATGGGTTCATCTTCCACGATTACGCCGAACCGCTAGGCCGTTTCGTTCGGGTCACGCCTTGCCGCGATGTAGGTGCGTGGTACCGACAGAAGTTCTGCGGTCCCCGGGCGACAAGCGGTCTGGTGAGCCGAAGTCGCCGGCGTGGCTGCGGGGACGGGTGGAGAGGATGCTTGCGAAGATCGACCTGCCGGAGCTCGTGTTCGAGGTGCACGGCTGGACCGGATATCTGGACGCCTTCGTGCACCTGGGCGACGGCACGACCCGTATGGGGACCTGGGCACCTCGCTCTGGCTCTCCTCCCGTCGCGAGGGGTGGTATGGCAGACCAGCACCTTTCCCAGCCCATGAGGACAGGCGCGTGATCGTGACAGCGAGCTGAGAAGGTCGAGACGGTCCTCACGGAGCTGTGCGGCTGCCCAGGGGGCGATCGGGTCGGGGATCGTGTCGCGTTGCGCCCGGCGGTTTTCAAGGAGTCCACGGTCGGCGTTGCCGCTGATCCAGATGACGCGGTGGCGGAGGCTGGTCAGCAGGTCCAGAACTTGGGTCGGTGACGGGCCGCGGAGATGTCGCCGGTGAGCACGATGTGGTCGGCGGCGCTGACATCTGGTTCGGGGAGCACCGCCTCCAGGACCGGCAGGGAGAGCCGTTCGCGAGTCTGGGTGGGAGTTGTGGGGAGAGGCCGGAGGCAGCGAAAGTGCCACACGTGGCCATCACCACGTTCAACGGCCTTTGCAGGCGGGCCTGTTCGCACTCACGAATGCCTACCCACCGCCACCTACATCAGACGAAAAATTCTCCATCAGATGTACCGCCTGATAAGTCCCTGGCCCAGAGGGCGTGATGCCGTGCATCGGACCCGCTGCGAGTGGCTCGGCGAGCCCCCCCCGCGAAGGGGACTTACACAAGCCGCTGACCAGTACAGAACGGTCAAGGTGCCGTCGGTGCTCAATCCCGTCGCAGTGTTGCGTCCGACGCGACTGCGGCCACTTGGAACATCGGTACAGCCATTGGCGCCGAGAACGATCATGGTCCGGTCAGCGTAAGGATGCTGACGCGGTTCTCGATTGACCGGCAGCTCGGCTTGACGGCGAGCCGTGCCGGGCCGGATGGCGGGGGGAGGCACGCGCGACGGCCATGAAGCGGCCGGCCATGACGGGGCCCGCAAGGTGGTCACCGTCCTGGTCAGCCATACTTGAGAGGCATCTTGACCCGCTTCTCGTTTCGTTCTGCCTACTTAGACCGACCGACCGACCGGCAATAGGCGCTCGGGAGGCGGCGGAGGCATCAGAACGGCCACGGGTCCACGTGATCTTGGAGTTCTCTACGCTCAGTAATCACAAAGGACGGCCTGGCTGCGCTGCCACTTTACCCACTTGAACCCTCCCGGGCGTCGGTGCAGGGTGGAACCATGACATGGACAGCGCCATCGGTCGAGCGTACCCAGCAGCTAGGCGGCCTGGGCACCGTAACTGAGCGTCAGATGCTGGAGGGTTGGCTGAACTGGCACCGGGAGACGTTGCAGGCCAAGTGCGCCGGGCTTGAGCCGGCCCAATTGGCGCGGACGACCGTAGAGCCGTCCGACCTTACCCTGCTGGGCTTGGTCCGGCACATGGCGGAAGTAGAGCGATGGTGGTTCCGGCGAAGCTTCGCCGGTGAGGCTATCGGAGACGTTTTCACCGGCCCGTCAGATGGCAATGAGGGACTCGACGGAGTTCACGCAGCCGATGCGGAGAAAAACTTCGTTGTCTTCCAGGCCGAGGTCAAAGCGTCCGACGCGGCGGCGGCCGGACACGGCCTCGACGAGACCTTCATGTCCTCTTACGGAGTTCCCCTCAGCCTGCGCTGGGTCTACATGTTGATGATCCAGGAGTACGCCCGCCACAACGGCCACGCCGACTTCCTGCGAGAGCGGACCGATGGGGCAACGGGTGACTGAGCTTCTTCCTCAGACGGTCCAGCAGCGGGCCCCCGGGAGATGGATGAGCACCAGAACGGGCACGGGCCCACGTGATCGTGGAGTTCTCTACGCTCTGTGATCACGAAGGGCAGCCGTGCCCGCACTGCCATCTTGGCTGCTCGAACCGCTCTGGAACCAGTTCGTGGCGCTCCTGCCCGCTCGGGAGGAGTTCGCCGCAGGCCACCCGCTTGGCTGCCACCGCCGCCGTGTCCCCGACCGGACGGTGTTCGACACGTGGTGCTCGCTTTGGTCCACGGCTCGGGCTGCGAACGGGTTTCCTGCCGCGGATGCTCAGACCGAACTATCCGTCGACGCGTCAGAGAATGGGCTGAGCAGGGGATATCCGAAGTGGTGCACGTCATCGCGCTGGAAGCATACAACCGGATGATCGGCCTGGAACCGTCCGAAATATCCGTGGACGGTTGCATCACCAAGGCCCCATGTAGCGGCCAAAGTGCGGGCCGGTCCCCGGTGGACCGCGGGAAGCAGGGCCTGAAACGCTCGGTCGCCACTGACGCCCGCGGCGTCCCGCTCGGCCTGGTCGCGGCGGGAGCCAACCGCCACGACTCGCCCCTACTCGGACCGACTCTCCATGCAGCCATGGACCAGGTCGGGCCGCTGCCGGACGACGTGAACGTCAATCTCGACCGGGGCTACGACAGCAACACGTCCCGCGCTCTGCTTCGGGAGTTGGGCTTCACCAGTGAGATCGCCCGCAAGGGCGTGCCCGCCCCGATCCAGGCCGGCAAGCGGTGGGTCGTAGAACGAACGCACTCGTGGATGAACAGCTACGGCAAGCTACGACGCTGCACCGAGAAGAACAGCACTGTCGTCGAGTTCTACCTCCACCTGGCGGCAGCACTCGTCACTCACCGCATGCTGATCCGCCACGCCACCATACACTACCGCTGGGATCAGCGTCCCACCACACGCCGGCTCAAGTGATCCATCTGCCGGGCGGTCTTATGTGGAGCGGCCTTCCGAAGCTGACGGGACACAAGGGCTGGGGCGAGCTCGCGCCATTCGCGATCCGGCAGTACCGCAGGGTCGGCGGTCAGTACTTGCAGGCAGACGTGGTCGGCTCCTGCGTCGAGGTGCTGTTGCACGCGTCGGCGGATCGCGTCCGTGTCCCCGTAGGTGACGATCGCGTCCACCAACCGGCGGCTGGGGCCGCCGACGATGTCCTCGTCGCCGAAACCCAGCCGTCGCACGTTCGCCTCCTGGTGCGGTGCCGTGGAGACGTATGCGGCGACGTGTGCCGTGGCCACCTCCCGCGCCCGGTCGAGGTCGGTGTCCAGTACGACGGCCTGCTCGACCCCGAGAAACGCGTGCGGCCCCATGATCTGGCGTGCCCGTGCGGTGTGCTCGACAGGGACGAAATACGGATGCGCGCCCCAGGTGCGTTCGGCGGCCAGCGCAAGCATCTTCGGGCCGAGGGCAGCCAGTACGCGGCGTGGAGCCGGGTCGGGTATCGGGCCATGGGCGGGTACGGCGTCCATGGCTTCCAGATAGGTGCGCATCGTGGTCACCGCTCTGCCGCGGACCGGTACGGGGTAGCCGTCCAGTTGATGCACGGTGTCATCGACCCGGTGCCCGCCCAGGCCGAGTACGTAGCGTCCGGGGAACGCCTCGCCGAGCGTGCGCGCCGCGGTGGCGGTGGCGATCGGGTCCCGGAAGGCGATATTGGCTATACCGGATGCGACGGAGATGTGACGGGTTGCCGACAGCAGCAGCCACGCCTGGCCCACCGTGTCGCGGCCGAACGATTCGCCGTACCAGATGGCTCCGTAACCCAACTCTTCTAGTTCCGCCGCCGATTCACGCACGATCCCGGCGGGCTGTCCTTCATAGGCAAAGGTCCAGATCCCGACCTGGCCGAGCTCGTCCCGTGTGCCGTCCGGCATCTGCGCTCCTCACGCCAATATTCCGGAGAACCTCTCCGGTTTGCGCTACGATACGGAGAAGTTCTCCGCTTGGCTACATCGTGGAGATAAGGGAGTTGACCGAAAGGCATGAGCAGGACGATGGCGCCCAGGTACAGCCATACCTCCGTTCAACCACCGCGGCGCACCGACGCGCGACTCAACCGGGAACGCCTTGTTGCCGCGGCGTGGGAAGTGTTTGCCGAAGCCGGCCCCCGGGCGTCTCTGAATGAGATCGCCCGCCGAGCCGGAGTGGGACCCGGGACTCTCCACCGGCACTTTCCGGACCGTTCGGCCCTGCTCACCGCCGTACTCAGAGACCGGGTCGAGGCACTGTGCGAGCAGGCGGAAGGGCTGCTCACCTCGGATTCCGCCGACGACGCCCTGGCTCAATGGTTGCGCGCATTCCTGGCTCATGCCCGTGCCAACCAGGGCATGGGTAGCGCTCTGATGGTCGACGAACCCGGCGCGCCGGGCCGCAACTGTCATCAGCTGATCCTGGACGCGGCGGCTGGTCTGCTCACTCGGGCTCAGCAACTGGGCACAGCTCGCGTCGACCTGGCCGCCGACGACTTGGTCAAGATCGTCGTCGGAATCGCGCTGTCCACGGCCCACCGCTCGGACCGCGAACAGTCCGAGCGGCTGCTGGCTCTGATTCTTGACGCCACACACGGGAAACCGCACCGAAGTAAGTGATCTCCGCATGCTCTGCACTGAGCTTGTACCGGCCGGGGCGCGCGTCAGCATGTGTGCCGACAATCCGTCCTCTCCCAGTTGTTGGCCTCGTCTTCAGCTCGGGCGGCGAGGTACTCGGCCCAGTCCCGTCCGGCGTGGGCGACCCAGCGAAGAACGCCGGCCCTGTCCGGTTCTTCGCGGCCTGACGGACCGCTGCCCCGTACCTGCGCTTCCGGCTCTCAGCTGAATATGTCCAGGAGGTCCGGCCAGGAGCTGTCGGCGCCGGGGCGGGCCCGCATCGGCCGCGGCTCGGGATAGGTTGCCGCTGCGGCCCGCGCGCGGACGATCTCCGGCCCGCCGCACGCATCGGTCGCGAAGGCGCCGAAAACCTTGGCGAACGCGGCCGGGTCGCGAAATTCCACGCCGAACGCCCGGCCGTCCCGCAGCGGTACCCACACCACCCGGTCGGACCGTATCCACTCCAGCACCGGCTGGTCGTCCGCGGTCGACCGCCCGTCCAGCCACAGCAGTGCCACGTGCAGCAGGTTCACCTCCTCCATCGGCAGCCGCTTGCGCCGTACGCGCAGTTCACGCGTCGTCAGCGTGACGCGCTGGTCCTTCCTCGGATACCAGACGACGCCGATCCCGAACGGCGCCCACAACAGAATCCCGATCACCGGCCAGACCAGAGCGTCGCCCCACGATCGGAGCAGACCGCCGTCCAACAGGTACAGGGCCCCGAAGGCCACAGCCCACTTCGCCGTCATCCGCCAGAACCCGGTGCCCTGCCGGTACAAGCCCCGCCGCTTCATCGTCATCGTCATGCCCGCACGCTATCCGCCACCCCGCAGCTCCCGTAGAGCCGGCTGCCCGTCAGAGGCACTCGACTGCGATGAGAACGCGCCGCGTTCACCGCGACAGGACACTTCGGACCGCTCGCCGCCGGTGAAATCGTGCCGCGGTGCCCGTGCACAGGCGATGGGCGGGGACCGGGCGGAGGTCGTGCACCGCGCACCGACCAGCACGGCCGACACCGGGTGGTGCGCATGATCTACGAGGTCGTCGCCTTCCAGACGTCGCGCGACCAGCTCAAGTGCACAGCGGCGATGGGGTGTTCCGCCGCTTATCGACATGCTGAAGGGAACCGTCGTGCGGAATGGCCGCCTGGAGGCGGTCACCTCCGTCTCCGGGGCGGCAGCTTCTCGGCCAAGGTCCTGGCCGAGCGCCTGCTGCTGGTCGTCCACGCCTACGGCACCGTGGCGGTCGGCGGTCGCAGCGCAAAGGCGCTCTCGGACCGGCAGCCTCGGAAGACCTGCGTGCGGCAACTGCATCGCTGGGCTGACCGACGCCACTTGGCTGGTGCCGGCCGGGTGGCGCACCTGGCCGCGCACGCCAGCACACACATCGCCTACGTCGGAGGCGAGGCCGCATCCTCCCACGCTTGCGCCCGCTTCGGCGGCTACCTCGACGGCCTGCGCGACACCGGCCTGCCCTACGGGAGAAACTCGTCTCCTGTCCACCGACGAGCGCAGCCCCGCCGAGCAGGACATGCATCGCCTGCTGCCCGCCGGCCGGGCCAAGGCCCCGGACGAGCTCGCCGACTCCCTGACCGTCATGGCCGGCGAGAACGGCCTACGCGTCGGCCATGACCTGGCTCTCACCGGCTTCGACGACACATCCGCCCTGGCCGGCAGTCTGACCACCATCCGCCGGCCCTGCGCGAGATGGGTCAGGCCGCCGTCCGTCTGATCACCGACATCCTCGACCGCCGCACAGGCTCAGGAAACGCCTTTGTCCCCACGTGCCTCATCGGCAGAGGATCCTGCGACTGCCGGCGTACTCGCGCATGTGCGGCGGTTTATGCGAATACGGAGGAATACGCAGAGCAAGCAGCCGCCGAATGGCGCTCATTGCCGTGCGAGATGACAGGGCAGATCAGGATGATGGAGCCTTCTCGCAACGCTTGGGGATGACCTGGAAGACCCGGTGCGCCTTGGCTCGTTCGAGGGGCTGGTAGCCGGGCTGCGGGGTGGCGTCGGCTGGAGCCCGGAAGACCTCCTCGTACCCGGTCGTACACCCTGCGCTTGCTCGCCCATTTTTCGACTTACGGTGCGCGGCGGCGGTCACCAGAAGATCGCGATCGCCTCCAGCGTCACCTCGCGGGTGTCCTCGCGCCAGCCGGTCATCTTGCCAAGGCAGCGGGCCGTGAACGTGCCGGCCGGAATCGAGCGGCGCGCGTTGCCGGGTGCTACGACGCGCATGTACACCGGGGGCTGCTCGGCGCCGTACTCGGCCCGCAGGACGAAACCCTCCGCGACGTCCGGCACGCCGGTGAACACACCTTTGACCGAGACGAACTCGCCGATGCGGCTCAAGGTCACCGCACGGCCGTCGGCGAGGTTGTCGGCGAGGTTCCGGTTCGGGACGACAGTCAGTGTGGTCAGGTCGGCGTGGACGATGGCGTCGGCGCGGTCGAAGGCCTCCATGACCACGCCGATCACGTTGATCGGTTTGTCCTTGCGCACGAACTTGCGGAAGGTCTCCTGGCTGACGTCCCGCTTCAGCCGGAAGCGGAACAGCCACGTCAGTACCCGGCTCCAGAAGCCGACACTCGTGTCGACCTTCGTCCGCAGCTCGACAGCCTCCTCCAGTGCGGACCGGTAGTTGCCGAGCTCGTACAGGTCCATCACCGCCTGCTCGTCCAGGTACAGGCATATGCTGTACGCCGACTGCCAGCGCCGCATGTGCCTGCGCCGCTCCCGGGCATGGCGCACAAGGACCACTGCGAGCAACACCGTGCCGACGGCCGTCACCAGCCAGACCGTCATCCACGGCCACCAAAGGCTCCACCACAGAGCGTCAGTGACAGCCACGAATCTCCTTGAATGCCTCGGAAAGGGACGAGCTGGTGGCGTCCACCATCCGCCCGCCCGTCCGCGCCGCGGCGCGCCGCAATTCGCCTGCGTCGGCGTCGCCGAAGTGGACGGGGTAGGTGTGGACGGCGGTGCGTACGGCGGCGGGCATTGCGTTGTGACGGCGTACGAACTGCGCATAGGGCAGGCCCGCGTTGTTCTCGCCGTCTGTCATCAGGACGACTGAGACGGAGCGGTCGGGGTCGGCGGCCAGTTCACGGGCGGCGGTGCGGTAGCCGCGGTCGAGAGCGGACCATAGGGCGGTGGCATCGCCGTAGCCGCCCCTGGCGACGGTGTCGGCGAGGGCCGTCAGGTCCTTCGAGCCGGTGACGGTGACGGTCTTCTCCGACAGTACTCGGCCGCCGAACCTGACGACGGTCAGCCGCTCGCCCCGGTGGAAGCGGGTGAACTTCCCGGAGGCGGAGGGGTCCGAGCCGCTGAGTCCGGCGAAGGTTTCACGCAGGGCGGCCATCCGGGTGCCGCGCATCGATCCGGAGAAGTCGAGCAGGAAGATCACCTGGCTCGTGGTGCGGCGGTCGGGGTCACCGTAGTCCGCCAACAGGGCTTTGACGACGCCGGGCTGGTCGGGATAGAAGAGCGCGTTGCCGACCGGTTCGCGCAGCCGCGCGTCCCGGGTGACCGCCGTGTTCACGGGGCGGCGCAGAGTGTGCTGCATGATCCGCCGCTGCACCGAGTCGCGCCGCAGCCACTGCGTGACCTTGTCGTACGCGGTGCGGTGGGCCGGGTCGAGCAGGAGCAGCGGGAAGTCAGCCAGAACCGTGCCGTCTTCGGGGCGGACGACCTCCAGACGGTCGTCGAGGCGGCCGGCGGCGTTGAGGGCGAGTAGATCGGACTCGTATGTGATGAGGGCGTCGGTCTCGTCCTGGTGGCCGGCGTAGGAGTCGACCAGGGCGGGGCCGGTGTCGGCAGTGAGGGTCTGGCCGGAGCGGAAGCCGCGCAGTCGGTCGCAGGAGACGTCCTCGAGGCGCAGCGCGGCTCCGGTGCCGGCCGCGGCGGTGGCGACACCGACGAGGGCGGCGAGCCCGCTGCCGGCGTGCCGCGGGTCGGCCATGCCGAAGCGGACGGTCCCGGTGGCGGCGGCGTCCGCGATGTCCGCCCACGTGAGCCGACCGCCGGGCACCTGGGCGCGCAGCTTACGCGCCACGACCGGCTTCAGGCCGATGACGACGGGGGACGTCATGGTGGAGGTCCGCTGTACCCCCCGGGTCGCGGTCTTGTCCGTGAGACGCAGGTAGCGGTCGGAGGACAGCCACGCGAGGTCGTACCTGTCGCGGTCCGGGGTCTTCGTCTCGGCGTCGGTCCGGTGGTCCAGGCGAAGGTCGACGCCGGTCTCGTTCTTCAGGTCGCCCAGCAACGGGGCCAGTACGGCGAGATCGGGACTGGCGAGCACGTGCAACCGGACCGTTTCGTCGCCGCCGTCGCCTGAGCAGGCGGTGAGCAAGGTGGTGACGAGGGCCAGGCAGAGCGCGAGCGAACCCGCACCGCGCCTCACCAGCTGCCCGTCCGGTCCGGGCAGTCGCCGACGATCTCGATCATCTTCTCCAACAGGGGCAGGCTGGGCAGGACCGCCCGGGTGTCGTCGGAGGAGTTGGTGGGCACCGGGATACGCCGCTCGGTGAGGAAACGGGTGAGCTCGTCGCTGGTCGCACCGCTGGTGGCGTTGCGGGCCCGAAAGCCCAGCTCCATGGCGCGGTGCTGGAGTTCGCGGTCCTCGCTGACCAGTTCCCCGAGCCGGGCGCCGTCACCGGTCAGCGCGACCAGCTGGGGTTCGGTGACGAAGCGTGTGGACGGATAGAGCAGGACGCGCCCGTCGTCGGTCATGCCCTTCTCGGTCTCGTACTCGATCTGGTGGGCGAGGAACTGGTGCTCGTAGATCACCGAGACGGGGGCGATGCTCTGCCCGTCAGGGGAGAGATACGTTTCGGCCCGTTCGGAGGACGGCAGGCCCTGTTCGACGAGGAGCGGCTTGATCTTCCGAGCGAGTTGCTCGGCTTCGGCCGCGCTGTCCGGCGCGTCGTTCCCATGTTCGACGAAGGCCACGAGCCCGAGGTAGGTGCCGGCTGAGTTGGCCTCGCAGATGTCCGAGGTCTGGGCAAGGATCTTGTTGCCGTTGCGGACATGGTCGTAGCGGTCGATCTCGTCCCAGCGGTAGCCGTTTTCGGCATCGCGCTGGACGCCCTTCCTCTTACCGTGCGCTAGATCGAGGAACTGCCGCATGTCGAGGGTGTAGTACATCGCCAGGCCGCCCTCTCCCGGCAGGCGCTTCGCGACGCCTTCCGCCGCGAGCACCTCGGCGTAGTCCCGGTAAGTGGCCAGCACGATAGGGCTGACGAACGGACGGTACAGCAGCACCGGACGGTTCGCCCGGGCGCGCTCCCGGCTGATCAGGTCGGCGGCCGGCTGGCCGGAGGGGAAGACGACGTCATATCCCTCGTAGTCCTGCTTGGCGATCTCACGCGAGCCCATGTTGGTGATATGCACGCGAAAGCCGTGCTTCATGAGCAGCCGCTCGACCACGGGGTCCTGGAAGAAGTCCCTCTTCGAGGCCATCTTGGCCTCTATGGTGACCACCTGCCGCAGGGGCAACAGCAGGTTGCCGGAGGCCACGAGCAGGGCCAGCCCGACGACCGGGACGGGCAGCGCCGATGCAAGCACTCTGAGCAGGCGTCGGCGTGGGGGTCTGGTGACGGTTAACCGCGGCTCTTCGGTAGCGGGTCTGTTCGCGGGCACCTGAGTCTCCCCCTCCATGACACCTGCGTACTCCTCGTGGATCCGGGTCAGCATCGTCGGTGATGGCGGTGTACCCCGAACGACCGGCCCCGGAACGTCGGTTGAACGGAGGGCAAAGCACACGGCGAAGGTCGGTGGGGGGCTACCCGCCCGGCCGCGGCGGTTTCCTCGAGGCGGCCGCACGAGCTGCCGGGCGGGACTTCCACCGTCACACCGTGATTGCGTGTAGGGAAGGGAGCCGGAGGCGATGTCACGGTAGCCGGTAGGCGGCGCCTGACGGCACGTCGGGGCGTGGTGGGCTTGTGGTCCGGGGCCTGAGATCAGGAGCCGTGGTGGGCCGGCCGGTAACGCCGGTGATCTGGCCCCGGATTGCGCAGCGGACGGTCTTCTCCGCCCGTTGATCACGAGCGTCATCATGTGGCGGCATGGTCGGAAGTGCAGCCGAATCCAGGGAGCTGGCCGCCGGACGGCGCTGGGCCCGGGCGAACCTGAGCCGCGTGTCGGACAGTGCGACGAGCTGGCCAGAATGCCTGCGGCCCACAGGCCAGCCGTGTTCGCTGCACTGTCACCGAGCGTCCGGAGCAGCCTTTGGATCGAGCAGGTGAAACGTTACCGGCGAGCGCACTCCCACATGTCGCCAGAGCAGGTCGGTGTGCTGGACGAGTTCGGGGCGATCGTCGCGGATGAGGCGACCTGCACCCGCGAGGACGCGGACATCCAGGCCCGAATGAAGGCGATCGAGGAAACGGGCATCGCCTGGTTCGGACACACGCCGAATGCGCGCGGGCCGTGACGCCGCGATGCCGTCATCGCCGGCCACACCCTGCCCTGGAACTCCGGCGTCGTCGAAGGACACGTCAACCGGATCAAGATGCTCAAGCGTCAGATGTTCGGCCGGGCCGGGCTTCGATCTCCTGCGTAAGCGCTTCGGCGGGCGTCTACGAGGCCTCAGTCCATGTGGCGCGGATCCTGCTTGCCGTACTGGTACATATCGTGCCCTGCCTGGACGCCGGGCCGGGTACGTACACCCGCCTCCGGCAAGAGACGGACTGTAACGGCGTCGCCCTTGGCCGAGCCGCACAGAACGCCGGCGTCCTCGGCGAAACCATCGCCGCACTGCTGGACGGCGGAGAACCGAGCGCAAACTGCGCACCGGGCTGACAGCGGCTCACTCACCACCCGGGGCGAGCGCGATGCCAGGGCCGAGGACGAAGACTTGGGAGAACGACTCCGACGTTGTCAGTCCAGCGTCGCACCGAGCGGCCAATAGGAAGTAGGCACCGTGCGCTCCATGACTGCATCCCTCCCCCCGCAGACTGCTCGCCGCAATCGTCACCCTCGGCGCGCTGTTCACGGCACCGGCCTCGGCCCGCGCTCCGAGCGCGGCGGGACTCCTCGACATCACCTGTACGCCGCCCAGCAGCGAAGCGACTGCCTACAACCCGCCGCTCACGCTGACGCCCCGGGACGTCACTTTTTCTTCCAGCATCCAGTACGGGCCGTGCCTCTCACTCAGCCACCCCAACGTGACAACCGGCTTCCGCTCCATCCAAGGGAGCGCTCCCGACCGGACCTGCCTGACTCTGTTGGACCCCGCCGTCTCGAACTCCACCGTCACCCGGTATGGGTGGAGCGGAAGCTGTGGCCGGATGGGGCACTCAAGAAGGCCCGCTTCCGGCGCGTGATGCTTACCGGCGCCGACCGCTATCGGCCGCCAGATCCGCAGTGGTCGGTGACCATCCACGAGCAGCTCCAGGACATGATCGGCATCCCGACACCATCGACCGTGGCGCCGGCGACGTGCCGGGCCCCGACCGAGCCGGAGTTGCAGCTGGTGTCCGAGGAGTTGGCGGTCGACCGCCTCCGTTTTGCGAGCCGGCCTGCATGCCGACCGGGGTGCCCTGGCGGAGGCGCGGGGCCCGCCAGGTGCTGCCGCACCGTGAGGCGAGGTCCTGCTGTCGCCACCACGGCGGCGTCTGGCACATGGGCGACGCGATGGCGCTGCAGATCCTCAAGCCGGCCCGGGCGCAGGCAGCGGACCCCGGCATATAGCAGTTCGCCACCACTCACGCGGCCGCGGCCGACACCACTCAGCGGCATGGAGGCGTTGGCCACCCTGCTCAACGCGGCGGACGCAATGCAGCCGCCAGCGAGACCGGCTACATCAACGACCAGAACCGGATGCAGACCATGCTGGAGGCAGATGCACGCTCCACCGTTGTTCTGCACCACGTCTGCGAGCCGTAGCGCCCGGAGCCGTGCGTCTCCGGCCGTCCCGTCTCCGCACCGAAACCCGGCCCGCGGCCCGCTCGCCGGCCCGCGACAGTCACGCCGGGCGCAGAGCAACGCCGGCGACACAGCCCTTGCCCGGGCCTGGGCCGCAGAGGGCGAAAGGGCAGTGCTCCGCGCGTACGGGCAGTGCGAGGTAAGGGAGAATGAGGTCATGGCGATGTGCAAGAAGTGTGGCGCGGGAAAGCGCCGTTGGCCCCGTTCCTGTTCCCGGTGTCGTTCCCGGTCGGACCGGGGGGACGCGGCCATGGACGCTGCCGAGCTGGCCGTGGAGGCAGGACTGCTCGGGTGGATCGCGAGAGGAGGCATGGGAATCGTGCGGCTGTTGCTGCGCTTGGTCGGGTGACCCGGCCCACGCGGACGCGCCGGGCCCGGCTCGCGGCGCCCGTGTGCAGTCCTCCGGCCCGTTCGCCGCCTGGTGCCCACGCCCCACACCAGGCCCCGTCGTTCGCCTTCGCGGGCCCACGCTCCTGCCATCGAGACCGTTGCCGGGCGGTGTTTCAGAGGATCCGGGCGTCCTGGCCGGAGCCGATCCCACCGCGTGAACCGGTCATCTCTCCACTCCGCTTGGCGCACTGCCGCGAGCCCGGAAGGCTCGCCCCCGGCAGGCGATGCCAAAGGTGAACAACGGAGGCTGATCATGGACGCGGACGCGGGTTCGTTGGACTGGGCGAGGGACTGGATGTGCGCTACTTTCACCCGCGGTTTGGGCCCCGAAGAGGTGTTCGCCCGGTACGGGGCTGATCCGCTGCGGGCGCGCCTGCTCGATTGGGACGCGGCCTCGGATCTGGTTCCGGGCGAATCGGGCAACGGGCCGGTCTCGCTGCTGCGGGCCGGCAGGATCGGTGTAGGGGCCTTCTGCGGCACTGGGGAGGCGGTATCGGCTGCGGGGAAGAGCCGATCGCGGAGTTGTCTCGGGGAACTGAGACGTACAGCGTGGCGACGACAGGGAATCGACGTCTTCCAGTAATGCTGCGACGGCGAGTGCGTCGAGTACTTCGAGCCCGGCATGGAACACCCCCCAGTGGAACCGCTCGGCCCCTGGTGAGACCGAGTGGAAACGGCGCTCGCCGCACACGAAGGCGAGGGCGCCGGGGTGGCCCTCGTACTCGACCACCTCGGCATCACCCTGGACGACGCAGCCCTCGCCGGGCCCTGGCCCAGCCTGGCGCTCGCCGGGAACGACGCGCCAGGCACACCGGTGGGCGATACCTGCGCGGGCGAGGGCCCAGTTCCGCCGGGACTGTCCCGGATGTCGGCCCTTCAAGCGGCTTGTCCTGAATGGCAGGACACTAGGTAGTTCTGAGTCGTTACTTCGTGCCCATGTCTAGCGTCCAGTAATGCTCCCATGGGCCGCCTTGCTCGTGGCCTACACCAGCCTCGAGTGTTGCGCACCTGAGGATGCCGTTGCGATGTCCCCAACCAAATCTTTCATCATCTTGCATCCAGAAGCGCACCGCCGCCTCCGGGGTCGTGAAACCTACGGCTACGTTCTCTGCCCGCCAGGTGCGATAACCCGCCTGATCCATCGGCTCTCCGGGGTCCCAGACTAGTTTTCCACTAGGACCTCTGTGCATGTTGTCGCCGGTCGTAACCCAGTCCTTGGGTTGTCCTTTCAAATAGACGGTGTGGGCGCGCGCTATCTCCGTCAACTCTGCTGAAAGCGCAAAACCTGTTGTGCACGCAGACGTTATTGCACCTGCAGGATTTCCGTGAGGCGGATAATTGCCCGGATGTGTACGTGCGTCGTTGATCAGGTCGAATAGAACGCTTATTTCGAGGGCCGGTTCGATAGTCATGCGTGTCTCCTGGGGGAGAAGTAGTCCGTTGCGCGTTGCATCAGTAGCCTCGACCGCTTGATCTGACCGATTGAGCTAATTGGTTCGTCCGGGAGTTTCGGCTATGCATGGACGCCATCAGCCGCACTTACGCTCAGGCTTGGGAAGGGCTTCACCTCATAGCCAGGAGCGCATCCCCGTCGCACTTCTCCCTTCCAGGTTAGATGGGATGTGAGATACGCACCTCCCGCGGCGGTGAGGAACTGCTACCAGGCGGCGGTGCGCTTGGTGGTGCGCCTGGCGCTCCACGCGGGGGCAAGCACAAGGATTCTCACCGTGAGCCCCGCCGGCGGGGCAGGGCGACCTACAACCGCTACGGCGGAGTGCGACGTGGGTTCGCCGCCCCGGACCTGGCCAAGGGCAAGCTCCACGGCCACAGCAAGCCCTTCAAGAGAAGGACCCAGGCCCTGGTTCTGCCGGTATCTCCGCAGCCTGTACCCGCCCGGGGCCCGGATCGCAGAGTCAGTGAAGAGTTCTCCCCACACCTGACCACGAAGAAGTGCCAGCGCGTCGGCACCCGGGCTGCGGCGAACAACGCCGAGGTGGCCCACACCCCGACCAACAGCTCCTGGCCCCACCGCATCGAAGCCCAGTTAAGGCCCTGCGCTACTTCACCCTCGACGGCACCGACCACGCTGACCACAATGCGCAGGGCGGCATGATCCGCCACTACATCATCTGGCGAAACCGCCACGCCGACGATCGGCGCCTGCGCGCCGTCGTCGACAGCGCAAACGTTGCCTGACGCGCACTAGAAAATGCGCCCGGTAGATTGTCGTGTCTCAGCCAACCTGAGACACAGGACGCCCTGAACGCACCCGTTGCGGCGAGAGCCGTACGCCTTGTCACCGCTGACGTGACCAGGCCGGGTGCGGGCTGCTCGCCCTGCCCACGGATACGGCACCTCGAACACCGACACTTCCCCAGTGAGGCGGAACACCGCTGAGGCGCCGATCGGCGGGATCGCCGGGGCCCTGGCCACCCGTCCTGGGGCCGCTACGACGCGGGGCGGCTGCGCTCGGCCGGCCGTTCCAGGCCGCTCAAGCCGGCGCCGCCGGCACCTTCGCTGACCACCTCACCCCGGCCGGCCCCGGCCATCCCTGGACCGGTGTGCTGTTCACCGTCTCCTGGCGTAGCCGCGAACCCTGACCCGGATCCTCGTCGCCCCGACCAGATCGCAGAGATCAGCGCCAGACGGGCGCGAACGGGGGAGCTGCCACGGCGTCGCGGCAACCGCAACCTCGCCCGTACGGGCGAAGCAGCAGTCGATGCCGTACGCCTCCAGTTCTTCCTCGAACGGGTGAAGTTCTCGGCGACCAGCCGTTGCAGCCGGGAGATCTCCCCGGGCCAGTGGTCGGCGCCGTCGGCCGGTCCGTGGATGAGGGACAGGGAGGATATGTCGCCGTTGCAGCCGCTGGCGGCGTGACGGCAGACGTCTCCTAGGGCGTGTTTCGAAAGTCCCGCCTGCCTGGCGACGCCTGGCACGCACGCTCGCCGCGTTGTCGGGATCACCCCGATACATCCAGTATCGGGGCGACCCTCCGCCTTGCGATCGCACGCACCAGACGCCGCCAGGCCCGCCCTTCGGGCGGACGGCGCTACTTTCGAAACACGCCCTAACTTGATCTTTAACCTGTGCGGCGTGGACGAAGGGTCGTTGACTTCTTCGTTCGTCGCTTCGCGGGGCCGGGTTTGCCGACGGTGTGGACGTCATAGCGTGCAGTGGGTTGGTTGTTCTTGCTGCCGGGTGGCCGTCCCGGGCCTGGCCGAGAGGATTTCGGTCCTCTGGCCGGGCAAGCGGCCTTCGGCCGCAGGTGCCGAAAATCGCGGCGGACTCGGGCAGGGGTAAGTCTGTCCGCGGGACTTGGCTTTTCCCATGGTCGGTGCAGGTCGGCCGCCAGCGGGCGAGCGAGCCGGAGCTGAGTGAAGACCGCGACGATCAGCCAGGTCCAGCGGTCGGCGGCTTCGGGGCTGCGGATCTTCGGGCAGGTCCAGCCCAGAGTCTGCTTGAACAGGCGGAAGGTGTGTTCGATGTCGAAGCGCCGCAGGAATGCCTGCCAGAGCGTGTCGACGTCGGCTTCCGTGGCATCGGTGCCTGACCACCACAGCCAGACCGGCTTCGGTGTTGCCCCGCTGGGCAGGTGGTCAACCTGCAAGCGGATCACGGTGCCCTCGATGACCGGCAGGGCACCGAGGGCAGCCGTCCAGGCCGAGCGATGGGTCAGTCTCGGATGGAGCCGGTCCCAGGCCCGTGCGATGGCGGTGCCGTAGAGGCGGGTCTCGGTCACAGTCTGGGCATCGGGAGTGTTCCAGGTGGCGGGGTCACCGAAGACGAACTCGCCGCCGTGGCGGGGCGGACGGCCCCGGACGCCCGGCTCGCGGCATGGGACCGCACGTCGCAGGACTCGATCCGAACGCATCCGCCCCAGCACCTGCACCGGCAGGTCCTGCAGAAGGAAGGCCAGGCGGGGCACGTCATGGCCGGCATCCACCACGATCAGGATCTCCAGGTCGCCGTCCTTCCACTGCCCGGCCGTGATGAGCCGCTCGACCAGCTCGCGCATCTGCCTAGCGGTAACAGTGGCGGCGTCATCCCCCGGTGCCAGACGTAGCGCGTCCAGCGGTGCGGTCCAGGAACTGCGGCCGGTCTCCAGAGCGCAGATCACTGAATACGGCCAGCCGGGGACAGGGATGTGCTGGTCTTTGCCCCGCCCATAGGTGTGGCACAGGATCCGCTGCGGTGAAGTGTGAGCGCTGGGCCGCAGCCAGCAGGTCAGGTCGGCGGCCAGCACCAGCCGGCCGTCCGCCGCCCGCGGCAGCGGCACCGCCGCCAGGGCCCGCCTCAGCCGGGCGACATCGACCCGGCCCGCGGACAGGGCGTCGTAGAGCCCGCCGTGCCCACGCCGGTGTTCACCCACCAGCGACAGTTCCACCAGCGACCGGACCGGACCATCGGCGCACAACACCGCGTCCGCGAGTTCGAACAACGCATCCGCACGTTTGGTCAGACAGGAGTAGAACTCACCCCGGAAGCGTGACAGTCCCGCAAACGGATCCTGCCGGGCAACGTGATGCGACAGACTCATACCCACGGCCTTCGTGCTGAGCTTGCGTGTTCCTTGGTCGGATCACATGCTCAGCCGAAGGCCGCCTGCGTGTACCTCAGTTACCAGTCCGAGTGATCAAGTAAGACGAACCGTTCGGACCCCGAGGTTAAAGATCAAGCTAACAGCGGCAGGACGTAGAGCCGGGGAAGCGCGCCTTGGCGAGCAGGGCCCTCCACAGTGCTGTGCATCCGCCGACGACGGCCGGACAGCAGCGGGTGCCCCCGGTCAGACGGGGAACGGGCGGAGGAGCGTTCGGCCGGTCCAGTCAGTACGCCGTCGGGGCGGTCATGCGCAGCCGGGATCGGTAGTTCGGGGCCCTGCATAACGCGGCTCATGGGCTCCTTGTACGCGGGCTGGCCTGAGACGCGGCCCTGCCACGCGCGGGACGTAAACCGGGCCGGACACCAGGGACGTCGAATACTCGGCTCAGAGGCTGATGACCCCCGTGCGGGTGTCGGTCATATCCATCAGCGTCCACTTGCCGCCGATGCGGCCCCAGCCGGTGGAGCGGGCGCCTGCACCGCCGAACGGCATGTTGATGTCCCACCAGTTGTTGGACTCGTTGACGAGGACCTGCCCGACCTCCATCTCTTCGAGGAAGCGGAACGCGGAGGCCATGCTGCGGGTGAAGACGGCGCCCTGCAGGCCGAGCGCGTCGTCGTTGGCGATGCGTAGCAGATCGTCCTCATCGCGGCCGGTGATGATCGGCACAACCGGCCCGAACGACTCCTCCTTGGACAGCAGGCTGTCTTCCGGCACCCCGTCCACCACGGTGAACTCGTAGTACAGGTCGGTGGGCATGCCGTCGCGGCGGCGGCCGCCGACGAGGATCCGCGCGCCGCGCTCGCGGGCGTCGGCCATGTGCCGATCCATCTTGGCCGCCACGCCCTCGTTGTTGAGCGGGCCGAGCATCGTCTTCGCGTCGAGCGGGTCGCCGAGGGTGATGCGCTGCGACTCGCGCAGCACCGCCTCCACGAACGCGTCATGCACGTCCTGATGCACGACGACGCGCTCGGTGGCGCAGCACACCTGGCCCGCGCATGGGTAGGCGCCGTCGACGGCGGCCTTCGCGGCGGCGTCGATGTCGGCGTCGGCGAGGACGACGAGCGGGCCGTTGCCCGAGCACTCCATCAGCGAGCGCTTCAGACCGGCGGCGCTCTGGATCTTCGCGCCGGTGGCGGAGGAGCCGATGAAGCCGATGGCGTGAATGCCGGGGTTGCGGACCAGTGCGTCACCGAAGGCGCCGTCGCCGGGCAGGATGCTGACCAGGCCGTCGGGCAGACCCGCCGCGGCGAGTGCCTCCATGGCCTTCAGCACGGTCAGCGGGGTGTTCTGCGGTGGCTTGACGATCAGGGCGTTGCCAGTGGCAAGGCCTGGGGCGGCGAACTCCGAGAACATCAGCAGCGGAAAGTTCCAGGGCGTGATGATGCCCCAGGTGCCCACCGGCCGGTGGAATGTAAACATCCGCTTGCTGTTGTCGCGGGAGAGCAGAGTCTCGCCGTTCAGCCGCACCGCGTCCTCGGCGTGCAGCCGGAACAGCTCAGCAGTCTCGGTGATGTCGGCGACCGACTCTGCGAGAGGCTTGCCCTGCTCGAGCGTCTGCAGCCGGGCAAGCTCGTGGCGCCGTTTGTCGATCTCGTCCGCGATACGGCGGCACATCTCGGCGCGCTCCCAGACGTTGGTCCTGGCCCACTCGCGCTGCGCGGCGTGCGCGGCCGTCACGGCGGCGTCCAGATCGGCCTGCACGGGGCGCGGTAAGGTGCCGACCATCTCGCCGGTCGCTGGGCTCAGCACCTCGTAGGAGTCGCTGCCGGCGCCGTCGGTGAAGCCACCGTTGATGAACAGCTGCTGGTACAGAGGCGGGGTGGGCATGACGGGTCCTCTCGGCGTGTAGAACTTTGCGGCAACTCAAACATCAGCAAATGGAGGCCGTCAAGACTGCTGAAACGGCAATTGATAAAGCGCAGGATTGTTTATGCGGCAATCTGACGCTTGGTTTTCAATGGTTCTACAGGAGCCGCATGTCAATTTCAGCCAACGTCCCCACCGCAGGGCTTCGGCGTAGTAGGACCTCGTCCTTTTTGATCACGTGAGGCCGAGATGGGTGTGGGTGCGGGTTTGTAGACGTGTTGCCCGGCCGCACCGTTGAGGCACTGGAGGAGTGGTTGCGTGAGCATCCGGGCGTTGAGATCGTGTGCCGGGACGGCTCGGCCGCCTACGCCGAGGCGATGCGCCGGGCACTGCCCGAGGCGGTGCAGGTCGGTCGGTGGCACATCTGGCATAACCTCGCCGAAGCCGTCCGCAAGGAGGTCGCCGCGCACAGCATCTGCCGGGCGAAGAGCGGCCCACCGCCCCGCGAGGGGGTGCAGGCCGCCACGACGCGTGAGCGATGGCATCACGTTCATGACCTGCGCACACGTGGAGTCGGCCTGCTGGAATGCGCACGCCGGCTGAACCTCTCGCTGAACACGGTCAAGCGCTACGACCGTGTCACCGAGCCGGAACGCCTCATCCGTGCTCCCAAGTATCGGCCCACGCTCGTGGACCCCTACCGTGATCATCTGCGGCGGCGACGCGAGCAAGACCCTGCCGTGCCCGTCCTGCACCTGTTGCGGGAGATCAAGGAGCTCGGCTGTCGCGGGAGTTCCAACCTGCTCCACAAGTACATCAACCAGGGACGTGTCGAAGCCGAACGCCCCGCGCTGTCCCCACGTCGCCTCGCCCGCTACCTCCTCACCCACCCCTCGATCACCGCAAGGAACACCAGCAGGGACGGATCGAGGCCGCCACCACCGCCTGCGCGGAAATGTCTGCCCTCGCCACGTTGATCAGTTCTTTCGCCGCACTGCTGAGACCCGTCGAGGGGAACGCGGAGCGACTCAGCACGTGGATTGGCACCTCGCTAGCCGAGGAACTGCCCCACCTGCACGCCTTCGCCCGTGGTCTCGAGCGGGACCGCGCCGCCGTGAATGCCGCTCTGACCAGGGCATATCACAATGGCGGAACTGAAGGCGTCAACAACAAAACGAAGCTGATCAAGGGACAGATGTACGACCGGGCCGGTTTTCCCCTCCTTCGCCACCACGTCCTTCTGGGACGACTTCACCTTCCGTCACCACCGCAAGTGAGACAGAGCCGTTCACCGTACAGCCCCGGGCGCCGGGTTCCACGACTCCGGTCGGGGTGATACTGCTCGCGGGGACGGAAACGTGCTGGTCAGCCTGGGTTGCGGAGTGCTTCGAGTCGTGCCAGGGCATTGGTGATCACGTCGGTCCAGGGCCAGTGGCGTGCGAATCTCAGACGACATCCGCGAGGCAGTCCCCGCCCAACGCGACCACGAGAGCCACATCCAGCAGGATCTTGCCCGGATCGTGCACCGCCCTCGGACGCAGCTACGGCGTCAGCGCCGCCAAGCGCCTGGTCCAGCCCGGCCTTGCGGACCGTTTCGACCAGCAGCACGGCACCGGCCTGGGACACCACCGCCCGGCCACCACCCTCAACGCGGACGCGAGGATAAGACCCGATACGCTTCTTCACCTGGGAAGTGCCTCCGACGGTGGCAGGAACAAGGACCTCGACAATCCTCATTCTTGCTGGTCAGAGGCACTTTTCGCTTACCTGACCACCCGTCGGACAGCCCGCTTCATGAAAGCGCGAGGCTAAGTTCGACCCCACCCCACCCCACCAGCGAACGGACCCCCCTCCATGACCAACGGCCTCACCTGGATAGGCGCCCACGCCCACACCGCCACGCCCGTCCCCGGAATGCGCGGCGGCATCTCCCTCACCCTCGCCCGAGGCATCAACCCTGACGAGTTCCTCATCAACCTCGGGGCCGACCTCGATCAGCTCGCCGCCCGCACCCCGCTGGCCGAACTGCGTAGCCAGCCCACCCCGCCCGGCCACGACCCCACCCGCTACGCCTACGCGATGTACGGCAGCGAGGGTGAGTGGACGTACGTGCTGGAGAACGACCACGCCGCGACCTGGGCAACCGGCTTCCGCCGTGTCCCCTCGATGAGGCCCGGCCCGGGTGAAGAGATCCTGTGCGCCAGCCGGAACCTGTACAGCCCGCCCGCCGCGATCCTGCACGTCGAAGGCGACGAGGTGATACGGCGCGCAGAATTCGGCACCACCACCGGCCACGAGTCGGCGTTGGACGCGGCGCTCACCGCCGCCGGTGCCGTCTTCCCCTCCATCCCCGACGCCACCGCCGACGAGGTGACCGCCTACTACGAACAGCACGGCGCGCGCCTGCCCACCCTGGTGTTCACCGCGCTGGGCGCGTACACGGGGCTGAGCATCGACCAGGCTGCCGCACAGGCCGGGGATCTCCCCGCCGTCCACCTCCTCACTCCTTGAGCGACTCTGTCGGGGATCTTGTGCGCGCGGCTCATTTACCTTGCCGCCACCAGCATTCCCAGGTCAGGCCGCGGGCCCATAGACCATCGAGGTGAGCACGTACCCACATCGCGCCGTGGTGCCCCTGGGGTTACATCTGGCGGGGGCGGCTCACCTGGAGCTGGTCTCCGGGGTGGTCCAGCTGCGTCCGCAGGACGCGATGGTCGAGGCGATGGTGCGGGGCTGGCGGGCCCAACAGGCCGCTCGCGGGCTCCGCGGAGACACGGTCATCGCCCGAGAACGGCTCGTACGCAGGTTCCTTGAGTACACCAACGAGTACCCGTGGGCCTGGACTCCGGGGCATGTGGACGAGTGGTCGCTCTGGCTGGCCAGCGAGAAGCACCTCGCGCCGTCCACGATCCGCAGTTACCAGGGCAGTCTGCGCCTGTTCAGCGAGTTCTCGATCGACGGCCGCTACGGCTGGGCAGTTGCCTGCGAGGATGCCTTCGGCACCCACCCGATAGCGATCTGCCACGAGTGGAACACCATCGCCCACCTCAACGACTACGAGGGCAGTGCGGAGGCGAGGCCGTTCACCCGCGAGGAGATCCAGCGCTTCCTCGACTACGCCGACGACCAAGTCGACCGGGCGGTGCGGGCCAAGCGCGAGGGGGCCCTCGCCGCCTACCGGGATGCCACGCTCTTCAAGGTCATCTACGAGTGGGGGCTGCGCCGCACCGAAGCGGCCAAACTCGACTTGGTGGACTTCGGTCGCAACGCCTCGGCCCCGCATTTCGGTCGGTACGGCACGCTCGACGTCCGCTACGGCAAGGCGAAGAAGGGCCAGCCTCCCCGGCGCCGGAACGTACTGTCGGTGATGGACTGGGCGGTGGAGGCGGTCGCCGACTACGTGGAGAACGTGCGGCCGCGGTTCGGCTGCGAGGACCATCCCGCGCTCTGGGTGACCGAGCGGGGCGGCCGGATCAAACCCGCGGAAATCAACGCCCGGTTCGTCACCTACCGCGACGCGCTGAAGCTCCCGAAGCAACTCGTCGTCCACTCCGCTCGCCACGCCTACGTCACCCACCTCACGGAGTACGGGGTTGACCGGCGGTTTCTCCAGCAGCAAGTCGGTCACGAGAATGACAGCTCCACCGCCATCTACACCCACGTCAGCGACGACTTCATGAACACCATGCTCCGCAGGGCACTTGCTCCCGCGCTCGCCCCGACCTCCGCAGACAAGGACCGCTGATGGCCGCGAAGCTGGACTACCAATGGCACCTGCGCAAGATCATGGCCGACCGCGGACTCTTCTCCACCACGGATCTCATCCCGCTGCTGCAAGAACGCGGCATCACCTGTCCTCCAGCCAGGTCTACCGGCTCGTCGTCGAGTGCCCAGAACGGCTCAGCCTGAAAATTCTCATGTCCCTGCTCGACATCCTCGCCTGCACCATGGACGACCTCATCGTGCCCGTGGCCGCAGCCGGCTCCGAATCAACTTCCGCAACGAAGAAGGCTGTTGGAGCCGAGACTGACATCGGTGGCCTGCGGCCCAAGCGAGCCCGAATCCGCGGGCTCGAGTGACCGTGACCGCACCCGGGCACTCCGAGCGGGCCGTCACCGATCCGGTCGGGCTGATCGTGGACCTGATCGGAGCCGTCGAGCACGCCCTGGAGCCCGACCGGATCCGCGCCGTGGTCATCAGCGTCGCGGGCGGCCGCTCGAAGTCACGCCGCCTCGCAGCGCATCTGGCCGAGCATCCCAGCGTGCTGACCGACGGGCGCTCTCCGGCGCCCAGGGCCGTCGGCGACCTCCTCATCGCCCTGCGCGAGGCGGGAGCTCAGACAGTGTCGCCGCCATGTTGTGCTGAGTGCGGCAGACAGTTGCGCACCCTCCAGCGCCGCGGCCAGGACTGGTACTGCTGGAACCGCGGACTGCTGCCCGAGCCGTGTACTTCCTGCGGAAACACCCGCCGGGTCGCTTCACGCGACCGGGCAGGGCGACCACGATGCGGCAAGTGCCGGACGCCGATGGACGCGACCCGATCACGGTGATCGGTGCCCTGATCACCGAACTGGACCCGCAGGCCCGGCAGGAAGTGATCGCCGACGTGGTCCACCGAGCGGCACCCCGCCCCTCCTACCAGCAGAAACTCGCCTGGGCCCTGGAGTCCAACCCTTCCCTGCTGACCGGGGACGGCCATCTCGCACCCCACCGCGCGATCCTCCGGCTGATCGATCTGCTGCACGAGGCCGGCGTCACCGGGATCGTCCGGCCGTCCTGCCCCGGCTGCCACAGATTCGTACGCATCGACAAGCCCCTGGACGGACAGCGGGTCTGCCGCATCTGTATCTCCCACTCCCGCATCGAGGAGGGCTCAGGCTGCGGAGCCCGCCGAGAGCCTGCAACCCGTGACGACCAAGGCCGTCCGCTGTGTCCGAACTGCCTGGTCAACGACCCTGCGAACCTTGAGCAGTGTGTCCGCTGCGGCCGACGAAAGGTCGTGAACACCCGCACGCCGGACGGTCCGTTCTGCCCGAGCTGCCCCTCCCTCCCTACAGCGACCTGCAGCATCTGCGGCAATGAGAAACCCTGCGGCGCCTCCCGCACCACGGGCCGACCGTGGTGCCCGGACTGCCAGCATCGCTCAGCACCGTGCTCGGCCTGCGGAGCCGTCGCGGCCGTCGTCTCCGGCACTCTCGACCAGCCCCTTTGCGAGGACTGCACCGCCCTGAGGTCTGGCACACCTGCCCCACCTGCAACGATCCCGACTACCCGCACCCCGGCCAGTGCGCTCGCTGCCTCCTCAACCGGCGCCTGGGCGAACTCCTGGGCCCTCCGTCCGATGCTCTCCATCCGGGTCTCGAAGCCCTGCGGAACGACATCGCCACCGCCGAGCACCCCATCACCGCCAGGCGATGGCTGAACAAGCCCTCCGTCTCCCCGGTCATGGCCGACCTCGCGGCCGGCCGACGAGCCCTGACTCACCAGGCCCTCGACGAGCTGCCCGACAGCCCGCCCCTCGCCCACCTCCGCCAAGTCCTCGTAGGCGTCGGTGCCCTGCCTGAGCGGGACGAGTACATGGTCCGCCTCGAACGCTTCCTCACCAGCCTCCTCGCAACCCAGCACAACCCCGAACAGCGCAAAGTCCTGCACCGGTATACGATTTGGCACTTGGTACGGCGACTACGCCGACGCACCAACGGCCTTCCCCTCACCCCGCAGCAGTTCATATCCGCACGTCAACGCACCCACGCGGCCGTCGCCTTCCTGAACTGGCTGACCGCCCACGACCTCACCCTGAAGACCTGCCGACAGGCCGACCTCGACTTGTGGCTCACCGACGACTTCGCCACCTACCGCCAGACAGCCGGGCACTTCATCCGCTGGGCCCGCACCATCAAGCTCTCCACCGTCCACGTCCCCGCCATCCGCTGGAACGGCCCCACTCAGCCACTCGATGACGAGCACCGCTGGAACGTCGCACGCCGGCTCCTGCACGACGACACCCTCAAGCCCGAAGACCGTCTCGCGGGACTCCTTCCTCCTCCATGCCCAAGGACTTTCGGCGATCAGCCGGTTGACCATCGAGGAAGCTGAGATAGCTGCCCACGAAGTACGTCTCCGCCTCGGCGATGCACCCGTCCAGTTGCCCGAACCCGTCGCCGAACTGGCCCGCACCGTTGCCGCGAACCGCAAGGGCCACGCGAGCATCGGCGCTCTGGCACCGTCTCCATGGCTCTTCCCCGGCGGCCAGCCCGGACGCCCGATCAGCACCACCCAGCTGACCCAGCGGGGCATCCATACCGACGTCGCCGTCGCCTGGCAGCGACTCTCCGCGGGCGACTGGGCCGCCTACGCGGCCGAGGTCAGCCGCCGAACTTCACCGCAACAACGACCGGTCCACGACCAAGGAGCAAAATCATGAGATTCGACAACCACCGCGTCGTCATCACTGCTGCCGGCCGCGATTTCGGGCGAACTCTGGCGATCCGGCTCGCAGACCTCGGCGCCGAGGTCTTCCTGTCCGCACGCAGCCTCGCTGCCGCTGAGCGTGTCCGCGATGAGATCCAAGACCGAGGCCATCAGCGGGTTCACGCCTATGCCTGCAACCTGACGGATCCCGCCTCAATCAGCGACTTCGCTTCCAGCGTCGCCCAGCACACCAACCACGTCGACATCCTGATCAACAACGGCTCGCGCTACCTCGAAGGGCCGGACCTCCAGTCAGCCTCCGACGCCGATGTCGTCGACACCATCGCATCTGGCGCCACGGGCACGGTCCTGACCGTGAAGAACTTCCTCCCTCTCCTGCTCAACTCGGACAAGCCGGATGTGGTGACGATGATCTCCGCCTGTGGAACGGCCGGACATCACCGCTCGGACGCACACGACGCCTTCTACGCAGCCAAGAGCGCACAAGCCGGGTTCACCGAGGTCCTCTCCAAGCGCCTACGGCCCCAGGGAGTCCGAGTGATATCGCTCTACCCGCCCGACTTCGACAACACCGACCCGCTCTCCGAGGAGTGGAAGACCACTCCTCGGGAGGCCAAGGATGCCCTCACCGCCCAGTCGCTCGTGGAGTGCATCCTCTTCGCAGTCGCCCAGCCCCGTGACTGCTTCATCAAGGCATTCCACTTCGAACAGGTCTGAACGCTCGCATACTCAAGCAGCTGACGTCGAATCCCGGGCCGCACACCAGAGGCTCCAGATCAGAGGCATTCGGACAGTTCCAATCCGACGTCACCATTACACGTCACCGAGCTTGCCGAGCTGCGGGCCGTGGCCGACTGGGCGAGACTCACCGCCAGCTGGCGGACTGCGCTGGATACCGAACCGATCGGACCGTGCTGATGAGCACCAAGCTCTTGCTGGAGAACATGCGGGACACCTCCGGCTTCTTCCAGCAAGACGTGCTGGAAGTAGCGTGGGCTGCCGTCCCGGAGCGGTTCCGCACGGTGGATCTGGTCTCGGACGGCCTGGAGCCCGCGGACCTCGGCGCCTTCACCCTGGGCAGGCAACAGCACAGCCTCCGGCTCCGTTTCTTCCGGCTGCCCGCTCCGATGGACCGCGAGATGGCCTGGTGCTGCTGGCGTCTGGTCGAACTCGGCGGCCGGGTCCCGGTCGGATCCTTGCAGTCGCTGATCAACTCGCTGGCCAGGGCGGTGGAGGAGCACCCTGACCTGCGCGGCTCGCTGATGCGACGCACCCCGCGAGAGTGGGAGCGGATCCTGGCCGCGGCCTACGCCCGGCACTACGGCCGACTTCCGGGCAAGGGTTCGGGCCTCAACACCGGGACCGTGCCGCGGCGTTACTACCAGATCCTGTGGACCGCCTACGACCAGCGCCCCTGGTGGCAACGCGAGGTCTGGGACCCCGTGCTGGACCCGCGGATCCCGCTGCGGGCCCACGAACCGCTGGGCGATCACGGCCTGTACTTCCAGTCCCTCCAGCCGCTCTGGCTGCGGAACGGCTTCCAGTGGTACCGCAAGGTCTGGCTCATCGGCCAGCACCCCGCCCCTCCCACCTGGCTGTGCGATGAGCCCGCCGAGGTGAGGGCGTTCATGCTGGACTACCTCAGCCATGTCCGCGCCCAGACCGCCAGGCCAGGGCCGAACCGGGGCAAGCCGCTCTCACCGCTGCGCGTGAACGACATCATCACCGATGGGAGCGCCGCCGCCCAGGCCCGCGCCGAGCAGGGCCTGCGGGAGATGATCCGCCAAGGGAAGCCCATCACTTTCCGCGGCCTCGCCCAGACCGCAGGCGTCTCGCTCGACTTCCTCTACCGGCGCACCGAACTCCGTCGACGAGTCGAGCAGTTGCGGACCCAGCAGCGAAGCCACCCGCCACAGCCGGTCACGCAGCCGCCCGACGACTCGCCCAGCAGCGTCGTGCGCACCTTCACCGCCCAGCTCGCCGGGCTCAAGCGGCGGCACCGCGACGAGGTCCAAGCCCTGCGGCGGGCCCTGGAAACCGCCCGGAGCGAGAACCTCGAATGCCGCGCCGCCTCGGCCCCCGGCGCACCACCCATCCCGAAGTATCCTGACGGCGATCTTCTGCCGTAGTCCGGCCTCAGTGGGGCGCCGCGACCGCAGTGGTGCGCCAGGCCCGCCCGATCTCGGCGGTCGGAAATGGCGTCCGCTTGCTCTCGGTGAGTAGACAGCGGGCGAACTCGCCGAAGATCACGGCAGCTCGGGAATGCCGGTCGATGATCGTGGCGATCTCGCGTGGGACGCCGTCGGGCCGGTGGCCGGCGATCCACTCGCGCAGGAACGCCTCGTGTTCCATATCGCCGCGCAGGCCATTGGGCAGGTGGTGGCGGAGCAGATGACTCGCAGTATGGCAGCGGTCATACGAAAGATGGTCGGTGAGGAACTCTGCCTCGGCCGCTGACAGTTCGAAGCCGGAGCTCAAGGTGAGTCCGAAGTCCGCGAAGTACAGCAGTCGACCGTCGGTCAGGACATTGGCGAAGTGGGCGTCGAAGTGGACGAGTCCGTGCGAGCTCATGAAGGCAGTCCCTCGAGAAAGGGCCTCCTCCACCCACAGGTACGGCGAGCCCTCCCCGCCCTCCGGCGCGGCCGTCCGGTAGTCGTGCAGCCAGTCGCCAAGTGTCTGCGGGACGTGTTCCAAGAAGAGCACCAGGCTGGACGAAGACCGGCCGATGGCCTCCAGACGCTCCCGCACGGCCGATGAGCCCTCCCAGTGCGCGACCGCCCCGTCGATGCCCCCGAACTCGTCGGCGAACCCTTCGGGAGGGGAGTCGGGCAGGATGCGCCAGTGGTACATCAGCGGAAAGCCCTCGTACTCGTTCCCGAGGACCCAGTTGGTGGTCATGACGTGCACGGCCAGCTCCCGCCAGGCCCCGAACCCTGCTGAGCCCACCCCGTACTGGTAGAACATGGGCAGTCCGAAGAGGTTCGCCGTCGACCGCGCATTCTTTGGCCGCAACTCGGTGTCCGTCAGGGGGACCCGCTTGACGAACACCCGCGTGCCATCGATGTCCAGCTCCGCCGACCTGCCGCCGATGCCGGACCCGAGCGGGGCCGCGGCGGCCACGACCTCGCCGAGCCGACGGTCACTCAGCAGGGACAGGCGCGTGGCGACGGTCCCATACGCAGCGAGCCGCGCGGCATACCGCGGGTCCGGATGGTGCATCGACGACTCCTCGGTGCCCAGAGCCAGGCTTCGGCGCTCCCGCGGACGTGGTCGACCCTATCCGTCGGGACTGTCGAAGGAGCAGGTACTCGAAGCCGCCCGGCGCGACAACGCTGCCTCAGGCCACGACGTATCCCGCCACGAGACCTCCTGACATCGATCTCTTGCGGACACGACCACAAACGTTCTAGCTGCGCGAACACCCACTGTTCAGCCGTTTGCCCCGGATACCAGAGGGACGACCCGGTACATCGACGCCGCCATCGCCCAGCTGCGCGCCGAAGGTCACGAGATCCGCGACGAGGACGTGGCGCGGCTGTCCCCGCTCAAGCACAAGAACCCCAACGTCCTGGGCCGCTACAGCTCCACCGCCACTCAGCCGGCGGGCGACACCCTGCGCCCGCTACGGGATCCGGTTGCGGCCGGGCTCGAGGACGACGAGGACGGCGCGGAGGACCGACAGGCGTCAGGAAGCGACCAGGGCGCCGATCGAGAACCGTCACACCGCGCTCGGCAGGTCGCCACCAGACTGGTGACGGCCCGCGATGGGGGGATATCCCCCTTCCGATCCTGGGGTGCGCCGGATCGTGCCCCGTTGGGGGCGAAACTAGCGTCCAGTCATGACTTCGCCACTGCGAAAGCACCTCGCCATGGCACTCGGTATCGCTGCGCTGCTCGCCGCCGAGGTGGCCCCCGCCGTCGCCCAGCCCGCTGGGCCCTCCCTTCTGAAGCAGTTGCGCCAGGACACCGAGGCGATCCACGCCCTCGGCATCAGCGGTGTGCAGGCTCGCGTGATCGCGCCTGGCGGTCGGCAGTCGGTCGCCACCAGCGGCACCGCCGACCTGAACACCGGCCGCCCGGTCCCGTCCAACGGCTACTTCCGCATGGCCAGCACGTCCAAGACGCTGGTCGCCACCGTGGTCCTCCAACTGGAGGCCGAGGGCGCGCTGTCCCTGGACGACACGGTCGACCACTGGCTGCCAGGAGTGGTGCGGGGGAACGGCAACGACGGCAGCCAGATCACCATCCGCCAACTGCTCCAGCACACCGGTGGAATCCGCGACGACCTGCCCGGATACACCACGCCGGAGGAGTACTACCAGCAGCGCCACGCCGTCTACAGCCCCGAGGAACTGGTTGCCCGGGCCATGGCCCACGAGCCGGCGGACTTCTTGCCCGGCAAAGGCTGGGAGTACTCCAACACCGGCTACGTCCTGATCGACATGATCATCCAGAAGGCCACCGGTCAACCCACCCACCGGGAGATCGAAGACCGCATCCTGCGCCCCCTCGGCCTCGATCGGACCCGGTGGATGGGCACCTCACCCACCGTGCCCCGGCCGCACGCCAAGGCTTACCAGTTCTTCGGCCCCGGTTCCCGGGTGGACGTCACCGATCAGGTACCGGTGGACTACGAGAACCTTTCGTGGGTCACGACCACACAGGACGAGAACGACTTCTTCCGCGCGCTACTCGCTGGCCGCCTGCTACCGACGCGGCAGCTGGCCGAGATGAAGCAGACCGTCCCCGTGAGCGCGCAGGTCCAAGAGCTGTGGCCCGACGGCCGATACGGGCTCGGCCTGGTTGAACGCCCCTTGAACTGCGGAGGAAGCTACTGGAGCCACGAGGGCGGGGACGGCGGCTACATCACTCTCAACGGCGTCACCGACGACGGCAGGCGAAGCGCCGTGGTCTCCATGTCCGAGGCACGCGGCGACACCAAGCAGCACATCCTCGAGCAGGAGAACGCGGCCAGTGACCTGATCGACCACGCACTGTGCACCGGGGGCCCCAGCACCCCGTGAGCGGAGGCGAACTCAGGCACAGCTACAGAGACCTCTGGCCACGGGAGTCACGCACGGTCATTTTCATACATCGCTCCGACCGCGTTATGCGCCTGCCGAAGCCACCCCGCCGACCGGGGACGAACGGCCGGCCGCCCAAGCACGGCCCGGAGTTCCGCTTCACCAAGCCGGAGACCTGGCCCGAGCCCGCGATCACCACCGTCACCGACACCACCAACTACGGCAAGGCCGAGACGCGGGCATGGGACCGGGTCCATCCCCGGCTCACCCACCGTTCCTCATGGCTCGACCACGACGGCGAACTACCCTTGGTCGAAGGCGCGTTGATCCGCTTGAAGGTCGAACATCTGTCGAAGGACCGGGACGCTCCGCCGGTGTGGTTGTGGTCCTCGAAGACCGGTGCCATCCCGGACGATGTGGACCGTTTCTGGCAGGCGTTCCTCCGCCGCTTCGATCTGGAGCACACCTTCCGCTTCGCTAAGCAGACCCTCGGCTGGACCACCCCGAAACTCCGCACGCCCGAGGCGGCGGACCGCCGGACCTGGATCCTGATCGTCGCTCACACCCAACTCCGGCTCGCCCGCCCTCTCGCCGAGGACCTCCGCCGGCCCTGGGAGAAGCCCACCGCCTTCGGCCGGCTCACCCCTGCCCGGGTCCGCCGGGGGTTCAGGAACATCCGCGCTCACCTCGCCTGCCCGGCCCGCGTTCCCAAACCCCGCGGCGCCGGCCCCGGACGGCCACCCGGCGCCAAGAACAGGCACCGGGCACCCCACTACGACGTCGGCAAGACCGTCAAACGCCCAGAGACCCTCAAGGCCATCGGCAAGCCCGGAAGATCTTGGTAGACAAAGAACAAGCTAGGCGGCTGGGCTGCAGCTGCAGCCGGTAGTGCCTCGGTCCACAGATTTGCGGGCGGACAACGTGCTGCTGACCGTGGACCAGGTCATGGTCGTCGACTGGCCTTGGGCCGCAGTCGGGAGCCGCGTGGTTCGGCGTGCTCGTTATGGGCCCGAGTGTGATCATGCAGAGTGCCCCGGAGGCGATCGACCTTCTCGAGGAGCACCTTGAGGCCCAAGGTGCTCCTCCGGAGGGGTGACCACAGTCCTGATCGCCATGGCTGGCCTTTTCCTTCACCAGTCCGTCCAGGCCGCGCCGGGGCTGCCAACCGTGCGTGAGTTTCAGCGGGCTCAGGGCGAAGCTGCGCTCCGCTCGCTCCGCCGGCGGGCACAGGCTGGTTCGAGGAGGACGCCTTCGACAGGGACGACCTGGTTGAGCCTCAGCCATGGGACCAGGCCGCAAGCCGACTGTCCTCGGGCGCATGGCGGAGACACCAACGCTTCGTCCCGTTGGCGCCAGGCTCCGTCATCCCGGGCATGCCTACGGCTCCCTTCATCTGCGTCAGCCCGGTCAACATGGTCGAGGCCGCACATGATCACGGTGGCCGTGTTGTAGCGGTCGAGGATCTGGCGGGCCTCGGCGGTGTAGCCGTCGCGGCCAAAAGTCCGGTCAGCGGATCGGGTCGGGCGGCCGCCAGGCGTCGGGGCAGTGCGGGCGGCTGACCCGGTGGTGCGGGAGTACCGCACCGTCCCGGCCGCCTTGGGTGGCCGGGACGACACAGAGATGGGGCAGTTCACAGCCTGACCGCTGCCCGGTACTGGGCGTACAGGTCGGCTTCGCGCTCCGGGTCATCGCTTTCGTCGGCGTTGTCGCAGCACGGACAACGCGGTGCGAACGAGTGGGACAGGTCAAAAGCCCCGTGCTTCCCGGATCCACCACACTGCAGGCATCAGACGTCGGCCGCGCCGTTGAATGCCCATACGTGCCGCACTGTGGGCAGCGGGCGCAGGCAGTGAGGACGGCCTGGAAGGCCGCTTCCACGGCGTCATCGTGTCGTCGGGCGGCATGGGGCGGGCTCGGTGACGTCCGGGCGCACCGACCCTCGTGGGCGGACCGGCCGGTGCACCGCGTCGCGTGACGCCTTTCGCCCGGATGCGCCTCCCCTGTGGTGGACGGGTGCCTCCCCACCGAGCGTGGGGGAGGACCCGTGGAGACCCGCAGGTCCTCCCTCTGCAGAGGAGCAACGATGTCGGAACGCAACACCGCCGTACGCAGCATCCACGATCTCGGCCTGGCTGCCTGGTTCGGCGGCTCGCTGATGGGAGCTGTGGGACTGAACGGCGCAGCCACGAGCCAGGGCACGAGTGAGACGGACATGGCCAGGATCGCCAGCGCCGGCTGGGCGAAGTGGACGCCGGTGAACGCTGTGGCCATCGGGCTGCACCTCATGGGCGGGACTGGTCTGCTGTCCGCCAACGCCACCCGGGTACAGACCCAGCAGGGGGTGGCGACCTCGACGGTGGCGAAGGCCGTGCTGACCGGCGCCGCACTGGCGGCCACCGCGTACAGCCGGGTTCTGGGCAAGAAGGTGGAGCTGGCGAGTTCCAGCGACCCCGAGGACCTCGAGAAGGCCGCTCACCATCCCGTGGACCTGCACAAGGCCCGGCAGCACCTGACGATCATGCAGTGGGCGGTGCCCGCCCTCACCGGTGCGGTGGTGGTTCTCAACGCGCTGCACGGGGAGCAGCAGCGGCCCCTCCAGCAGAAGGTGGGCATGATGCAGCGGGCGGCGTCGCAGGTGCACCTGGCTCACCTCGGCCACTGATTCCCCGGCCGGCGGTGGAGCAGGTCCCCGGTCCGTCGACGAGCGACCGACCGGGGACCGTTCTCCCGTTCGCGTGACCGTGCCGCACACACCGTCGACCGGCAACCGGCTGCGGTCGTAGCGGCGGTGCCCGTGGGCACCCGTCTCCGGGGCGACGCTCGGGAAGCCGGGGTGCAGTGACGGAGAGGCTGCGCGCGCGGGAACGGGCGGCGGCCGAGCGGGCGGCCTGATGGGGGAGCTGACCGGGGCTCTCGCCGAGGCCGCCACTGTGCGCCACGTGGTGGACGCCGTTGCGGCCCGGGCGCTGCCTCCGCTCGGTGCGACCGGGGGCTATTCGCGGCGGCCCTTCACTCGTCGATTGACGCACCGAAGCGCGCGTCGGTTCCTGAAGCGCCGAGCGAGCCTCCGCCGTAGGACCACGATCCGGTACTCACCGTCCCGGTCGTGGAGGCGGCAAGCCACCAGACCACCCCGTCGTCGGTGTTCTCGCCTGGTGCCGCAGCCAGCAGCTCGGAGCGGCCGTCGGTATCCGTGTTCGACGAGCCGGACCTGTCCGCCCCATCGTCTCTCTTCTCCGCTGTGCCGGGCACGTCCGCCAAGCTCTGGTCGAAGGACTTCGCGCCGACGGCGGTCAGCCCCGCGGCTGAACCGCGCAGGATCCGCACCCTCACCTGCATCGGCCACGGCGCCGATGTCCTCACCGGGCACGCCCACAGCCAGGTCGGCGTGGCCGTCACCGTCCATGTCGGCGAGGGAGACATCGGCACCAAAGGCTTCGCCGAACTCGGCAGTGTCCTGGTCGGCGGCGAGCGCGACGGCGCTGGGGGAACAGTCGATGCCGGTCGTGCGGTAGTCGAGCTGGGCAAGGCGCCGGACCAGAGAGCCGGAGCCGCAGCCGATCAAGGACGGAGCGGCGGGGCCGGCGGCACCGACCAGAGCGGCACCGGCGTTGGTACCGGCGCTGTCGGCCACCGAGGACGCCGCGCCGAACTTCGCGTTCGCGTCCCGGAGCTGGTCCGGATCGACGACAGCCGGCACGGATACGCGAGAGCGGGCCCGCCCTGAAGGACGGACCCGCTCTGCCGGGCCGGCTAACACTCAGTTCTTGCCCACCGGGTTCAGCACGATCGCCCCGGAATCGTTCGCCGGCTTGCCCTCGTTCGGCATCGTGTACGCGAAGAACGCCCGGCCGGTGGCGTTCTTGATCACCTCGTTGACGTGGAGGCCGAAGGTGAAGGTGCGGGAGGCGTCCTCCAGGATCGGCGTGTCGAGGTGACAGAGGTAATCGCCCTCGGCGCCCTCCCAGCCCGGGCTGCAGCCCTCGGGAACCGTGGTGACCGTGGTACCAGGGGGAAGGTCGACCCAGAAGGTGACCGGTTCGCCACCGGAGCGCAGTAGGGCCAGCCAGGCGGGGCCGTGGTTGTCGAAGCCGATGTCCACCGACACCGTGCTGCCCTTGCGGGCCCGCAGCCGCTCACCGGTCAGGTCGAGGTCGAAGGTGTTCGCCGTCGGGAAATCCATCTCCGGGTAGCGGGTGTAATCGGTCGGGTCCGCGTCCGGCACACGGACCAGCTCCAGCGCCGACCCGTCACCCGCCTGGTAGTCGCCTTCGGTCAGCAGCTCCCGCGCCTGCTCGGCGGGCACCGCGCTGAAGCTGTAGGACATCGCGTCGTAGAGCGCGAAACCGGCGGTCTCGATCGGGAAGGGCGCGCTCAGCCCGTATGTCACTTCACCGGCGAACTCGCTGTCGAAGATGCAGAGCGCCGTCGAGCGTCCGAGCACGTCGTCGGCGTCACGCGGCTCGTACCAGCAGTTGCTGAAGGTACCGGGGAAGGACAGGCCCCGGCTGCCGGAGATCCGCAGCACGACGCCGTCACCGCCCAGCCCGCCGACATTGCGGAAGCCCAGCGGTGCCTGGAAAGTGTCACCGGCCTGGAAGCCCACGGGCTCGGTCAGCTGCTTCATCAACAGCTCCGGCCCACCTACCAGCACGTCCACCGTGTGCCCGGTGAAGGACAGACCCTCGCCCACGGCCGTTATCTCGATGGCGCCGACATCGCCAGCGGCGCTCCCGCCGGTCACATCAAGGCGGATGCCGCCGAGGTCGTTGTAGTCCTGGCCCGCGTAGATCTCGTAGTTGCTGCAGGTGGCGACGAGCCCGTCGACGGAGCACCCCTGCCACCCGCCGAGCTGGGAGAAGTCCACCGCGGCGATGCCGACCAGGGAGCTTGCGTCCACAGTGACCGTGTACTCGCCGGTGTGGATCGGCCAGGTGACGCCGTCCTCGTCCGGTACCGGCTCGCCGGGCGCCCGGAGGCCCAGCTCGATCTGCGGCTCACCCGGCTCACCGGTCTTCGGGTGCAGCGGGAGGTTCACACTGTCGGGGCCGGTGATCGAGACCGGCAGGGGTTCCTCCTGCGCATGAACAGGACTGGCCAGCGCCGTGCCGGCCAGCGCAGCCAGCACAAACGCGGAGATGGTACGCCGCGCGACGACGAGAGGATTCATGAGACCTTCCGCGATTCGGACATCATGCGCACCGGATCGGTGGCGCGTACTCATGACCTACGAACTGTCTGAAAGGTTGCTCTGAAACGCGATGGGCCCACCCCGGAAGGAATCCGGGACGGTTCAGTCTGGGACTCCTCATCAGCGGACGGTGCAGGCGTGTTGCGCTGGGCTCCGGGTGGAGCGTTCGGTTCGAAAGAGTCCTACCAAGCCAGGGTGTTCGCCGGACTTGACCTCGATCACGGTTGAGGTTGTTGGGTAGGTGGTGGCGACGATCGCCGCCACCACCTCAGCAGTCCGGAACGGAGAAGGACACCGTCATGACGAGCGACATCCTTGTAGTAGGGACGATTTCGCCGGAGACGCAGGCCGCGGTAACCGGTGTGGTGAAGGGACTGGAGAAGGCCTTCAACGCTAAAGACCCAGTCGGGCTGAGCGTGCAGTTCACCGAGCATGCCTCCTGGACCAACGTGAAGGGCACGCGTCTTGACGGCAGGGAAGCGATCGCCGAGTTCAGCGCTTCGGCGATGAGGAGCTTTCTTCGCGAGACCTTCGCTCGGTACGACGTGCTCAAGATGTTGCAGATAGCACCCGGGGTTATCGCTGTGAACGTTGCACAGACACCCACCGACAGCGCAGGCACCCCTGTCCGCGGTCCGCAGGGAGCGACGCTCTACGTGATCGCCGAGCAGTCGGACGGCTGGCACATCGCGGCCGGACAGAACATGGCCGTCGGCCCCCCGTCGACTGCATGACATCCCGTCCTGTTTCGGTTCTGCCGCCCAGCCCATGGGGAGACCACCCGAAAACCCACTGATCGAAGGGCTGGAGTGTGGTTGGGCGCGCTCAACCGTCGCTGAGAACGCTCAATCCTCTCCGCGAGAGATCACATCAGACGGAGGTGGTGCAGAGCTCGGTGACGATTGCGAACGAGGTGGTCACCATGGGCACTGCCATGGCCGGTGGCATCACGGCCTGCGTGGTCTGGCCGTGAGGAGGAAGGTGTGGAGACCGGCGTCTCGGACCCCACGCCTCCCGCCCGGCTTCCGTATCCGCGTCTGTTGCAGGGCCTCGCTGAGATCCACCCGGCCACCCTCGAACCGCCGATGGCTCCCGCACCCCCCCCCCGCGGTGCCGGCCCGGGGACCCGCCCCCGCGCCGACCGCGTTCACGCCCGTCCCCAAGACGCTGCTTCGGCTCGACCCCTTCGGTGCCGGTTGTGTGCTCAAGCTTGCCGATCGGCAGCCAGCACTTGAGCGCGGAGAGGTAGGCGGCGTTCACGTCGGGCGGTGACCTTGAGGTCGCCGGGGGCCTTGAGGGAGTAGCCGGGGTGGTGGAAGCGGGGGCGTGCTTCCCAGATCTGGTCCGGGCCTTCTTCGACGGCTTCTTCAGGATGTCCGGGAGGGCGGGGTAGGCGGTGTAGTCGTAACAGGCCGTCGCCCCGGTCTCGTTGAACAGGTGCATCACGTCAGGGATCGCACGCTTGATCAGCGCCTTGAGCACGGCGTCCGTGTCGCCGCCGGCGCGCTCGAGTTCCGGGTGCACGGCCCGGGTGAGGAGCCCGGTGGTTGCCTCCTGCGCCCGGGCGGCGCTACGGGCACGCGCTCCGGGCGGGCTGCCAGGGGCACCGGAGCCGGCGAGACGAAGGCCGGAGCGGGAGCAGCCGGCGCGGCGGCGCCGACGAGGCCACGGCGGCCGGACCGGGCGGCTGGCACAGGGCCCCGGAGTGCAGAAGACGGCCGTCGGTCGACTGATAGGCGGTAGTGACACCACAGCGGCTACAGGGTCTCGGATCGCCCTCGACGGCACGCCCGTCCGGTCCGCGCAACAGCCGGTCGCGGGAGAGTGCGTCGACGCCGTCGTGGACGATCGGTTCCACGCCGACGTCGGTGGCCTCCGCGGTGAGCCCGGCGGCCATGGACAGCGACAGGTCGTCCATGCGGGAGCTGGCTTCGGAGACGTGGGTGAAGTCGGTCAGGAACGGGGCCCAGGAGTTGACCTCCAGCACCATCTCTGGCAGGTCGACGGCGGGCATCCGCTTCTCGACCTCCTTGTGGAGCTCGATCAGGGAGGCGGGCTCGTCCTGGCGGTCGAGGCCGGTGAGGATGATGCGGTCGCGTCCGCCCTGCTGCTCGATCCGTACGGCCGGGTTGGCGGCCAGGCCGTCGGCGAAGCCACGGTGAGCCGCATCGACCGGTCGGTCCAGCCTTTGAGGATTTTGTCGGGTTTCGGTTCGAGATCGAGTTCTTCACACACCCGTGAATGGACAGCGCCCCATGGGTCGTCCTCCAGGAGCCGGGCGTTGGGGTCGCCCCACTTGCGCAGGCCGGGAACGTACACCTCGTGCCGGTGCAGCCCGGTGCGCAGGGCTTCGGTGCTGGCCACGATGAACGCCCGCTTCTCGACGCTGCCCACCGGCATCGGCGGGGGCGGGAAGACCAGACGGCGCCAGGCGGAGGTGAGCACCTTGGCCGGGACCCCCAGGCTTGGATGGGGCGGCGGCGCGCCTTGAGGGACTTCACGAAGCGGAGCGCGTCCCACACCGGTTCGCCGGCCGCGCTCGCCGCGAAGCTGGGCATGTCCAACGCCGGCTTGTCGGCCGCGCCGGCCTCGATGGCGAAGGTCTGGGCAGTCCCGCCGGCCGCGGTCCACGCCGGCGAAGTCCGCCGCACAGGGGAGTGCGCGACCGGCCGATGTGTCCGGATGCTGGTCGGCCGGGGGCGCGCGCCCGGCGCATGGGAGCTTGTTCCGTTCGCCGGGTGGAACAGGAGCGCGCGGGCGCACACCGGGGAGCTATCCGAAAGCGTGTGGTTCATATCAAGTTCTACCCGCACTATTAGGACATCCGAGTGGCCGGATGTTTCCGCGCGGGTCCGGTTGGCATATACCTCGGGCGGATGTGCTTCCCGGCGCTCGGACGGGTGTTTGAAAGCAACAGGACGAATATGTGCCTCTCTCGGCCCTTGTTCCTCTAACGTGATCGGCGTGAACGGGTGATGTCGGGTTGGCCCTGGACAGCCGCGGAAGTGGGGGGCTCGACGGGGCGCATTGGGAACGACCGGCACTCACGCCCGTGCATAACTGATGAACATGTCGAGGAAAGAGCGAGAACAGTGGGGGGACGGCCGTGACCAATCCTTTCGATGACGAGTCGGGACGATTCGTGGCGCTGGTGAACGACGAGGGTCAGTACTCACTATGGCCCGCCCATATCGACGTTCCCGGCGGCTGGCGCGCCCAAGGGCCCGAAGGATCGCGTCAGGAATGTCTGGACGTGATCGAAGGCGCCTGGACCGACATGCGACCCGCCGGTCTGGTGCGGGCGATGGAGGCCGACGCCGGATAGGCCGGCGGTCGGGTCGGGGTCGCTTCCCCAGGTCGAGCGGCGTGCGGGGGATCCGACGTGATCGATTCCGCTCTTGTCTGAGCGGAATCGATCAAGTTTGATCGGGCGACTTTCGCTCCCTGATTGCAATTGCTCATGTCGCCTCCATGTGGTGTCCATGAGGCATTAAGGACTTCCTGGCGTCTGCCTTTGATGGGCAAAGACGTCGCGTCCCCGTCCGGCAACCGCCGCCGGTGTGGGCCCCCTTGCGTCGTGGGTGTGCGACGTACCTCTCCGCTAGCTGCGGTCCCGGTTCCGAGGGCCGTCGCACAGGCGTGGTCGGTTTCACCCGGCCCTTCTTCACCGTCCCCGAAATCTCTCCCCAAAGGTGTGGACCGGTATGCAGGAAAATCGTTCTCTCCCGATGGATACGGCTCCCGAAGAACTTCTCGAACTGACCACGGCACAGCAGGGCGTCTGGTATGGGCAACTCGTCGACCCGGACAGCCCGAAATACAACATCGGGGAATGCTTCGAGATCCGCGGTGACCTCGACGAGAAATTGTTCGCCGCAGCGGTCGGACGGGGCGTGGCCCTGTGCGACAGTCTCCAGCTGGAGTTCGTCGCCCAGGGGGAGACGGTGCGTCAGCGCGTCGCCCACCGCCCCGCGGCCGGCTCGGGCCGGCTCCACTTCGTCGACCTGTCCGGCGCCGGCGATCCCGCCGACACGGCCGAGCGCTACATGGCCGACGAGATGTACACCGTCGACCGGCTCGACGCCCCGCGCCACCACTTCGCGCTGCTGCGTCTGGGTGCCCGGCTGCACTACTGGTACGTCCGCTTCCACCACATCGCCGTAGACGGCCTCGGCGGGGCCGTCTTCGGCCGCTTGGTGGCCGACCTCTACGGGCGTGCGGTACGCGGCGAGGACCTCGCGGCGGCCCAGCTGCCCGCCGCACCCCTGCACGAGCTCATTGCCGACGAGGCGTCCTACCGGAGCTCGGGCCGCTTCGACACCGACCGGGACTACTGGACCGGCAAGTTCGCCGACCTGGCAGACACCGCTGCCGATGCCGGAGACGACGCGCAGGCGCGCGGCGGCAGCGCGCTCATCCGCCGGCGACACGGCACACCGGCACCGGGGGCGGCCGGAGCGGACGTGCGGATGCACACCGGTGAGACCCTGCCCGTCACCGTCCTCGACGATCTGCGCGGACTCGCCGCCGACCACCGCACCAGGTGGCCCGCCGTCCTCGTGAGCGCGGTCGCCGCCTACGTCGGCCGGGTCACCGGGGCGCAGGACATCACTGTTGGTCTCGCCTCCAACGGCCGTCACGGCGGGCTGCGGCACATCGTGGGTATGACCGCCAACATCCTGCCGCTGCGGCTGACCGTCACCTCCGACATGACGGTCGGCGCACTCGTACGTGCCGTCGCCGCCGAGATGGGTGGCGCCCTGCGCCACCGGCGCTTCTCCCGCGAGCAGCTCGCCCGTGAACTGAACATGAGCGACGGTGCGGCGCGCCTGACCGACGTCGTCGTCAACATCATGGGATACGACTACGACCTCGACTTCGGCGGGAGCCCCGCCGCCTCCCGCGTCCTGTCCATCGGACCGGTCGACGACGTCTCCCTCTTCGTCTCGGAACGGGCTGAGGGCAAGGGGCCGTTGATCGGCTTCGACGCCAATTCGGAGTTGTACCACCCCGAGGACGTGCGGCTGCTCCAGCAGGCGCTCGTATCCTTCCTGTCCGCCCTCGCCCGCGCGGACGCGGGCACGGCTCTGCGCGACCTTCCGTTCCTCGACGACACCGCGGCCGAGGTGCTGCTCGCCCAGGGACGTGGCACCGGCCTGCCGGCCACGACGGCGGCGGCGGGCCTGCCGGAGGCGTTCGGCGCGCAGGCCCGGCTCACTCCCGACGCCCCGGCAGTGGTGGACGGTGCCGCCACGCTCTCCTACCGGGAGCTGGCGAGGGCGGCGGAGGAACTCTCCGGCGCTCTGGCCGGCTGGGGCATCGGCGCCGAGGACGGCGTCGGTGTCCTCCTGGGCCGGTCTGCGGCCGTGGTGTCCGTCACTCTCGGCACGGTCGGCGCGGGCGCCGCGTACGTACCGATGGACGCCGCCTGGCCGGCCGAGCGGCTCGGCCGCGTGGCCGAAGTAGCGGGCATCCGGGCCCTGGTGGTCGACGAGGCCGCCGCGTCCCGGCCCTGGGTGCGGGAGACGGCCGCCACCATGCCGGTCCTCGTCGTGGACGCCCTCGGCGGCGTCGTACGCGGCGCTCCGCCACGGCCGAGACCCCTGCCGAGAGCGAACCGCGCCGACCGGCTCGCCTACGTGATGTTCACCTCCGGCTCCACCGGCCTGCCCAAGGGTGTCGGTGTCACCCACGCCGACGTCCTCTCGCTGGCCGCCGACACGGCCTGGAAGGACGGCGCCTGTGAAGCGGTGCTGATGCACTCGGCCTACGTGTTCGACGCCTCGACGTTCGAGATATGGGTACCGCTCCTGAACGGCGGCCGTGTGGTCGTCGCTTCCGGGGGCGTCCTGGAGGCGCCGGCCCTCAGAGACGTGGTGGACCGGCACGCAGTGACCGCGCTGTTCCTGACGACGGCGCTGTTCAACGTGGTGGCCGAGGCCGACCCCGCGGCGTACGCCGGGCTGCGCCTCGTCGCCGCGGGCGGCGAGGCCGCCACCCCGGACCTGATGCAGCAGGTGGCCGCCGCCGCCCCCGGCACGCGCGTCCTGCACGTGTACGGCCCCACGGAGACCACGACCTTCGCCACCCGCCACCAGGTCGCGGCCGACGTGCCGGGCGTGCCGCCCATCGGCCGGGCCCTCGACGGGATGCGCCTGTACGTCCTCGACGGTGCCCTCGCACTGGTCGCGCCCGGCGTCGTGGGGGAACTGTACGTGGGCGGCCACGGCGTCGCCCGTGGCTACCAGGGCCGCGCGGCGCTGACCGCCACCCGGTTCGTCGCCGACCCTCACGACGCGCACGGCGGCCGGATGTACAGGACCGGCGACCTCGTGCGCTGGACCGCGCGGGGCGACATCGAGTACGTCGGACGCGCGGACGGGCAGGTCAAACTCCGCGGGTTCCGCATCGAGCCGGCCGAGATCGAGAACGTCCTGCTCACCGACCCGGAGGTGCGCGGCGCCTGCGTCCTGGTCCGCGAGGACAACCCGGGCGACCGGCGGCTCGTCGCCTACGCCGTGCCGGCACCCGGAGCCCGGCCGGACGACTCCGCCCTGGCCCGCCGTGTCAGGCGCGCCCTGCCGGCGTACATGGTGCCGTCCGTGTTCGTCCTCCTCGACGCGCTGCCCCTGAACCCGAACGGCAAGGTCGACCGCCGCGCCCTGCCCGCCCCTCGTGCCACCGCGACCACCGGGCGCGCCCCGCGCACGGCCCACGAGGAGGTCCTGGCCGGCCTGTTCGCCGATGTCCTGGGCGTCGACGCCGTCGGCATCGACGACAACTTCTTCTCCCTGGGCGGCCACTCCCTGCTTGCCACCCGCCTCACCGGCCGCGTGCGGGCCGCCCTGGGCGCCGAACTGAGCATGCGCACCCTCTTCGACCACCCCACGGTCGCCTCCCTCGCGGCGGCCCTCGACACCTCCGGGACGGCCCGGCCGGTCCTCGCCCCGCAGCAACGGCCCGAAGCCGTGCCGCTGTCCTTCGCGCAGCGGCGCCTCTGGTTCCTCGACCGGGCCGAGGGACCGAGCGCCACCTACGCCATCCCGCTCGTGCTCGAACTCGAAGGCACCCTCGACACCGAAGCCCTGCGTGGCGCGCTCGCCGACGTGGTGGCCCGGCACGAGAGCCTGCGGACGGTATTCGCCGAGCACGACGGTGTGGCCCGCCAGGAGGTCCTCGGCACCTCCGCCGCCGAGGCGCTGCTCCCCCTCGCCGTCGAGCTGCCCCCCGGCGGGGAGAGCCCCGACGCCTGGGCCGAGAGCACGGTGCGCCGCCTGTCCGCGGTGCCCTTCGACCTCACTGGCGACATCGGTGTCCGTGCCCACCTGCTCCGCCTGGGCCTCGCCCGCCACGTGCTGCTCCTCGTCCTCCACCACGTCGTCGCCGACGGCTGGTCCCTCGCCCCGCTGAGCCGTGACCTGGGCGCCGCCTATCGCGCCAGGAGCTCGGGCACCGGCACGCCCGACTGGCCGGCGCTGCGGGTGCAGTACGCCGACTACGCCCTCTGGCAGCGCCGGCTGCTCGGCGACGACGGCGATCCGGACAGCCTGGCCGCGCGTCAGCTCGCCTTCTGGCAGGAGGCGCTGCGCGGCGCCCCCGACCTGCTCGACCTGCCTCTCGACCGGCCCCGACAGGCCGTGGCCGGCCACCGGGGTGACGCGGTCCCCTTCGCGCTGCCCGCCCCCGCGCACGCCGCGCTCACCGAGCTCGCCCGCTCCGCGGGCTGCACCCCCTTCATGGTGCTTCAGGCGGCCCTCGCCGTGACGCTGCACGCCCACGGCGCCGGCACCGACATACCGCTGGGCACCGCGGTGGCCGGAAGGACCGACGAGGCACTCGACGACATGGTCGGATTCTTCGTCAACACCGTCGTCCTGCGCGCGGACCTGTCGGGCGACCCGACCTTTCGCGAGCTGCTGGAGAGGGTCAGGGATTTCGACCTCGCCGCCTTCGGCCACGTCGACGTGCCCTTCGAACGGATCGTGGAGGCCGTCAACCCCGAACGGTCCGGCGACCACCACCCGCTCTTCCAGACCATGCTGGTCCTCCAGAACCAGGACCGAGCCGGGCTGGATCTCCCCGGTGTCACTGTCCACGACCGGTCCCGGCACACCGGGGTCAGCAAATTCGATCTGACGTTCTCGCTCACCGAGTTCGCCGAGGTCCCCGAGGTCGCTGAAGTCACTGACATCACCGGAGCCGCCGGTGCCATCGAGGCCGCCGAGCCGGCCGAAGCCGTGGTACCCACCGATGCCGGGCGCACATGCGGGAACGCCTCCGCCGGCGCGGGCGGCATCGGCGGCTACCTGGAATACGCCACCGACCTCTTCGACGAGGCCACCGCACGCGCCCTGTGCGCCCGCTTCGCCCGTGTCCTCACCCTCGCCGTGACCGAACCCGGCCGTACCGTCGGCGACCTCGACCCGCTCGCTCCGGAGGAGCGGGACCGCCTCCTCGGCCAGGGGCGCGGCGCGGAGCGTCCGCCACCCGTCCGCACCGTGCCCGAGACGGTCCGGGAGTGGGCCGCGCGCACCCCCCACGTGGTCGCCGTGCGTGACGCGCACACGAGCCTCACCTACGCCGAGCTCGACGCCCGTGCCGACGCCCTCGCCCACGTGCTGCGCGAGCGGGGCGCCGGCCGCGAGGACCGGGTGGCCCTCGCCGCACCGCCGTCCGTGGACACCATCGTCGCCATGCTGGCCGTCCTGCGGGCCGGAGCCGCCTACGTGCCCGTCGATCCGGGGTATCCGCCCGCCCGCATCCGCCACATGCTCGACGATGCCCGGCCCGTCCTGCTGCTGACCACCACGGCGGCCCACGCGGACCTGCCCGCCTGCGACGTACCGTGGCTAGCCCTCGACGACCCGGCGGCGCACCCCGGGGGCACCGCCGTGGCCGGCGTCGGCACACCCCACCCCGCGGATCCCGCGTACGTCATCTACACCTCCGGCTCCACCGGCCGCCCCAAGGGCGTGGTCGTGACGCACGAGGCGCTGGCCAACCACACGGACTGGATGGCGCGGCACCTCGACGTCACCCGGGAGGACCGGGTCCTCGCCCGCACCTCCACCAGCTTCGACGCCTCCGTATGGGAGTTGTGGCTCCCGCTGACGAACGGCGCCGAAGTCTGCGTACTGCCGGACGGCGCCAACCGTGACCCCCGCACCCTCCTCTCCTGGATGAACCGGTTCGGCGTCACCGTCGCCCAGTTCGTGCCCTCGCACCTGACGCTCGTCCTCACCGAGGCGGCGCATGCCGAGCCGCTCCCCGCCCTGCGTGCCGTCCTGTGCGGCGGAGAGCCACTGCCGCGTGCCCTCGCCCACGACGTGGCAGAGCTGTGGCGCGCCGAGGTGCACAACCTCTACGGGCCCACCGAAGCCACCATCGACGCCACCGCGCACCGCGCCGGCGGCCCGGGGGGCACCGGACAGGACGACGCCGGCACGCCGTCGGAGACGGTGCCGATCGGCCTCCCCGTCGACACCATGCGCGCCTACGTCCTCGACGGCCGGCTGCGGCCCGTACCGCCCGGCGTCACCGGGGAGCTGTACCTCTCGGGCCCCAACCTCGCCCGCGGCTACCTGGGCCGGCAGGCACTGACCGCCGCACGGTTCGTCGCGGACCCGTTCGAGGCGACCGGCGCCCGTATGTACCGGACGGGCGACCTCGTGCGGTGGAACGGGCTCGGGCTGCTCGACTACGTGGCCCGCGCCGACGACCAGGTCAAACTCCGCGGCTTCCGCATCGAGCTGGGCGAGGTCGAGGCCGCGGTGCTGGCGCGGCCCGGGGTCACTGCCGCCTGTGCCGTGATCCGGGAGGACACACCCGGCCGGCGGCGGCTCGTCGCCTACGCCGTCACCGGCGACCCGGCCCTGCGCCCCGCCACCTTGCACGACGCCCTCGCCGAGACCCTGCCCCACTACATGGTGCCCGGCGCCGTCGTCGTACTGGAGGACATGCCCCTCCTGCCCAACGGCAAGGTGGACCGGCGCGCCCTGCCGGAGCCCGAGCCGGACACCGGCGTCACCGCCGGGGCGGGGCGCGGCACCCTCCAGGAGGATCTGCTCGCCGGGATCTTCGCCGATGTCCTGCACCGGCCCCGCGTGGGCCCGCACGACAGCTTCTTCGACCTCGGCGGGCACTCGCTGCTCGCCATGCGCGTCATCAGCCGCGTGCGCGCCGTCCTGGGTGCCGAGATCGACGTACGGACCCTCTTCGAGCACCCGACCGTCGCGGGCCTCGCCCGCGTCCTCGACACGCCGGGCCGGGCCCGCCCGCCGGTGGTGCCCGCGGCGCAGCGTCCCGACCCCCTGCCGCTGTCCTACGCACAGCAGCGCCTGTGGTTCCTCAACCGGCTGGAAGGCCCCAGCTCCGCCTACAACATCCCGCTCGTCCTCGAACTCCACGGCTCCCTGGACACCGACGCCCTGCTCGACGCCCTGCACGACGTCGTGGAGCGGCACGAGGCGATGCGCACCCTGTTCCCCGAACGGGACGGCGTGCCGCACCAGTTGATCCTCTCCGCCGACGCGGCCGCACCCCGCCCGCCGGTCACGGTCCTGGCCCCCGCCGATCTGGAAGGGGCCGTCCTGGCCGCCGTGCGCGAGCCCTTCGACGTCGTGGCGGACGTGCCGCTGCGCGCGAGGCTGCTGCGCTCCGCACCCGGCCACCACGTCCTGGTGCTCGTCCTGCACCACATCGCGGCCGACGGCTGGTCCCTCGCCCCGCTGGCCCGCCACCTCGGCGACGCCTACCGGGCCCGCACCGCGGGCCGGGAACCCGAGCTCACGGCCGGCACCCCGTACCAGTACGCCGACTACACCCTCTGGCAGCACGCCGCCCTGGGCGACGGCGGCACACCGGGGAGCGTGCTGAGGCGGCAGCTCGACCACTGGCACACCGCTCTCGCGGGTCTGCCCGGACTGACCGACCTGCCGCTCGACCGGCCGCGCCCGGTCACCACCGATCCGAGGGGCGACGTCCACTCCTTCGACGTGCCGCCGTCCGTGTACGCACAACTCCTGCGACTGGCCCGCGAGTCGGGCAGCAGTCTGTTCATGGTGCTCCAAGCGGCGGTGGCCACCCTGCTGCACCGTCACGGCGCGGGTGAGGACATCGCCTTCGGTTCGCCCGTCGCCGGCCGCACGGACGAGGCGCTGGAAGACCTGGTCGGGTTCTTCGTCAACACGCTCGTCCTGCGCACCGACCTGTCCGGCCTCCCGACCTTCCGTGAACTCCTCGTGCGTGTACGGGAGTTCGACCTGGCCGCCTATATGAACCAGGATGTGCCCTTCGAGCGTCTGGTGGAGAGCCTCAACCCCGTCAGGGCGCAGAACCACCACCCGCTGTTCCAGACGATGCTGGTCCTGCAGAACCAGGAGACCGCGCGCCCCGACCTGCCGGGTCTCACCGTCGAGGACCGGCTCGTCCACAACGGCCTGAGCAAGTTCGACCTCACCTTCGCCTTCACCGAGGAGCAGGGCGAGGGCCGCCTCACGGCCGGGATCGAGTACGCCACCGCCCTCTTCGACCGGACCACCGTCGAAACGCTCGCGGTCCGCCTGGTCCGTCTCCTGGAGCAGGCGGCCGCCGACCCCGGTCTGCCCCTGGCGGACTACGACCTGATGACACCGGACGAGCGCGTCCGTGTCACGCGCTGGGGCACCGGACGCGATCTGCCCGCGGGGACCACGGACGCCACCCTGCCCGCCCTCTTCGGTGACCGCGCACGCCGCACCCCGGACGCCGTGGCCGTGACCGGCGACGACGGGACCCTCACGTACGCCGAACTGGACGGAATCTCGGACGGCCTCGCCCGCGCCCTTGCGGGCCTCGGCGTCGGACCCGAGTCAGGGGTCGGGGTGCTGCTGGCCCGGTCGCCTGCCGTCGTCTCGGTCTCGCTCGGTGCGGTCCGGGCAGCCGGTGCCTACGTCCCGCTGGACGCCCGCTGGCCCGAGGAGCGGCTCGAACAGGTCGCCGGGGTGGCGGCCGTGCGGGTCCTCGTCGTCGACGAGAGCGCGTACGCCTCCCCCTGGGTGGCCGCGGCGGCCACCCGGATGCCGGTCGTGGTCGTGGACCGGCTCGGCCGGATCCTGCGGGGTGCGCCCGAGCGCCCAGGCCGCCCGGCCGCCGTGCCGGGCCCCGGCACCCTCGCCTACGTGATGTTCACCTCCGGCTCGACCGGCCTGCCCAAGGGCGTCGGAGTCACGCACGCCGACGTGGCCGCCCTCGCGGCGGACTCCGCCTGGGACGACGGCGCCGCCGACGCGGTCCTGCTGCACTCGGCATACGTCTTCGACGCCTCCACGTTCGAGATCTGGGCCCCGCTCCTGCGCGGCGGCCGGGTCGTCGTCGCACCGGGAGGCGTCCTGGAGGCCCGTGTCCTCGACGATGCCGTGCACGACAACGGCGTCACCGCCGTCTTTCTGACGACGGCCCTGTTCAACGTGATGGCCGAGACCGGCCCGGGCGCCTTCTCCGGCCTCCGACTCGTCTGTGCGGGCGGGGAGCTGGCCTCTCCGGACGCGATGCAGCGGGTCGCGGGCGCAGCGCCCGGCGTGCGTGTCCTCCATGTGTACGGGCCCACGGAGACCACCACCTTCGCCACCCGCTACGACGTCACGGCCGGCCTGGCCTCCGGCCCTCCGCCCATCGGGCGCGCCCTGGACGGCATGCGCAGTTACGTACTCGACGGCTCCCTGGGCCCGGTCCCGCCGGGAGTCGTGGGGGAGCTGTACCTCGCCGGAAGCGGGGTGGCACGCGGATACACCGGGTTCCCGGGGCTGACCGCCGCGCGCTTCGTGGCCGACCCGTTCGGTCCGCCGGGCGGCCGCATGTACCGCACCGGCGACCTGGTCCGGTGGACCCACGACGGCAGGATCGCCTACGTCCACCGCGCCGACGGGCAGGTCAAACTGCGCGGCCACCGCATCGAACTCGGCGAGATCGAGGGCGTGCTCGCGTGCGGCGAAGGCGTCTCCGACTCCTTCGCCGTCATCCGCGAGGACACTCCCGGCGACCGGCGGCTGGTCGCGTACGTGGTCCCCGCCGGCGCCGCGCGCCCCGACCCCGGCGACCTCGCCCGGGTGGTCGGCCGGTCCCTGCCCGCCTACATGGTCCCCTCCGCGTTCGTCCTGCTCGATGTGCTGCCGCTGACCCTCAACGGCAAGGTGGACCGGCGTGCGCTGCCCGCACCCGAGCACCAGGCCCCGGTCCGCGGGCGCGCCGCCCGCACCGTCCCCGAGGAGATACTCTGCGGGCTGTTCGCCGATGTGCTCGGCCTGGCCGCGGCGGGAGCCGACGACAACTTCTTCTCCCTGGGCGGCCACTCCCTGCTCGCCACCCGCCTCGTCGCACGCATCCGCACCGCCCTCGGCGTCGAGGTCCAGGTCAAGGCCCTCTTCGAGCACCCCACGCCCGCCGCGCTCGCCGCAGCGCTGGACGGCGCCGAGGAGGCCAGAAGACCCCTGGAGCGCGCCCCGGGCCGCCCCGATCCGCTGCCGCTGTCCTTCGCGCAGCAGCGGCTGTGGTTCCTCAACCGGTTCGAGGGACCGAGTGCCACCTACAACGTCCCCCTCGTGCTGCGTCTGGAAGGCCCGCTCGACGCGGACGCCCTGGAGAGCGCCCTCGCGGACGTCGTCGGACGCCACGAGAGCCTGCGGACCGTCTTTCCCGACACCGACGGCGTGGCGCGCCAGGTCGTCCTCGACGCCGGTGGCGCAGACCTCGACCTGACACCCCGCGAGACCGGCCCCGCCCAGCTCGACGAGGTCCTGCGCACCGAGGTGTCGCACGCCTTCGACGTGAGTGCCGAACTTCCGGTACGGGCCCGGCTGCTGAGGCTCGGCGACGACGACCACGTCCTCGTGCTGGTCGTCCACCACATCGCGGGCGACGGCTGGTCCCTCGCCCCGCTCGCCCGCGATCTGGGCGAGGCGTACCGGGCGCGTACCGAGGGCGTGGAGCCCCCGTGGACGGAGCTCGGCGTCCAGTACGCCGACTACACCCTGTGGCAGCGCGCGCTGCTCGGCGACGAGGACGCCCCGGACGGCCAGGCCGCCCGCCAGCTGGAGTTCTGGCGCACCGCCCTCGCCGGCGCCCCCGACCTGCTAGACCTGCCGTACGACCGTCCCCGTCCCACCGTCACCGCACACAGCGGCGACGCGTTCGCCTTCCCCGTCGGCGCGGAGACCCACCGGGCACTGGCGGATCTCGCCCGGGCCCGCGGGTGCAGCCTCTTCATGGTGCTCCAGGCGGCCCTGTCGGTACTCCTCTCCCGGCACGGCGCCGGCGAGGACATCCCGCTCGGCACCGCCGTCGCCGGACGCACCGACGAAGCCCTCGACGATCTGGTGGGCTTCTTCGTCAACACCCTCGTGCTGCGCACCGACCTGAGCGGCGATCCCACCTTCAGCGACGTACTCGACCGCGTCCGGGAGTTCGACCTCGCGGCCTACGCCCACCAGGACGTTCCCTTCGAGAGGCTGGTGGACACCCTCAGCCCGGTCCGGGCCCAGAACCACCACCCGCTGTTCCAGACCATGCTCGTCCTGCAGAACCAGGCGGACGCGGTGGTCGACCTGCCCGGTCTCACGGTGACGCCACAGCCCGTGCGCACCGGCATCAGCAAGTTCGACCTGACCTTCACCTTCACCGAGACACGTGACGGCGCAGGCGGGCCCGCCGGACTCGACGGCGTTCTCGAGTTCTCCACCGAACTCTTCGCCCACTCCACAGCGCACGCCCTGGCCGGCCGACTGACCCGGCTGCTCGCCTCGCTCGCCGCCGACCCCGGGGGACGCGTCCACGCCGCCGACGTCCTGGACGCGTCCGAGCGGCGGAGTCTCGAGAGCGCCGCGCACGGCCCGGTACGGCCAGGGCCGGCGGGCACGGCCCCCGAGGGCTTCCGTGCCCGGTGCGCCTGGAACCCTGCGGCCGTCGCCGTGCTGGACGGCACGAACCGCCTTACCTTCGGCGAACTGGACGCGCTGTCGGACGACCTGGCCCACCACCTGCACAGCCGGGGCATCGGCCGCGGCGACCTCGTCGCCCTCGCCTTGGAGGGCACCGCCGACCAGGTCGTCGCGATGCTGGCGGTGGCCAAGGCCGGGGCGGCGTACCTGCCGGTCGACCTGGAGTACCCCCAGGCGCGCATAGCCCACATGCTCGACGACGCCCGTCCGGCACTCCTCCTCACCCACGGCACCGCACGTGCCGCGCGGTACGGCGCGTCCGTCCCCTGCCTCGCCCTCGACGACCGTGCCGCCTGGTCCACCGGGGGCACGGTCCCGCAGGCCGCCGCCCCGGACCCGCGCGACGCGGCGTACGTCATCTACACCTCGGGTTCCACGGGCCTGCCCAAGGGCGTCGTCGTCACCCACGCCGCCCTCACCAACCACATGGCGTGGATGGCGGGGCACCTCGGCCTCACCGAAGACGACCGTGTCCTCGCCCGCACCTCGCCGAGCTTCGACGCCTCGGTCTGGGAGACGTGGCTGCCGCTCCTGCACGGCGGCTCCACCTGCCCCGTGCCGCCCGCCCTCAACCACGACCCGGCAGGGCTGCTGGCCCGTATGCGCGAAACGGGCACCACCCTCGCCCAGTTCGTGCCCTCGCACCTCTCGGTCGTCCTCACCGAGACGACGCCCGACGAGGCGCCCGCGACGCTGCGGGCCGTCCTGTGCGGCGGTGAACCCCTGCCCCGACACCTGGCGGAGCGCCTCGGGCGGGCCTGGCGGGTCGAGGTGCACAACCTCTACGGGCCCACCGAGACGGCCATCGACGCCACCGCCCACCACCACAGGGGCGGGGACACGGACGCCCCCACGGGGGAGGGGAACGTACCGCTCGGCCGCCCCGTCGACAACACCCGTGCATACGTCCTGGACGCCGGTCTCCGGCCGGTGCCGCCCGGCGTCACCGGCGAGCTCCACGTCGCGGGCGACGGCCTCGCGCGCGGCTACCTGGGCCGCCCGGGTCTGACCGCCGCACGGTTCGTCGCCGACCCGTACGGACCCCCCGGCAGCCGCATGTACCGCACGGGCGACCTCGTCCGACGGGACGCCGACGGCCTGCTCAGCTACGTCGCACGGGCCGACGACCAGGTCAAGCTGCACGGCTTCCGCATCGAGCCGGGCGAGATCGAGGCCGCGCTCACCGCGCTCCACGGCATCGCCGCCGCATGCGTCCTCGTCCGCGAGGACCGGCCGGGCGAGCGGCGGCTGGTCGCCTACACCGTCTCCGACGCGCGGGGCGGCGCGGTGGCCCTCACGGACGGTGAGCTGCGCGCCCGGCTGATACCCGTCCTGCCGCCCTACATGGTGCCCGCCGTCTTCGTGCCCCTCGACGCGCTGCCGCTGCTGCCCAACGGCAAGACCGACCGGCGTGCCCTGCCCGTCCCGGAGCGCCCCGCCGCCACCCGGCCGGGGGGAGAGCCGCGCACCGCACAGGAACGCGTGCTGTGCGAGGTGTTCGCCTCCGTCCTGCGCGCGCCCGCCGTCAGGACCGACGACGACTTCTTCGCGCTCGGCGGCGACAGCATCCTCTCCATCCAGCTCGTCAGCCGAGTCCGCGCGGCCGGCCTCGGAGTCACCCCGCGCGATGTCTTCGCCCACCGCACACCGGAGGCCATCGCGGCCGTCGCCACCGCGCTCGGCGAGGACACCGCCGCGCCGGACGGGCAGGGCACCGGCGAGATGCCGCCGACGCCCATCGCCGCCTGGTTCCTGGAGCGGCCCGGCACCACGGACGGCTACAACCAGTCAGGGGTGCTGCGCACACCCGCCGGGGCCGACGAGGACACTCTCGTAGCCACCCTGCAACTCCTCATCGACCACCACGACATGCTCCGTCTGCGGACCACGCGCTCCGCCGACGGCGCGCCCGTCCTCGAAGCCCTGCCGCCCGGGTCCGTGCCTGCCCGGCACCGCCTCACCCGCGTCGACGTCGAGGGTCTGGACGCCGACGCCGTCCGCGCCGTCGTCACCGAGGCGGGCGAACCGGCGCGCAGACGGCTGCGGCCCGCGCACGGCGAGGTGGTCGAGGCCGTCTGGTGCGACGCCGGGCCGGGCAGGCGCGGGCACCTGCTTCTCGTCGTGCACCATTTGGCCGTCGACGCGGTCTCCTGGCGCATCCTCGCCGCCGACGTGGCCATCGCCTGGCAGGCCGCCACCGGGGCCCCGGCCGCCGACGGAAGACCGGCGGCACTGCCCCCGGCCACCACGTCCTACCGGCACTGGTCGCAGCTCCTCTCCTCCCAGGCGCAGGAGCCCCGGCGCGAGGCGGAACTCGCCCTCTGGCAGGAGACGTCGACGACCCCCGATCCGCAGCTGGGGTACCGGCCGCTCGACCCCGACCTGGACACGGCCGACCGGACGCGCACCCTGGTCACCCACCTGCCCGTCGCGTGGACGAAGCCCCTGCTCACCACCGTTCCCGCCGCTTTCCACGCCGGGGTGGACGACGTCCTGCTCACGGGCCTCGCCCTGGCCGTCTGCTCCTGGCGCGCCGAACGGGCCGCACCCGGCGGACCCCGGCCGGGCGGCACCGCCGTCCTCCTCGACCTGGAGGGCCACGGCCGCGAGCAGATCGCCGACCACCTCGACCTTTCCCGTACGGTCGGCTGGTTCACCAGCCTCTACCCGGTCCGGCTCGACCCCGGACCCGTCGACGCCCGCTACCCCGGACGCTTCGACGCCGCTCTGGTCGAACGCGCACTCAAGCGGGTCAAGGAACAGCTGCGGACCATCCCCGACCACGGTGTGGGCTACGGAATGCTGCGCCACCTCAACCCGGCCACCCGTCCGCTGCTGGCCTCCGCGCCCCACCCCCAGATCGGTTTCAACTACCTCGGCCGGTACGCCGCCCCGTCCGAGCCGGCGGACGGGCGGGACGGCGCCGACTGGGACGTGCTGCTCGACGGCGGAGGACCCCGCAGCCAGGATCCCGACATGCCCGTCCACCATGTCCTCGACATCAACGCGCACGTCGAGGACCTGCCGGACGGTCCGCGTCTGGTGACCCGCTGGACCTGGCCCAGCGACCTCCTCAAGGAGGAGGACATGGAGTCCCTGGCCGACGCCTTCAGCCGCGCCCTGCGCGCCGTCGCGGAACACGCCGAACGACCCGACGCGGGCGGCTGGACGCCGTCCGACCTTCCGCTGGTCGCTCTCGACCAGGCCCAGCTCGACCGACTGCAGAACAAGTGGGGTGGACGCAAGTGACCGGCTTCCGACTGGAAGACGTACTGCCGCTGACGCCGTTGCAGGCAGGCATGCTCTTCCACGCGCTGTACGACTCCCGCGCCGTGGACGTCTACACCGCGCAGTTCGTCTTCGACCTCGAAGGCCCCGTGAGCGTCCCGGCCCTGCATGCCGCCGTCGGCGGTCTGCTGCGGCGGCACGCCAACCTGCGGGTCGGTTTCCTCCACGAGGACCTGGACGAGCCCGTGCAGGCCGTCGCCGCCGAGGTGCCTGTACCGCTCGAGGAGCTGGACCTGACCGGAGCGTCCGGCACGAGCACGGCCCAGGAGCGCCTCGACGCGTTCCTCGCCGCGGACCGCACCCGCCGCTTCGACCTCACGACTCCGCCGCTGATGCGGTTCACCCTCGTGCGCACCGCCCCGCAGCAGCATCGGCTCGTCATGACGAGCCATCACATCCTGCTCGACGGATGGTCGATGCCCCTGCTCGTACGGGAGCTCTTCGAGCTGTACGCACACCGGGGCGACGACAGCGCACTGCCGCGCGTCGTCCCCTACCGCACCTACCTCGCCTGGCTGGCACAGCAGGACCGCGCCGCCGCACTCGAGGCCTGGCGCGCCGCCCTCACCGGAATCGAGGCTCCGACCCTGCTCGCCGGGCGCGGCGGGGCGGGCGCCCCGGGCGTCGGCGACCTGCCCGAGGCCCTCGTCCTCGAGCTGGACACGGCCACGACACACCGGCTGCGCGATACGGCCCGCGCCCACCGGCTCACCCTCAACACCCTGGTCCAGGGGGCCTGGGGCCTGCTGCTCGGGCACCTCACCGGGCGCCCCGACGTCGTGTTCGGCACCACGGTCTCCGGCCGCCCGCCGGAGATTCCGGGCATCGAGTCGATGGTCGGCCTGTTCATCAACACCGTGCCGGTACGGCTCCGCCCGGCTCCGGGCGAGACCCTGGCCGCGCTCCTGACCCGGCTCCAGGCGGAACAGGCCGGTCTGCTCGGCCACCAGTACGTGGGCCTGACCGAGATACGCGGCGTCACTGGCCTGGACGAACTCTTCGACACCCTGGCCGTGTTCGAGAACTACCCCATGGACGCCGAAGCCCTCGGCACCGCGCAGCAGGGACTGCCCGGCCTCGCCGTGACCGGGTTCAGCGGCTCGGACGCGGCCCACTACCCGCTCACCCTCACCATCGCCCCGGGCGACGCACTGAAGATCACCTTCGGCTACCGGACGGCCGTCCTCGAACGCGAGGAGGTGGCCCGTACGGTGGCCCGCATGCGGCGCCTGCTGACCGCGATGGCCGAAGGGCTCGACCGTCGCGCCGACGCGCTCCCGGTGCTGCTGGACGGGGAGCGCGAGACGCTGCTCTCCCAAGGACGCGGCGCCGAGCTCCGTGGCGGCAACCCGGACGAGAGCATCCCGTCCGCGCTCGCCCGGCGCGCTGCCCTGCACCCGGACGCGGTCGCCGTGTCCGAGGCCGGTGACCACCTGACTTACCGGCAGCTCGACGCGGTGTCCGAGGCGTTGGGTGCGGCTCTGACAGGTCTCGGCGTCGGGGTGGAGGCCCGCGTCGGTATCCTCGTGGGCCGCTCCAGGGCCCTGGTGACCGCCTCCCTGGCGACCCTGCGCGCGGGCGCCGCATACGTGCCGCTCGACCCGCGCTGGCCCGCCGAACGGCTCACCCGCGTCGCCGAGGTGTCGGCCCTGCGCGCCGTGGTCGTCGACGAGGCAGCCCCCACGCACCCCTGGGTACGCCGACTGGGCCCCGACGTACACGTCGTGACCGTCGACGCCGCGGGCCGGGTCCGGCAGGGCGCACCAGCCGCTCCGGGGGCCCTTCCCGCCGTCACCGGCGGCGCCCGGCTCGCCTACGTGATGTTCACCTCCGGTTCCACCGGCCTGCCCAAGGGCGTCGGCATCACCCACGCCGACATCACCGCCCTCGCGTCCGACCGGACGTGGGGCGACGGCGCGGCCGACGCGGTCCTCATGCACTCGGCGTACGTCTTCGACGCCTCCACCTTCGAGATCTGGGCGCCGCTCCTCAACGGGGGCCGCGTCGTCGTGGCCCCCGAGGGCACCCTCCAGCCCGCGGTGCTCCGAGACCTCGTCAGCCGGGACGGTGTGACGGCGGCGTTCCTGACGACGGCCTTGTTCAACGTCATCGCGGAGACCGGCCCCGACGCCCTCGGCATGCTGCGTCTGGCCGCCTCCGGAGGCGAGAACGCGGCCCCTGGAGTCCTCCAGAGCCTCGCCGCCGCGCACCCCGGCACCGCCTTCCTGAACGTCTACGGACCCACCGAGACCACCACCTTCGCCACCCTCCACCGCGTCCGCCCCGGCGACGCCCCCGGCGGTGTGCCCCCCATCGGCCGGCCGCTCGACGGCATGCGCGCCTACGTCCTCGACGCGGCGATGGCGCCCGTGCCGCCCGGCGCGGAGGGCGAACTGTATGTGGCGGGCGCCGGTGTCGCGCGGGGCTACCTGGGGCGTCCCGGCCTCACCGCCACCCGGTTCGTCGCCGACCCGTTCGCCGGCACGGGGGAGCGGATGTACCGCACCGGTGACCTCGTGCGCCGGAGCGCCGACGGCACCCTGCACTACGTGGCCCGAGCCGACCAGCAGATAAAGCTCCGCGGCCACCGCATCGAGCCCGCCGAGATCGAAGCGGTCCTGCGCACCGACCCGGCCGTGCGTGCCGCGTGCGTCCTGGTCCGCGAGGACGTGCCCGGCGACCGCACCCTGACCGCCTACGTCGTCCCCGCCGCCGGACGCACCCCGGACCCGGACCTGCTCGCGGCGCACGTCGGACGGCAACTGCCCGCCTACATGGTGCCGGCCGCCATCCAGCCGCTCGACGCCCTGCCGCTGACTCCCAACGGCAAGCTCGACCGGTCGGCGCTGCCCGTGCCCGCCTCCCGGGCCGGCGCGGTGGGCGGTCAGCCGCGCAGCGCCCACGAGGAGATCCTCGCCGGGCTGTTCGCCGACGTGCTGGGTGTGGCCCGCGTAGGCCTCGACGACAGTTTCTTCGCCCTGGGCGGCCACTCCTTGCTGGCCACCCGCCTCGTCGGCCGCGTCCGCACCGCCCTGGGCACGGAGACCGAGATCCGCACCCTCTTCGAGAACCCCACCGTCGCCACGCTCGCCGGCGCTCTGCGGGACGCCGGCCGCTCCGCCCGTCCCGCCCTCGTACCGCAGGAACGCCCCGCCGTGCTCCCGCTGTCCTACGCACAGCAGCGCCTGTGGTTCCTCCACCGCCTCGAAGGCCCCTCCGCCACCTACAACATCCCCTTCGCCGTGCGCCTCGACGGAGCGCTCGACACGGAAGCCCTGTACCAGGCCCTCCGCGACGTCACCACCCGGCACGCCGCGCTGCGTACCGTCTTTCCCGAGTACGACAGCCGGCCGTGCCAGCACATCACCGCCCCGGACGACGTCCGCCTCCCGTTCACCGTCGAGGTGACCGACGAGGAAAGGCTCCCCGACCGGATCGGAGCCGCCGCGACCGCACCGATCGACATCGAGAGCCGTCTCCCTCTCCGGGCGACCCTGCTGCGCCTCGCCGACGACGCCCACGTGCTGGTCCTCGTGGTCCACCACATCGCGGCCGACGGCTCGTCCCTGGCGCCCCTCACCCGCGACCTCGGCGTCGCCTACCGTGCCCGGACGCAGGGCCAGGCGCCGGCCTGGACGGAACTCCCCGTCGACTACGCCGACCACACCCTCTGGCAGCGTCGCCTGCTCGGCGACGGACACGACCCCGAAAGCCTCGTCTCTCGACAGCTGGCCCACTGGAAAAGCGCTTTGGACGGGCTGCCGGAGATGGTCGAACTCCCCCGGGACCGGCCGCGTCCCGCCGCACCCCGGCACACCGGCGCCACCCACGGCTTCGCCCTCGGTCCCACGACCGCGCGGGCGGTGGCGGACCTCGCCCGCGCCTGCGGATGCAGTGTCTTCATGGTGCTCCAGGCCGCCCTGGCGACCGTCCTCTCCCGGCACGGTGCGGGCGATGACATCCCGCTGGGCACAGCCGTCGCCGGACGCACCGACGAGGCGGCCTCGGACCTCGTCGGCTTCTTCGTCAACACGCTCGTGCTGCGCACGGACCTGACAGGTGACCCCACTTTCCGCGAACTGCTCGACCGCGTGAAGCAGTTCGACCTCTCCGCCTACGCGCACCAGGACGTGCCCTTCGAGCGCCTGGTGGAACTGCTCAACCCCGCACGCTCGCAGAACCACCACCCGCTCTTCCAGACGATGCTCATCCTCCAGAACCACACCGCCGCCGCGCCCCTGGACCTGCCGGGCCTCACAGCCGTCGGATTGCCCGTCGATCCCGGAGTCAGCAAGTTCGACCTGTCGTTCACCTTCACCGAGACCTACGACGCCGACGGCAGGCCCAGCGGTATGCGGGCCGCTGTCGACTACGCGACGGAGCTCTTCGACGCGGCGACGGTCCGCGACCTCGCCGAACGGCTCGTCCTGCTGATCGCCTCCGTGACCGCCGACCCCGACCGCCCGCTCAGCACCTACGACGTGCTCACCCCCGCCGAGCACGCCCGTATCGCCGCCTGGGGGGCCGGGCCCGACGAGAACGTGCCGGAGTCGACGGTTCCCACGCTCTTCGGACAGCGGGTCCGGCTCGCCCCGGACGCCCCTGCGGTCCGCGACGCCGGAACCACCCTCACCTACGCCGAGCTCGACGCCCGCGCGGAGACCCTCGCCCGTCACCTCGCGGCGCGGGGCATCGGCCCCGAGGACCGGATCGCCGTCGCCCTTCCCCGCACCCACGACCTCGTCGTGGCCCTCCTCGGAGTCCTCAAGGCGGGGGCGGCGTACGTGCCGCTCGACCCGGACTATCCGGCCCAGCGCCTGTCGTACATGCTCGACGACGCCAGGCCGCGCCTGCTCCTCACCACGCCCGCCATCCACCGCGGGCTTCCCGACTCGCAGGTGCCGCACCTGTACGCGGGCGACCTCACGGAGAGCCCGGCGGCGGCTCCCAGCGGCGCCGCCCGGGCCCTGCTCCCGGCGCACCCGGCCTACGTCATCTACACCTCCGGCTCCACCGGCCGCCCCAAGGGCGTCGTGGTCACCCACCGGGGCGCCGGCGCCATGGCCAGGACGCAGAGCACCCGGCTGCGCGTGGGCCCGGGCAGCCGGGTGCTGCACATGGCGTCCGTCAGCTTCGACGCCGCCTTCTGGGAGCTGTGCATGGGACTGCTCTCCGGGGCATGCCTGGAGATCGACGAACGCGACGCCCTGCTGCCCGGCCCCACCCTCGCGGCCCTGGTCCGTGAGCGGGGCATCACCCATCTCACCCTGCCGCCCGCCGCCCTCGCGGTGATGCCGCCCGGCTCGGTGCCCGCGGGGACCACGATGGTCCTCGCCGGCGAGGCCTGCCCGCCCGCCCTGGTCCACGCCTGGGCGCGGGACCGGTTCCTCGTCAACGCCTACGGCCCGACCGAGACCACCGTCTGCGCGACCATGAGCACCTTCCAGCACGCGGACGGTCCACTCGCCCCCGGCCGCACCGTGCCCATCGGCGTCCCCGTCAACGGCACCCGCGTCCACGTCCTGGACGGCCGACTGGCCCCCGTGGCGCCCGGCGTCGTCGGCGAACTGTACGTCTCCGGAGAGGGGGTGGCCCGCGGGTACCACGGCCGGGCCGCCCTGACCGCGACCCGCTTCGTGGCCGACCCCTTCGACCGGTCGGGTGGCCGTATGTACCGCACCGGTGACCTGGTGCGCTGGACGGCCGACGGGGAGCTCGTCTACGTCGCCAGGGTCGACGACCAGGTCAAACTCCGCGGCTTCCGCATCGAGTTGGGGGAGATCGAGGCCGCGCTCACCGCCCTGCCCGGCGTCGCCGCGGCCTGCGCCGTCGTCCGGGAGGACCGGCCTGGCGACCGGCGTCTGGTCGCTTACACCGTGCCCGCGGACGGTACGGCGGGCCCCGACGAGGGCGAGGTGCGCGCACACCTCGCCGCAACCCTGCCCGCCCACATGGCCCCCTCCGCCCACGTACGGCTCGACGTCCTTCCCGTCACCCCCAACGGCAAGACCGACCGGCGGGCGCTGCCCGCACCCGAGCAGGCCGTACCGGCCGGCGGCCGGGCCCCGGGCACCGCTCGCGAACGTGTCCTGTGCGAGATATTCGCGCAGACGCTCGGCGTACCCGAGGTCGGCGTCACGGACGACTTCTTCGTTCTCGGCGGTCACTCGCTGCTCGCCGTGACGCTGGCCCAGCGGATCGGGGAACGCTGCGGCCGGCGCCCCTCCCTGCGCGCCCTGTTCGCCGCGCCCACCGTCGAGGGCGTCGCCCGGCTCCTGGACGCCGGGGCGGGGGAGGAGAGCCGAGAGCGCGCCCTCACACCGGACCTCGCCGCCGAGGTCCGCCTCGCGGCCGACATCACGGGCGCGGGCCGGACCGGAGCCGCTCCGGTGCCCGCCCCCGCCCGCAAGACCTCTTGTCCTTCAGCCCGGCCCCTCCTGACCGGCGCCTCCGGCTTCCTCGGCGCCTTCCTCCTGCGCGACCTCATGGAAACCACCGGTGGCCCGGTCGACTGCCTGGTACGGGCCGAGGACGAGCGGCACGGCCGACACCGGCTGCGGGCCAACCTGGAGCGCTACGGCCTGTGGCGTCCCCGGTACGCGGACCTGATCCGCGCTGTCCCCGGGGACCTCGCCGCACCCGGCCTCGGTCTGTCCCCCGGGCACCGGGCCGCCCTGGTGCGCCGTCTCGGCCCCGTCGTCCACAACGGCGCACGCGTCAACTTCGCAGCGGCGTACGGTGATCTGCGCGCCTCCAACGTGACCGGAACCGAGGAGCTGCTGCGCCTGCTCGCCGACTCCGGCTCACCCGGGATGCATTACGTCTCGACCACGAGCGTCTACGCCCCGGTGTCCGGCTCCGGTGCCGCCACCGTCACGGAGTCGTCCCCGACGGGGCCCGCCTCCGATCTCCCCGACGGGTACGCGCAGAGCAAGTGGGTCGCCGAGCAACTCGTCGGTCTGGCCCGCGAACGCGGCCTGCCCGTGACCGTCCACCGGCCCGGCCGCATCAGCGGTGACACCACCACCGGCGCATGCCAGGACCGCGATCTGCTGTGGCAGCTCATCAAGGGGTGCCTTCAGGCGGGCGCGGTGCCGGACCTGGCGCACGGGTCGACCGACTGGGTGCCCGTGGACTACGTCAGCGGCGCGGTGGTGGCGCTCTGTGCCTCCGGCCGGAGCGGTGACGAGACGTACCACCTCACCAACCCGGACGCGCCAGGGCTGGATCGTGTCTTCGAAGTGGCCGCCCGGCTGGGCCACGAGCTGCACACCGTCCCCGCGCCGCACTGGCAGGCCCTCGTCGCGGCGCAGCACGACAACGCGGCGCAACTGTTCCTCGGTGACGGGGGGCAGACCCGGCACGAGGCGACGGACCACCGCGCCTTCGACTCCAGCCGGACGGCCGAGGCCGTGGCGGCCCTGGGAGTACACCTGCCGTCCCTGACCGACGACACCCTCGCCCGCTACCTGGCCTACTTCCAGGAAACGGGCTTCCTGCCCACTCCCCGGGGGGCGCGGGCCACGGTGTAGCGACGGGCGCGGACGTCTGCCGCCCGGGATTGTCAGAGGCGGGTGGCAGACTCCGCTGACATGACTGAACAGGTGCGTCTGCGAGATGTCGTCGAGGCCGATCTGGAGGTGTTCCTCGCCCAGGAACACGACCCGGAGGCCGTACGCCGGTCGAACTTCCCGCCCCGGGAGCGCGGGGCTTTCATGAGGCACTGGACGACGAAGGTCCTGGGCGACCCCACCGTCCTGGTGCAAGCCGTCACTGTGGACGGGGAGTTGGCGGGCAACCTGGTGGCGTGGTGGGACGAGGAAAGGCGCTTCATCGGGTACTGGCTCGGCCGGCAGTACTGGGGCCGGGGCGTCGGCTCGCAGGCGCTGGCGCTCTTCCTCGGCCGGGAGACGACGCGGCCTCTGTACGCCGACCCCTTCGCGGGGAACACCGGCTCGGTGCGGCTGCTGGAGAAGCACGGCTTCCGGCGCACCAGCACGGTCATGTACGGCGAACAGGAGCACATCATGCTCGAACTCCCTTCCGCCGTCGCGCGGCGTTGACCACAGCCGGAAACCCGCGAAGCCGGGCACGGCACGGTGCCCGCCCGACATCCATCCGCCCCAAGCGGGTGCCTGCCGGGCGGGCGTCTCCGACGGGCCTTCCATCCGGTCCGTCGGAGACCGCGCACGTGCCCTGTTCTCCTTCGACCACAGGTGGAGAACCTGGTCTGGGAGATGAACGTGCAGCACCTGCCGTCCATGCGGGGCCTGTCCAAGGTCGACAACGGCGCCACGGCCCCATCGAGGCATCCCTCAGGTCCCTGGACGACCTGGGGCACATCTGGGAGGAGGAGGAGTACGGCGAGCACGGCTTCCTCCAGATCGTCGTCACGGACGGTGAGGAGAACGCCTCGGCCCGTGGCTCGACAGGATCACGGCGAAGATGGGTGCCCTCCCGGCCTCGAACCGGTCCCGGCCGACAAGTACCGGCTGCTGAAGGCCGACAAGGAGGTCATCGTGGTGGAGAGGAACACCGACCGCGCGTACACGGGCGACGCAGCGCGCAGCCTGCTGTTCGGTACGGGCCTCCACGGGACCGTCTCCGTCAAGGCGGGGAACACCCCGGCTGGAGGTGTACGTGCAGAGTCGTCCGGTGGACAGAAAGCGCAAGACGAATACGCGCCTGCTCATCATGCTCTGACACCCAGGCCGCGGCCCCGCCCGTTTACCCGCGGGCCGCTTTCCTGCGGAGCGAGGGCGAGGCCGGCGCCCTGTGGGGCAGCCGGCCGACGGCTCCGGGCGCCCGGCGGCACCGGGCGCAGCGCATCCGTGTGTTTCCATGTTCGGGAAGGCTGCACCGGGCGGGACAGGGGGAGCGACATGACGAGGGCACGAGGAGTGGCGGCGCCCCCTGGGCGGGAGTCGCCGGGGGGCCGCCACTCCAGCGTGGTCTTCTCCGACGACCGCCAGTGGGCCGACCACCTTGCCGCCTTCGTCCGCAGCGGCCTGCAAAAGTGCGAGCAGGTGCGGTATTTCGCGGACACCACCGCCCCCGAGCGTGTGATGCGGGCGCTGACCGACGCGGGCATCGACGCGGCGGGCGCCGTGACCCGCGGCCAGCTGTCCGTGTCGGTCGCCGCGCAGACCTGTCTCGCCTGTTCCGGCTTCGATCCGGACGCGATGATCGGGATGTGGTTCGAGGCGGCGGATGCGGCCTGTGCCGCGGGATACCGAGGGCTGCGGGCGATCGGCGAGATGTCCTGGGGGGCGCGGGACATCGCCGGTGCCGACCGGCTGCTCGAGTACGAACTGCGCGTACACGAGGAGGTCTTCGCGCGCTTGCCGCTGACGGCGTGGTGCTTCTACGACCGCCGCCTGATGACCGACGAGTACGTGGGTCTCCTGGCGAGCGCCCACCTGACGCACCGGGGTGAACCGCACGCAGGACCGGCTCTGCGGGTGACTCCGCTGGCGGACCGGCCGGGCCTGAGGATGTCCGGATCGGCCGGATACGACACACGTGACACGGTCGCTGCCGCGGCTGCCGTCATCTCAGGTGCGTCAGACCGGCAGAGGGAGCTGGACCTCGCTGCCCTGCGTCACATCGACGCGGCTTCACTGGCCGTTCTGGCCGACGCCGCGGCCGGGCAGCCGGGTGGCTCGCCGCTCAAGGTATGGCAGGCACCTTCGCCGCTGCGGCGACTACTGCAACTGTTCCCGGAGCTGAGTTCCGTGGTGGAGGTCGTGGACCGATGACTACGTACGGGCCGACCTCGGCCGACCCCGGCCGGCAGGCCGCCTTCCACCACCCGGCCCTGTTCTACGGTACCGACCACGAGTACCTCGACGGGGTCGGGACCTTCGTCCAGGACGCCTTGGACCACGAGCACTCCGTGCTGGTGGCTGTGCCCGGCCCACGCCTTCCGTTGCTGCAGGAGCTGGTCGACGGCGACCACAAGCGTGTCAGCTGGGTGGACATGCACCAGGCGGGACGCAACCCGGGACGCATCCTGTCGATGCTCCAGGACTTCGCGGAACGTGCGGGGGACACACGTACCCAGGTGTCGATCGTCGGAGAGCCGATCTGGGTCGGACGTACGCCGGCGGAGGCGTGGGAGGCGACCCGCCACGAAGCACTGATCAACCTCGCTTTCACCGGACGTCCGGTCAGTATCCTGTGTCCCTACGACACGGCGTTGCCCGAGTACGTGCTGGCACAGGCCTACCGCACCCACCCGGTCGTCGGTGATCCCGGGGCGTACCGTGAGAGTTCCCGCTACACCGATCCTCACGAGGTCTGCCGCGACTGTGACACCCCGCTCCCGGAGCCGTCGGATGCCGTCGTCGTCCCTTTCGGCGAGCAGGGGCTGGCGTCCGTGCGCGATCAGGCCGACCGATGGGCGGCCGCCGCCGGACTGCCGCCGGTTCGCCGCACGGACTGGCTCCTTGCCATCGGTGAGGCGACCAGCAACTCGGTCCGCCATGGTGGCGGCAGCGGGACCTTGCGCATGTGGCGCGCCGACGGCGAGCTCGTCGCGGAGATCCGGGACCAGGGACTGCTGGCCGATCCCCTCACCGGCCGCCGCCGGCCCGACCCCCGGGCATCGACCGGTGGCCGAGGGGTGTGGATCATGCACCAGGTCTGCGATCTGGTCGAGATCCGGGCCGTGGCACAGGGACTCGTCCTGCGCCTCCACATGGGACTGGAATGAGCCGGCGGAGTCATCCGTCGGTCACCGTCCCTGCCTCGGCTGCTTCAGCGGGTTCCTGTCGCCGCCCTGCGCAACGCCGCCAGGAGTTCCCGGTTGCTCGCGCCCTTGAGTACGTACTCACACACACCGGCGCTCGTCATCTGCTGGACGGAGCCCTTGTCGTCGTACGCGGAGAACGCCACGATGCGGCTCGCCGGTGAACACCGTGCGATGTCCCTGGCGAGCGAGGGCCCGCCGCCGGGGAAGCGGACGTCCAGGATCACGAGGTCCGGTTGATGACGCTCCGCGAGTCGAACCGCCTGCTCGCCGTTGCACGCGGTGCCCAGCACTTCGAGATCGGGCTGTGCCTGAACGACCTCGCTCAGGGTCTCCAGGAGCATCTCGTTGTCGTCGCACAGGATCACACCTAGCCGGGGACCGGGGGAGCCGTCCGGTGTCTCCGCGGTCACGGCGTACCACCCGTAGGCGCCGACGCCGGAAGCGGGAGTGGGTTCGGCACCCAGAATTCGATTGTCGTGCCCGTGCCGGGGCGGCTGTGCATGGACCACCAGCCTCCGGCCGTCTCGGCCCTCTCCCGCATCTCGACGACACCGAAGTGGTCTCGGGCGCCGTCCTCGGAACGAGGTGCGCCGGTCCCGTCGTCCGCGACCAGTGTCACGATGCCCCCGTCGGCGGACGTGACGCGGACGTCGACCCTGGTGGCACGGGCGTGCTTGTTCACGTTCAGCAATGCTTCCTGAATGATACGGAAGATGGTGATGGCCGTCTCCGGCGTGGGCTCGCGGTCCAGCTTGTGTTCGAAGGAGTAGTCCATCCCCCAGGCGGAGCGGACGACGTCGTCCAGGTGGCTCGAGAGCCCTTCGACCAGGCCGTGCCTGTCGATCCCGGGCGGGTGCAGCCGGAAGGTCAGGCTCCGGAGACGGCCGATCGCTTCGCGCACCGCCGCGTCGAGACGCTGCAGTTCCGCGGAGTGCGCCTCCGGCACCCGCTCCGCCAGCAGTTCGAGCCGCATCCCGACAGCGACCATGGCCTGGATGGAGTCGTCGTGGACATCCCACGCGATGCGGCGTCGTTCCGTCTCCTGCGCCTGGACCAGGTGGTCGAACAACCGTCTCCGCTCGCTGAGGGCCTGCTGCGCTGCCCGCCGTTCGGACATGTCGCGGGTGACCTTGCCGAATCCCTGCAACACACCTTCTTCGTCCCACAGGGCGGTGATGACCACGTTCGCCCAGAACCGGGAACCGTCCTGGCGGACGCGCCAGCCCTCGTCCTCCAGTCTGCCTTCGGCCACCGCGGTCTCCAGTTCCCACTGCGGCTTGCCCGCCGACTGGTCCTCGGGCGGGTAGAAGACCGAGAAGTGCTGTCCGAGGATGTCGTCGGCGCGGTACCCCTTGATCCGCTCCGCCCCCGCGTTCCAGCTGATGATGTAACCCTGCGGGTCGAGCATGAAAATGCCGTAGTCCAGCACTCCTTGAACCAGCAGCGTGAAGGCCGTTTCCGACAGCGGAGCCGCCTGCTTCCGCGCCCGCTTGTGCGGACGTTCCAGCGTCACTTGAGGAGCCCTTCACGTCGCGCGATCGTCACGGCTTCCAGCTGGGAACGTGCTCCCAGTTTTTCCAGAATCCGCTGGACGTGGTTGCGCCCCGTGTTGAGGGCTACCCCCAGCTCATCGCTGATCTCCGCAGTGGTGTGCCCTTCCCCCAGCAGGTGGAGAGCCTCCCGCTCCCGCGGAGTCAGATTCGCGCCGAGCCCGGGGGCCCTGCCGGTCAACCGTTCCAGCACGTCGCCCAGCAAATCCTGGCTGAACACCATCTCGCCCGCTGCCACCCTGCGGACGGCGTCCTCCAGTTCGCTCAGCCCCCGGGCCTTGAGGATCAGGCCGGCTCCGCCGGTCTCCGCGACGCGCGCGGCCACCGACCCGCTGCCCTCGCCCGCGAGGATCAGTACGCGCACATCCGGCACGAGCGCCAGCATGTCGGCGATGGCGGTCACCCCGTCGCCGTCCGGCAGACGTCGGTCCATCAGCACGACGTCCGGCTCACATCGCCTCGCGTCGGACAGCGCCGACGCCACCGACGCCGCCCGACCCACGATCTGCAGATCGGGTGAACGCTCCAGGGCGAGGCACATGGCCTCGGCCACCATGTCGTGGTCCTCGACCAACAGAATTCTGACCGGTCGGCTGTGCGGGGGAGATGAAGGCATCGGTGCATCCTTGCAGGTGGCGGACACACGCATCATGCCGGAAGGTCCCGGAGTGGTGACAGCCCGGCCGCCGCGGTCGCGGTGTCGGAGGGAGGTGCGGCTGTTTCCCACGCGCAGCGAGCCGACTCCGTGCTCGTACGCGCGTCGCTCACGGCGAAGAGGTCGTCGGACCCGGTCAGGGAGAGCAGCCGTGCCAACTGTGACCCGACTCCTTCCAGGACAAGATCCACGCCTGCCCGTAGTGCGGATGTCCGTGCCCTGAGCAGAGTGCTCAGGCCGGCGCAGTCGCAGAAGGAGACGCCGGTCAGATCGAGGCAGAGGCTCGTCGGCTGCTCCGTCAGACAAGCCGTGACCGCATCATGGACGAAGGAGGACGTGTCCAGGTCGAGTTCGCCGACCAGGGTCACGCGCGCGAGGCCCGAATGAACCACGGCATGCGACGTGAACGGGTGAAGGGTCAAAGCGTCCGCACCTCTCCGTCTTCACATGCGGCGCGTATCCGCGCAGCGCGGCCCCACGAGCCCTTCCTGCGGGAGGGGAGGGCCCCTGTTGTCAGCTGCCACGGCACTAGCTCATAGTGCGTGGACATCAGTGTCGCTCTAGTGAATCTGCACTAGGCGCTGAAGTCAACACGCACCGACGGAGGCTGGCGGCGGGGGCCGGCACGGGAAGCGTGGACGGGACTCCGCGTCACCTCGGGCCGCATTCCGCCCCTTCAGCCGGGCCGGCATCCCGACGGGTACCGCCTTCTGGTCCATGCTCCGCGGAGGAGCGGGCGTCGGCCGACGACACCCGGCCGGCCTGTCCGGACGGGTGCCGCGCACACGTTGCGAGGTTCAGTGCTCCCGGACCACCGCGCGGACGCTGTCGATGGTCCCGCAGCCGGCCTTCAGGTGCTTCTCCCTGTCCCGGATGAAGACCGCGCCGAGTTCGGCGCGACGCGCGTCCGGCACGCTCTCCCGTGCTCCGTTGAGGATCGTGCGCTCCTCCTCGTCGAGATGGTGGGTGACGGCCGTGACGAGTGCCTCCAGCTTCTCGTCCCACTCGTCGGAGCCGACCTCTTCCACTTCCATCAGGGAGAGGAGAGCCTTGTTGCCCTCGTGGTGCTCCTCTTCTCCGTGCTCGACTTCCTCGTTGTCCACGTTCCGGAACCGCTTGAGCGCGGGGTACACCTCGGCCTCCTCCGCCTCTCCGTGGGCGATCAGGAGCGCGGCGAAGTCACTGAGAGCCGCCCCTCGGTCCTCCTCGACGCTGCGCATCCGCCGCAGCAACTCCTCCATGGTGCGATGGTCCTCGAGAATCACGGCCACCACGTCACGCGCTTCGGACACCACGAGCTCCTCTCCTCGGTCAGTGCACCGCTGGTACCCGCGGAAGGAGAGGGCAAGCGGCCGGGGCCGAGCGCGGCGTAGGGGCCTTGTCGCGCGGACCCTGTGGCCCAGCACCATCATCGAGACCGGCACCGACTCCTACCGCCTCGCCAGCACGAGCCCGAGCCGAAGCCGAGGTCGGCCGACTCTCGCCCAGGCCGTCGGCCCGCCACCTTCCAGGGCCGCGGGCCGGGCCCGTCTGTCAGTCACGGGCGTATGGTCTGGCCTTGCGCGGAGCCTTCCACCGTCGTCACATACGCCCGGGCCACCTCGGAGACAGGCGTGCACAAGTCAAGCGCCGCACCGGCACCGACGTACGCCGGGACGGCCGCGAGCCTCTCGGGCTGGGGGAGCGCGACCGGGGTGATAATGACGCAGCGCGGCATGGCAGCCCCGGCCGCCGGCGGAAACATCCTCGCCCCCTGCGACGGCATCCTCGCTGCGGCCGTGCCCGAACGCGCCCACGCGGTGGCGTTCGACGCGGACACCGGCCGCCCGGACGTCGTCACCGACGCCCCGGCCTGCGGACGCAGCTGCGCTGGAGCGCGCCGAAGCTGATCGAGGCGGCCAACGCGTAAGTGCCGAACGCGTACGTCCACGCCCTGCACATGGTGCCCGCGCCCATGAAAGCCGGCCCCGCCACGGTCGCCGCCGAACCGGAGCCCAGCCGACCGTGCCCGCCGCGCCCTCGAAGCGCACCGCGAGGCCGTGGTGCCGTCCCAGGTCGACCCGGGTATCGCGGAGGCGGTGGAGCGTCTCGTGGGACACGATCACGCCGCGGTCGAACATCGGCTCCTCGACCTCGTGGAATCACGGCTCGCGGTTCATCAGGCTGAGGACGGTGCGGACGAGGGTGGCAAGAGTGCCGTCGCTGAGGGGCTTCTTCTCAAGGCGGAACTCGACGGTGTTGCGGCTGTCGTTGCGCTTGAACCGGAAGGTGACGTGCAGGCGGAGGAAGGCAAGGACGCCGGCAAGGACGGTCAGGTCGGCAACGAGGTCGTCGCCTCCCATCTGGTCGTCCTCCGGCGGGTCGGCGAGGACTTCCTCGACCAGTTTCCGCGCGCCCTCCTCGCGGGCGAGTGCGGCCAGCACGCGGCGCGCGGCGGCCGAGGGATCGTCCGCCCGAAGCGGGGGAGCCCCGGCACCCGCCTGCGCGAACAGTGCCTTCAGGACCTCGTGCGCTTCGAACGCGTTCGTCAGGCCGGTGGGGTAGGTGCGGCCCAGTTCGTGGGCCGCCTCCTCCAGTGCGAGCAGGACGGTCCGGTCCGGCAGGGCGGCCCACCGTTCGGCGTGGATGTCGTCGGCCATGTCAGCTCCAGTCTCCGAGCGGAACGAACGCCGCCCAGTGGTATGGGTGGGACAGGTAGACGTGGTCCGTGTCGGCGAGCATGCGCCGCTGCGCGTCCCACAGCGCGCGCCACAGCGGACGGCCGTCCATCACCCCGCCGATCACCTCGTCGAGCAGAGCGGCGGAGCTCGTGCGGTCAACCTGCCAGATCGGGGCGAGGACCGTGCGGGTGCCGCCGCGCAGCAGGGCGCGGGGGAGGCCGGTGAAATCCTCGCCAGGGTGGTCCGGTTCGTGCCAGCCGACCGAGCAGGCGCGCAGCATCACGCGGGACGGGGTGCGCGAGCCGGTCAGGTCGCGAGCCCGGAGAAAGGTCCGCCGCGCCCGTTGCGAAGAAGGGTCAGCGTGCCGGCTGGGGCGGTCGGTGCCGTCGGAGAGCAGCAGGGCGGAGTTCTCCGGGTCGCTGTGGTCCTGGTACCCATGGCAGGCAATGTAGGCAAGGTCGGCCCGCTCGAGGCCGGCGAGGACCTCGTCCGGGGTGGCTTCCGTCCCGGCGAGGGAGGACAGCCGCCAGCCGGGGCCGGTGCGGAGCGCGTCGGCCTCGAATCCGGTGCCGTTGCCCTGCAGATCCTCCTCCGCCGCCACCCGTACGCACAGCACGGCCCCCGAACCGGCCGGCTTCGCGGCGCGCAGAACGGCCAGGGCGGAGATGCTCGGGGTGTACACGAGGGCCGTCTGCTCGATGCAGTACCGGCCGTCCGGCAGCCGCATCGCGCCGAGAGGCAGTACGGGCAGCGGCCCGTGCGGCGCCACGCACAGCAGCTCGCGCCCCGCCAGCAGCTCGTGGAACGGCAGCAGTTGCTCGGTCAGGCCGTCCAAGGGCAGCGGGGCGGGCCGCCGCGGTTTGATCGGCGGGACAGGGGGGAACGCGGAGCGGTCGCCGTCGACAACGAGGCGGATCTGCTCCGCGGCCGCATGGAGCTCCGCTCGCCCCATCGGGATGCGGTACCACCACAGCGCGTCCTCGCCGGAGGCCAGCACGAAGCAGAAGGTCTCCGATTCGCCGGTGAAGTAGGAGGCCAGCACCATGCCTCCCTCCGGGGCGGCGTCGTCCAGCAGCCGCAATGCCTGCGAGGAGTCCGCAGGTTGGGCAGTGCGCAGCCGCACGTACTCCGGCGCGACCGGCTCCAGCGCCTGATACAGGGGTTCGAGTACCCGCCCGTACTCGCGCCAGATCCAGGCCCTGTCCGGACGCTGCCCGCCCGCCAGCAACCGCTGCGCGGAGAGCAGTTGCTGCTCCTTCTCCCACACCTGTTGCGGTACGCGTACGGGCTCGGCCAGCGGCATCCGGGCCAGGTCCTCGGCTATCCCGCGCGCCTTCGCCTCCTCGTGCAGGTCGAAGGCCAGCAGCCCCGGCGGGCGGTCGTCGGGCAACGGCAGGTCCTCGCGGTATTCGTACAGCAAGGACAGCAGCGCCTCGTACAGGGGGAGTACGAGTCCAGCCGCCTGGTCCGCGTCCTGGAGCACCGGATGCAGCTCCCGCGTGCGCAACCGCAGGGCGCGGTGGTGCCACAGGACTTCGAAGGCCCGTCGGTGCCCGCCTGGTGTCCACAGCAGTAGCCGGGCCAGGCCCAGGGGCAGGTCCGGGTCCGGGAGCCGGCCATAGGCGACGTAGGAGGCGAGGACCTCCTCCAGCAGCCGCGCCGCCTCCAGTGGTCCGCGAACCTCGGCGATCGCCTCGCACACCGGCACCGTCAGGGTCTGCAAGGTGCCTTGCGGCTCCCGCTCCTGCGCGCGGCACAGCCCCTCCGTGAGCCGGGCCGCCAGGTGCCTGCGCTGTTCCGGGGCGCGCTCGACGCGGCACAGCCGTTGCAACGCCAGCAGGCACGTGTCCGGCAGCATCGGCGGACTTGAGGGGAGGAAGCGGAGCATGCGCTCGCGCAGCTTGGCCAGGACGAAGGCGACAGGTTCCTCGGGACCTCCCAGCGGCAGCAGCTGTGAGATCAGCATGCGCTCGCGCAGCCGCTCGGGAAGCTGCTCCGGCTGCCGCGTGTGCTCGGAGTCCCCGGATACGTACAGGGCGTACCGGTAGCATTCCGCCGCGCCCTCGTCATACCCCTCGGACAGCTCCAGATCGCCCATGGTGACGAACAGCTCGCCTGCGCAGGGATAGGTCGAACCCGCCATCTCGAAGATGCCGCGCATCAGCTGCGACTCCAGCGAGAACAGATCGCGGGGCAGGCGCGGATCGGTGCCGGAGAGCAGCAGCCCGGCAAGCATGCAGCGCAAGGGTATTGCGTGCATCTGCCCCGCCCCCTGCTGCTCGGCGCGTTCCAGCTCGTTGCTGAGCAGTTCGAACGCCTCCCACTGGCGGTCGGTCCGCTCCAGACAGGAGACCAGGCCGTACGTCACCGAAGTACGCGGCGCGGCCTGCATCGATACCTCGGGCAGCTTCAGCAGTTCACGGTAGGCGTCGGCCGCCGCTCCCAGCGCACCGACGGCCTCGGCCACGTGGGCCCGATGGCTGAGGAGATCCGACCGCGATGGCATGAACGCACGGTCCGAGTCGTTGTCCGGACGCGCGGCGAACGCCTCCGCCCGCTCCAGCGCGGGCACGGCCTCTCGGTAGCGGTGCAGGGAGATGAGGGTGTCCGCGAGCTGGTAGGCAACCGTCGCCTCTTCCAAGGAGGACACGTCGGGCTCCGGGGCCATGGCCACGAGCGCCTGCTTGAGCACCTCGGCCCGGCGCGGCATGTCGTCCATCGCGAGGTACACCGACGCCAGTTGCAGGTAGGTGTTCACCAGCGAGCCCGCGTCGCCCACCGCGTGCTGCAACGAGAGCGCGCGGGCCGCGTGGTAGAGCGCCCGGTGGTTCCGGCCTTGCTCCAGCAGGTGGCTCGCCCAGTCGGCACGGGCTGTCACCCGGCTCGGACCGTCCTCGGTGAGCAGCCCCAGCGCGGCGATGGCATGGGCGTTGTGGGTCCGGTCGGCACCCCACTCCGCCAGCAGCCGCACCGCGGACCGCACCGGCTTGTCCGGAAACAGCGAGCGGTGGCCCTCCAGCACCCGGTAGGCGCCCAGTACCCCGCCGGCCGCGCAGGCGCGGCGCAGCAGCTGAGGGAATCCCGCGCCGCCGCCGCCGAAGTCCTCCGCCTGCCCGGTGGCGGCCGTTTCGGACGCCAGGGCCTCGCAGCGGTCGGCGAGGAACACCGCCATGTCCGCGAGCGACACGCGGCCCCAGCCACCGACCATCTCGGCATGCTGCCGGAGGTAGTCCACCGTCTCCCCGTGCCGGCCCGGCGGGATCTGCCCGAACAGGTCGAGCACTTCCTCGTACGTGGGGGCGGACAGGCTGCGGAGCGCGATCTGGAGAGGCAATGCCTGCCGGTCCTCATCCTGCATCGTGCTGCCCCCTCCTCCGGTGCCCGTCGAGTCGCGACAGGGCCTCTCGGTACGGTTCCGGGTGTTCGGAGGCGCGGGCGCGCAGCCGCAGCTGCTCCAACGGCTCGCGCGGGCTCTGCTGCCCACGCTCGGCCTCCGTCGTGAGCAGCAGCGCCTCGAAGGACGCCTCCTGCTCGCCCATGCGCCGTTCCAGGAGGGTCGGCCTGTGCAGACGCGCCAGCACCTCCGAGTGCGGTGCGGTCCGTCGCAGGAGCGCCAGCACCTCGTCCCGCTCCTGCGCGGGACCGGCCGCGATGCGGATCCGGGCCATTTGCTCCAGCGTCGTGCCCGCCACCGGCCACCCGTCCTCCTCCAGCAGCGCCGCCGCCCGGTCGAACGGTTCGAGCGCGTCCTGCGCCTCGCCGAGGGAGATCAGCGCCGCGGTGTGCAGCAACAGCCGTTCCGTGCCCAGCGGTTCGTCGCCCAAATGCTCGCGTATCTCCGCATCCACCGCCGTGCGCAGGTCGAGGAAGCGCAGCTCGTCGACGTGTTGCAGGTGCTGGCGACGAACGGCGACCAGGCGGTTGTGGGCTTCCGCGGCACGTGGCGAGTCCTTCGGATAGGGGGAGGTGTGCGGGCCGATGTCCTCGAATCCGCTCACCACGTGTGCCAACAGCCACATCGCCAGGTCGAGCCGCTCCGTCGCCGCGTAGGCCGTGGCCGCGTCCACCCACGCACCGCGTCTTCGGGGGTCCGCGCCGAGCGCCGAAAGCAGTGAGGCGGCCGCCCCGAAGACCTGGCCGGCACGGAGCATCGCGACCCCGAGCAGATGCTCGTACACGGGACCCCGCCTCGACACCTCGAAGAAGGGGCCCAGCGCGCGCAACCGGTCCTGTAACGGCGCTTGCGGCACCGGCAGCCGCTCGACCCACTCCCGCGGAAGCTCCTCAGCGTCGAAAGGAGCTTCCCACCGTAGCGCCGTAGCCGCCTCGCGCACGCCCGCCACCCCCGTCCGGCACACACCGGTCTCCATCCTCCGCTGCTTCACGTGCGGGAGCAAGGACGCCGCCCGCTGGAACGGCTCGTCTCTGCCGCGTCCACCAGGCCGACGACCGTCGGCGCGGGTCGCACGCGTCCGTCTGCGGAAGGTTCACGACGGTAGTGACCGGTGACCGGGCCGGTGCGCGTTCGCGAGAACCAGCCGCCAATCCGGCCAGAAATCTGGGCCGGAAGCGCACGCCGGCCCTCGTCATCACCTTCCGCTCCGACTTGAACACGGTGCTAGGAAAGCAGGCGGGAAACCGGCCCGCAGCCCGACTCAAGCACACGCGGCTCACGCAGGGATCGAGGGCGTACGGCAGTTGGAGGCCCGCATTCCTGGCTGCCCGCGTTGGCGAGCCGGAGCGGCTCGGCGCCCTGTTCACCGGACTCACCGCCCGGCCCCGGGTCGCGGAGACGCTACGTACACCCTGGCGCCTGAACCTGGTTGTCGCGGTCTACGCCGAGAGCGGCGACCCGGCGGAGCTCACGCGGTTCACCTATACGCCGGAACTGGACCACTTCCCGCTGGGCGCGTACTGCCGCGCGCACATCGTTGTGGCACCACATCGTTCCCCCTCCGGGTCGGCGAGGCCCGGGGGCCGCTGGGCGCGGGTGTCGACCGCGACGGCCGCGCTGGTCTCATGCAGACGCCGCAGCAGGCTCCCCATCGACCCGAGGGCAGAACTCGTCACCGCCCAGTCGGGGAGGGGCGGCAGAGCCACGTCGCCAGGGATGAAAGTCAGCTGCTCACGGCCATCCGCGGTGAGACCGACAGGGGCCGGCGCCGCATCGAAGTCGTGCTCCTTCAGCGCAAGGAGACAGGCATGCAATGCGCGCGCGTTGCGCGGTGCCGGTCGCTCCACCAACTCCCCCGGCGGAAGACCGCCCCCGCTTTCATCATCCTGCCGACCAGCGGCTCGTCTTGAGCCACCGTGAGGATCACGCCAACGCCAGGTCGACCCCGCGCGGGCCGGCTGCAAACGACGTGGATCAACGCACGAGGGAACGCGCGACGCGGAATCCCACGTCGTCGACCTGGAAAGTCGGGTGGCTGCGGCGCCGCGCGGAGGCCCGGCAACTCCAGTGCTCATCGAACCAGCCACCGCCTCGGAGCACCCTGTAGGCGCCATAGACCTCGGCGTCGTAGACGTCCCAGCACCAGTCCCAGACGTTGCCGAGCATGTCGTAAAGCCCCCACGAGTTGGGGTGTTTGCCGCACACCTCGTGGATGCGATCGTGTGAGTTTCCGCGGTACCAGCCGATCTCGTCGAGCTCCCCGTAGCGCGGCCCGGTCGTCCCGGCACGGCAGGCGTGCTCCCACTCGGCTTCGGTCGGCAGTCGATACCCGTCGGCGGACGCGTCCCACTCGATGACTTCGGCCTCGGCACGGATGTGGTAGGCGGGCGTGAGGCCGGCGCTCTGGGACAGGGCGTTGCAGAACCGCGTCGCGTCCCACCAGGAGACGCACTCGACGGGCAACTGGCCCCCAAGGGTGGTACTCGGCTGCTGGTCTGTGATCTGTGCGTACAACGCCTGGGTGACCGGGGATACCGCGAGCTGGTAGGGCGCAAGTTCAACCGACCAACTGCGCTGTGTCCGCCGGTCCGACAGCGTCACCTGCCCCGGTGGGATGGTGACCATCTCGTTCCCCATTATCAGGTCCATGATCAGGAGATCCTAACGAGACGTGTCAGTGCGAAACGACAGAGCCACTGTCGGGTCGTCCTTGACTGACGTGAATCTGTAAGTCGTCGTCCTTCACTGAAGCTCCGCCACCTTGATTCTGGCTGGTCAGGGCCTCTGGTGTGATGGCGGGTGAGGCTGCTCGGGTTGGTGGTGGGGCACCGAGGTGCACACGCCGACCATGCCGACCGCGTCCACGTAGGGGAGGCCGGTCAGGTAGGTGACTGCCGCAGAGAGGTCGCCGAGCTTCTCGGCGGGCGACTCGTACTGACGCGGCTGCCCCTCGCTCTCGCCGTAGTGGGCGCTCCATCAGCGGGGCGCGAGGTGCTCAGTCCGTTGGCTGCGTCGGCTCGGCCACCTCGTCATTCGATCTGGCCTGTTCGCCGCCGAACACCTCATCGACGAGCCGCTCCATCGCCGCCAGGAAGGCCCCGGCCAGGGACATCGTGGCATCGTCCACATAGTTGAGCGAGGCGGTGAGGGTCTTGCTGCCGTCGGGTGTGCTGTACATCAGCGCCGCGTGGCCCGCGGCGCCGCCGTTGTGGAAGAGGAGGGTGCCGCCGTTGGGGCCCGAGTCCTGCACACGCAGCCCCAGGCCGAAGCCGCTCTCGGCATGCGGCGTGCGCATCTCGGCCAGCAGCCCGGCCGGCAGGAGCTTGCCGCCCGCCAGCGCGGAGATGAACGTGTGGAGGTCCTGGGTGGTGGAGATCATGTCTCCGCCGGCGGAGATCCAGGAGGGGTTCTGGCGGGTGATGTCGACCGTCTTCTGCCGGCCGGCTTCCTCGTACCGGTAGTAGGCGTGGGCGTGGGGCTCGGGGATCTCCGGCGAGGTGTCCGGAACCACGGTGCCGGACAGGCCGAGCGGCCCCAGAATCCGCTCCTGCGTCTCCTCGGCACACGAGCGGCCGGTGACCTTCTCGACCAGCAGCCTGGCCAGCACGTAGTTGGTGTTGGAGTAGCTCCAGCCCGTCCCCGGCTCGAACCGCGCCGGCATGGACAACGCCAGCCGTACCAGCTCCTCCGGCGGGTAGGTTTTGAACCGGTTGTCCAACCACTCCTGGCCCGAGATGGTGGAGGGGATCCCCGCTACGACCGTCCCGTCCTCGACGAGCTCGCCGGTGAAGTTGAACACCCCGCTGGTGTGCTGCAACAGCATCCGCACCGTTATCCGCGGATCAAGGGCGAACTCGGGCAGGTAGTCGGCCGCCGGGGCGTCCAGTTCGATCTTGCCTTCGGCCACCAGTTGCAGCACCAGGGTCGCGGTGAAGGTCTTGGTGTTGCTGCCGATCCGGACGTACCCGTTGACCGGCGGCTTGGCAGCCTCGCCCAGCTCGGCCACCCCGGCACTGCCGACCCACTCCCCCCACTCATCGTTCACGCGCAGCGACACCCCGGCGATACCGGACTCCACGATCTCCTGGATGGCCTTCCGCAGCTCCGGGCGATCCTGCCCGGCAGCGGAGTTCTCTGTGGTGTGGAGAGACTCGCTCATGGTCGTTCCTTAATTTCGCGACAGTTGGCCTAGTGGCTACCGACCCCTTCGAGGCGGCCTCGCGATGAGCGTGCACCCTGACCCAAGGTCAAGGTCAACCCCGCGACCATGGGCTGATGGATACTGAACATTGCGCGCTATCCTCGCCCCTGTGATCGCCCGCAACCCGTACCCCGAGACCGCGGCCGCCCACGATCTGGAGGTGTGCTGAGCCGATGGCGAACGGGCTCACGATCGGTCAGGCGGCGGCATTCGTCGGCGTCACAATCAAGACGGTGCGGCACTATCACCGGCTCGACCTGGTCGCCGAGCCGGAACGCGACGGTTCCGGCTACCGGCGCTACGGGTCGCCTGACCTGCTTCGGCTGATCCAGGTCAGGACCCTGGCCGGGGCCGGCGTACCACTGGCCGAGATCGGCGACCTGCTCGACGCCGATCCCGAGAGGTTCGCCGCCGCCCTGGACGACGTCCATCGTCGCCTCACAGAAAAGATCGAGGACCTCACCGCACGCCGCGACACGCTGCACCGGCTCAACCACAGCGACCGGGCCCTTCTGCCCGACCGTGCCTGCGCGATCTTGGACCGGCTCACCGATCTCGGCTTCAGTCCCGACTACATGGCCGTTCAACGCGAGGGTCTGGTGCTGGCCCGGGCACTGATTCCGGAGATCTTCGACAGCTTCCTGACCAACCTCGAACACTCGCTCGCCGACCCCGAGTTCATCGAGCTGACCAAGCGCAGCTGGGATGCCAGATCCTGGGATCCCGACGACCCACGGATCGACGAGCTCGCCTCCGCGATGGCCGCCAATCTGCTGACCAACCGTGCGCTGCAGACGATGCCGACCGGGTTTCAGAACCAGTCCGACGCCGCCGCCCGGTACGGACTTGTCAACCACCACCGGGAAGACCAGGGACCCTCCATCGCCCGGTTGAACGCCCTGGTCGAAGCGAACCTGCGCGCGGCCGGCATCCACATCCCGCAGGGCTAATCCCGCATCCCCGAACCTTAGGCGGGCCGCATCGCCCCCGCTACCGGGCCACCCCTACCGCGAGCACCTGCGCACCCGGCGCACGGCAGAGCCGGCAGTAGCCGTCACCCAGCTATTCCGCGAGATCAAAGCCCAGGGCTACCGGCAGCCACAATCTTCTGGTCCGCTACCTCACCCAGGGACGAGCCGGGGGCAACCGGCCGGTTACCACCCCGCGCCGCGCAACCCGGCTCCTGCTCACCCACCCCGAACACCTGCGGCCCATGGACACCGACCTCCTGGTAGCCCTCACCACCGCATGCTCCGAGGCAGCCGAACTCGCCGCACTCGTCGGCGAGTTCGCCCAGCCGCTGACCCCGGTGAAGCACACAGGGCCGTCGCCGGTCGATCAGGGCCGGGCCCGGGTCCGCTCGAAGCGCCATTTGATCACATATGGTCGCGGCACACCGCTCGCGGTCCTGCTGACCGGCGGCGACCGTAACCACGTCACCCAGCTGATCCTCCTGCTGGACGCCATCCCGCCCACCCGCAGCAGCGAGCGCCGTCGGCCAGGGGAGCGGAGGCGGGGCATGATCTTGCGGCCAGGTCAGCGCGGCCCCGCCGGGCGGGCGCCTCGCAGGAACTGCGACACCGCGGTGTTCACGAGGCCTTCGAGCCGTTCCGGCTCGATCATCCCGCTGTTGACCATGGACGTGATCCCCAGGACGGTGGCGTAGATGATGAGTCCGACGTCCTCCGGGTCGCACCCCTCCAACTCGCCGCGCGTCTGGCCCTCTTCGATCAGGTCGCTGATCTGCCCGAACGCGGCTGCGGCGGCTTCGGCGACCGCGGTCGCTCCCGGGCGGTGCTTGCTGGAGTTCATCAGCCCGGTCAGTGCGGCGTTCTCGGTGGCGAACCGCGCGTAGGCCCACGCGAATGCGTGCAGGCGAGCGGGTAGGTCGTCCTCGTCGTCGATCTCGTCCACCGCGGCTCGCAGTGTCGCGCCCAGGCGGACGAAGCCCGACTCGGCGAGGGCGTCCAGCAGCGCGCGGCGGTCCGCGAAGTGCCGGCGGGGCGCCGCGTGGCTCACGCCGATGTCCCGTGCCAGGTCCCGCAGGGAAAGCTGCTCGACCCCGTGCGCCCTCAGGCTGCGCTCCGCCGCGTCGAGGAACTCCGTACGGAGATTCCCGTGGTGGTAGGGCCGCTGCTCGGTGGTGTCAGGCATGGGGTCAGCCTACTCCGCGCAATGTTTGCATTGACTACAATGTTGTCACTGGCTACTCTCGTGACGGCGACAGCTACGTCGGCCCCGACCTGCTGTGGGGCATGCGCGGTGCGCCGACGCTGGTCGGACCGGCCGCGAGGGCACGTGACGGCTCGGCGGCACGACGGCTGTGCGCGGTGTCGGAGGAACTGACCGGCACGCGCTTCCCCCTCGATGCGCCTACGACCCCTACCTCGTGAAAGGACCCACCGCTATGGCCCGTCCACGGAAAGCCCCGCAAAAGGACCCTCAGAAGAACGAGCTCGTCGTCGTCTCCGGCGCCTCGTCGGGCATCGGAGCCGCGACGGCGCAGGCCCTGGCCGCGATGGGCTACCACGTCCTCGCCGGGGTACGCACCGACAGCGAGGCCGACGCCGTCCGGGCCGACGGCATCGAACCGGTGACCCTGGACATCACCGCCCCGGAACACATCCAGGCCCTGGCCCGGCGGATCGCCGACGACCCCGAGCGGAGGGTCCTGCGTGCCCTGGTCAACAACGCGGGGATCGAGATCAACGCCCCCGTCGAGGTGCTGCCTCTTTCCCTGTGGCGCGAGCAGTTCGAGGTGAACCTCTTCGGGCACATCTCCGTCATCCAAGGACTCCTGCCCTTCCTGCGGCGGAGCCAGGGCAGAATCGTCAACATCAGTTCCGTGGGCGGGGTGGCCGCGCTGCCCGTCTTCGGGGCGTACGCGGGAACCAAGTTCGCCCTCGAAGCGGCCAGCGACTCCCTGCGCCGCGAGGTCGCGGCGCACGGCGTGCAGGTGGTCGTCGTCGAGCCCGGCGGCGTCCGGACCGAGATGGCCGCCCGCAGCGGTGACATCTCCCTCGAACTCGCCGCCGGGATGAACGCCGAGCACCAGCTTCTCTACGGCGACCTCATCAACGCGACGGTGTCGTCGAACACAGCCTTCCTGAAGCGCGCCGTACCGGCGGCGAAGGCGGGGGCCAAGATCGCCAGGGTGGCGACCACGCCTCGCCCGCGCGCCCGGTACACGCTCGGCACGGACGCCGCCTTCATCATCCCCCTCGCCCGTTTCCTGCCGGCCCGGCTGATGGACAGAATGCTCGCGATGAGCCACCGGTCCCGAAGCCCGAAACCCCTGCCCAAGCCCGCACCCGAGTCCGCAGGGAGTTCTTCATGACCACACTCGACGACCGCATCGCACTGATCGAGCTGATGGGCCGCTACGCCGCCATCGCCGACCTCAAGGACTTCACCCGCCTCCCCTCCCTCGTCTACACAGACTCGGTGACTCTCGACTTCGGGTCGGTCATCGGCCTGCCGCCCATGACCGTGCCGCTCGACGAGTACGTCCAGGTGCTGGGCCAGGTCTTCGCCCCCTTCTCCGCCACCCACCACACCATCACAGGTCACGTCGTCGAGATCGACGGCGACCGCGCGACCCTCCATGCGCACGTCCGCGCCGAACACCGGGTGCCGCAGGAGCGGGCAGGCGGCGGGCCGCCGCCCGGCCCGGCCGGTCCAACGAGATCACCACCACCCGCCACAACAAGGTCGCCCACCACCTGCGGGAAGCCGGCCTCGGCGCCCTGGCCGAGCTCGGCTTCGTGGGCGTCGACGACACCGCCGAAGCCGACGACGACCCGGTGGTCATCACCGGCCGTAAAGCCGTGCGCAACCACCGCCTCACCGCCGCGGAGAAGGAAGCGAACCGGCTGCTGAACCGCGAACGCGCCGCGATCGAGCACGGCTTCGCCGACCTCAGGAACTGGCGCATCCTGACCAAGCTCCGCACGAACACCCGCCAGGCGACCACCCTGTTCAGAGCCCTGCTCGTCCTGACGAACACCGAACTCCAGAGGTGACCGACGATCTCGCCCCGTCGATCAGCCCGGGCACCCGCGCGAGCATCCCGACGGAACACCACACCAGAACCCCGACCAACACTCTCAGGATGAAAACTCCTCACTGACACAGATCGTCAACTGATTGATTCTCACGGGTCTGGTCGCTGTCCCAGTCCTGCGTAGGGTTCCAAGAAGGCGGCAGTGCGGCATTCGCGCACTCGATTTGTTGCCGCGCCGAGTGTTCAGGCGCATCCGAGAGAAGGAGACACATTCCCTATGCGCGCCCTTGTTGTCGATCACAGTGAGGCCGGACCCATCCGTTTCGCCGATGTCGACGAGCCCGTACCGTCCACCGGTGAAGCGTTGGTGGAGATACGGCACATCGGTCTCAACTTCGGAGAGCTGAATTACGTGCACCAGTGGCCAGCCGGCGCTGTGCACGGTCACGACGCGGCCGGCGTCGTGGTCCGCGCCGCATCCGACGGCTCGGGGCCACCCGAAGGTACGCGCGTCGCGGTGGGAATGGCCCCCCACGCGTGGGGGGAGCGGGTGGCAGTCAGCCCCGCCTCGCTCGGCATCGTCCCCGACGGCGTGGACCTGGCCGACGCCGCCGCGCTGGGGATCGCCGGAGTCACCGCACTCCGGGTGCTGCGCAAGCGTTCCCTGCTGGCGCGCAACGTTCTGGTCACCGGCGCCAGCGGGGGCGTGGGGCACTTCGCCGTCCAGCTGGCGGCGCTGGCGGGCGCCCGGGTGACGGCACTCGTCGGTTCGCCGGACCGGGCCGCCGGACTCCGTGAACTCGGCGCCGACATGGTCCTGACCGACCTGGCCGAGACCGAGGACCGATTCGACCTCGTCCTGGACACGGTCGGCGGGCCGCTGGTGGCCCAGGCGTGGAGGTTCCTCGCCGAGGGCGGCACCATCCACCTGGTCGGTTACTCCTCGGGGCAGGAAACCACCTTCCCGTCAGGGGCCTTGTTCGGCTTCGGTGAACCCCGCAGCATCGCCACCTACGGCGACATGGCACCGACCAGCGGGGAGTTGACGGACCTGCTGGGCCTCATGGCCGCCGGGAGGCTCTCGGCACCGGTCGGACTGCGAGGCGACTGGCAGGACGTGGACGACGCCGTCCAGGCGCTGTTCGCGCGGAAGGTGCACGGAAAGGCCGTCCTTGACGTGGCCTGAAGCTGTTGGCGAGGACACGTACGCCGCCGCCCGCCGGTGAGCGGTTCGCGGCGGTGGACGAGGATGGACTCATGGATGTGCTGGCGGAGGTCTTGCGTGTTTCGGGTGCGCGTGGGGCGCTCGGGGTCATGCTGCAGGCCGGAGGAACCTGGGGTCTGTGGCTGGACTCCTATCCAGGAGCGGCACTGCACGTGGTGTCCCGCGGCACGATGTGGCTCCACGTCACAGGCGAGAAACCTCTTCAGGTGCAGGCCGGAGATGCCGTCCTGGTATCGCCGGGCACCGCACACGGGATAGCCAGCGGCGCCAGCGTGACGATGGGTTCCTGCGACCGTGAGGCGGCGGTCCGGGCTTTTGACGATGGCCGGGCCCTGCGGCTGGGCCCGGCGCCGGTGCAGGCGGAAGTGATCGTCCTGCACTATGAGCAGGATCCGGAGGTGAGCACACCGGTGCTTACCTCCCTCGCTCGGCCAATGCACGTCACAGCGCGCCAGAACGCGCAGTTCGGAAGGACCGTCGAACTTCTCGCTGCGGAACTCGCACAGCCGCAGATCGGCACCACCGCCGCCATCAACAGCATCGTCGACCTTCTGCTCGTCCAGTTCGTACGCGCCTGGCTGGCCCGCCACCCGGAGGAGCGGTCCGGCTCATGGCTGGGAGCGATGCGTGATCCGGTCGTGCGCGACGCCCTGGCACGTGTCCACGCCCAACCGGAACAATCCTGGACCACGGAGTCCCTGGCCGCCGCGACGAGCGTCTCCCGGGCGACGCTGTCCAGGCACTTCCGGTCCGCCCTCGGACAGACGCCGGGCGCGTACGTGACGCAGTGGCGCATCGACCTGGCGTCCGTCCGGCTCCGCGATACCGATGAGCCGGTCGAGTCGATTTCCGGTGCGGTCGGCTACGCCTCTCCGCACGCTTTCAGCCGTGCCTTCAGACGTGCCAGAGGCACGGCCCCGGGGGAGTATCGCTCCCGACTTCGCAAGTGATCACAGGCAACACTTACAGAGGTTGCCCTCGGGATGTCGTGCTGCGGATCAGGCGGGTCGGATGGTCAGGCCGGTCTCGGTGAGACAGCCGTCTATGAGGTGGCTGCGGTACTGGATGTGCCGCAGGCCGCGCCGGACGGTCTGGACGAGGTGTTCTCGGGCGCTGAAAGCGACTTTCGACAGCCATCGAGTCGTACTGGACCGGCTGCCGGACATGGACATGGACCTGGCGGTGCTCGAGGGACTTCTCACTCGGCGTCCGTCGCCCTGGCTCAGCGGACTGACCGAGCTGCCCGTGCTCAGCCGCGCCCTCGGGAACTCCGCGGGGTGGTCCCCCCGCCTCGACCGTCGACTCGGCCGGCCCCTGAGACGGTCCCGCTCGTGCCGGGCACTGCATCCAAGGACGCGTTCGGTAGAAATGTAATAGGCAAAAGAGGTTTACTTATAGCTCACGGGGGCTCGGCGGTCATCCGTCGGTGAGGGCTGCGCGGAGCCCCGACCAGCATCTTGCTGAGACTAGGAGCTACGTATGCCGCAGGGTGAGCTGACCTACGAGGTCTTCGTCGCGCCGGGGATCCCGACGACGGTGACGGATCTGCCCCCCGACCTCGATCGACGCATGTGGTCGCCGATCTCCTCGACGCTGATCTCCGGGGACCGTGACGCCGTCCTCGTCGACCCGCTGATGACAATCAGTCAGGCCGATGGCCTGGTCGAGTGGGTCGCGGCCCGGGGCAAGCGGCTCACCGCCGTCTATGTCACCCACGCCCACGGCGACCACTGGTTTGGTCTCACCCGGGTCCTCAAGGCGTTCCCGGACGCCCACGCGCTGGCGCATCCGCGTGTGGAGGAGCGCATGCGCATGCAGGCGAGTCCGGAATTCGTGAAATCCTTCTGGCACGCGCGGTTCCCCGGTCAGATCCCCACCGACCTGGTTCTGCCCGAGCCCTTCCGGGACGACTTCATCGAACTCGAGGGGCACCGGCTGGAAGTCATCCCCCTAGGGCATACCGACACCGACGACACGACGTGCCTGCACGTACCCTCCCTCGGCCTGGTGGTGGCCGGCGACGCCGTGTACAACAACGTGCACCTCTACCTGGCGGAGTCTCCGGCGGAGGGACGTGAGCAGTGGCTCGACGCGCTCGACGTGATCGACAACCTCGACCCGCGCCTCGTGGTCGCCGGGCACAAGGACTGGCAGGCCCCCGACGCGGCGTCGGCCATCGCCGAGACGCGTGCCTACATCCACGCCTTCGCGCGGCTGGCGGACAAGGCCACCTCCACGCTCGACCTCTACCGGGCCATGCTCGAGATCTACCCGGACCGGATCAACCGCGGAGCCCTGTGGGGCTCGGCCCGCTTCGCTCTCGGGTGACCCACCGCATGAACGGGTGACCCACCGCATGAAGTGCCGTGTAATCACCTGAGCACGCGACCTCGGGTTCCGCATCGGCCACCCGTCCGATGCGGGATCCTCGCGTTCGCGTCGCCCCCGACGTTCCGACGTGTATCAGGGGGCGGCATAGGTAAAAGCCGATCGCCTGTTACCTATGTCGCATCGGACTCCTGTCCACTCGGCTTGACCGCCCCGCTAGAGCTGCCTACTGTCTAGGTAGACAGAACGTTCTCCCTCCTGGAGTTGACATAATGTTCAGCAGTGATCAGGACGCCCCTCCGGTCGTCCTCATTCATGGTCTGTGGGTGACTCCGCGCAGTTGGGAGCACTGGGTCGATCATTACCAAGCCCAGGGCCTTCACGTGTCTGCCCCGGCCTGGCCGGGACTGGACGGAGAGGTCGAGGACCTCAGGGCGGACTCCTCGGGCATGGCCGGCATCGGCCTGCGGCAAGTGGTGGACCGTTACGACGCGTTCGTGCGGGGGATGGCACGGCCCCCCATTCTGATCGGGCACTCGTTTGGCGGGACCATCGTCCAGCTCCTCCTCGACCGCAGCCTCGGGTCCGCCGGTGTTGCCATCGACTCGGCGGCCGTGAAGGGCGTACTGCCCCTGCCCTTGTCCACCCTGCGGTCCACCTGGCCCGTACTCCGAAACCCCGCCAACAAGAAGAAGGCCGTGGGTCTGTCGGCGAAACAGTTCCACTACGCGTTTGCCAACACCCTCAGTGACGAGGAGTCGTTGGCGGCGTACGAGCGGTACCACGTCCCGGGACCGGCTCGCGTCCTGTTCGAGGGTGCGTTCGCCAACTTCAACTCCCAGGCCCCCACCCGCGTCGACTTCCGCAATGACCGGCGCGCACCGCTGCTGTTCATCGCCGGCGGGGCCGACCACATGGTGCCGCCCAAGGTCAACCGGGCCAACGCACGCCTGTACGACCGGTCCTCGGCGATCACCGACTACCAGGAGTTCGCCGGCCGGTCCCATTTCACGATCGGGCAGGAGGGCTGGCGCGAGGTCGCCACAACCGCCCTTACCTGGGCCCTCGACCACGCCACCGTCCTGCGTTAGGCGCCATACGAAGAGCAGTCGGCGCCGCCGGCCGCTCCGCAGCACATCGCGACACAAGAAAGAGCGAAACGCATGAAGCGTCGAACCTTCACCATCTCCGCCGCGGCCACCGTGACGGGACTGGCCGCAGCCACTCTTCTCACCCATTCCGCCCAGGCCACCGACGTGGCCTCCGCGGCCCCGGCGGCCAAGCCCACCGTGGTCCTCGTCCACGGCGCCTGGTCCGACGCCTCCGGCTGGAAAGGCGTGACCAAGCGGCTGCAGGCCGACGGCTACAAGGTGACCGCCCCGGCGGTCCCGCTGCGTGGACTGTCCAGCGACGCGCAGTACCTCGCGGACTACCTGAAGACCATCAGCGGCCCGATCGTGCTCGTGGGTCACTCCTACGGCGGTTCGGTGATCACCCAGGCGGCGACCGGCAACTCGCACGTCTCCGCGCTCGTCTACGCCGCGGCCTTCGCGCCGGACAACGGCGAGAACGCTTCGGCGCTCACCGCCAAGTTCCCAGGCAGCCACATCAGCGACGACCCGAACGCCCAGATTCCGACCGCGCTCAACCCCGCCCCCTTCGACGACAACGGCACGACCAACGTCGACCTCTACATCAAGACGGACAAGTTCCGCGACGTTTTCCTCAGCAACCGTGTCAGCAGCCGGGAGGCGTCCGCGCTCGCCGCGGCCCAGCGCCCGGTCACCCCGCAGGCGCTCGGTGAGCCTTCCGGCACTCCGGCCTGGAAGACCATCCCCTCGTGGTTCCTCGTGGCGAGCGACGACCACCTGATCCCGCCGGCTGCCGAGCGCTTCATGGCGAACCGTGCCCACGCCCACAAGAGCGAGGTCGACGCGCCGCACAACGTCCTGCTGACCAACCCCGGCGCGGTCTCCCACGTCATCGAGCAGGCCGCGCGCACCACCGCGAAGTAACCCGACAGCACCGCCCCGCCCTCCCCTCCGGCCGTGTCTTCCGCGGCCGGAGGGGAGGCGTACGCGGCGCCGCGTGCCGTCTCCGCCCGGCTGGGACAGCCGCGCCTCGAGAAGGGTCCGTGCGATACGACTGTGCAGGCTGAACGTAAGCACCAGCCAACTCCCCGTCGATCCGCGGCGCGAGTGTTCTACGTCCTGACGCGTCGTTCGTGGTTCCACGGGGCCATCGCGCAAGCCTTGCGCATGGGCGGCCACCCCGACCCCGGGTACGGGCGGACATCATGGTGACCCTGCGCGACGGCGCCCATGGTGGCCGGCTACATCGGCAACAGCGTTAGGGCGTGTTTCGAAAGTCCCGCCTGCCTGGCGACGCCTGGCACGCACGCTCGCCGCGTTGTCGGGATCACCCCGATACATCCAGTATCGGGGCGACCCTCCGCCTTGCGATCGCACGCACCAGACGCCGCCAGGCCCGCCCTTCGCGCACAAGTCGCGTGGGCGACCCGTCAGTCGACGGCGGCGACCCGCTTCTCCTCCGGCACGGCCGCCTCCGCGACCCCGACCCCGACCCCGGGCTCCGGCTTCGTGATGCGGCGTGCGGATGCGACCATGAAGACCAGGGCGATCAGGCAGGCGATGCCGCTTGCCACGGTCCCGAGAATCGCCGAGCTGCGTATGCCGGCGGCGTTGACCGCCACACCGCTCAGCAGTGAACCGGCGGCGACGGCCGCCTGCACGACGGAGGTGAAGGTCGCGTTGACGGCCTCGGGGGAGAACTTGTTCTGCCCGAAGGCGTAGAGCCAGTGCTGCTCCGCCACGGGCAGGTTGCCCCAGGAGAGGCCCCACAAAGCGAGTCCGACGCAGACGAGCGCGGTCACGGTGCCGCCCGCGCTGAGCGCCAGGAATCCGGCCACGCTGATGACGAGTGTGGTGGCAACCGTTCCGCGGATGCTGCGTCCGAGCAGCGCGCCGCCGCCAAAGTTGCCCACGATCGTCAGGGCGCCGTAGCCGAGCAGCAGGCCACTGGCCGCGCCCGCACTGAGCAAGGTGACGTCCTGCAGGTACGGCACGATGAAGGTGTAGCCGCTGAACTGGGCGAAGACCGAGAGGAAGACGACCAGGAGGATGATGTTCGCGGGGAGGGACCGCAGCAGCGGTCGGAAGTGCGCCATCGTCACCCGGTCGGCGGCCGGAATTTTCGGAATCACCACGATCTGAACGAGTACGGCGAGTACCGCGACGGCGGCGGCTCCTGCAAACGTCGCCTGCCAGCTGAGGTGGGCGGCGATGAGGCTGCTGCTCGGCACGCTGACCACGGAACCCACAGCGATCGCCCCGAACACGATCGAAGACGCGGTGTGCACGATCCGCGCCGGGACGAGGCGGGCCGCCGCGGAGACCGACGTGGCCCAAACGCCGCCGATGCTGAGGCCCAGGAGCAGCCGGGACAGCAGCATCGTCGTGAAATCGGGCGCCACCGCGGACAGGCCGCACGATATGGCGATCAATGCGGTCAGGCCGATGATGGCGAGCCGCCGGTCCAGGTGGCGCATCAGCACGGTCGCGGCCGGGGCGGCGATCGCGCCGACGACAGCGGGCAGCGTGACGAGCAGTCCGGCGGTGCCTTCGCCGACGCCGAGACCCGAGCTGATCTGGGGGAGCGCGCCGACGGGCACGAACTCTGCGACCACCACCGAGAAGGAGCCGAGGGCGATGGCGATGACGGAGATCAGCGGATGTCTGCTCTTAGAGTGCGCGGGGGAGGGCGGTGACGACATGAGGGTGTGCCTTTCGAACATGAATGAGACTGATCGGTGCGGAACTAACGCATGCGAACGCATGAACGCATGAACTCGCGGGTGCAGGGCGAGCCGGGGTCCGGCCCTGTGCGTTGTCGGTCAGTTGAAGCGGGACAGGAGATCGTCGACGGCCATGTCGAGTTCAGGGGCGGATGCCCCCAGGCGCGCTTGGACGCGAATGCCGAGCCAGCCGTTGTGAACGGCCCGGGCCGAGCGGTTGAGCCGTGCCGTCCCCACTGTCATCCAGCGATCCTCCTGCTGGAGGAGTGCGGCGATCTCGGCCGTCGAGCGGGTGAAGTACGCCGCGACGGCCGAGCGCACCCCCGGGTCGTCCGGGCGTTCCGTGGCCGCGTTCACCGCGAAACAGCCTTGCGGGCAGCCGGAGACGGTGACGCGTGACCGGAGGAGAGCGCGCATGCCGGCGAGGCCTGCGGGCGCCTCGGCGACCGCTGCCGCGTGCGACTGCTCCGCGCGGTCGATGTACGTGGCCAGCGCCCGCAGGTAGAGGTCGTGCTTACTGCCGAACGTGTCGTACAGGCTGCGCTTGCCGATTCCCATCGAAGCCATCAGGGTGTCCGTCGACGTACGTTCGTATCCCTGCTGCCAGAATTCGATCATCGCCTTCTGGAGCGCGATGGCCGGTTCGAAAGCCTTTGCTCTTGCCATCCGAAGACCTCCCGATGTGACAGTAGGTTTTGAGACTGATCGGTGCAATATCTGGTCGGGAGAGGCCCAGCACAGGGTTCCGGTCGACAGGCTCAGCCATTCGGTGCGGATCGCCGGGGACCGTCGTGGTCCGTCAGATGTCGATGACCACCTTGCCCATGTGTGCGCCCGACGTGAAGTAGCGCAGAGCTTCGCTCAGCTCGTCCAGCGGGAACCTGCGATCGATCACAGGCCGCAGTCCCGAGGTCTCGATCGCGCGGACCAGGTCACGCTGCTGCTGGTGATTGCCGACGAGGACGCCGTTCAGCCTGATCTGCTTCATGTTGATGAAGCCGGTCGGCATTTCACCGGCGAGCCCGGTCAGCACCCCGATCACAGAGATGCGGCCGCCGATCCGGACCGCACGGATGGACTGGGGCAGGGTCGACGGACCGCCGACGTCGATGACGAGGTCCGCGCCGTGGCCTGTCAGTTCGTGGATGCGGTCGCCCCACTCGGGCACGGACCGGTAGTTCACCACGTGGTCGGCCCCGAGTTCCCGCACCCGCTCCAACTTCTCGTCGGAGGAGGACGTGACGATCGTGGTGGCGCCGATGACTCGGGCCAACTGGAGGGCGTAGAGCGAGACTCCGCCGGTGCCCTGGAGGACCACCGTGTCGCCCGGCTTGATGCCGCCCTCTCCCGTCAGGGCGGACCACGCAGTGAGTCCGGCGACGGTCAAAGTGGCGGCCTCGGCGTGGGTGTATCCCCGGGGCGCCCGCTCGAACTGTGCGGCGGGTGCGACGATGTTCTCACGCGCGTAGCCGGAAAGGCCGATGCCGGGAGTGGTGCCGAAATGGTCGAGTACGGGCCGTCCCGCCTGCCAGCCCGGGAAGAAGCGGGCGAAGACCGCATCGCCGACGGAGAGTTCCGTCACGCCTTCGCCGACCTCTTCAACGACGCCGGCCCCGTCCGCGAGGGGCACATGGCCGCTCGCCGTGTCTGTGCTGCCCATGACGATGTTGTCGTGGTAGTTCAGGGCGCTCGCGTGGATCCGTACCCGCACTTCGCCAGTCCCCGGCCGGCCCGGATCGGGAAGTTCGGAAACCTGCAGGACGTTCTCCTGGCCCGACTGGCGAATAACTACGGCCTTCATGCTGTTCAACTCTCGCTCGACGACGCGGGACGGGGTCGAGATCCGACGCCCGTGGCGGCCCGTGACCGGACCCCGGAAAATAGATTACAGGCGAAATCTATTTTTCGCGCGTCCCGGGCGTCGCGAGACCGCTTCGTCGCGTCGCGCCGAGGGTGCAGGCGTGCCCGCCATCACCCGGGCCGTGGCCGCAGGCGCTCACGGAAGACACGCCCGTCATGGTGTGATTGTCGAACCACCCGACTGTCTGTCGTGGTGCCTCGCCCGGCGATGCCGCCGACGGTGGGAAAGGGGGCTCGACTCGGCGGCGGCAAGCGGTTCTGCTGGTCGACCGGATCGGCCAGGGGGTCTGCGCCCCGGGATTTCGCGGCTTCACCCATCGTTCCTGGTGCCACGGTGCCATCGCGCACACGTTGCGTACGGGTGGCCACCCCGCCCCGGATTCCGCGGCGGACGTACTGTTGGCCCTGCGCGACGGCGCCATGGTGGTCGGCTACCTCGGTAGCGGTCGGCAACGGCGAGACGGCGGCCGCATCCTTCGGTCAGGTCGCCCGCAAGCTGACGCCGCATAGCGGTCGTTTCAGCAGGAGTCTCGGAGGTGGCGGAAGTAGATGCGACCGCAGCCCGGCCGGGCAGGCTGATTGCCCGAAACCAGCTCTTCGAACCCGTCCTGGAGTGCCGTCTCTCCAGGCGCTGCGTTGACACTCGTTGACGGTTTGAAATTCAAACTGACACGTGTTTGACTGCATGTGGGACCGGAGGCGCAGCCGTCGTTCGCGGGTAGCGAGGCGGTGTTCTCCGGAGCAGAGCCATCGGTCCCGGCCGGGACTCCCCCGAGCCGGCCGGGACCGATGCCCGCGGGGTTCCCTCTTGAGCGGTGTTCATCGGCTCGGGTTCACACATGCCCTTCCCGCGCTGAGACCTCGTCGTCCAAGGTCTGTCGTTCGGGGCAGGTCGCAGGGCATCGGCGGTGCGTGCCAGGCCCCGCGTCTGCGGCGTGATCCGAACGCCAGACCCTCATCCCGAGGACATGGGACGACATGAGCACCAGCCGGCTGCTTCATCCGCTTCCTGCCGCGACGGCCTCGTGCTCAGCCGTCCGTGCGAGGACGGCCAAATCCTCCGCCGTGCAGGAGTTCCGAGCCTTCGTCCGGCGGAAGGCGCACGGTTGGGGCAAGGGGGAGCGGGCGGCCGAAGCCCTCGCCTTGATCGTCACGGAACTGGTCACCAACGTCTGTCAGCACAGTGGCAGCCCCGAGGTGACGGTCCACCTGTTCGCGTACAAGCGGACGGTCGGCGTGCGGGTCTCCGACAACGGCCGCTGGAGGGACCCGGCCGGCGAGCACCCCGGATCCGCGGACGAGGACCTGCACGGTCGGGGTCTACGGCTCGTCGCGGCGTACGCCGAGGCCGTCAGTATCCGGCGGAGCAGCGTGGGCACGAGTGTGACCGCCACCGTCGCGGCCGAGATGCGCTCCTTGGTGCGCGTCCCCGACGAAGCTCTGTGACATCTGGTCAGACGGCATCGGCACCATCTACGGGCCCGGGGTGTGACGGGAGTCCGAGGTCACCCCCGTGTGCCCGTCCGTCTCGGTCGTCCGGGCGAGGAGCAGGCGCAGCGCTCGCTTCGACGCATCGCCGGCCGGGGTGAGGACCAGTACGCTCTGATCGGGGTCGTCGGCGACGACCAGCGTCTCGGGGACCAGCTCGACGTGCCCGACGATCGAGTGCTGGACGGTCACGACCCGCTCCGCCCGTCCTCGCGCCGGCTGCTGCGCCCAGTACACGCGGAAGTCGACGCTCTTGACCGCCAGTTCGCCGACCAGAGCTGTCACGTCGGGATCCTCGGGCTCGGCGGCCGCCTGCCGCCACAGATGTGTCACGCACAGACGCGCGGCCACCCGCCAGTCGGCGTAGAGCGAGCGCCACGTGTCATCGAGGAAGGTGAGCCGTGCGAGATTGCGCGCGGCCGGAGCCATGTGGGCGAAGTCGCCGAGCAGCACCGCGGCCGGACGGTTCCATTCGAGTACCGCCATGCCTTTGCCTATGACGAGGGCGGGAACGCCCGTCAACGCGGCCAGCACGTGGGCCGGAACCGGTGACACGGCCGTACCCTTCGCTCCGTTGCGGGCGGCGGGGCGGCCCGGCCGCTCATCGGCACCGGCGACGCGGCGTAGCTGCCGGGTCTCGTCCTCGGTGAGACGCAGCGCTTTCGCGAGAAAGCCGACCACCGCGGACGAGACCCGGGTGACGTGTCCCTGTTCCATGCGGGTGTAGTAGCCGAGGCTGATGCCGGCCGCCACGGCCACCTCCTGCCGCCGCAAGCCCCGGACCCGTCGACGGCCGGAGCCGGAGGACATGCCGATGTCCTCCGGCCGCAGCTCGGACCTTCGGGAGTTGAGGAAATGCCCGAGGTCCGACGGGGGGTGCATGTGTCAGTCGCCCTTGGGGGCGGGGACGAAGTGCGAGCCGCTCCGCGCGAACGCCTCCTTGTGCTCACTGACGAACTCCTCGACTGACAGCGGGGAGCGGTTGCCGACGACCTCGATCAGGTTGTTGGTGCCCCGGAAGATACCGTTCTGGTAGTCGACGGCGACGCTGCTCAGGTGCTGGACGGTATGAGCGGTCTTCCCCAGGTCGGTCAGGCCCCGCGCGAACTCCTCGACGCCGATGGGCTCATAGGTGACCTGAATGCCGAGCGCCCGCGACATCGCTTCGGCGATGCCGTAGTGGTCCATCTCCTTCGGGCCGTGCAGCGTGTAGGTCTGCCGGTCGTGTGGCTCCGGGTTCTCCAGGACGGCGGCGATGACGTGGGCCTGGTCGATCCCCGCGACGGGAGCGTGACGACCGTCGCCGAGCGGAAGGCGGAGCACGCCCTCGTCGCCCTGGCGGCCCCACCACCAGCTGATCCACTCGGCGAAGAAGGTCGGCCGCAGGTGGGCGGTCAGCAGGGGAGTGCGGTCGAGCAGGCGTTCACTCAGCCAGTGCTGGCGAGCGGCGTCGCTGATCGCTTCCCGACGGGCGGAGATCTGCGACATGTTGACAACCGAGCCCACCCCGGCCTCGGTTGCCGCTTGGGCGAAGATGACCGTGGCGTCCAGCAGTCCGGGGAGGATCGGGTAGCAGAAGTACGCTCCGCCGACCCCCCGCATGGCCGCGCTCACGTCATGGAAGTTGAGTAGGTCGCCCACGACGATCTCGGCGCCGGCGCCGGCGAGCGTGCGTGAGCGGTCGTCCTCCCGGTGCACGAGGGCACGCACCCGGTGTCCGCGCTCCAGCAGCAGATGCACGGTCTCCGACCCCGTGGTGCCGGTCGCGCCGGTGATCAGGAAAAGGCGGTCGTCCTTCTTCGCCATGTTGTGGTCCCTTCTTGGCGTGCGACTGTCGCATCGAGCCGCAGGCATGGATCGGAAACGACGGCAGCCAGCGAGGTTCGTCCGGTCCGTCGCCGGCCCCGTGGAGCGGAGAAGGCGGACGTGCGGGCAGGTGCGGTGGACGGGGGCGGCATCGCCGCTCACGGCCGGTGCGCGAGGCCGGGGGCCTGGCCCGCGAGCAGGTGAGCCGGGCCTTCGAGCCCCTGGCTCTGGCTTGCCGTAGTCAGTAACTTACACAGAAGATCTGACTATGCAAAATAAAAGCCAGAGGGGTCGCGGCAAGTGGGCGGATGCCGGCCGCGACGCGGGGTGGGCGGCGCGCCACCAGGTCCAGCGCCCCGGCGGCCGGAGGGTCACCAGGTTTGTTTGCGCGGCGCTCCGGACCTTGCGTGAAATAGTCAAAACTCTTAGAGTTATTTCAAGTCTCCGAGTGGCGAAGCATTGCTCTGTCAGCACTTCCTCACGGCGGCGCCGCCCGGACGATCGGCGCGACCGCGGGCCAGTGCGGTTATGGCGTGCACCCGGGGGACCTCGCGTCCCAGTCGGGGCCGCGCGGGGAATCAGCGTGAAAGGTGCACAGATGTTTGTCGATGCCGCAGACCTGGACGCCAAGTCGGCCTACAAACTCCTCATCGGCGGGATCATTCCGCGCGCGATCGCATGGGTGAGTACGGAATCCGTAGACGGAGTCGGGAACCTCGCGCCAGTGTCCTTCTTCACGGCCGTCGGCCGGAAGCCACCCATGCTCTCCATCTCCCTGCAACCCCGCTCGGACGGAGTCACGCTCAAGGACACGTTCATCAACATCCGCGACACGGGGGAGTTCGTGGTCAACACGCCCACGCTCCCGCTCGCCGACCAGTTGCACCGGTCCGCCTTCGAGTTCGACAGCGACGTCGACGAGTTCACGGCGCTGGGGCTGGAGACCGAGGCTTCGCAGGTGGTTCGACCACGTCGCGTGAAGGACACGCCCGTCGCCTTCGAATGCAAGGTGAACCGCGTCATTCCCGTCGAGGGGAGCCTCGACCACGTCGTCTGGGGCGAGGTCGTGCGCTTCTACGTCCGCGACGACCTCTATCTGGAGCGCGGGTGCATCGACACGGGCGCCATCCCGGCGGTGGGACGGCTGGCGGCGGAATACACCCTGGTGAACACCATCTTCACTACGCCTCTCGACGACAACACGGTTGACCTGCACGCCGGTCGGCGCATGCACCGGCTGGACGACCACTCCGCCGACTGGTCTCCCATCGACACCGACGCATGGTCGCCGTCCGGTTCCACCATGAGCGAAGGACCCAAGGCATGACCAGCGCAGAGAACGTCACCAGGACGGAGCGGGTCGCGGACAGCGACACTCGGTTCCGCAGGCGGGGCACGGGAGACAGGGCCCTGGTGTTCGTCCACGGTTTCCTGGACGACCAGTACGTATGGGACTCGGTGATCGACGGCATCACCACCCAGGGCTTCGAGCAGGTGCAGCTCGATCTGGCGGGCAGCGGCGATCGTACGGAGGCCGAAGGACCGTTCAACCTGGAGCGGTTCGCGCACGATGTCGGTGCCGTCATGGTAGCGCTGGACAAGCCGTTCGTCCTCGTCGCGCAGAGCATGGGAACACTGGTCGCCGAACTGGTCGCCGTGGCCTCGGGACCTCGTGCCCTCGGGCTGGTCCTGCTCTCCCCGGTGCCGCTGGCCGGGGTCGGCCTGCCGCCCGAGGCGGCCGGGCAGTTCCGTGCGCTGGGAGGCGACGCGCAGGGCCAGCGTGCCGTGCGCCGACAACTGTCCGTCGAGCTGCCGGACGCCGAGCTCGACCGACTGGTGGTGGTCGGCACGCGCGTCTCCGCTTCGGTCGTCGCCGACATGGTCGACTGCTGGAACAACGGGCATCCGCTGGGACAGGCACCGAGCGGTTACCGGGGGCCGGTTCTCGTCGGCCGCGGTGCCGCCGACGGGTTCGTCACCGACGAGATGGCGGGCACCCGGGTAGTGCCCCGGTTCGCGTCGGCGGAGTCCTTCGACGTGGCGGACGCCGGACACTGGGCCCATGTGGAGGCTCCCACTGCGGTCGCGGAACGGATCGACGCGTTCCTCGCCGGCCTTCCCGCAGCCGCGGGCAACGCGACGCGGGGCGCGGGCGGAGGGTGGCGGAGCGCCTTCGCCAGCAAGACCGCCGCCGACTTCGCGGCCGCGTTCGCCGAGGACATCGTTCTGGAGGCGAGCGTGCTGGCCAAGCCCCTCATAGGCCGTGACCAGGTCAAGGCCACGATGGGCACGGCGAGCCGCATCTACGACTCCCTGCGCTTCTTCCGGGAGGCGACCGCCGGCCCGCGGACCTACCTGGAGTGGGAGGCCACCGCTTTCGGCGGCGCGGAGATATCCGGGGTCACCGTTCTCACCAAGGACGACGAAGGCCGCATCGCCCATGTGGCCATCCACCACCGCCCCCTCGGCGAGGCACTGAGGTTCTCCACCGAGATGCGCGTCCGCCTCGCCGGAACCATTGACCCGAGCCACTTCTACGACCTCGGCCGACCGAGTCGCGGGGAATGAGGGCAAGCACATGGCCACCCGCGAAGACGTGGAGTTCGAGACCGAGGCAGGGGTGGCCCTGCGCGGTTGGTTCTATCACCCGGAGGGCGAGGGCCCGCATCCGCGGTTGGTTCTATCACCCGGAGGGCGAGGGCCCGCATCCGACGATCACGATGGCGCACGGGTTCGCGGGGGTCAAAGAGCAACAGCTGGCACAGTTCGCCGAGGTGTTCGCGGCGGCCGGCTTCGCCGTTCTCGTCCATGACCACCGCAACTTCGGCGCCAGCGACGGCACTCCGCGCAACGACATCGATCCCTGGCAGCAGATCAAGGACTGGCGACGGGCCATCTCCTACCTCGAGAGCCGCCCAGAAGTCGATGCCGCGCGCATCGGCCTGTGGGGCACGAGCTACTCAGGCGGACATGCCCTGGTGCTGGGCGCCACCGACCGGCGCCTGCGCTGTGTGGTGGCGCAGGTCCCAACCATCAGCGGCTATGAGCAGGGACTGCGCCGGGTGGCCCCGGACGCGGTGGCCGCACTGCACGAGGTCTTCGCCGAGGACGAGCGAGGCCAGTTTCGTGGGGAGGCGCCGCGCACCCAGGCGGTGGTCAGCTCGGATCCCGGCGTTCCGGCCTCCTACCGGGCCCCCGACGCTGTCGACTTCTACCTCGACACGGCCCCCGAGGGCTGGGAGAACAAGATCACCATCCGTTCCAACCAGGCCGCACGCATGTACGAGCCCGGGGCATGGATCTCCCGGATCTCGCCCACCCCGCTGCTGCTGATCGTCGCGAAGAAAGACCCGGTCACCATCACGGATCTGATGCTCGCCGGTTATGAGCGGGCTCTTGAACCCAAGCGGCTCGAGCTCCTGGAGGGCGGGCACTTCGCGGCGTACCTCTCCGAGTTCCCGACGTCGAGTGCCGCCGCCCGCGACTGGTTCGCACTCCACCTCTGACCGGCGCCAGTCGCTCTGCCCACCTTCTTCGCGCGCCCGGCCACATGGGCCGGGCCCCTCTTCCGTAGGGACCTGACATGCCCCACCTCACATACTCGGTCAATGACCGCCTGGCAACCCTGGTTCTGCGGAACCCTCCGCAGAACCGTCTGGACCGCGGTCTCCTCGAGGAACTGGTCCAGGCACTGGACGCCATCTCCGCCGGCGAGGCCCGGGCCGTCCTGCTCCGGGCAGAGGGGCCGGACTTCAGCTTCGGCGGTGACATCACGGACTGGCCCGACATGGACAACCGCGAACTGCGCGCCCTGTTCGAGAGCTACATGAACATCTTCAACCAGTTCGAACGGCTGCCCATGCCGGTCGTGGCGGCCGTCCAGGGCCTGTGCTTCGGCGGCGGGTTCGAACTGGCCCTGCGGGCAGACGTCATCTTCGCCGGGGAGGACGCACTGTTCGGCCACCCTGAGCAGACACTCGGCCTGGTCACGCTGCTGGGTGGCATCTACCGCGTGGCCGAGCGCGCGGGGCAGGCCCGCGCCAGCGAGTGGGCCCTGACCTCGGAGCGGATCTCGGCCAAGGAGATGGCGGAGGCGGGCGTGGTGAACCGTGTCCTGCCGAACGCCGTCCTGAACGAGGAGGCGAAAGCCTTCGCGCGCACCCTCACCAGCGGCCCGACCCGCGCCTACGCCGCACACAAGGCGCTGCTCCGCGCCTGGCGGGTGGGAGGGATCGCCGCGGCCGACGAGGCGATGTTCGACATCGCCCTGCCGCTGTTCGAAACCGAGGACGGCAAGGCGGGCCTGACTTCGGCCGTCAATGCCCTGAAGGCGGGACGGCCCCGTCCCGTACTGGACTTTCAGGGCCGTTGACTGCGGACTTCCCGCTGGTGCGATGACGGCTCACAGTGTCGTCGCACGACAGCCCGGCAACCACTGCGGGCGCGCGGCCTCGGGCTGGGGAGACCACCCGGCCCGGCCCCGTGCTGTCAGCGATACGGCGCGGCCCGGTCGTCGGACCAAGGACCGGGCCGGTGTCGCGGTGCCGCTGACGTCTCGACGGCACGGCTCAGTGCGACGTGCTCCTCTGGCGGGCGCGGAACGCCCGGAGGTTGGCAGGGTGGCCACACCGGCGGACGTCGTGCCAGATACCACTGTTGTTCCGTGACCGGTCGAAGAACGTCACCCGGCACCGGTCATTGCGACAGATCTTCAACCGGCGCCACTGGTCGACCTGCTGGGCGCGGGACATCTCGATGAGGACCAGCGAGGCGATCGCCTTCCAGCCACTGCCGGCGGGTTCCGTCCGGACGGTGCCGTCGGCGTCGAGCCGGACGGTCGCATCGAAAGCGGACTCCAGGAAGCGGTCCGGGGCAGTGGGGGTGGTTTCCGCGAGCCAGTCGCGCAGCCCGTCCCGCAAGGCGCGCAGGCTTGCCACGTCGCTGTCGTCGAGTTCGACCGGTGGTCTGTGCTGCCCCGGGTCCCGTCCCCCCTGCCAGACCTCGTTCAGCCAGGCTTGGGCGTCTCGCCGGTCCAGCAGGAGATCGGTCTCCCGGGGCTTGCCCGCGGACAAGGTGTTGAGGAGGTCTTGGACGAAGGCCAGCCCACTGGGGGCGGCTTCGATGTCGTACCGGTCGGTGGCGGGCCATGACATGAGGAATGCACTCCGAACGCAGCCGAACACCTGAAGGGAGGAAAGAGATATTTCCCTTACGCATATTACCGGCCCTCGCGACGCGGCGTGATGCCGAGCAGACCGCTTCACCGCCGGCGGCTGGCCGCGCCCTGGTCAGGCGCGGGCGAGATCCGACTGGTGCACGTCCCGGTCCGCGGTGATGACGGAGTCGGAGTCCAGTGCTTCGCCGCACGCCGCGCAGTGCATTTCGGGACGCAGTACGGCCCCGCATCCGTGGCGGAAGGTGACGATGTTCTCGGGATCCGTCCGGGCGTGCTTGTCGCCCCAGTCCCTGATGGCGTGCAGGATCGTGAAGAGCTGCTCTCCGGCTTCGGAGAGCCGGTACTCGTAACGGGCGGGAGCCGTCTCGTACTGCTCCTTGGTGATGACCCCTGCCGCCTCCAGCGACTTGAGCCGACTGGCGAGGATGTTCCGCGCGGCACCCGTGTTGAAGACGATCTCGTCGAAGCGGCGTGCGCCGAAGGTGATCTCGCGCAGCGCGAGCATGGCCCACTTCTCGCCGAGGATCTGCATCGCGGCGTCGATGGAACATACGCGGGGGTCTGGCGTCCTTACTCGTCTCACGTGGGCACGATAGCGGCGGCTCTAGTGGGTTGTCAAACACTACTCAACAGCTCATCGGTTTGACGGAGGGTGCGAATGGCGTTTAACTGAAGTGGATAGTGAAATGCAATCCACCCAGTGAAGGCAGAGTCTCATGAGCTACATCTCGGATGCCGCGAAGACCCTCCATGTGGAGGGAGGCCTAGCCCGCTACGCGTACCGGGACTTCGGGCGCGAAGGGGTTACGCCGCCCCTCGTTCTGCTGCAGCGCTTCCGGGGCACCCTCGACCACTGGGACCCGGCGTTCCTCGAGGTCCTGGCCAAGGACCGGCGTGTCATAGTCTTCGACAGCGCCGGCATCGGCGAGAGCACCGGTGAGGTGCCGACGACCATGGAGGGCATGGCGGAGGCGGCGTTCGACTTCCTGTCCGCTCTCCGGCTCGACGAGGTCGACCTGCTCGGCTGGTCGGTCGGTGGCTTCGTGGCTCAACTCGTGACGCTGGACCACCCTGAGCTGATCCGCAAGCTGATCGTGGCCGGCAGCGGTCCGGGCGGCGTACCCGGCACTCCGGACCTGGAGGCCCAGGTCGTGGAACACATGACCGCGCAGGTCCCCTCGGAGGAGGCCTACCTGTACCTCTTCTTCGGGATGACCGAGGAAGGGGTGCGACTCGGAAAGGAGTCGCTCGCCCGTCTGGAGACCCGCTTGCGGCAGTCCGGCGCGGACGTCCCGGCCGAGGCGTGGAGCAGGCAGCTCCAGGCCATCCAGCGCTGGGCCGGCGGTACGGGCGCGGCGTGGCCCCGGCTCGAGGAGCTGAAGCTGCCGGTGCTGGTCGCCAATGGATCCCACGACGTCATGGTCGACTCCGGTAACTCCTTCGCCATGGCGCAGAAGCTGCCGAACGCGCGGACGGTCTTCTACAGCGGCGCCGGCCACGCCTTCCTTTTCCAGTTCCCGCAGGAGTTTGGCGGCGTGGTGCTGGACTTCCTGGGCCGTTGAGCCGAAGCGCCACCGCCCCGTGGACCGCCGTGTGACGCGCGACGCGCACGGCGTCCCTGCCCATCCCTTGAACGGAGACTGAAATGCCCGCCTACGGATTCTTCGTGGAGTTCGAAGCCAAGCCCGGCAAGGAGGAGGAGGTCGCCCGATTCCTGGTCGACGCCAAGGAGTTGGTCGACGCGGAGCCGGGAACCCTGGCCTGGTTCTCGTTCCGGCTCGGCCCCACCTCCTTCCGGATCTTCGATGCCTTCGAGACCGAGGATGACCGCGAGGCGCACCTGCAGGGCAAGGTGCGAGAGCAGATCGAAGCCTGGGGCGAGGAGCTCTTCAGTGTGCCGCCCACCATCACTCCGGTAAACGTGCTCGCGGCCAAGCTGCCCGCCTGAACCGAGCCCGCCGTACGTACGTGAAAGTCCCGGAGACGATGACCGACCATCGCCTCCGGGACTTTTGCGTACGACGGGCCGGGGTTCCAGGCGGGCCGGGTGCTCGCCGCCCAGGGGCGCCGTCAGCGTCCGCGCAGTGCCTCGACGGCCTGTGCGGTCGTCCAGGTGGCGCTCGCCAGGAAGCGGCAGTTTTTGAGGGCGGAGAGATATCCGTCGCCCTCCGGCAGCCGGGGTCCGGCCGTGGCGTCCTGGACGACGACCACCTCGAAGCCCTGCTCCACTGGTTAGCTTGCGCAAGTGCCCCTCGACGCAGAGGTTGGCCGCCATGCCGGCCAGGACGGCCTGGGTGACACATCGCTCGCGCAGTCGCAGGACGAGATCGTTCGACTCCGGCCCCACGATCTTGTGCGGCGAGGTGACGACCGTTGAGCCGTCGAGGCTGTGTTCCTGGTACGCCGGCAGGAAGTCGGCGCCGGATCCGGCGCATCCGTCGAGCACGAGCGGTCCTCGGCACCTGGACATGCCCACGAGGTGCATGTACCGCTCCAGCGGACCGCTGGAGAACCTCGGCGGCGAAGACGGTCTTGCTGCCCTCCGCCGTGAAAATGGGTCGACCCCGCGTTGAGGAGGCTCGCACGGACAAGAGGATTCGCAGGTCGGGGCACGGTCGCGGCCTACCCGCTCACGCGGTGGCGGCCCCGTGCCCCGAGCCGGGGCGGGAACGTGGCCGGGTCGGAGTGGGCACGCTCGCGACCTGTGTCCCTATCTGTGGGATACCTGGCTGCAATGACATGGCGCCGTCGGCGTGCCCGCGCGAGGCTTGATACGGCCGGGCAACACCGGCGCACCCACTTCCAGCACCGAAGGCTGCATGAGATGACAGACAATTCCGCGGTCGCGGCAGACATCAGGGTTCCCGGCACGAAGATCGCCCGCGAGGCGACGGAACTCATCCGCGACACCACGAGCGAGCTGATCTACCACCACTCGCGCCGGGTCTACTTCTTCGGATCCCTGCAGGGCCGCAACCGCGACCTGGGTTTCGATCCGGAACTCCTCTACGTGGGGGCCATGTTCCACGACCTCGGCCTCAACGAGAGCTTCCGCGACAGCGACCGCCGTTTCGAAGTGGACAGTGCCGATGAGGCCCGGCGCTTCCTGCGGTCCCACGACGTGCCGGAGGACGGCATCCGCCGGGTTTGGACCGCGATCGCGCTGCACACGACGCCCGGCATCCCGGAGTTCCTGGAGCCGGAGGTTGCGCTGGTCACCGCCGGGGTGGAGTACGACGTACTGGGCATCGGATACGAGGACGTCTCCGAGGCGGACCGGGCCGAGGTCATCGCCCTGCACCCCCGGCCCGACTTCAAGCGGCGGATCCTCGACGCGTTCACCGACGGCATCCGCCGCAAGCCCGACACTACGTTCGGCAACGTGAAGGCCGATGTGCTGGAGCACTTCGTCCCGGGCTTCGAACGGGGCGACTTCGTCCGTACGATCCTCGACTCGCCGTGGGGGGAGTAGCCCCGTGGTGTCGCGGGGCGCCCAAGTGGTCGCCGTCGTCGCTTTCGACGGCGTACAACTGCTCGATGTCACGGGCCCCGTCGAGGTCTTCACCACCGCCAACCACTACGGCGCCCACTACGACGTACGGGTTGTCTCGCTCAGCGGCGTCGGCGTGCGGACGTCGTCGGGTCTCGTCATCGGTGTCGACGGCACACCGTCCTCTCTGCCGTCTGGGATCGGCACACTCCTGGTGCCCGGTCGGCGGGACTGGCGGTCCGCCGTCGCGGACACGGACTTGGTGGGAGCGGTGGGGCAGCTCGCCACGCGGGCGGAGCGCGTGTCGTCCGTGTGCGCCGGCGCGTTCGTGCTGGCCGAGGCCGGCATCCTCGACGGACGGCGAGCCGCGACCCATTGGGAGATGGCGCCGCACCTGGCGGCCGCCTATCCGCGTGTCCGCGTCGAAGGCGACCCGGTCTTCATCCAGGACGGTCACGTCATCACGTCGGCAGGCGTCACTGCGGGCATCGACCTGGCGCTTCACCTGGTCGAGGAGGACTGGGGTGCGGAGGTGGCGCGGAGCGTGGCCAGGCAGTTGGTCGTGTTCATGGCCAGGCCCGGAGGGCAGGCCCAGTTCAGCGTTCGACTGACGGCGCGGGAGCCACACCATCCGTCAATACGGCGCGTGATGGACCATGTCGCCGCCGAACCGGCCGGGAATCACACACTGGACTCGCTGGCCGAGGTGGGGGACGTGAGCCGGCGGCACCTGGCGCGCCTCTTCCGCCGTGAGATCGGCGTGAGCCCCGGCCAGTACGTCGAATCGATCAGGATCGAGGCCGCGCGGGCGTTGCTGGAAAGCGGCACGGACACGGTCGAGGAAGTGGCGCAGCGCGCAGGCTTCGGTTCCTCGGAGTCGCTGCGCCGGGTGTTCCAGCAGACGATGGGCGTCTCCCCGACCGTTTACCGGGCGCGATTCCGGACCACCACGGCAGACCACCGGGCCGGGCCGGAACAAACCTTCGCATGACCGCCATGCACAGGCCTCGTCACCCGTGTTCGGGAGTGGGTGTCGAGGCCTGTCACAAACGGTGCGCGTGAAAGCGGCGTGAGCCTACTGGAGGGTGAGAGTCGCACGCCGCCACGCACCCGTCTCAGAGGTAGGCGGAGTGGAGCTGCTGGTAGTGGGCGAGTCCTTCCGGTCCCAGCTCGCGTCCCATGCCGCTGTTCTTGACCCCGCCGTACGGGGCGCTGAAATCGGGCAGGTAGTGGTTGATGCCGACAGGGCCCGTCTGCACCTGCTTCGCCACGTGCAGCGCCCGCTCGGGATCGCTGGTCCACACGGTGCCCCCGAGGCCGTACTCGGAGTCGCTGGCGATCCTGATCGCCTCGTCCTTGGGTTGGTGGAGGTGCCGTTGCTGAGCATGTCGGTCCTGGAGATAGCGACGGTCTGCTCGTGGAGCGCCTCGGAGACGTCGTCGATCAGCCGTCGCACCATGCGCCGCATCTTGGCCGGATCATCCAGGGCGTGCGCCGAAAAAGCGTCGTCCGCTCGCAGAGCAGGCGGGACTTGCGAAAACACGCCCTGGACGGGCCTGCGACGGCAGGCTTCGTCCGGTCCCGGTGCCTGGGGTGGAACCGGGTGAGCGGACCGGGTGTCCGGTTGGACGCACGGGCGGCCTCGGCTGCGAAATCTTGGCCGAGGCCGGCGGGCGGGCGACCCCGCGGCCTGGGTCTCGGGCGACTCCGGGCTTCGGCTCGTGGTGTGCCCCGGCCGCGGGAACGGTGGGTCGTGATCGGGGAGGCGGCCAACGGTCACCGCGCTCGCGCCCGGCCGTAGCTGGGCGGAGTGCGAAGCTTTTAGTTACGCGTGGCCCGCACGGTGATCCGGTGCGGCTCCACGTCGTGTCCCGCGGAGCAGCGCAACCTCGCGGCCACCGGCTCGCCGCAGTCCGTGTGATGCAGCGCCAGCGGCGGGCCGTCGGGCCGGGGCAGATGGCGGTCGCCCCACTGCATCAGGGCGAGCAGGGCCGGCTGGAGGTCGAGACCGGCCTCTGTAAGGACGTACTCGTTCCTGGTGCGCCGACCCGGTTCCTTGTAGGGGCGGCGCTTGAGCAGGCCGGCTGTCACCAGTTCGCGCAGGCGGGTGGCCGCGACGGCCTCGGTGATGCCGACGCGACGTACGAAGTCGTCGAAGCGCGTAGTTCCGTAGTGGGCTTCGCGCATGAGCAGCATGGCGGACCGGGTACCGACGATCTTCATCGTTCCGTCGATCGAGCAGTCGCTCGCGGTCCACTCGGTGCGGTCGGCCAGGCGGCCCGCCAGCGTCATGTGTGGTGTCCTCATCTGCCCACCTTCCTCTGGCTGTGATTTTACATAGTTAGAGGGTGACATGTCGTGCTGGCTATGGGTGACCATAGCTAGCACGTGCCGCTCTGTGAGGCGCCCTCGGCGGCGCCCTGGGTGGCACCCTCACCTCCCGCAGGCACTCGGCGACCGGCACAGGCCGACGACCGGCCGCTGGCGCTCTGAAGGACGACCGGCCGCAGATATACCGGAGCGGGTGGCCGGGTCACGTCGCGGACCCGGCCACCCGCTCGGCGCGCTGTCAACCTCGGGCAGTGGTGGTTGCATGCACCGCTGGCGGGGGACAGTGCCGTGTCAATTCGCCGCGGCCCTGTGCCTCACCTCGTCAAGGACGGGGAGCGGGGCCCGGCTCAGAGACCCAGGTTGCGGCGCACCCAGCTCGTGCGGGCCTCGCGGGACGCGGTCCCGATCACGGTGTCGGCGGCGACGAGCTCGTAGAGGTGGAAGCCACCGGCCCACACGTGGAGGTCGGCCGAACCGCCGGCCGCCCAGATCGCCGAGGCGTAGGCGACGCTCTCGTCACGGAAGACCTCGGCGCTGCCGACCTCGATGTAGGTGGGGGGCAGGTGGGAGAGGTCGGTGGCCCGGCTCGGGGACTCGTAGACGGAGACGTCGTCGGTCCCGCGACGGTCACCGAGGACGGCGTTCCAGCCGGTGAAGTTGCTGGTGCGGTCCCAGACGCCGATGCCGTCGATCTGGTGGCTGGAGACGGTCGTGTTGCGGTCGTCCAGCATCGGGTACATGAGCACCTGCCCGGCCAGAGCGGGACCGTTGTTGTCACGGGCCTTGAGCGTGACGGCGGCGGCCAGGCCGCCACCCGCGCTGCCACCGACCGCGATCAGCTTGGCCGGGTCGAAGCCGAGCTCCTCGGCGTGCTCCGCGGTCCACTTCAGGGCGGCGTAGGCATCCTCGACCTGGGCGGGAGCCGGGTGCTCGGGTGCTAGGCGGTATTCGACGGTGACGACGACGGCGTCCAACTGCTCGACGTAGTCGACGATGGGAGCCACGCCGACGAAGCGGTCACCGAAGATCAGGCCACCGACGTGGGTGAAGAAGAAGCCCGGGCCTGCGGTGGTGTGGTCAGTCCGGCGGAACACCGACACCAGGAGGTCCGGAGCGCCCTGGGGGCCGGGGATGGTGCGCTCGAAGTGCTCGATGGGACGGTCCTTGACCAGCTCCTCGACGCCGGGGGTGAAGCCGCCGGAACGCAGGGCCGGGATGTCCTCCGGGTGCAGGGACGAGTTGAAGGACTGCAGGACGACGTCGAGGACGGGCTTGAGCTCCGTGTCGAACGGCGGGGCGGGGTAGTTCGAGTTAGTCATGACGACCTCGGTGATGAGGGCCACCTACTACTGGGCGGCCTGCCGCACTGCGAAGTTGCAGGATGATGAGATCGACCCTAAGCGCTGACTGACCGGCAGTCAATCGACACGCTGTGACCCCCGTCTCACGTGGGTGCCGCGATAGCCCTCGCATCGGACGCCGCCGCACCGTACTCGGGCACGTTCCAGCGGGGACTGTGGATGGGGCGGTGGATTCGGCGGGTGCCACCCGTCTCCGGGGCGGGAGCTGCCCGTCTCGCGGGTGGGGCGTGGCCTCGACGGCGGTGGTGTGACGGGCGACGCCGGGGATGCAGCGGGACGCGGTCGCCGGCCGCGCCCGCGCAGCCATGAAGAGGCCGCCTCGGGCCGACCGTCCCCGGTTCATCTCGCCGCCGCGTCCGGTTGGCTGTCGCCGACAGCGTGCCAAACCGTTCGGCCCGCTGCCGGCGGATGTCCATCAGTCCCGCAACGCCCCGCCCGTGCACGTAGAACGCGCTAAAACGCCTTGATCATGGCGTTCTGATCCGTGTGACCCCCTTCAGGCTGCCGGTGGCTCCTGGAGCCCGAAGACGGCGCGCGTCATCTCGCCCGCCGCTGTGATCACCTCGTCGTGCGAGATGGGTACAAATCCGGTGATCGCGTCCGTCACGGCTCCGCAGAAACCGTGGAAGAGGGCTCTGGACATCATCTCCGGCCGCCCGCACGCGATCTCACCCGCCTTCACTCCTTCCCGCGCGGCGGCCGCGATCATGCCGATCAACCGCTCGTTGGTGGCCGCGTGGACCGCCTGGGCGCCGGCTCCGTCGTACAGGACCCGATGGAGATCGGCGTGGTCGAGGGCGAACCGGCAGAGCGATTCGAGGACGTCCACGAGGCGGGAGTCGAGAGGGACGTCCGTCTTGCTGAGGATCTCCTGGCCGACACCGGCGAAGTCGTCCATGTGCCGCTCCCACAGGGCCGCGGCGGCCTCGTCCTTGGTCTTGAAGTACAGGTAGAACGTGCCCTTCGAGACCTCGGCAAGAGAGGTGATCTCCTCGATCTTCGAGTCGGCGATCCCCTTGCGGGCGAAGACCTCCGCGGCGGCGTCGAGAATGTCCTTGCGCCGCTCCTCCGGCGGTTTGGCGACCCGTTTCCTCTTGGTGGTGGATGTTTCCGTTCCCATCGGCGCTCCTTCGATCGTCGCGCCAAGTCCGCACGACCCATGAATGACTCGGAGTCAATGGTATGTCGCGACCCGACCGAGAAGCACGCGCGGCCACCGGGTCCGTCCCTGGCGCGGACTCTCGCACCCCGGGGAGGGGTGGACCTGGTGCGGTCGGGTGTCAGACGGCCTTGAACTGGCCGCCGTCGATGATGTAGTCGGCGCCCAAGATGCTGCCCGCCGAGCAGGACGCGAGGAAACGACGAGCGAGGCGATCTCCGCCGGCTCGACGAACCGTTCAGTCGTGAGGTCGAGGGTCGCTGGCGCCGGACGCCGCGAGGACTACGAGCAGACTCCCCTCGCCATGGCCGGCCTGGTCTCCGACCGTGCGGCCGGACGCACGACCCGTCGTTTCACGAGCACCGCACTCGTGCGTTCGCGCCACGGCCTGCCGACGGCGCGAAACCTGGTCAGCGCGATCAGGACCCCGGCCGGACAGCGGCCGGGCGGTTGCAGGAGCGCACGAGTTCGGCGACGGGGCTGAACATCACGGAGGTGATCCTGTTGGGGCATCCCGCCTACCGGCATGCCCGAGTCGGCGCGGGACATCGCCCCGCTGCCTTCAGCAGGCCCGGCAGTGCACCGATCGTGCGGCGGCTCGAGGCGCTGATGCACGAGTATCGACCGGACGTGATCGTGACCTATCCGCCCAACGGCTTCTCTTACGACCTCGCCGTCCCCGTGGCCGCCGCCTGCGCAGGTCACGAGGACCGTCCGGAACCCCCGCGGCGGTCTACCGGGCGAGTGCCCCGCCTGTCTGACTCGCTTCGTCGTCCGGGTGCGCGCGCACAAACATCGCTTTCCGTAGTCGGCTCTCCGCTGTGGTCGTGGCCCTACCCGAAGCGATAGAGCCACAGACATCTCCTCTATCGTTTGGGGCCGCTCGCCCGACAAGCACCTGTTTGCAATTGGGGGCGTACGCCCCTAATCTGAGACGTGTCAGGAAGGCAAGGCAGGGGATGTGATGCGGTGAGCGAGTTGACCTGGAACGTCATACGTGATTGCAATGTCACGGCGGTCAGGAAGGCGTCGCGCAGACTGACTCAGCTCTACGACGAGGCACTCAGGTCGGTGGGTCTGCGCTCCACGCAGTACAACATCCTTGCCGAGCTGACGGAGAACGCCGGAAATCCGCCAACCATGCGCCAGTTCGCCGACGCGCTGATCATGGACCGCTCGGCCCTCGGCCACGCGTTGCGACCGCTTATCAGGGATGGTCTGCTCGCGCTGGAGGAGAGTCCGACGGACCGCCGCAGCCGGCTGATCACCGTGACACCCAAAGGGTGGGACGTGTTCAGGCGGGCTCGACTGAGCTGGCGGGAAGTACAGGATCAGGTCGCCGCCGTTCTGGGGGAGAAGCAGGCGGAAAGTCTGCGTACGGCTCTGCTCGCAGTGGCGGGCAATGACCGACTGATGTCGAAGTCCGACTGAGCGGCGCGGCGTTCGCGCCGCGCCAGGTGCAGGCACACCGACGTGCGGGGTTGCCTCGGTGTGCTCTGCCCAAGTATTGACCTGCAAATAGGGGCGTACGCCCCTACTAGGCGTCAGGGGCCTGTGATCGCATGGGCCTCACTGGCTCACGCCGCGTCGGACGCCAAGCGAAACCGCACCTACGGTGCATGAGTAAGGGAGATCAGCATGTCCAAGTTCCCCTCCGTCCCACGTAACGGCAGCGTCGATGCGAATGACTGGACGAGCGCTGTCGACTTCGTCAACCGTGTCAACTGGCTGTTCGAAACCTACGATCTGGAGGGAATGATCTCCTCGTTCCTTCCCGACGCGCGTGTCTATCACTTTCACGGGAACCTGAACGGCGAGGGAGACATCCGCCGTTTCCTGACGGACGACTACCCGTACCTCATCCCCGGCGTGAGCCGAAACGCGACGAACCACGTGGTGGACCGCGACGCGGACGGCGTGGCTGTGCGGTATCAGAACGTCCTCGTTCGTCACGCCTGGCCGCAGCAGGCGGTAGGGCTCCAGGCCGGACAGGTCCTGGAGAGCGACGACCTGCCGGCGATCTGGTTGTACTCGCCCATGCTCGATCGCCTGCGGCTCACCGATGACGGGTGGAAGATCGCTGAACGCCACATTGGCGGCAGCATGATGAACAAGCGGCTGTCCCTTCCCGACACCTCACGCGCCTCGGTGGAGGAATTTTTGCCCGGCCCCGGCCTCCCGCTGTAGAGCTATGCACCGGTACCGCCGCGGTCCGTTGAGGGCCGTGGCGGGGCTCGGCGGGCCAAGGCCGGGTTCGGCCGCCGGACGGGTGCGTCCGTCAGATGCACTCCAGGATCATCGCGTTGGCGAGCCCGCCCGCCTCGCACATGGTCTGCAGCCCGTAGCGCGCGCCGCGGGCCCGCAAGGCGTGGACGAGCGTCGTGGTCAGGCGGGTCCCGCTGGCTCCCAGTGGGTGCCCCCGGAGTGATTGCTCCGCCGTGAACGTTCACGTGCGCGAGGTCGGCGCCCGTCTCCTGCTGCCAGGCGAGAACGCCACTGGAGAACGCCTTGTTGCTCTCGAACAGGTCTATGTCGTCGACCGTCAGCGATGCCTTGCGCCGTACCTTCTCGGCGGGGACGACACCGGTAAGCATCAGCAGTGGGTCGGAGCCAGTCACGGCGACGCTGTGCAGCCACGCCAAAGCCGCAGGCCGAGCCGCTCGGCGGTCTCACTCGACGTGATCAGCACGCGGAAGCGCCGTCGTTGACGGGGCTGGCGTTGTTCGCGGTGACGTTCCAGTCGAGGTACGAAAAGCGTTCGCCGAAGCCCGGCTCATAGTACGCCGGCTTCAGCCCGGCCGCTCGACGAGAGTGCGCAGCGTATGGGTGATGAGTTGCAGCGGGTGGACGTGGGCGAGGGCGCCGGTCGGCCTGCCCTTGCCGATGGGAATGCGTACGGCTTCGACGATCACTGCGTCACGCATGGTGTACCTCTCGCGTCAGAGGGGCCACTGCGCGGGACGCGAGCCGGTCCTGCGCAGTGGGTTCACGACAACGACCCGATGGTTGGTTTTCCGAACCCGCTAAGTGACTTCACGGTAGCTTACGGGGTTTGACAAACCAACCCACCCCTACACTGGATGCCATGAAGGACGCCCGCCCCTGCTCGATCGCCGACACGCTCGCTCTCGTCGGTGAGAAGTACTCCCTGCTCGTACTACGCGAGGTGTCGTTGGGCGCCACACGCTTCGATCAGTTGGCGCGCAACACCGGCGCCCCGCGCGACGTACTGACAGCGCGGCTGAGACGGCTTGTCGACGCCGGGATCTTGGAGAAGGTCGCCTACAGCGAGCGGCCGCCTCGCTTCGAGTATCGGCCGACCCGGATGGGCCGGGAGCTGGAGCCCGTGCTGCACACCCTGATGGCCTGGGGCGACCGGCATCTCAACGCGGGCGCCCGGCCGATGGTTCTGGAGCATGCCCGTGGCCATGAGCTGGTGCCGCGCGTCATCTGCGCGGACTGCGGAGTGGAGGTCCACCACGACGACTTGACGGCCCATCCGCAGACTCCGGGCTGGACGGTGACGGGACCTGCGGTGGCGAGCGCGGAATGCTAGGGCGTGTTTCGAAAGTCCCGCCCGCCTGCCTGGCGGCGTCTGGCACGCACGCTCGCCGCGTTGTCGGGATCGCCCCGATACATCCACTATCGGGGCGACCCTCCGCCTTGCGATCGCACGCACCAGACGCCGCCAGGCCCTGGCACGCGCCGAAGACACGTCGAACAAGCGGGTCGCCAGCCGGCTGGGGACGTCGGTGTCCACGGTGGCCCGATGGCGACGCCGGTTCGTTGAACTGCGGCTGGAAGGCCTGGCCGACGAACTGCGGCCTGGCCGGCCACCGTCGATCCTCCTCGACCGGGTCGAGGAGGTCGTCGCCGCCAGGCTGGAGTCGTCGCCGCGTGATGCCACACACTGGTCGCGGGCGTCGATGGCCGAGCGGACCGGCCTGTCGAAGTCGACGATCGGACGGATCTGGCGGCAGTTCGACCTGAAGCCGCATGTCCAGGACACGTTCAAGCTGTCCACGGATCCGCAGTTCGTGGAGAAGGTCGTCGATGTCGTCGGCCTTTACCACCACCCGCCGGAGAAGGCGGTGGTGCTGTGTGTGGACGAGAAATCCCAGGTCCAGGCTCTGGACCGCACGCAGCCGGTCCTGCCGATGATGCCCGGCATGCCGGAGAGGCGCACCCATGGCTACCAACGGCACGGCGTGACCAGCCTGTTTGCCGCGTTCGACATCGAAGACGGAAGCGTCATCAGCTCCCTTCATCGCCGTCATCGGGCCGTGGAGTTCAAGAAATTCCTGGTCAAGATAGACAAGGCGGTGCCGTCTGACCTCGACGTCCACCTGATCTGTGACAACTACGCCACTCACAAGACACCAGCGATCAAAGCCTGGCTCGGACGGCACCCCCGATTCCACGTCCACTTCACACCGACTGGTTCCAGCTGGATCAACCAGGTCGAGCGGTGGTTCGGGCACCTCACCGACAAGCTCATCCGCCGCGGGACCCACCGATCGGTCCAAGCCCTTGAGGCCGACATCCGCACCTGGATCCAGACCTGGAACGAGGACCCCAAACCGTTCACATGGACCAAGAGCGCCGACGAAATCCTCAACTCGTTAGCGAAATATATTGCCAGGATTTCAGGCGCAGGACACTAGGCGATCACGTTTCCGTCCATCCCGCGGGTGAGCCGGCGGGCGACGGGGTCGTCGCAGTCCATGCGTACCGCGTTCGAGGGCTGCGCATGCGAGCGTCGCGCCCTCATCAGCCAGGGTGATTATGTTGGTGCGCGTACCTGTATGTCGGGGCGTTTCACCGCACCATTCGAGGCATCCTCGCTCGGCGCGATCGCACCGAATGGGCAGCTTATGTGTCTCGAACTGATCAACCACTTCCGCTACCACGAGAACGGCCGGCTGGCCGAGAAGTGGGTCCAGTACGACAACGTCGGCCTTCTCCGTCAGCTCGGCGTCGACCTCACCGAGGGGTACTGAAGCTTTCTGCACCGCGTCGAGCGTGGACGCGGCTGAGTAACGGTTCCTGGAGTTCCAGGAGGCGTGGGGGAGGGAGTATCCGGCGTTCGTCGAGCTGTGGTCGGACACCTGGGCCGAGTTCGTGCCCTTCCTCCCTTCGGCGTCGAGATCCGCAGGGTCATCTGCTCGAAGAACGCCATCGAGTCCGTGAACGCCTGGATACGCAAGGCTGTCCGCGCCCGCCGGGCACTTCTCGAACGAGTCCGCCGCGTTCAAGTGCGTCTACATGGCGCTGTTGTCGCGGGACCCGGCCGGCAAGGGCCGCAAGGATTGGACCATGCGATGGAAGGTCCCGCTTGAATGCCTTCCAGATCGAGTTCGATGGCCGGCTCACCCCGTACGGAAACCGACACCGCAACAAGCAAGATCCACCGTTGATTTGGCTCTGTTCCCGTATTCGGTATTGACATTCTGTTGTCACGTCAGAGGGATGCGGTGGTGGAGGAGGTCGAATTCTGCTCGGCCGTACATCTGGCGCATGAGCTCTTTACTTGGAGCGTCCTCGCGTCGCACACCGAGCCCTTCAGTTGGCGGAATTCGCCAACTGAAGCGCTCAGTGTGCGACGCCGCCACGAAGGGCAGTCCAGGCCGCTTCGCGATGCTGAGCGGCACCGAGCCCGGATCGGGTCACGAGGGCTGCGGGCTATCAGGCCTCGGGGTCGGAGGTTGGCGGGGTCCGGGGCCGCAGTCGTTCGCCCTGCGGCCCGAACAAGATCAGATACTCGACCGGCCCGCCGGGGCCAGCGTTCGCCACCCCGTGTGGGATGCGGGTATCGAACTCGGCGACCTCCCCGGCGGCCAGGAAGAGATCCTGGTTGCCGAGCGCGAGCCACAGTCGCCCGTACAGAACGCACATCCACTCGTAGCCCTCGTGGGAGACCTGCCGGGGCCGCGCGGGCACACCCTCGACGGCGGGCAGCACATGCTTGTGGGCGTGCAGGCCGCCGACGTACCGGGTGAGCGGCAGTACCGCTTTGTCGTCCCCGAAGCTGTGCGGCGCCCTGCTGCGAGGCTCGACCGCAGGGGTATGACCGGCCAGCTCGTCCATGGGGACGCCGTACTCCTTCGCCAGCTGCAGCACGACCTCCAAGGTGGGCTTGCGCCGGCCGGTCTCGATCCGCGACAGCGTGCTCGGCGAGATGCCGGTCGCACGGCTGATGCCGGCGAGCGTGGCGCCGTGCTGCTCGCGTGCGGCTCGCAGCCTGGGTCCCATGGCTGCCAGCGTGCCGTCCAGGTCGTCGCCTGCCACCTTTCCGCTCCTTTCGGCCGCACCACTCAACCTCCCTGTCCTGCGATCTTGCCAGATTGGCAATGCTGATGGCGGCGGGAGGCCGCCGCGCCGCATGATCGACGGGTAACCGCGTCCGTCCGTTGAACCGAGGAGAAGCCCATGCAGCCCGAGCCGACCGCCGAGCTCCGCCACCGCACCATCGAGACCCCGGCCGGCCGCCTGCATCTGGTCGAGCAGGGCGCCGGCCCGCTGGTCCTGCTTGTGCACGGCTTTCCCGAGTCCTGGTATTCCTGGCGCCGCCAGCTCCCGGTCCTCGCCGCCGCCGGCTACCGGGCGGTGGCCATCGACGTGCGCGGCTACGGCCGCTCCTCCAAGCCCGCCGCGACCGACGCCTACCGAATGCTCGACCTGGTGGAGGACAACGTCGCCGCGGTGCGCGCCCTCGGCGAGGAGAGCGCGGTGGTCATCGGCCACGACTGGGGATCCAACATCGCCGCCTCCTCCGCCCTGCTCCACCCCGAGGTCTTCCGCGCCGTCGGCCTGCTGAGCGTCCCCTACGCGCCGCCGGGCGGTCCCCGCCCCACCGACATCTTCGGCCAGATCGGCGGCTCTGAGCAGGAGTTCTACGTCTCCTACTTCCAGGAGCCCGGCCGCGCCGAGGCGGAGATCGAGCCCGACGTCAGGGGTTGGCTCGCCGGCTTCTACTCGGCGCTGTCCGCCGACACCATGCCAGCCCAGGGCGAGCCCGACCCGCACTTCGTCGCCCTCGGCGGCCGACTGCGCGACCGCTTTCCCACCGGCCCGCTCCCGGCTTGGCTGAGCGAGGACGACCTAGACGTCTACGCCGCGGAGTTCGAGCGCACCGGCCTGAGCGGCGCGCTCAACCGCTACCGCAACATGGACCGTGACTGGGAAGACCTCGCCCCCCACCGCGGAGCCCCGATCAAGCAGCCGTCCCTGTTCATCGGCGGCACCCTGGACGCCTCCACCACCTGGATGGCCGATGCCATCAACGCCTACCCCGCCACCCTCCCTGCCCTGTCCGCCTCCCACCTGCTGGAAGACTGCGGCCACTGGATCCAGCAGGAACGCCCCGACGAGGTCAACCGCCTGCTGACCGACTGGCTCACCGCCCCTCAAGGCTGAGCACTCGACTCTGGCGCGGCCTGTCTGCCTTCGAAGGCTGGCAGCCGGATGTTCCACCGGCGCCTCAAGAAGGCCCAACCATGATCGTGTATGAGCTCTCAGAGGACGGTTCGTAAGGTGATGTCCGTTTCTGGGTGAGGGTTGTGTCAGGGGTGCTGGTCGTGGCGGTGGCTGTTGCTTCCTGGCGAAGTTGCCGGTGTCGGCCTCGGTGAGGATTCCGAGTTTGACCAGGCGTTTCAGCTTGGCGCAGGAGACCCGCGAGGCCGCCCGCGCCGACGTCTTCCACTACATCGAGATCGAGTACAACCGCAGCCGGCTCCGTCGGTACGGGTGAGGACGCTCATCGACCGGGGCCGCGCCCTGCTGGCGGATCCCGAGCACGCGGAGCTGTTCTTCCGGGCAGCGCTCAGGGAACCCGCGGGTGAGCAGTGGCCGTTCGAACGGGCGCAGACACAGCTCGACTACGGGGAATGGCTCCGGCGGCAGCGTCGTATCGCCGAGGCCCGTCCGTTGCTGAGCGCCGCCCTGGAAGTCTTCCAGCGGCTGGGCGCGCGGCCGTGGGTCGAGCGGGCACAGGCAGAACTACGCGCCGCCGGCGTGGAGGCCGGTGACGTCGTACCCACTGCCTTCGCCGAACTCAGCCCCCAGCAGCAGCAGATCGTCCAGCTGGCGGCCCGTGGTCTGACGAATCGTGAGATCGGGGAGAAGCTGTTCCTCTCACCGCGCACGGTCGGTTCGCACCTCTACCGGGTGTTTCCCAAGCTCGGCATCACCGCCCGCTCACAGCTCCGCGACGTGGTCGAAGGCATCCTGTCGGGTACCGGCGTCCAGGGCTGAGTGACGTTTCCCCGTAATAGTGGACACTCGATGTTTACGCTGCGAGGGCGTGTTCTTGCTCGTGTCGCTGCCGGGTCTCCAGCGGGGTGAGGTAGCCCCGGACTGGATGCCTCCGCAGCCGCTTGCGGTGACAGAAGGTCTCGACGAAGGTGAAGATCTCGGCGCGGGCCGTGGTCCGGTCGGGCCGGCGGTGGGTGCCGATCTCGGCTTTCAGTAGCGCGAAGAAGCTCCCCTCGGCGAGGCGAGCGCCTCGCCGGGATGCTCCCGGGCCACCGACAAGTCCGAGGAAGGACAGCACAGTCGATCGGAGAGCGGGTCAGGAGGCCGCGCGAGCATCCCGGCACCCGTATCCTGGCGCGTCCATCGCTGTGCGGGTCAAGGGGTCCGGGCCATCCGGTACTTCACATACTCACTGTCCGAGTGCACGATGCAGCCGGGGGAGGGATCGCCCGGGTCCGGGCCGACGACTCCGCCAACACCGGCTGCTCACCTACTCGTCCGACGACTCCCCTCCACCTCGACGAAAGCCGTACGCAGCCCTCGGCACAGGGCCTTGTCCAGCTTCTTGCCGACAGGCCAGAACAGCGGGGGAATGAACCCGGCCGGCTCGTGGTTGCCAAAACCGAATCTGATTCGGATAACGGAAGGACAGCCATGACCGACTCGTCCCAGCGGGACGCACTCTTGGAAGCCCGCTACGGGCAGCAGGGGACGCCGGAGAACATCATCTGGAACGAGCAGATCGAAGCGCTGCTCGCGCACCGCTCAGTGCGCGCGTTCACCGACGAGCCACTGCCCAAGGGCGCTCTGGAGACGGTGGTGGCAGCCGCCCAGTCGGCGTCCACATCGTCGAACCTTCACCAGTGGAGTGTCGTGGCCGTCTCGGACCCGGAGACGAAGGCCGAGCTCGCGAGGCTGACACACGGCGTAGAGTTCACCGGGTTCGAGTTCGTCGCCCAGGCCCCCAGCGTGCTGCTGTGGGTAGCGGACATGTCGCGCAACCACGCGATCAGCGCCGAGCTGGGCAGCAAGCCCGTCGTCACCGACTACGTCGACGCCTTCCTGATGGCGTCGATCGACGCGGCCCTGGCTGCCCAGAACGGTCTCGTCGCGGCAGAGGCGATCGGCCTGGGAGGCGTGTACCTGGGCTCGCTGCGCAACCATGCCAAGGAGCTCGCCGACCTCATCGGACTTCCCTCGTACGCCTATGTCGTGTTCGGCATGGCCATCGGCACCCCAGACCCGCACCGCCCCAGCGCAGTACATCCCCGCCCGGCGCAGGACGTCGTGCTGCACCGCGAGCGCTACCGGACACGGCCGACCGAGGAGTGGCTCGAGGACTACGAGACCAGTTTCAAAGACTTCCGCGCCGAGTACGGACTGCGTGACAAAACATGGAGCCATTCCGTCGTGGTGGGCATGGGCCTGGACTACATGGACGGCCGTGAGAACCTGCGCCGTACGCTGAAGGAGCGCGGCTACCTGCTGCGCTGAAGGGCATTCGACAGTAAGTGGGGGCACCGGGCGTGGCCAGGCCGAAGACGCCGCTGTTGTCCGCGACACGCATCGCGGACGGTGCGATCGAACTCGTCGACCGCACCGGTGACATCCAGATGGTTCAGCTGGCCCGGCACCTCGGCGTCGCCCCGTCATCGCTCTACTCCCATGTCACAGGCCGGGCGAAGGTCATCGACCTCGCCCGGCTGCGGATGCTGGAACGTATGGAACCCGTCGGACCCGCGCACGACTGGCGCGAGGCCGTGGCGAACCTCCTGCGCCAGCTCACCACCCTGTACGCCAGGCACCGACGCATCCTGCCGCTCCTCGCCACCACCGCCGTGGCCTGCGACCGTTCCATCGCGGTGTACGAGCCGATGTTCGCCGCACTGATCGAAGGGGGCTTCCGGCTGGACCAGCTACGCCTGGTCGTCGCCATGGTCGAGTTCCAGGCATTCGGTCTCGCCCAGGGACTGCCGGCACCGGCCATGTCCGACCACATCCGCAAGACCCTTCCCGCCTACGCCGCATCGGTGGACCACTCAAGCTACGACCTGGCCACCGCGACCGAGTTCTCCGTGGCCATGGTCATCGGCGGGCTGGAAGCGGTCCGGACGCACCCCGGTGGACCGTAACGCACTCCGGCACAACCGCGGCCACGGTACACACGAGCCCGCGAAGCACATGGGTCCACCCTCTGATGGCACCGTGCCGAGACACGACCACAGGAGGAGCCCCGCTGCCTTTCACGGTCGCGTAGCGGCCTTCGTCTGGCATGCCCGTATGCGACTCCGGTTGCACAGGCGAGATGCCTGAATGCGACTCTGGTCGCACAAGGGCATGCCTCGGATTGCGCCTGCGGTCGCATGCGATCGCGACCCGGGGCTGATGTGGCATTGCGTGTCCCGCTCCGAGGATGACCGGGTGACCGAGATCATCGCGGGGCTGTACATGTCCCCTTGGGAATTTCTTGCCTTGCTGGGTGGCGTCGCACTGGTGGTGGCGCGCTGGCTTCCCCTCGCTGCCCGCCCGCGCGGCACGATCGCGGCGGGGACGGTTCTCGTACCGTCCGCGATCGTGCTGAGTGTGGTGGGAATCCGCTGGCAGATGCTGCCGGTACTGGCAGGCGCTGCCGTCGCGTTGCCGTTCGCTTTCTCTGCCCTGCTGCGACGCCGTACCGGCCGGCCGGCGTGGCGGGCCCGATGGTGGCTGGCGTTGCCAGGGTCGGTGGCCTGTGTCGGCCTGATTGCCACGGGTCCGGTGGCCGCATGGGCCTTTCCTGTACCCGCGTTCCCCGAACCGTCCGGCCGTTTCGCGGTCGGCGCCCGCGTGGTGCAATGGACCGACCCGCGCCGCTCCGAGAGCTTCACCGCCGATCCGCGTGACCGGCGCACGGTCGTGGTCCAGCTCTGGTATCCCGCGCAAGAGAGCCCCGCAGGCGCGCGGCGGGCCCAGTACCTCGGACGCACGGAGCACGAGGCGCGCACCGTCTCCGGTGCTCTCGCCCGCCAGGTTGGCTTGCCTGGCTTCCTGGTCGACGGCGTCCCGCGTGCCCACACCCATTCGGACTTCAACGCCCCGGCGGCGGGTGGGGGCGAGCGGTTCCCGGTGGTGATGTTCTCTCCCGGGTCGGGCGGAGTACGTACCCAGAACACCGCCTGGGCGGAGGAACTGGCCAGTCACGGCTATGTGGTGGCCGCCCTCGACCACCCGTACGACTCCGCCGCCGTCGTCCTCGCCGACGGCCGGACGATCCACAGCAAGATCGCCTCCACCGGAGACCGGGACAAGGACGACAGGCTGGCGGTTGACTGGACGGCTGTCCGGGCCGCCGACCTCAGCTTTGTCCTCACCCAGCTGGACCATTTGGACCGAAATGAGATGACCGGCCCGCTGACCGGACACCTGGACACCAGTCGCGTCGCGGTCACCGGCCACTCCATGGGTGGCGCCGCGGCTCTCCAGGCAGCCCGGCAGGACCACCGGTTCGACGCCGTCATCGATCTGGACGGCTACCCCCACGGCCCCGTCTCCCCGCCCCTCCACCAGCCGACACTCGCGCTCACCCAGGCCATCACCCCCGGAATCGACCCGCACTACATACCCCGCCTCACCGAGGTCCTCGAACTCGGCTCCGCGACGAACTACCGGCTCACCATCCCCGGCACCGCACACCTCACCTTCATGGACGGCCCTCTGTACCTGCCGCCTGTGCCCTCAGTAGCCGGCTCCCTGGGCCGAACCGAGAGCCCGCACGTCGTCGCAGCAACCACTCTCGCGTTCCTGGACACCACCCTGCGGCACAAACCCGGTGACCTGGCCGGTGTCCTGTCGGCCTACGGCGACCTCAGCGTCCACGACGTCCACGCCCCGGACAGCAGCCGCTGATCAGCTGTGCCACGGCAGCCGACGGCACGGCAACGCCATCCTGGGCCGGGCACGGGCCCACCCGATCGCCGCCCCGGCCGCGACTGCCGCGGCTGCTGCGGCTGGACCGAACCACCGGGGCGAAGGTCCCCGGCGAGCGCACATACCCCAGGAAACCGGAAACCTGCCATCCACAATCGATGACATGAACCGGCCGGTAGTCCAACTTCAACGGCAGTCCGTCCAGGTTTCCTGTCACAGGACAGACGGGACAGCCGGGCCACCACCCGCAGGTCCTTTGGAACCGGTGTCACGCTGACGGACAGTGACTGTCACCCTCCTTCGCGATGGCCGCGCACGACCTGGGGCGGGGCGGTTAGTGGCTCACCCCACCGTCGCCGGGAGCGGCCGGCTGCTGTGGCACGACGTCCCTGACGCGGTGTCCGATCTGCGGTGCCCCGGCACGCGCCACCCAGGGCACCGCACAGGAGCAGGAGCGCACCGCGCCGCCCTCAAGGCCGCGGCCGTACGTCAGCTGACGGCCCTTGGTGCCCACCGCATCGGCTGGGGGTGGTGGGGGAGCTGGTCAACCTGCACCGCACCACCCAGACGGACGTGGCCGTGGTGCACCACGCCGCACTGTCCCGGGACCTGGCCCACCTGCTGCGCCACTGTGACCACCGTGTCATCACCACCCACGCCGGTCTGCGGGCTCTGCACCCGCCCGCCAGAGCAGCACCAGGCGGCTGAACGCGCACCGGGCACCCTGGGGAAGGCCCGCCGCCCTTCCCCGTAGGGCGGCGGGCCTCTGCACAGGGCTGGGCCTGGGCCCGTGTATCCGCTGTGGCGTGGTCACCGCTTACCAGCCGACCGACGGGCGCCCCCTGCACTCCGGGGCCCTCTGCCAGCCCGCCGACCCTGCCGCCACCACCCCATCGGCACCGGCCGTCTCGGCCGCCCCGGGCACGCCCGCTCCCACCCCTGCCCCTGTCTCGCCGGCTCTGGTGCCCATGGCAGCGCGCCCGGAGCGCCGCGCCCGCAGCGCCGCCCAGGCGCAGGAGGAGACCACCGGGCTCATCAGCCGTGTGGTGCACGCGGAGCTCGAGCGTGCCGGCGGCGACTGGGATGCCGCGCTGAAGGCGCTGATCAAGCGTGCGATCCCTGACGTGATGCACCTGTTCAACGAGACCCGGGCCACGGCCCGCTACGACTGCACCGCCTACCCAGCCCTGCCCGACATCCCGAAGAAGCCGTCGAAGAAGGACCCCGACCAGATCTGGGAAGCGAGGCCGCGCTTTCACCACCCCGGCTACTCCCTCAAGGCCCCCGGCGACATCAAGGTCACCGCCCTCGACGTGAACGCCGTCTATCTGTCGGCTCTCAAGTGCTGGCTGCCGATCGGCAAGCTCGAGCACACAACCGGCACCGAGGGTGTCGAGCCGAAGCGTTCCGGGGTGCACCTGATCACCCCCGCACCGTGGGAGCATCCACATCTGCCGGACCCGATCGGCGACCGTGACGAGCCCGGCGCCCTGTGGGTCACCAACCTCACCCTTCGCCTTCTGCAGCGCCTGTCCGGGCCGAAATACGGCTTGGTCGAGGCTCCGGTGGTCCATGAGTCGTGGACGTCCGGGGCGGCGGAGAACTTCCTCGACGCCCTGCGTAAAACACTGTCCGCCGCCCGGGAGACGGCGATCACCGCGGACGACACCCTCACGCCGGAGTACATCAAGGCGATGTACTCGAAGTTCATCTAGACGATGGGGGAGTCGATCCACAACCGGGAGATGGTGCGCCCGGACTGGATGCACATCACCACTCCCAGGCCTACGCCAACTTGTGGGGCAAGGCCCACCAGGCCGGCCTGGATGTCATCAGCATGACGGGCACCGACGAGCTCCACGTCACGGGCGACTGGCGCCAGGTCTTCCCTGAGGGCCGGGGTGTCGCCCAGATGAAGGTCAAGCACGGTGATGCGAAGGCGTCCGGTGAGTACACCGCCGGCACGGCAGCACGCTGATGGCGGGCCGCTGGATGGACCTGGGCATGTTCAACGCCCACGGTGTCCCGGGCGTCGACGCCCTGGGGGCGGCGATCGAGAACATGGTCACCGTCATCGCCTCGCCCGTGGACAGCGACCGAGGCCTTTCCGCACCCCTGCGCTGCCTCACCAGGACCGACGCAGGCTACGAGGCCATGGATCGCGCCGGCATCCACGTCTCCCCCCACACCCTGATCGCCTGGCTCGCCGAGGAACGCACCCCCAACAAGGCCAACCGGACACGGCTGGACGCCGCGTACTGGGACCTGCGCCGCCGCAACGTCGCCCCCGACCTCAAACACCGTCTCAACAATGACGGGCGCGGCACCCGGGTGGAGATCAACCCGGTCAACCAGCCCGGGGTCGAGAGCAAACACCAGCGTGACGTGGCCAGTCGCAGCATCAACGTCCGCGGCGTATGGGACCGCGCGGTGGACCCCTGGCTCGAGGAGGACCTGGCCGAGCTCGACGCGATCCGGGATCAGATCATCGAGGACATCGGTTCCGCGTACGGCAACGTCTCCTCCACCGGCTGGGCCGCCTGAGAACAGCGCGTACGCCCCGTCCCCGGCATTGGAGCTGCAGGGCAGGGCGGCTGGCCGGTGTCGTCCTGACCGCCAGCTCATCGTGATCGGGTCCTGCCCCGCGACGGGCAAGTCCACCTTGGCCCTCGACGTCGCCCGCACCGCCGCAATCGCGTTAGTGCATGGAGACCGGTCCCGCCCGTCGTAGATGATGTACCCCTCATCACGCAACGTCCTGGGGGGACCATGCGCACCCGCACCACCACCGCCGTGCTCATCGCCGCCGGCCTGCTCGCCACGCTCACCGCATGCAGCGGCGAGACCAGCAGCACCGAGGAGGCCAAGCCCACGAAGAGCAGCGACGCCTCAGCGATCACACCCGAGCAAGAAGCTGCCGCCAGGCAGGCGGCCGGGCTGCCCGCAGAACCGAACCCCGCACAACGCCAGGTGTACCTCGAGAGCCTGAACGCCATCGATACGGACATCGTGCACGGCAAGGACGACAAGGCTGTCAGCCGCGGCATCAACCAGTGCGGCACCGTGAAGACCAGCCCGAACGACTACATCAAGCTCATCGAGACCACGAACTCTCGCTTCACCTCACCGGATCACCCTGACGGCCACGGAACCATCAAAGCCGAGCGCATCCTGAAGGTCGTGCGCGACAACATCTGCCCCGACTTCTGACCTCACCAGGGCTGGGGCTCACAAGACATATCCCTGCTGCGCCGTCCCGCTGCTCCTGCTGGCCGTTCTGTTCATCATCGGTAGCTGCGCCTCGAGCTCAGACAACTCGGAGGATGCGCCAACACCAGCGGTCGGGAGAGGCCGTCTCGTCGGGCGGGAAGGGCGCGTGGAGCCGGAGCCTGGCGGCGTGCAGGCCGCCGATCGGGACCAGCCAGCCTTTCGGGGCGGAGTCCTGCACCGCGTCGGGCAAGTCGCCGGCCTCAGGGCGGCGGCGGATGCCGGCGTCCACGGAGTCCCGGGCGGTGAGTCCGTCATGGAGCTCGACGAGCTGGGCAAGGATCCCACGGCACCGGGTGGGCAGCGCTACGCCCACCGCTACATGACCATTCGCGAGACCGCCCGCGTCATGACCTTCCCCGACGAGGGGGTCGGCTCCGGCCCCCTCGGAGAGCAGATGCGGCAGCTGGGCAACGCGGTCCCCGTCGTCCTCGGCGCGTTCTCCGCCAGGGCCGTCAAGGAGACCCTGGACGCGGCCGGGGTGTAGCGAGATGACACGGCACACCGGACCCGCGGCGCACTGGAAGCAGACCCTTGTGCCCGAGCGCGCCTACAAACGCCGTGCGAGCTCCGCCGCCCCGGCCGCCGAGCAGGACCGCGCCGCCGGTGGACGGGAGCGGCGGAGCGTCGACCTCGGCGACGGCCGCTACGCCCGCGCCTCCATCGCCCTCAAGCTGTACCGGCGGACCCGCCGCATCCGCGCCTACCTGCGCTGGTCCCAGGACGGTTCCACCAAAGAGCGCTGCGTGTGCGAGGTCGATCACGCGACGCGCGGCCAGCATCTGGCCGAGGCGTGGCGCCAGGCCCACGAGTTGGGGCTGGCCCGCGTCGAAGCCCTACCAGCCGTCTCCAAAGCGTCCTCCACCAGCGTGCGCGTGGTGATGCGCGCCAATCGCGGCAAGGACACCGGCCCCGAACCCGCCCTGCGCAAACTGCTCTACCAGCGCGGGCTGCGCTACCGCGTGGACACCCGCCCCATCCCGGAGATCCGACGCCGGGCCGACTGAAGTTCCCCCTGTGAGTTGGACGGTTTGGTACTGGGACGGGTGGTCCTGGAGAAAGCAGTCACAGGTAGTGAGTACGAAGAGTGATATGAGTAAGAGGTGCACGGCCGAGTTCGAGCGGGACGCCGTCGCGCTGGCGCTGTCCTCGGACAAGGCGGTCACCGAGGTCGCCCGGGACCTGGGCGTGAGCCCGGAGGGGCTGCGCGGGTGGGTGAAGCAGGTGAAGACCGACCGTGGTGAGGGTTCGGCCGGGGCTCTGGCCAGCGCGGAACGTGAGGAGCTGGTCGGGCTGCGGCGGAAGGTCCGCGAGCAGGAGGCCACGATCGAGGTCCTGGGGAAAGCGACCGCCTTCTTCGCGCGGGACAAGATGAGGTAGGTACCGCCGCGCGGTGTCGGTTCATCGCCGCGGCGAAGGCGTGCGAGGACAATCCTGCAGGCCACAGTGTCGCGTTCCTGTGCCGCGTGCTGGGTGTGCCCCGCGGGGGAACTTCAAGACGGTTGAACACCGACGCCTCAGTGGTATTGGCCAGGCTGCCTCCGCAGACCTCGTTTCTCCCTGCCAGCGCTTTCACCCTGCCGGGGGCGTGATAGTGGTTCGCCCGCCATGTCCACCGCAACGATTCGGGCACGGCGGCCGTTACGCGGGCAGCACGCCCCCCAACTGCTGGCCGTTCTCCGGCCTGGAGAGAAACGCCTGGCGGGTTGGCAGATCGACTTCCCCAACGACCACAGCAATCTCATCTCCGGGCCCTGAGGCCTTCTGCCGGACTTGCCGCAGGGAGCTCGTCGATCTGTCCGAAGAGGATGAGCAACCCTGCCGAGTTGCAATCGAGGCCCTCCCCCGGATCACCCCTGCAGGCCAGTGTCGTGCTGGCCTGCTCGCTCAGCAGACGAACCCGGCAAGCAAGTCCGGCGTCTGACCGATTGGCGCTGTCAGCGGCCGCGGTGCGGCATCACTGCCTCGCGCTTCGGATGCCGAGGACGTCGTAGAGGTGTTGGCCGTGGGCCCATTGCTTGAGTTCCGGGCGTCCGACGAGGATGAGCTTGTGGTGCTGGGCGAAGTCGGTCGCGGGCCGGGTGAAGCCGTTGAGCGCGATCATGATGGGCAGGTCGGCCCCGTGGTAGGGGCGAGCTGTCCCGTTGAATTTCTGTACGTGTCCCGATCCGACCGGGCCCTGGTATTGCTTGCACTGCAGGATCAGGAGGCGGTTGTCGCTGTCGCGGGCGGTGACGTCCACGCCGAGGTCACCGGCGCCGCCGACCCGGCGTGGGCTGAGGAACCCGTCCCGTGCCAGCAGGTCAGAACATGCCTGTTCGAAGCCCGTCGCGCTCATCGAGGACAGCTCCTTCATCCTGAAGGTGAGCATGTCCGGTCCGGCAAAGGCATCGGGAGCCATGAGCGTGTCCCGCGGGCCGGCGTAGACAGCGGACGAGGCGTCGGACACGAACGCCACCAGCCGGCCCAGCATGAGGAACACGAGCAGCCCGCCGGCCACGATGACCCCGGTCCACCACGGGTGGCCAGTGATCACACCCCACAGGTCCACGGTGACCCACCGGCTGACGTCCTCGGTGATCCACTCCCAGAGCATCTTGCCGATGGCCAGCGTAAGAACGCAGTAGAGCAGGAACTTCAGCAGCGGGTCGAGCGACCCGTTTTCGTCGAACACCACACCTCCCGACCTGATGGACGAGGGATCCGGATCCTGAGGATCAGGCAGCCCGCTTGAACCGGCCCGCGCGAGCCCCTGCGGACAGCCCGAGAAGCTCGTGCAACGCTGCACCGTCCCGGGCCCAGCGCTCCAGCCTGTGTCGGTCGACCCAGTGCACGCCGTGCCGCTCGCCCCACGCCATGGCGTCACGGGTGAAGGTCCCGTTGGTGATGACGACAGCATGCGCCGCTTTGTGTACCGGCCCGGCGGTGCCCTTCACCGCGTACATCACCGACGAGCCCACCTTCCCGCCGACGCGGGTGTGTTTGGCCTGTACCACGATCCGACCGAGCCGCGGATGGTCACCGATGACATCGGCGGCCTGGTCCCCGGCACCTCCGACCCTGCGGGCCGTACAACCGTCGCGGACCAGCAGGTCCCGCAGGGCATGCTCGAAGTACCGGTCGTCCATCGCGTCGAACTCGACGAGGGTGATCTGAAGCGCCGCCACCCGCTCCGCCTCCCGGCGCCGCCGTGCGCTCGCCTGCCGCAGGCGCCATACGCCCACCGCTCCCACGAGCAGGACGAGTGCCAGCAGAACGGGCCAGGCCTGCGCCAACGCGCCTGCCGCTGCCACCAGCATCCGCACAGCAAGCACGAGCACGGCCACCACGACAACGGCGGCTGAGACTACCTCTGCCGTGCCGCGAGGACGCCGCAACCGCGGCAGCGCCATCAGTGTGCGCTCTGCGCGGAAGCGGCCGGCTTCGGATCAGCAGCCGGTGTGGAGACAGCGGACTCGCCGAACCCGAACACCTGCCCCCACAGCCACGCGCCCGCCAGCAGACCGGCGATCATCCAGCCGCTCATCCGCTTGGCGCTGCGCGGCTTCGGATTGCGGCGGATGTGCCCGCGTACGCGATGGAACCCGTCCGGCACCTTCGACATGCTGTTCCCCTCCCGCCGGCGGGCCGCGGAATGCGGCCCGTCCCATAAGGAATTGGTGTAGCAGCGGGCACTGACAAAAACTGGTGGATCATTACGGGGCACAGTCCGGCAAAGCTTGATCAAGCCACCACAGCCTCCCCAACCCTGCCGTCCCGGCTTCCCATGCTCCAGGCGGCTTCACCTCGGGCGACCTGCTTCCGGGCTCCCTACCACCCCTGCCCTCACCCCACAGGCGGTCCCGCACCCAGCACCCCAGTGAAGCCCCCCACCTGCACACTTGATGGTCGGTGACGCCGACGGTCCAGCCATGGCGAATTGGCGAAATGCAGCAGGCGCGTACTCGCAGCCGCAGTGCGCCGGGGCCGCCTGCTCCTGACCGCCACCCCGGCGTCCGGAGGTGGTGGGGTGCCGTCCCGGAAGCCACGGTCGGCCGGCGCTGTCCAGCGACCGGTCCGGGCGGGCACTCCCAGCCGCTCAGCGACGGACTGTACGACCCGCCGGGCTGTCGTCGCTCGGTTTTTCTGGGTTGTTGTTGTGGTTGTGAGCTGGGGTTTCTCAGTTCTTCCGGGTGGTAGCCGCGTTCTGTTCAGTGTGCCCGGGGGTCGGGTGCCGGGGTGTGGTGGTGCTCTGAGCTGTGTGTACACGGGTGTGCGCAGGTTGATCGAGCGAGGTGCAGTTTTAGTGAGCTGCTACTTGATGGGACAGGTCAGGCGGGGCGAGGTCGTCGAGGTGGACCTGTCGGGCTTGTGTGTTCACTCGTCGCTGGTGCTGTCGGGCTGGGGTTCGAGGTCGATTTCGTGTAGGGCCAGGATGAGGTGGCTTTCGACGTCTGTGGTGGCCTCGAGGGTTGCCTGTAGCTCCTGTCGGCCGTGGTCGAGGAAGGTGTCGATGGAGGTGGTGATGGGAGGTGCGAGGGGAAGAGCAGCGGCGTACAGGGCGGCTGCCAGCCTGCTGTCGACATCCGTGGTCGTGTCCAACGCGTTGGTCAGGCGCTGCATGGCGGAGGCCAGCACAGCACCGACCGGCTGGGCGGCACTGCGCCTGGGCGAGTTGCTCACAGTGTGCCTCCCTGGTCCTGCTCCCCGAGCATGCGCTCAAGGTTCTGACGCGCCCGCCGCAGGTTCTGACGGACGTTGGCACTGGGGACTGCCAGGGCCTCGGCGGTCTGTGCCGGCGTGGCCCCGTCGATCTCGAAGGCCATCACCGTGCGCTGCAGAACAGGAAGCCGCCGCAGCAGTTGCACGAGGTCGACCTGCTCGGCGATGTTGCCGCAGGGGTCAGGCACACCCGCGTCGGGCAGGTCGGCGGGGTCCGAGGACCAGGTCTTGTGCTTGTCTTTGGCCTTGAGCCACATGCGCCAGGCGGTGGTCCGCAGCCAGGCCTCGGGGTGTGTCACCGATTCCCATGCCCGCGCCAACTGCACGAAGGCGCTCTGCACGGCGTCCTCAGCGTCGTGCCGGCCCGCACCGGCGGCGATCAGGAAACCGACAGTCGGTACGAAGCGGAGCCGGAAGAGGGCCCCGTACTGCTGTTCCTGTTCCGGTGACAGCCCCTGCTGCTCCTTGGGCTGCCTGGGCCGTTCTGCGACGAGCAGCCCGGCGCTCTGCTCGTACTCGGCACGTGCGCTCTGCAGAAGATCACGCCAGGACTTGACGGTGGGACGCCTGCGGAGCAGAGCACGCCGTTCCCGCTCGGTCATGCCGCCCCACACGCCGAACTCGACTCGATTGTCGAGTGCATCGGCGAGACACTCCGTTCGCACGGGGCAGCCGGTGCACACCACCTTGGACCGGTCCTGCGCCACTGATTGCAGGAACAACTCGTCCGGATCAGCGGTAAGACAGGCCGCCTGCCCCGACCACTCAGTCACCCACGATGACACTGCCGCCCCCTTGCTTCTCCGTCGCCCGCGGTCCGCCGATTTCAATGGTGATCTTGTCGTGTACGTCCAGGACCCGGCTGCCGCTGGGTAGTTCCCGGATCATCTCGCTGCGATGTCTGCTGCGGATGCGGGCCATGCTCGTGCGGCCGTGCACCCGGATCCACATCCGCAGTGCGCTGGTGAGGTATCCGGCCCCGGCTGCGAAGGCCGCAATCTCATACTCCTGCATCGCTGGGGCTCCCGATCGGTGAACGTGGGCTTGGCTTCCGAAGGGCGAGTGCCTGTGTGGAGCCCGTTGCGTGACCTCGATGCCGGATCTTTTTGGAGTTTCTTGCTTCGGGCCGGGCCAGTCGGGCATGCCGGGGCTGGACATTGGCGGCCGCTTCGGTTCATGCGGGAAAGATGCCGATGCCGGAAAGAAGCTTCTGCTGGTGGGGGTGGAGGGTGTTCCAGCGGGTGCGTTGCCTGTCGGTCCACTTCAGGAGGGTCGGAGGGTGGTCCGCGCCGTTGAACTGGTGCAACTTGGCCTGCTGGTAAGTGCGTTGCCAGGTGTGGGGCCAGGGTGGGTTCCACCAGGCGTCGATGGCGGTGAGGGCTTGGCTGGTGGTGGGGGCGAGTTGTCCCTGTCGGGCTTTGCGGCGTGTTCCTACCAGCCGGCGACCGAGGGGAAAGCCGCCGTGGTGGGTGTCGGCGCTGGGGGAGAGGCGGCCATGGGCCAAGGCGTATGCGCGTGCGTGGGCGAGTCCGGGACTGAGCGGATAGACACGGCTGGTCCTGCGCCGCTGGCCGGCGGCGTCCGCGGTGCCGGGCCCGTTCCCCAGTTCGGTCAGGAGTTTCCGTTGCTCGGCTCGTAGACGATCCCAGGCCGTGCGCTGTGCGGTGGTCCACGCGCGTACGTCGGCCGGCGGGCTCCCGGGGCGGGCTTGTGTGGTGCGGGCGTGGGTGTAGGCGCGTTGCCAGGCCAGGTCCCAGGGCGGGTTCCACCACGGGTCGATCGCGGTCAATGCCTGGTGGCGGGGGTTGGGGGTGGTGTCGCGTCGGGCTTGTGCGTTGGTCGTTGAACCAGCGGCCGAGGGGAAAGCCGTCGTGGACGGTGGAGTAAGCCACGGCCAGGGTGTGGTGGGCCGCGGCGTAGGCACGGGCATACGCGAGTGCGGTTTCGGTGTACGGGGTGATGGGCCGGGTACGGTCCCTCTCGCGCGTGAGGCCGATGTCGGCCAGGAGGTGCTGCTGGTCGGGGTGGAGGTCGTCGTACTCGAACGCCTTGGCCGTGTCTGGCCGGTGGCGCAGCAGGTCCAGATGCCGCCGACGCGCCGCGAGCAACTCCGCCAGCCCTGCCAGATCGATCTGCTTGGTGCCGGCTGGCGCGCCGTCGATCCAGTGGGTGCCGAGCATCCAGCGCCGGTGACGCGGGCAGATCCGGGTGTGCGGCTGCAGACACACCCGGGCGGGCTTGGCCCGCCTGGTGCGTGCGGCCGTGCACAGCCGGCAGGCTTCCCCCGCGGCCGGCACCACGACCCCGAAGCGGAACCGCCCGGCTGCGCCCGCCCCGCCCGAAGAGAGAGGCTCCTGCGCGGTCCAGGCGGGCAGGGCCCGCTGCAGGATCTCCTCGGGCACGCGGCAGAACGCGGAGATGCGGGCACAGGCTTCGGCGTTGAGGCAGATCTCGCCATCCGTGCGGTAGCCCTTGAACAGGCCTCCGCCGACCTGGAGGAGTGCGGGGACGAGGTCTCTGACGCCGAGCCGGTAGCGGTCGGCCAGCCGGTCCAGGTACGACAGGTTCGTCTCGCCCTGCAGCGGCGCGAGCCGTAGCCGCCCCGAACGTGCCGCAGCCGCACGCCGCGGCTGAACGGCTGTGGTGGAGGAAAGTCGTGCATGAGGGAGATGAGGTCGTTCCTGACGGGCTCGGATGTACCGGCATCCGGGCAGCGGCCAAACGGGCCCGGGAGCGAGGCGGGGACGGTTGATGCAGGTGCGGCCGGTCAGGGCTGACGTTGCGAGGCCATCTGGCGGCGGTGCGGTGCCCCGGCCCGTTGGGCAGGGGTCTTCAGCACCACGAACCGTGCGTGGTAGTCCTCCCGCTGCTCCAGTGTCCACTCCTGGTCGCCGGCGTCCCGAGCCTGGGTGTGGGGCGTGTCGACGAACTGCTGCCACCCGTCCCACGTGGTCAGCGGACTGAACGTGCTCGTGGGGGCGGGCTGCGCCGTCGTCACCATGCCTGGGCCTCCTGGTACGGGTCGTAGATGCGCATGCCGCCCACCCCCGTGGCGTCCAGCGTCCGCTCAGCGGCCTGGTCCCCGGGCCGTTTCGGCCGTCGGCTCGGATACTTCGGCCTCATCCGCGTGGCCTGCCGCGGCGTCCTGGCCGTCGGTAAGGGCGGCGAGAAGGTAGTCCTCGTCGTCCTGGTTGTCCTCGATGTCGTCCAGGCTGTCGTCGGTGTCCCAGCCGTCGGCATCCTGAAGCGGGACGGTGAAGGAGCCGGGCAGCCCGAACGAGGCCCCCGGCGCGAGAGGCGCAAACCACTGCTGCGGGGCGGTGGCGGGGGAGGGATCGGTCATCTGCGCGGCAGCCTGGGCCCGGGCGGCTACCGTCCGCTCTCGCCTGCTGCCCAGTCCCTGGCTGGCACGGCGTAGCAGCGCATCGAGTGCCTGGGCGATCGCCGCCTCGTGGTCTTCACGGCCATGCCGACGTTCCACGGTGCGGCGGACATGGTCGAAGGTGAACGGGCGCCTGACCGCTGCAGGCGCACCCACACCCGGTTCGGGTCATAGGGGTTGTGGTGGACCTCCCACCGTCCGTTCTTGTCCGCCCGCGGGGAGCATCGGCGCCGGTAGGGGTTCAGGCCGGGGTGGTCGTAGGTGCGGTAGCCGAAGCGGATTCCGTAGTCGTTGACGGCCTGCCACCGCACCGGCAGCAGCTCGACGTAGTCGTCGCCCGACAAGGGCACCGGTACGTGCCCCGTCACCGCCACCAGAGCCGCCCACATCTCGTTGGGTGAAACGGCGACCCGCGGCATCATCGGGTGCCACAGCGCCTCATGCGCGCGCTCCTGCCACCCACAGATGACCCACTCGTCCAGCAGCTCCTGAACCTTCGCCAGACTCCAGCAGGCATCCTGTTCTGCGGCCGCGCCCCGCTGGGAGACATCCGAACCGGTGTGGCCCGGCAGGTACTGGCTGAACCCGTCGGCAATCGCGCGGAAGGTCCGCTCCACGTTTCCCTTCGCCGGCCCGTTCGCCGACGGCACAGGCTGCACCGACACCCCCAAGCCCTCGCACGCCGACACGAACGAAGCCGACACGTACACCCGCCCCTGGTCCACCACCACCGTCTCCGGCATGATCACCGGCCGGGCAGCCGCCTGCTCCAGCCGCGCGTCCAACGCCACCAGCCGCTCATACGGGATGACCGACCGCTGCACGGACAGTGCCGCGTCCCAGCCCGGCCGCATCACCGTCGGCACCACCATCTGCGCCAGCAGCATCGCCGCGTCCACCGACGTCGTGCCTACCGGACGCAGCACTGCTGCGCAGATGCTGCGCGTCGCCACGTCCAGCGCGATGCTGAGCTCAAGACGGCCGGTCACACCGTCGTCCAGCACCGCCACAACGTCCAGCGGCGTGCCAGCATCACCAGCTCGCCGGGGCCGCAGTGCCACCGTCGGTATGAACGGGGGTGCCGGCCGCGACGCATGCCACCGCCGCTGCGCCGCTGTCCCCAGCAGCCCCTGCCCGTCGGCCACCGCGTGGACCAGCCGGTTGAACGTCGACGCCGGCGGCAGAGCCACCACCCCCGCGCCGTACTCCTCCTCCAGCAGCCACCCCACCCGGCGGCGCAGTCGCACCAGCGTGCCCGTCGACCGCTCCCGCTGCCCCTCCAGCACTTTCCTGACCGCTGCGCCCCCCGCTCATCGGCCCGCCCCACCGCCGACCGCTCCCTCACCGCCCGGCCGTCCACCAGCCCCCACAAGCCCTCGCTGCGGTAGCGCGCCCGCATCCGGCGCACCGTCGCCGTACTCGCCGCCCAGCCCGCCGCCGTCAACTCCTCGGCCTTCGCCCGCTCCCGCTGCGCCAGGCTCCGCGTCGCCGGATCGAACTGCTCGCGGGGCGCCCTGCCCGATCGCGCCAGGAAAGCCGGTCTCCACCTCACGCAGATGCCGTTGCCACGCCAGAGCCCGCTCCCACTGCTCCACCGGCAGTGATTCCAGCAGCCCGAACGGCGGCACCCTCCCCGGCGCACACCCGCCCTCCACCTCGAAGGACGGATCGGCGAGAAGATACGGCAGCAGCACCACCGCCGATGCGGCTGTATCGCCTCCGCCTCGAACAGCACCATCCGTTGCCTGCATGCGGACAGGCAAGCCAACCCAAGTCCACTTCGCTGCTGCCTAGTTGACAGAAATATCCCGCATGTCTTGGACGGCCGCCCATTGCCATCACGAGATGGCTGTCCGATCCGCCGAGCTGCTGATGCCCGGATACAGGCGAAAGGTCAGTAGTCGAGGTCGAGGTAATCGATGTCGTTGAGGGTGACGTCGGAGAGCCCTGCGGCGCGGCCTCCGCCGTCCTGGAAGTAGATCTCTTTGAATCCCTCGGCGATGATCTGGCGCAGCTCCTGGTCGCTGGCGCCTGTGTTGCGGGCGTCGAACAGGCGCTGCGCGTACGCCGGGGGAAGGTGCACGGTGAGGCGGCGGAATCGTCCGTCGTCGGTGGTGCCGACCGGCGCGGTGTAGCCGAACCGGGCCCTCGTCTCCACAGTGATCCCGGTCGTGGCGGCAGCTTGCCGCTGCTGGCGCTTGCGCACCATAGGCTGCCAGCGGGACCGTACGGCGTCGTTGATCTTCGAGGCGACGTCGGCGCGGGCGTGCTTGCGGGCGCCGCGCCGGTAGCGGTTGACGGAGTCGGCGGTGACCCCGATCTCCTGGGCGACGGCCTTGGCGCTGCCCATCTGCTTGAGCAGGTAGCTGATCTGCCCTTTGAGGGTCTTGGGCGGCTGGCGGGTGAAGGCTTCCCGGTCGGCCCGCTCGATCGCGTCCTGGATCTCCCTCACGGTCTACTCTCCTTCGTCCAGGACGGCGTCGCCGCCCTTGATGTGGCGGGCCGGGTTGAGGCCTCGTTCCATGAGGTCGACGGCCCACAGCATCGACTGGACGCCCTCCAGCTTCGCCAGGCCCGGGGTGGGTCCGAGGCGGAACCCGCCGGGCTGCGGCTTGCCGGACGCGGCGTAGGGGAGGAAGTCGAGCGGGCTCTCGCCCGGCGAGAGGTAGACGACGCAGTCGGACAACACGGCCAGCGGGTACAGGCCGGTCATCCTGACCATGCTGTTGAGCTTGCGGTGCATGTTGACCCGGGCCTTGCTGATGACGGCGGCCCGGATGTCGGGGCGCCACGTCGGCCGGGACAGGGCCGGCCACGTCTCGCCCTCCTTGTAGGACTTGCCCTGCGGGCGCTCACGGAGTTTGCCGACCCCGCCCTTCACCGTCGCCTTGATCGCGGACAGGACGGCGGCCAGCGCCGGGTCCTTCTCCTTGTGCTGCTCCATCGCCGCCAGGAACTTCACGTCGGAGAGGTCCTTGGTGACGCCGAGGTCGGCGAGCGTGTCGACGTAGGCGGTCTTGAGGCGGTCGTGCCACGGGTCGAGGTAGGCGCCGGTCTCGCGGCGCAGGTAAGCCTCGATCGGGTGGACGTCGTGGCCGAGCTCCTGGGCGTAGGCGAGGGTGTGGGTCTGGTACCAGGCCGGACCGGTCGGGCGGGCGCCGTCGGGGGTGAAGGGGCTGGGCAGGCGCGGGTCCAGCTCGATGTGGCTCAGGTCGGCCAGCCAGCTCCCGGGGATTTTCGGGTTGAACTTCGGGGCGTGGAAGTGGTCCGGGGCGCTGAGACCGACGACGAGGCGGGCTGCGGCGGCGAGGAACGCGGTGTTGAGGTCGAGGCCGACCGCGAAGGGCAGCGTGCACTCCTCATCGGACAGCGTCTCCACCGACCGCACCCACTGGTAGGCCTCTTCGTTCAGGAATCCGCCCTTCCAGCCGGAGTTCACGACGACGGGGTGTTCCGGGGGGGCCTCCGGCGGCGCCGGGTCCATCGGCTCGATCCCGAGCGAGCCCGCGTTGTGACCGGACACCCAGTTCCCGGTCTCTTCGTCCCGCACGGCCTTCGTCGGCGGGCGCAGTGCCGTCATCAGCTCCAGGCCGGAGACGGCGGTGGAGCCGCGCGGCGTGATGACCCGCATCGCGTACATGCCCAGCACGCGGGCGACGTCGGCCGGCTCCATCTCGCTGACCCCTGGCCAGGACCGCTCATCGAGCGCGTCCCAGGACAGGACGGCGAGCTGCACGCACTGGCGCTGGCCCGCAGTCGCCTTGCGGTAGATCCGTGCCCACGGGCCGAACCCCCGCTGGGTGAGCTGCCACTTCGCCTTGAGGACCTGCTTGACGACCGGGTGGTCCTCGGACAGGCGAAGGGAGCGGCGCTGCTCGTGGCCCTCCAGGCGCTCGGGCAGCCCGAGCTTCACCGCGGCGGCCGCGGTGAGCACGATCAGAGGGTCGGAGTCCTTGCCGTACCGGTTGAGCTTCGCGGCACCGAGGCCGGACTCCTTGATAGTCCACTCCACCAGCTCCGGCACCGTGCGAGCGGGGCAGTCCAGTACGAGGCCGTCGGTGCCGTACGCGGAGCCGTCGCCATCGAGGACGGCGAGCGGGCCGTGAGGGAAGCGCGGGTCGACAGCGGGCTGCGCCGCCTTCCTCGCAGCCGGACGCCGCGACGGCACAGCAGGTCGGGTGGCGGGGCGCGCCGGCACCGCAGCCGGAACGGCGGAAGCCTGCGGGGCACCTGCCGTCTCCACCTTGGACGCGGCCAGCTCACTGGACGCCGCCCTCGGTACCAGCGCGGCAGTCGAACCAGCACCGGGGACTGGGTGCTTCGCGGCCCATCCGTTCAGCAGCCGCTGGTAGGCATCCAGGCGCGGTGATTTCGGCTCGCTGCGGCCGTTCTCCCAGTTCTTCACCGACTGAGTCGTCGTTTTCAACGCGGTGGCGAGACGTGCCTGGGTGATACCGGCGGCCTCACGAAGCCGGGCACGCTCCGCCGGAGGCGGGAGCTGCGGCTCCTCGTTCAACAGAGCGTCGACGGACGCGAACAGCTCTTCCTCAGACGCCATTCCATGCACCTTCACGTCAGGACTCGATACCGCTTAACCAAAAACTTACCCTACTCCTTAACCCTCTCGCGCCCATTCCAGCCCGAGCGCGGCGAGCACAGAGAGTCTGTCGGCGGTGAGCTTCGCGCGGCGTCCCTTCTGATTCATGATCCAGACTCCGAGCTTGACGGGGTACTCCTGGCCACCGACCTTGACCCCCTCTACGTGACCCCTGGGGACGGTCACAGAGCCAGTGCGGGCCTTGTACTGCGCCAGAGCCGCCACCCCCCGCTCGAAGGCCCCCAAGGGTGGCGCGGACGGCTTCGGGAGTTCCGAGGCCGGCGGCTCGACGCCGAGCTGCTCCAGGCGTTCGCGCTGCCCGCCCGTCAGGGCCTGCCAGACCTCTGGTTTCCGCTGCCGGGCCAGCCACTTGCCGATGTCCATGCCGTGGACCGTGAAGCCGGGAAGGACGTTCGCCTGGCCCTCTTCGTCGGCCACCAGCTCGCGCAGAGCGGCGTAGTGCCGCTGCCACTCCGCCGACCACGAGGGGTTCCAGTCCGCGTCCACAGCCAGGAGCGCGGCCTCCCACTCCGGGTGACCGTCCAGCGCACCCGCGCGGCGCAAATTGCTCAACCACTGTCCTACCGGCCTGGACAGGGCCACTGCGGACCTCGGAGCACAGAGGGTCCAGTACTGGCCGTAGTACGCCTTCACGGCCTCCAGGTTCTCCTGGAACCGCTCATCGGCCAGGCTCCAGACCATGCCGAGCTTCTCCAACCGCTGCGCCCGCTGCCCGATCATCTGCCCCGCCCCGTACGCCCGTCGCTGCTCCGCGACCCACTGTCCAAGCGGTGTCGCGCCCTCTTTGTGCCCATAGGGGACTCGGGCGTGATGCTCACGCTCAGTGAACTTCTTCAGCGCCGCCCAGCCGCGCGCCCAGTCCTGGCGCTCCGTGTCGATGACGTTGAAGGAAATCCAGTCCGCGACCATCACTGGGTCACGCGGAGCCGCAAAACGCAGCAGCAGACGGGATTCGTCCTCACCTTCCTCGGGCGGCGAACCGATGTACTCGGACGGCTGCACGACGTCCTTCTGAGGCTCCTGCGGGATCGCAAGCAATTCGATTGCCTCTTCGTCGTGAGCCCGAAGACCCTCCAATACCTTCACCAAAGGCCGATACGACCCGGAGGTGAACATGTCTTCCGGCTGCTCCCCGGGCTGGAGAAATACCGGCACAATCAAAGAGGCGACTTTCCCCTGTCCGGGCTTTTGACGCAGCGCCCGGCCAATCGCCTGGACGATGTCGTGCGGAGCACCCTTGGGGTCCAGGAAAGCCACCGAGTCCACAGCCCGGATGTCGACGCCCTCACCCAGAACCCGGCAGTTACACAGGACAGCCCGCAGCGCGGCGGACCCGAAGCCGCCCAGAACCCCCCGCCGGCGCTCGGGTACATGCTCACCGCACAGCCAGTCCGCCCAGATCGCCGCCGGGTACTTCTCCGGCCGGTCAGCGTGCATCTTAACCGCGACACGCTCCAAGCCCTCCGCGAACGCCTGCGCCTCTATCGTCCGGTGGTGGAAGGTGATGCAGGTACTGAGGTGGTGCTCCGCCATCGTGTGCAACAACGCCGCCTGGAGCGCCCCCAGGCGCTCACCGCGCACCCTCTCACTGTGTCGCTCCTCGCCCATCAGCCGCTCCGGTGTGACGACCGGGTCCTGGAGCTCCAGCACGATGATCTGGTACCGCGCAAGCAGCTTCCGCGACACAGCCGACGCCAACGAGAGCTTGTAGAGAACCGGCCCGAAGACCTTCTCGTCATCCATGGAAGCCGCCATCTCCCGCGGCAGCGGGTCCCGCACCCCCTCCGTGACCTCGCGGTTCGGCCGTTCCTCCCAGATCCGCGGCGTGGCCGTCAGATACAGCCGCCGGCGCGACGGGATAACCCCCTGGTCGTGGACATCAGCCCACGCCTTACCCATCGACCCGGAAGTCCGGTGCGCCTCATCGACCACCGTCAGGTCCATCGGGGCCAGCTGCTGCCCGTAGACACCCTCGAACGCCTCCGCCAGGACACCCAGGGACGCATAGGTGGCGTAGACGGTCACAGGCCCCGTGCCGTGCCACAACGCCAGTTGCACGGGGTTCGTGGTGGAGCGCACCTTCATGCCCCACAGCTCCGGGTCGTCCCGGAGCGAACATACGGCAACCGCCGGCCCCTTGTGCCCGACGTCGTGCCACGCCTTCACGGTCTGCGCCAGCAGGTCCAGCGTCGGCACCAGGACGAGAATACGCCCCTTGGGCACAAGGCGCTTTGCTGACGCTGCGGCAATAATCGTCTTCCCCGTGCCACATGCGGCGTGCACCTGCCCGCGAAGACCATTAACGGGAATGCCAACCTGCGGGATATCGAAGCCCCGCACAATGGCGGAAACGGCTTCGATCTGGTGGTCACGCAACTTGACGGTCATTTCCCGTGCTCTCCTTTTCGCCGAATGTTGCGCGTAATAAGAATGGAAAATCCAGGCGCGATGGTGCGGCCCGAGGGTTGTGATGTCTGGACCCAAACTCTACACAGGTACGAACCGTGATGCATCACTCGTACGTCAACTTTCACCCCCAGGGTGACACATGGTCGAATCTTACCCCGAAGCAGCCGGTTGCCCTGTATGCTGGTGGGGTATTTGTGGGTGTGACCGGGCGGTTTCGAGAGCGTAGGAGAGGCCAGGGTGGAGCGCAGCGGAACCCGTCACTGCGGTGAGGCCGGCACTCGTTGAACCCGACGGCCCGTCACATCCGTTGTGGGGGCGATAGCCAGGAATCCCAAGCCCTACATAGACCCGAGCGCGATGCACATCCCCTTGCCGCCGCCCGCAATGAGCGCTTGCGCGAATTGCATTCCCTCTCAGAATTCCGTTTACGGAATTCCATTCCGACGCTTGCGTCGGAATTAGAATTGCGCTTGCGCAATTCATTCACTATGTGGCGCGCCAGCGCCGCATATCCCGCTCCGCGGGG
>NZ_JBIAIP010000007.1:0-189468 GCF_042871485.1 Streptomyces sp. NPDC005791
ACTCTATCAGACTCTTTCGTGTCCGATTCCCGGCCGAAGCGGGTTCCTGCTGTTTCGCTTTCCAGTTCTTCGCTTTCGCGTTTCCCTTTCCGGCGGTTCCAACCTTACCAGACTCATTTCGTTCCGTTTCCGGTCCGAATTTTGATTCCGGCGGCCTTTGGAGTGGCCTTTGCCTTTCGGCTGATCCGACTTTATCAGAAGCAATTCGACCGAAGCGAATCCGGCGATTGCTTGAAAGAGAAGAATCGATCGGCTCTTGCGAGGACCATGTCCTCCGCACGAGCGAGATGAACTTTAGACGTTCCCTAGCGAACTGTCCAGCTCGCTCGAACCGTTAAAATCTACCTCTCCACGCGAACTGTGTCAACAGTTTTTGTGGGCGACCAGAAGACTAGCAGGTCAGCGGTCCCCCACGCACATCGGTCTTCAGGCTGCGGTCGGGAGCTCCGCGCTTCGCTCCCCTGCTTCGAGGTCGCCGGTGTCCCCGGCACGGGCCGCCCGGCCTCCTAGGACGTAGACGTAGGCGAGAAAGGCCAGCTCAGCCACGACTCCAATGGTGATGCGAGCCCAGGTGGGGAGGCCCGACGGGGTGACGAAGCCTTCTATGACGCCGGAGACGAACAGGACCAGCGCCAGGCCGATGGCCATGCCCAGGGCAGCCCGGCCCTGCTGGGCCAGGGCCGCGCGCCTCGTGCGCGGGCCCGGGTCGATGACCGTCCAGCCGAGGCGGAGTCCTGTGCCCGCCGCCACGAAGACAGCGGTGAGCTCGAGAAGTCCGTGCGGCAGGACGAGCCCGAGGAAGGTGTCCAGACGGCCGGCCGATGACATCAGGCCGATGCCGACGGCGAGGTTGAGCACGTTGACGAAGAGGATCCAGATCACGAATATGCCGAGAAAGGCCCCCAGCACCAGGCACATGGCTGCCGCCTGGGCGTTGTTCGTCCAGACCTGGGCGGCGAACGAGGCGGCCGGGTGGCTCGAGTAGTACGTCTCGTACTCGCCCCCGGGCCGGGTAAGGGCGCGCAGATCCTCCGGAGCGGCGATCGACGCCTGTACCTCCGGATGTGTGCCTATCCACCACCCGATGACCGCCGCCAGCAGTGTGGAGAGCACCGCCGTGGGAATCCACCAGCGCCGCGAGCGGTAGACCGCCGCGGGAAACCCCTCGGTCAGGAAGCGGGCGGCGTCGCGCCACGAGGAGCGGCGCGTCCCCGTCACGGTGGCCCGTGCGCGGGCCACCAGCTGGGTGAGGCGCGCGGTCAGCAGGGGATCCGGGGCGCTGGACTGGATCAGGGAAAGATGAGTGGCGGTGCGCTGGTACAGGGCGACGAGTTCGTCCGCCTCGGCACCTGTCAGGCTGCGCCCTCGGTGCAGGAGATGGTCCAGGCGGTCCCACTCGATGCGGTGGGTGGTCACGAAGACGTCGAGATCCATGGTCGGCTGCTGCTCCAGGCATGGGGGCGTACGGGTCCGTACTACGGCGGCGCGCTGCGGGTCAGCTTGGCAGACTGTGGCCCCGAGGGGCAGGCAAGGGCGGCGAGGGGTGGCTGGCGATGAATGAACTCGTGACCGGAGACGCGGTCGTACTGGGCTTGCGGCCGGCGAGGTTGCCCAGCCGGGCGCTGGCGACAGCCATCGATCTCGCGGTACTTCTGACCGTTTACGTGGTGCTGTCCGTCGGTCTGGCGGTGGCGACCGTGACGCTCGACGAAGCCGCGACCGCCGCTGTCGGCGTCGCAACGTTTCTGCTGGTCCTGGTGGGCGGGCCGGTCGCCGTCGAGACACTCACCCACGGCCGCTCGCTCGGAAAGCTCGCCTGCGGGCTTCGTGTGGTGCGGGATGACGGCGGACCGATCCGGTTCCGGCACGCACTCGTGCGGGGGGCGATGGGAGTGGTCGAGATTCTGGGGACCTTCGGAGTCGTGGGCTGCATCTCCTCCCTGGTGTCCGCCCGTGGCCGTCGGCTCGGAGACGTATTCGCAGGCACGCTCGTCGTGCGTGAGCGGGTGCCGGCAGGGAGGGCACTCACTGTGCCGCCGCCACCGCCCTGGCTCGTGGGACGTTTCGCGCAGCTGGACCTCTCGGGGGTGCCGGACGGCCTCTGGCTGGCGGTCCGGCAGTACCTGACGCGGATGAACCATCTGGACGGTGCGGTGCGCGGGGCCATGGCCGAGCGGCTGTCCACGGATCTCGCCGCGCGTACGGGTGTTCCGGTGCCGCAGGGGGTACCGGCGGCTGCTTACCTTGCGGCCGTGGTGCACGAGCGACAGGTGCGTGATTTCCGGCGGGTGGCCTCGGCGGTCGGTCGCAGTCACCCGACGCCGGGGGTGCCCGCGCCGGGGCCCCTGCCGCAGCCCGTGACCGGGAACCGGGAGGCCTCCGGCGGCCCGAGGTCCACCGAAGTCCGGCCGGGAGGGGCGGTCGTGCCCGTGGCGACGGCCGACGCGGGCCGGAACGGGGCCGTCGCTCCGCCCGCCACCGGGTTCGCCCCGCCGGCCTGAGCCCCCGCCCGAACCCCTCTGCGGCCTCTGGCCTGTCAGACGGGTCCGGGCCTCGCCGAAGGCGGGGATTCGAGGTGCTCGAGCTCGATGCCCGGTGCTGCCAGCACCACGTCACCCGCGAGGTGAACGACGTGCTGCTCACCGGTGTCCAGTGCGTTGACCTGGTACTCGTCCACGATCAGGGGTCCGTTGTCAGTGGCGTGCGCTTCACTGTTCAGCAGCGACCAGGACTGGTCGACGGTACGGGGGGCGAGAACCGGGTCCGTGAAGGTGACCAGACGGACGCGGGTCACGGGGGAATCGGGGGTGAGGCGCAGAAGTCGGGCAGTGGCGACGAGGAAAGCGGGGGATGTGCCGGAGAAGGTGTGGGCGCGGACATTGCCTTCGGTGGCATGAGTGCCGGTGGGATCGTTCCGCACCCAGGTGACCCCGTCGAGGGCGGCGCCCCGGATCTGCCAGCTCGCCGCGTGCAGTTCCAGACGGATGGGGCGGCCGAGATCGTCCAGGGCCAGATCGACGGAACCCAGGTGGGCACCTGAGGGGCCCGTCGTCTGGGAGACATAGCGCCAGCCGGAGGGGCCGGGCGCGCAGTGGAAGTGTTCTTCGCCGAGGGGGGTGTGGTCGTGGACATCGTGGAGCGAATAACGGCCGCGGGGCATGGGGTCCTTCGGGTTCCTCGGGCTGTGCGGGTGCGGTACGGGGCAGGCCCCCGACACGGGGGTGCGGGGGCCTGCGCTCGTACCTGCTGCTGAGAGCTGCGCCGGCCGGCGGCCGACGGCCGGCTCAGTAGCGGTAGAGGTCGGACTTGTACGGACCTTCGACCGGGACACCGATGTAGTCGGCCTGCTCCTGGCGCAGGGTCGTGAGCTTCACGCCCAGCGCGTCGAGGTGGAGTCGGGCGACCTTCTCGTCCAGGTGCTTCGGCAGCACGTAGACGTCGGTCGGGTACGCCTCGGGCTTGGTGAACAGCTCGATCTGGGCCAGCGTCTGGTCCGCGAAGGAGTTGGACATGACGAACGAGGGGTGACCGGTGGCGTTGCCGAGGTTCAGCAGGCGGCCCTCGGACAGCACGATCAGGACCTTGCCGTCCGGGAACTTCCAGGTGTGGACCTGCGGCTTGACCTCGTCCTTGACGATGCCGTCGATCTTCGCCAGGCCGGCCATGTCGATCTCGTTGTCGAAGTGGCCGATGTTGCCGACGATGGCCTGGTGCTTCATCCGGGCCATGTCGGAGGCCATGATGATGTCCTTGTTGCCCGTCGTCGTGACGAAGATGTCCGCGGTCTCCACCACGTCGTCCAGCGTCGTGACCTGGTAACCGTCCATCGCGGCCTGCAGGGCGCAGATCGGGTCGATCTCCGTGATGATCACCCGGGCGCCCTGGCCCCGGAGGGACTCGGCACAGCCCTTGCCCACGTCGCCGTAGCCGCAGACGACGGCGGTCTTGCCACCGATCAGGACGTCGGTGGCGCGGTTGATGCCGTCGATCAGCGAGTGGCGGCAGCCGTACTTGTTGTCGAACTTCGACTTGGTGACCGCGTCGTTGACGTTGATCGCCGGGAAAAGGAGGGTGCCGTCGCGGTGCATCTCGTACAGCCGGTGCACACCGGTCGTCGTCTCCTCGGTCACGCCGCGGATCTCGGACGCCAGCTGGGTCCACTTCTGCGGCGCCTCCCCGAGGGTCCGGTTCAGCAGGGTGAGGATGTAGGCGTACTCCTCGCTGTCCGCGGTCGAGGGGTCCGGGGCTTCACCGGCCTTCTCGAACTCGACGCCCTTGTGGACGAGGAGGGTGGCGTCGCCACCGTCGTCGAGGATCATGTTCGGGCCGCCGGTGGGGGTGTTCGGCCAGGTCAGAGCCTGCTCCGTGCACCACCAGTACTCCTCGAGGGTCTCGCCCTTCCAGGCGAAGACCGGGACGCCGGCGGGGGCGTCCGGGGTGCCGTTCGGACCGACCGCGATCGCTGCGGCGGCGTGGTCCTGGGTCGAGTAGATGTTGCAGGAGGCCCAGCGGACCTCGGCGCCCAGGGCGACCAGGGTCTCGATGAGTACCGCGGTCTGCACGGTCATGTGCAGGGAGCCGGTGATCCGGGCGCCGGCCAGCGGCTGGGCGTCGGTGTACTCCTTGCGGATCGACATCAGGCCGGGCATCTCGTGCTCGGCGAGGGTGATCTCCTTGCGCCCGAAGGCTGCGAGGGAAAGGTCTGCGACCTTGAAGTCCTGGCGATTGGCGGCCGTCGTCATAACGGGCTGCTCCTCGTGATGGGTCGAGGGTGGACTGGCTGGCTCTGCGGCGGCCACGGGCACACGAATGCCCGGGCGATCCGCAGTGCAGTCCGTCGGAGGCCCTCTCTCCCTCGGCCGGCCCGCTCCTGCGAACCGATCGACCGCCATCAGCAGCGACGTCTGGTACTGCCCCGAATCTACACCGAACGGCCCAGCGCGCCCCAGTCCGCCTGGGTGGCGGAGTGGGTCACGGGGCCGTTCGGGGCTGATCCTCAGCAGGTCAGTGGCCGGATCCGGCCGGTACGTCGCCGGGAGAGGCGGGGCCTCCCGGGGCCTTGCCCGGGTTGGTACCGGACGCGGCGGCCGCCTCGTCGTAGATGTCGGGCTCGAGGTAGATGACCCGGGCGATCGGGACGGCCGCGCGGATCCGGTTCTCGGCGGCGTTGATCGCCTCCGCGACCTCGGCGGCGGACTCCTCGGCCCGCACCGCGATCTTGGCTGCCACCAGCAGTTCTTCCGGGCCGAGGTGCAGTGTGCGCATGTGGATGATGCGGGTGACCGTGTCGCCGTCGACCACAGCGGCCTGGATCCTCTGGACGTCCTCGGTGCCGGCTGCCTCACCGAGCAGCAGCGACTTCGTCTCGGCGGCGAGGACGATGGCGATGACGATGAGCAGGATGCCGATGCACAGGGTGCCGATGCCGTCCCACACGCCGTTGCCGGTGCCGAGCGCCAGCCCGACGCCTCCGAGGGCCAGGATCAGACCGACGAGTGCGCCGAGGTCCTCGAGGAGGACGACGGGAAGCTCGGGTGCCTTGGCGCGGCGGACGAACTGCGTCCAGGACAGCTTGCCGCGGGTCTGGTTGGACTCCTTGATGGCCGTACGGAAGGAGAAGCTCTCGGCGATGATCGCGAAGACCAGCACGCCGACCGGCCAGTACCAGGCCTCGATCTCGTGCGGGTGCTTGATCTTCTCGTAGCCCTCGTAGATCGCGAACATGCCACCGACCGAGAACAGGACGATGGACACGAGGAAGGCGTAGATGTAGCGCTCGCGCCCGTAGCCGAAGGGGTGCTGGGGGGTCGCCTCGCGCTGCGCCTTCTTGCCGCCGAGCAACAGGAGTCCCTGGTTGCCCGAGTCCGCCAGTGAGTGGACGCTCTCCGCCAGCATCGATGACGAGCCACTGAAGAGGAACGCCACGAATTTGGCCACTGCGATCGCGAGGTTGGCGGCGAGTGCCGCCACGATCGCCTTGGTTCCGCCTGACGCGCTCATGGGTGCCTGGTGTCCCTTCCTCGGTGCTGCGGCACGGACGCCGCGTTACGGCCGGACATTGTTGCAGCCGCTGGTGCGGACGGTACGTCAGACCACCACGGTCGCACGGAAGAGTGTTCCCGTACCGGACACTTCGACCGTTTCGTCCGCAGGGACGAACACGGAATCACCGGGGGCGAGGCCGATTCCGCCGCCGGTCCCCGCGGCCTGCGGAGCACCTGCCGTGCAGAGCAGGATCTGCGGGGTGGCCGCCGTGAGGTCGACGGGGGCGCCGCCGGCCGGCAGGACGTAGCGCGACAGCCGGAATTCGTCGACCGGGGTCTCGTAGAGCTCCTCGCCGGTGGGTGAGGCCTCCGGGCGCAGGATGCCGGGCTCGGTGGCTTCGAAGCGGACGATGCGCAGCAGTTCGGGGACGTCGACGTGCTTCGGGGTGAGACCGCAGCGCAGCACGTTGTCCGAGTTGGCCATGATCTCGACCCCCAGGCCGCCGAGATAGGCGTGCGGGACTCCCGCGCCGAGGAACATGGCCTCACCGGGCTGGAGTTGTACGTAGTTCAGCAGCATGGCCGCGATGACGCCCGGGTCACCGGGGTAATGGTGGGCGATCTGCGCGTACGGGGCGTGGGCACCGCCGAGCCGTCCTGCGGCCTCGGCCGCGTCGGCGACCGTGTGTGCCATCTCGTCGGGGTCCGCCGTGAGGATCGCCGTGAGGACCTCGCGCAGGGCCCCCTCCTCGGGGTGGGCACGGAGCAGGTCCACGTAGGGCTTGAGCGAGTCGACGCCGAGGGCGGCTATCAGATCGGCGGCTTCGGCGGGCCTGCGGAAACCGCACAGGCCGTCGAAGGGCGTGAGGGCGCAGATCAGCTCGGGCTTGTGGTTGGCGTCCTTGTAGGTGCGGTGCGGCGCGTCGGCCGGGATGCCCCGGCGCTCCTCGTCCGCGTAGCCGTGCTGTGCCTGCGCGAGGTCGGGGTGCACCTGGAGGGACAAGGGGGCGCCGGCAGCGAGCAGCTTGAGCAGGAAGGGGAGGCAGGGGCCGAAGGCGCGGACGGCCGCGGCACCGAGTTCGCGTTCGGGGTCGGCCGCGATGACGTCCGTGAGGGCCTGCTCGCCCGCGCCGGAACTCGCGGTGTCCGCTTCGGCGGGCCGGGTGAGGCGTGAAGGGGCTCCCGGGTGGGCTCCCATCCACATCTCGGCCTGCGGTTCGCCGGTCGGGGCGGTGCCGAGCAGTTCGGGAATGGCGGTGGTGGACCCCCAGGCGTAGGGGCGCACGGTGTTGGAGAGCCGGTCCATGGAGATGTGTCCTCGTGGAAAGCGCGGGCGCGCGGGCGCCCGGGGCGGGGGCGGGCGGTCAGGCCCGGTAGGCGAGAGAGGCGTAGACGGCGGCGAAGTCGGTGACCGCGAGGAGCTCGGCGAGGGCTTCCAGCTCGGTGCCCTCCTCCGGTTCGAGTTCGCTGATGGCCGTGTCGTGGCTCAGGGCGAGCTCACGGGCGGCCGGGCTCGCGGTCAGGCCGCCGGCGGGACGGTCCCGGAGCAGGACGACACGGGCACGCATGGTTTCGGGCTCGTCCACCCGGTCCCGGAAGAAGTCGTCGGGGTCTCCCCCGGCGGCGAAGGCACCGGCGAGCAGTCCGCCGTGGGAGGGCAGCGCCTGCGGCAGTTCGGCCACGAGGGCCGGGCGTCCGGCGAGCTCGGCCAGGACGGCGGCGAACCGGCGTCCAACGGGGCCTGCCGCCTCGCCTTCGGTCCAGACGAGGGGGAGGCTGTCGGCGAGTTCCGCGGCGAGGGTCTTGGCCGGGTTGCTGTACGTGGCGATCGCCGGCCCGCAGCGCTCGGCGGTGCGGTCGAGGCGGTCGGCGACCTTCCGCAGCGTCTCCGGGGGCGCGTCGATCAGGCCCACCCGGTCCAGGAGGGCGAGCAGCGGGGTGAGCAGGGCCCAGAGCGTGCCGGGGCCCGCTGCCGAGGTCTCCGCGTCGTACTCGCCGTGCGGGGCGGACGCCATGGGTACGACGAGCCCGTGCACCCCGTCGACGGCTTCGCGCAGCGGGGACCGGACGGGGGCGACGGCGACGACCGTGCAGCCGCGGCGGTACGCCTGCTCGGCGAGCAGGGCGAGGCCGGGTTCCGAGCCGTCGGCCGTGGCGATCAGCAGCAGGTCCACGGGTCCGGCCCAGCCCGGCAGTGCCCAGCGCAGCGCTCCGGCGGCTGCCGCGACCCCGGTGGGGCGGATGGCGGTGACGGGCGCGGAGGCGCCCGCGAGCGCGCCGATCAGGTCGGCGACGCCGGATGCGGCGGTGCCGGGGCCCGCGACCAGGACGGCGCGGGGCCGGCCTTCGGGGGCCAGGGTTCCGATACCCGCCTCGGCGGCGTGCCGGGTGGCGGTGCGGACGCGGGCACCGGCCTCGGCGGCACCGCGCAGCAGACCTCGCCGGTCGGCTCGTGCCAGGGCTTCCGGTGCGTCGAGCAGCGACTCGTCGAGCATGTGGTGGGCCTCCGATCACCGTGCTGATCAGGGTGCGGGTTACGCGGGGCGGCGGGCCTCGTCGACGAGGAGCACCGGGATTCCGTCCCGGACCGGATAGGCGAGACCGCAGTCCGTGCCGGTGCAGACGAGCTCGGGGCTTTCGGCCGCGGACCGGTCGTCGAGCCCGGCGTGACAGGCCGGGCAGGCGAGGATCTCCAGGAGGCCGGCTTCGAGCGGCATGGGGTGGGTCCCTTCGGGCATGCGGTGCGGATCCGGTCCGGACCCGGTTTCGGGTCGGCGGAGCCTCGGGCGTGGTCAGCCTACCGCCGGGCCGAGAGGGTCGCGGCCCGGCGGGCCCCGCCCGACGGGGCATGCGTCGGTGGCACGCCTACGGCGGGCGGAGCGGGCCTCGCTGGTACACGGTGCGTGTGCCCCCGAGTGTCCCGGTCACGCGCGGACGAGGGCGAGGACCTCGTCGCGTACCGCCGTCATCGTCCTCTCGTCCCGTGCTTCGACGTTCAGGCGCAGCAGTGGCTCGGTGTTGGAGGCGCGGAGGTTGAACCACCAGTCGCCGCCGGTCACGGTGAGTCCGTCGAGCTCGTCGAACCGCACGTCGTCGCGGCCGTCGTACGCCGCCCTGATCGCCACCAGGCTGGCCGACTGATCGGCCACGGTGGAGTTGATCTCTCCGGAGCCCGCGTAGCGGTCGTACCGGTCGAGGAGTCCGGAGAGCGGGCCCTCCTGACCGCCGAGCGCGGCGAGGACGTGGAGTGCGGCGAGCATGCCCGTGTCGGCGTTCCAGAAGTCGCGGAAGTAGTAGTGCGCGGAGTGCTCACCGCCGAAGATCGCGCCGTGTTCGGCCATCTCGGCCTTGATGAAGGAGTGGCCGACACGGGTGCGGACGGGGGTGCCGCCGTTCTCGCGTACGACCTCGGGGACCGACCAGGAGGTGATCAGGTTGTGGATGACGGTGCCCTTGCCGCCGTTACGGGCCAGCTCGCGGGCGGCGACCAGGGCCGTGATCGCGGACGGGGACACGCCTTCGCCGCGCTCGTCGACGACGAAGCAGCGGTCCGCGTCGCCGTCGAAGGCGAGGCCGAGGTCGGCGCCCTCGGCGAGGACGCGGGCCTGGAGGTCGACGATGTTCTTCGGGTCGAGGGGGTTGGCCTCGTGGTTCGGGAAGGTGCCGTCGAGCTCGAAGTACATGGGTACGAGGTCGAGGGGGAGGCCCGCGAAGACGGTGGGGACGGTGTGGCCGCCCATGCCGTTGCCCGCGTCCACGACGACCTTGAGCGGCCGGATCCCTGACAGGCCGACGAGGCCCAGCAGGTGCGCGGCGTAGTCGGCGAGGGTGTCGCGCTCGGTGACCGTGCCGGGGACGGTGGCGGCCGTGGCGGGGAGGCCGTGTTCCGACCACTGCTCGACCAGCGTGCGGATCTCGGTCAGGCCGGTGTCCTGACCCACGGGCGCGGCGCCGGCGCGGCACAGCTTGATGCCGTTGTACCGCGCCGGGTTGTGCGAGGCGGTGAACATCGCGCCGGGCAGGTCCAGCGCCCCGGAGGCGTAGTACAGCTGGTCCGTCGAGCAGAGCCCGATGAGGGTGACGTCGGCGCCGCGCGCCGTCGCGCCGCGGGCGAAGGCGGCGGCCAGACCGGGTGAGGACGGCCGCATGTCGTGGCCGATCACGATCGCGTCCGCGTCGGTGACCTGGACGAAGGCGGCACCGAACAGTTCGGCGAGCCGCTCGTCCCACTGGTCGGGCACGACTCCGCGCACGTCGTACGCCTTCACGAGCTGCGACAGGTCAGCAACCACGGCCGGTCCTCCTGGGGATCTCTACGGACCGCCCAAACTACCCGGCGGTCCCGGGCCTCCGGTCAGGGGAGCATCCAGCCCAGTACCGCCGTGCTCTGGGCCATCACGACCAGGCACATGACCAGCAGCAGGCCGAGGCTCCACGGCAGGACCTTGCGCAGCAGATCGCCCTCGCGCCCGGCGAGACCGACGGCCGCGCAGGCGATCGTCAGATTCTGCGGGGAGATCATCTTGCCCAGCACTCCGCCGGAGCTGTTGGCCGCGGCGAGGAGTACCGGCGAGAGGCCGGACTCCCGTGCGGCGGACACCTGGAGCGCGCCGAAGAGGGCGTTGGCGGAGGTGTCGGAGCCGGAGACGGCGACGCCGAACCAGCCGAGCACCGGTGAGAGGAAGGCGAGTCCGGCGCCGGCTGCGGCGACGGACTGCCCGATGGCGGCGGCCTGTCCGGAGAGGTTCATGACGTAGGCGAGGGCGAGCACGGACGTGACGGTGAGGATCGCGTAGCGCAGTTCGTGCACGGTGGCCGCCCACTCCCGCGCGGCGGCGCCGGCCCGTACGCCGATGACGCCGGCGGTGACCAGGCCGGCGAGCAGGACGAGGGTGCCGCCCGTGCCGAGGAGCGGGAGGGAGAAGACGTTGGCGCCGACCGGTGCGCCGCCGGGTCCCGCGACGTCGAGGAACGGCCAGTCGAAGACCTGTGTCGCCTCGGCCAGCAGGCGCTTGACGGGCGGGATCTGGGCGACGGAGAACACCACCACGATCAGTGCGTACGGGGCGTAGGCGCGCAGCACCTCGCGGCGCGGGTCCTCCTGGTCCAGGTCCTCGGTGCGTACGCCCGTGAGCACGGCCGCGCGTACGGGTTCTTCGGCGGGCCTGCGTGCGCCGGGGACGGCGATCAGCGCGCCGGCGCCGACCAGCGCCGCCGCGATGTCGGCGAGTTGGGCGGAGACGAAGTTGGACGCGGCGAACTGGGCGACGGCGAAGGCCACTCCGCAGACGAGCGCGGGCAGCCAGGTCTCGCGCAGCCCTCGCCTGCCGTCGACGAGGAAGACCAGGATCAGCGGGACGACGAGCGCGAGCAGCGGCGTCTGGCGGCCGACGACGGTCGCGACGTCGTCCAGCGGCAGTCCGGTGACCTGAGCGAGGGTCACCACGGGTGTGCCCATCGCGCCGAAGGCGACGGGAGCGGTGTTGGCGACCAGCGCGACGACGGCGGCCTTCACCGGGTCGAAGCCGAGCGCGACGAGCATGACGGAGCAGATGGCGACGGGGGCGCCGAAGCCGGCCAGCGCCTCCAGGAGCGCGCCGAAGCAGAAGGCGATGACCAGGGCCTGGATGCGGGGGTCGTCGGAGACCCGGCCGAAGGAGCGTCGCAGGATGTCGAAGTGCCGGGTGCGGACGGTCATCCGGTACACCCAGAGGGCGTTGACGACGATCCACATGATGGGGAAGAGCCCGAAGAGGACACCTTGCGCCCCGGCGGACAGGGTCTGCCCGACGGGCATCTTGAACGCCAGCCAGCCGACGAGCACGGCGACGGCGAGCCCGATGAGTCCGGCGCGGTGGGCCTTCATGCGGACGGCGCCCAGCAGCACCAGGACGGTCACCAGTGGCAGGGAAGCGACGAGGGCGGACAGAGCGAGCGAATCGGCTACGGGTTCGAGTTGCTGGACAAACACACAGACCTCCCCGGATTCCGTGATGCGGAAGCGATCTCTCACGGGTGGGGGAATGGTCGTGTCCGCGACAAGCCGACGTCAATGCTCCGTGCCGGAGAACTTCCGCCGGACGGAGAGGTGGCGGGCGGGACCGGTGGGACGGAAGGGGTGTCAGGAGTCCGGGGAGCGCAGCACCCTGAGATGCCCCCGGCGCGCGACCTCCACCGGATCCGCCGCACGCGGTCCCCTGCCGCCCTGCTGGCGGTCCTGTGGCCGCGCCGCCTCGCGCACGGCGTTGGCGAGCGCTTCCAGATCGTCACCGCTGGGGCGGGTGGGGGCCGAGGGGTCGGAGAGCCGGACGACTTCCCAGCCGCGCGGCGCGGTGAGACGCTCACCGTGCTCGGCGCAGAGGTCGTAGCAGTGGGGCTCGGCATAGGTGGCGAGCGGGCCGAGGACCGCGGTCGAGTCGGCATAGACGTACGTCAGTGTCGCGACGGCGGGACGGCCGCACGCGGTTCGCGAACAGCGACGTACAGGGCTCACGATGTTGGACGGTACCGCACTCTTGAGCGGGCTGCGACGACGCGCCCCTGGCTCACCCCCTCGTGTCGCCCGGGAAGCCGCGCCCCGCACCGCTCCGGCGCACCCGCGCCGACCTGCGCGCCGGCCGGTACGCGCGGGCTGAGACACGGTCACCCGAAGGAACTCCGGCGGTCGGTCTACGACGGGTCGGCGATCGGAGCAGGGGCCAAAACCGCACCCAAGCCTGGCCTGAATGTTCATCCGGGAACATCCGAGGAGCATCCAGAGGCATCCGGCGGACCCCTGGAGAAGCCGTGATCGCCCCGGCCCGCGGAGCGTTACGCTGCGTCGGTGATGGACAGTCCCGTACCGCCCCACCCGTCCGAACCACGGCCCCGCCGCCGCGACCGCCATGGCCGCGGCATGCGCGGACCGGTCGCCCCGCCCCAGGTGCCGCTGTCCGTCAGCAGGGCCGAGACCTTCCGCGATCTCGTCCAGGACTCGGTGGAACGGCTGGAGCGGCGCTGGCCGCAGCTGGCGGATGTCGACTTCCTGGTCCTCGACGTGCCGGGATCGCTCGAGGAGACGGTGCCACTGGGGCGCGCGCTGTCGGCCGTGAAAGGGCAGCCCGCCCAGATCGTCGTCTACCGGCGCCCGGTCGAGATCCGCACCAAGAGCCGCGACGAGCGCGCCATGCTGGTGCACGAGGTCGTCGTGGAGCAGGTCGCGGAGCTGCTCGGCCTCTCACCCGAGTCGGTCGACCCGCGCTACGGGCAGGACTGAGAGCCCGTAGCGCGCTGCCTCAGTCGTCCAGGACCGACAGGTCCTGCTCCACGGCGGGCACCTCGACCGTGCCCCCGTCGTCCGGCAGTGTCTGCACGGTGAACATGTCGATGCCGCCTTCGGCGATCGTCAGCGTGCGGGCGGCGTGCACCGGGCCGCCCGACTCCGTCTCCACCGTCAGTGCGTAGCCGCCCTTCAGGCCCGCCGGAGTCTCGGGCGTGACCTCGAGCGTCGTACCGCCCTTGACCGTGTAGGTCTTGACGGTCGCCTCGCCGCTCCCGCTGCCCGCCGAAGCCGTGACCTTGACCTCGGCCGTTGCGCCCGGAGCTGCCAGGGAGAGCACCGAACCCTTCGCCCGGTTGTCGGCGACGCTCGCGCGTTCGCCCACGGGGCCGGTCGCCGGGATGAACGCGACCTCCTGCTTGGCGCCCGTACCGCGCACCACGCGCAGCGCGGCGACCACCGGGGTCCCACTGCCGTCCACGGGCGACAGCCGGAGCGTGCCGGGCTCTCCCCGGGTGACGTTCTTGAGGTCGACGCTCGCGGTCATCTGCGACTTGATGTGCAAAGTGGCGTTCCCCGCCGGTGCGAACGTCGAGTTCTTCCCCAGGAGCTGGACCTTCACATCGGCGTCGTCCTCCCCGGGCGCGTACGCCACCAGGCGTACGGAGGTGGCGTCGGCCGGGATGCCGGGCAGGACCTGGGTGCCTGCCGGGTCCGCGGAGGCGGCCAGCCAGTCGCTGCCCACCCCGTCCTCGGCGGAGTTCACGACCGCGCCGACACGTCCGGACCGGGTGGTGACACGAATGGTGACATTCTCGGCGACCTCGCTGGTCAGGGTCGAGATCAGCATCGGGACGCTCGACCTCGCCGGGACCGTGATGCCCTCCCCCACATCGGAGTCGAGGGGGCCCTCGGCGCCGTACAGCTCGATGTCGGCGACGGCTGCGGTGTCATCGGGGTTGGTCAGGTGGACGTAGTCCTGACGATCCGCGCCGGTGCTCGCGCCCGGGAACCAGAAGTCCGTGTCGGGAGCGGTGCAGCTGACACCGAGCAGGCCGCGGGCACCGCCCGCAGCGGCCGTGGTGGTCTGCTGGGCGGTCCAGCCGGGGGCGAACTTCCCGGTGGCGGTGCCGACGAGTGCGGGGGCGTCGGACTCGGCGGTGTCGGCCGTGACCGGCTTGCCGAGTTCCTTCAGGGAGACGACGGACTTGCCGTCCGCCGTCTTCTCCTGGTCCTTGTCGTCCTTCTTCTTGTCCGTCGGCTCCTCCTCGCTCGCCGGGAGGGGCTCGGCCGGCTCCAGCTCGGCCGCACCGGTCTCCCCGCCGCCCTCCCCCGACGGGGTGACGGAGGTGTACGTCGTCTCCGCCACCTCGGACGTGCTCGGCGCCGGGCAGAGCAGGCTGGAGCGCTCGACGGGGAGCCGGGCCGCGGCCTTCGTCTCCACCACGCTCTCGTCACCGGGCGCGGTGACCGCGGCGAGACCGGTGACGGCTGCGAGGGCGACGACGCCCGCGATGAGGGACAGGGGGGTGGACTTCACTCGGACTCGCCTCGCGATGCGTTGCCGTTGCCGTTGCCGTTCGGCCACGGGTCCTGGCCCGGGGTCGTGTTCTCGTCGTGCCCGTCCTGCCCTTGGTACGGAGCGGCTTCGCCCGTCCCCGTGGCGTAGGGCTGCTGCTGGGCGTATCCGTACGGGTCGTAGGTGCCCTGCTGCTGGTACGGGTCCTGCTGGTAGGGATCGGCCTGGTAGTACTGGCCGGCGTCCTGGCCGCCCTGGTACTGGCCGTAGTCGGCGCCCTGGTACTGCTGCGCCTCCCACTCCCCGTAGTTCTGCTGCGGGACCGCCGCATAGGTGTGGGTGCCGTCCTGGTCCGGGACCGCCGCGTACGTACCCGTGCCGTCCTGGTCCGGGACCGCCGCGTACGGATCGGCGCTCTGCTGGGCCGGGATGTACTCCGCCGCCTGCTCGGCCACGCCGGGAGCCGCCTCGCCGTACCCGGCCGCCGTACCGCCCTCCGCGTGTGCCGTCCCTGCGACGGCTTCGTCGCCCGCGTCCGCCGCTTCCGCCTGGGCCGCCGCGCGCAGCCTGCGTGCCCGGCGCCCCTCCCCGGCGACCGGCTCGGCTGCGACGGCCTCGGTCTCCTCGGGCAGGTCGTCGTCGATCTCCCGGCGACGCCCCGGCAGGGCCAGCACCACCAGGACGACCCCGAGCGCCACCTGCGCCCAGACCCAGACGGTGTGCGTGAGGGGTGCGTCGTAGGTCAGGTCCAGCCTGCCGCCCTCGGTGGGCAGCTCGAAGGCCTGCGCCCAGCCGTCCACGGTCTTCGGTGTGAGGGCCCGGCCGTCCAGCGTGGCCTGCCAGCCCGGGGCGGCCGCGTCGGCGAGGCGCAGCACCCGGCCGGAGTCGCCCTCGGGGATCTCGGTGTGGGCCTCGACGGCCAGCGATCCGACGGGAACGGGTTCGGCCCCGTCGCCGGAGGGGACGATCGCGAGCCGGGAGACCTGGCGGTCGACCCGCCACAGTGCGCTGCCGTCCAACTGGCTGAGCCGGCTCAGACCCGGCGTCGCATCCAGCACCCGGCTCATCTGCCGCGGCGCTCCGTCCCGTACGAGGACGTAGCGGATCGCGAAGCCGCTGAGCTGGCTGCCCTGGTCGGCGCCGGAGCCCGCGACCAGGTTGGCGACGACCTTGTCGAGGTGGGTGTTGCTGCCGCCCGCCTCGGTGAGCTCGGCGTCGCCCAGCCGGGCGCCCGAGCCGCGGACCAGGCTGTAGGAGACGGCGGACGGCGACGTGCCGCCGAGCACGAGGGTGCGCGCCTGGTCGCGGGTATTGCTCTCCTCCGCGACGAAGGCGGGCACCTGCACGGGGTCACGGCGCTCCACCGGGCCGGCCGCACCGTCGATCATCCAGCCGGCCGCGGCCAGCACCGGGGCTAGCCCGGCGGCCAGGGCGATCAGCGCGGCGACCGGCTGGCGCCAGCCGAAGCTCAGTGCGGCGACCCGCACCCGGGCGCCGTCCGCGCCGAGCAGGGCGGCGGCGAGCAGGGCGATGCCGTAGACGAGTGTGGCGGGCCCCGCCCAGGTGGAGCCGTTGGAGACCCCCGCGAAGACCAGGGAGACGAGCACGACGACCCAGGCGGAACGGATCGCGAACTGCCGCTCCCCGCGCAGCAGGGCGGCCAGCGCCGCCAGCACGATGCCGAGCAGCAGCACGCCGCCCGCGGCCTTGGGACCGCCCGGGCTGATGCCGAGCAGGTCGAGGGCGGACGCCGTACCCGCACCGATGTCGAACCCGGCCTCCTTCAGGAAGCCGGACGGGCTGGTCAGCAGGGACAGCGACCAGGGTGCGAGGACCAGCATCGGGGTGCCGACGGTGGCCAGGAAGCGCAGCCCGTACGCGGCGATGTCACCCCGGCGCAGCACGAGTACGCCGATGCCGAGGACCACCGCGAGCGGCCAGACGATCGGCGTGAAGGCCGTCGTGAGGGTGAGCAGCAGGGTGTACGCCCAGGTGGCGCGCCAGCTGCCGCGTGCGCCGGAGTCGTCGCCCCGCAGCCCGTGCGCGGCGACGGCCGCGCGGGCGATCAGCGGGAGCAGGACGGCCAGGACGGCGGTCCCGAGACGCCCGGTGGCCAGCGCACCGGTGGCGGCGGGCAGGAAGGCGTAGGCGACACTCGCCCAGGCCCGCAGCAGCCGGGACTCGAGCAGCGGCCGGGAGGCGAAGTACGCGGTGAGTCCGGCGAGCGGGACCGAGCAGACGAGCAGGAGGGTGAGCGCGAAACCCGTGGAGCCGAGGAACAACGCCGACAGGGCGGCGATCACACCGAGGTAGGGCGGCGCGGTCTGGGTCCCGCCGGTACCGACCGGATGCCACCCGTCCGCGTAACGCCCCCAGAGGTCGGCGACGTCGGAGGGGGCGGGAAGCAGCGCGCCGCCCGCGAGGGCGCCGCTGCCGAGGAGGCCACGGCAGGCCACCAGCGAGACGAGGAGGAGGAGCGCGAAGAGCACGGGGCCCGGCTTGCGGCCGACCTTCTTGAGCCGTGCGAACTGTTCGATCTCCAGGAAGTCGGCGTCGTCACCGCCGGGCCCGGACTCGACCGCTCCGTGCCGTGAGCCGCCGGAGTCGGAGTCGGTGCTGCTGCTGAAGTTGCCCGCGACCTGTTCGACGGTGGCGCGGACCGTGGCACCCGACGGCGGGAACAGTGACCGCAGTTCCGCCGCGTCCACCGTCCCTCTGCCGCGCGCGCGGCGTGCGGCGATGATCCGCCCGGGACGCAGCAGGGTGCCGAAGAGCCCGGCGACCTCGTCGAGTGCCTGCCCGGGCACCTTGCCGACGAGGTAGGCGAGGGTGCGGAGCAGGGTGCCGACGACGATGCGGAACACGGCCCACGGCAACTGCTTGCCGCGGGCGTTGACGAGCATCGTGTAGACGGCGCCCGCCTTGTCGACGCGGTGCGGGCTGGTGACGGAGCGTCCGGCACAGTCGATCGGGCGGCGTTCCCTGGCGGAGGCCTCGGCATGCCGGAGAACCGCGTCCGGGGCGACGAGAACCCGGTGGCCGGCCATGTGGGCGCGCCAGCAGAGGTCGACGTCGTCACGCATCAGCGGGAGCCTGCGGTCGAAGCCGCCGAGCTCCTCCCAGACGTCGCGGCGCACGAGCATGCCCGCGGAGGAGACGGAGAGCACCGTACGGACCTGGTCGTGCTGGCCCTGGTCCTGCTCGCGGCGGTCCAGTCCGGTCCAGCGGCGTCCGCTGTTGGCGATGGAGACGCCGACCTCGAGGAGTTGCTTGCGGTCGTACCAGCCGCGCAGTTTGGGTCCGACGATCGCCGCGTGCTTGTCGTTGTCGACGACGCGCAGCATCTCGGCGAGCGCGTCCGGCTCGGGAGCGCTGTCGTCGTGCAGCAGCCAGAGCCACTGGACGGGTTCACCGTGCGGAAGCTCCGGCAGGTCGTACGCGTCGTCGCGCCAGCTGCGGGTGACCGGGTCCCAGCCGCTCGGCCGCTTCAGGTACGGCAGGTCGTCGGGGGTGAGGACCCCCGCCGTGCGCGTCGCCTCGTCGACGGCTGTGCCGAAGCTCGTACGCCGTGCCAGGTGGAGGACGCGCTCGTCGCCGAGCGCCTCGGTGACCAGGCGGGCGGAGTCGTCGGCGCTGCCGGTGTCGGCGGCGACGACGTTCTGTACGGGGCGTTCCTGCCCGAGCAGTCCGCCGAGCACGCGGGGCAGCCAGCGTGCGCCGTCGTGCGAGACGAGCACGGCGGTGACGACGTGCCTGGGAAACTCTGGGGCGGCGGCGGCCTCGTTCGGCGCCGCCGAGTGGCTGTGCACGGACATCGGGGTACGGGCCCTCCGGCCGGGTCCGGAGGGGGTCCCCCCGGGGGCTGCATCGGTGTACACGCCCGCCCCGGCGGGGCGTTGGCGCGTCTCTCGGACGGGGCCCCACACTAACGGTACGGATGTCCGCCCCGCGCCGAGCGGTTGACCTGCGGGAACCGGAGACGGCCGGAGATGGTTGGACATGGCCGGACATGCCGGTGGCCTGGGGGCCGCACCCGGTGTACGGGGTGCGGCCCCAGGCCACCGTGGTTCCGGCTCCCGGGGGGCGTCCGGTTGTGCGGTGTCAGACGGCCGCCTTCTTCAGGCGCCGCCGCTCACGCTCGGAGAGACCGCCCCAGATTCCGAAGCGTTCGTCGTTGTTGAGGGCGTACTCAAGGCATTCGGAACGGACTTCACAGGCGAGACAGACCTTCTTGGCCTCGCGGGTGGAGCCGCCCTTCTCAGGAAAGAAGGATTCGGGGTCGGTCTGGGCGCACAGCGCGCGCTCCTGCCAGCCGAGCTCCTCGTCCGCGTCCTCGACCAGCAGTTGCTGGAACAGCTCGGTCATGTGCGCCCCTCGTCCGTCTCTTGCGTCCCCGTGATGCGGCCGTTATCGCCACGGCCGAACGACACGAGTGAAATTACAAGTGTGTAGCTCTGGGCCAGTCAAGCGAAGATCTGCTATTGGCCTCGGTATTCACTCTGCGGAACCAAGCGTATGCAGAAAGTGTTTAAATCACCAAAAACCTGACATATGCCATCGGCGCCGTCCACCGCCACTTCCCCGTGCGTGAGACGAGTGGCACCGCTCCGATGTTTCGATTTGATCACTGAAGCGACCAAGATCACAGTAGGGTCACGGTCCCTCGATCGCGTTTACGGACATGGCTGATGCGCCACCTTGCCTCCCCGACGGCTGCCAAAACCTTTCTTCACCCTCGGCAACCGATCGGGGTGAAACATTGCCGCCAAATCGGGCATTGGGTTGACAGAGGGAGGATCCAGCCGGTCTCCTTGACCTCATGCCAGCGACCGCAGCCACGTACACGACCCACATCCGTGGGTTCCGCACGGCTGTCCAGGCCCGCTGTTGCTGTTCCAGCTGTCACAGCTGTTGAAGCCCTGACGCTCCAGCTCTGATCCAGCCCCGTTTCACCGCATTCCGGTCCCCGTGACACCCCCATGCACGCGCATCCACATGCCGAGGAACCACCGCACCCATGAACAGCGACAGCGACCTTTCGATCGCCGGCGACATCCTCGAGGTCCAGCACCTCCTCCAGCCGGCCCGCTCCCACCCGTCCACCGTGGCCGGGTTCGTCGGACTCGCCCGCTCCATCGCCGCCGACCGCGACCGATGGGCCCCGCTCGTCCGGTACGACACCACGACCCGCTGGTACCACCGGCTGCACTCGGGCCCCGGCTACGAGGTGTGGCTGCTCAGCTGGGCCCCCGGCCAGGGCAGCGGCCGCCACGACCACGGCCCCTCCTCCGGCGTACTCACCCTCCTGGAGGGCGAGTTGACCGAGCACACGGCCCGCGGGGCGCAGGCCCTGGGCGCGGGCGCGCAGCGCGTCTTCGCGCCGGGATACGTCCACGAGGTCGTCAACGACTCCCTCGGGCCCGCCGTCAGCCTGCACATCTACTTCCCGGGCCTGACCGACATGCCGATGCACACGGCGCGGTGCGCCCGGGTGGCCGAGGACGTCGTCAGGGCCTGACACCACCGCCACGCGTACCGGGCCGCGCCTGACACACTGCTCTTCATGCGCATTGTGGTTCTGGCCGGCGGTATCGGTGGTGCTCGTTTCCTGCGTGGCCTCAAACAGGCCGCGCCCGACGCGGACATCACGGTGATCGGCAACACCGGCGACGACATCCATCTGTTCGGGCTGAAGGTCTGCCCCGACCTCGACACCGTGATGTACACCCTGGGCGGTGGCATCGACGAGGAGCAGGGCTGGGGGCGTGCCGACGAGAGCTTCCGGGTCAAGGAGGAACTCGCGGCCTACGGCGTGGGACCCGAGTGGTTCGGGCTCGGCGACCGTGACTTCGCCACCCACATCGTCCGTACGCAGATGCTCGGCGCGGGCTATCCGCTGAGCGCGGTCACCGAGGCGCTCTGTGCGCGGTGGAAGCCCGGGGTCCGGCTGATCCCGATGTCCGACGACCGTGTGGAGACGCATGTCGCGGTGGACGTCGACGGCGAGAGCAAGGCCGTCCACTTCCAGGAGTACTGGGTCAAGATGCGCGCCTCCGTGCCCGCGCAGGCCGTCGTACCGGTGGGGGCGGAGCAGGCCGAGCCCGCACCGGGCGTCCTGGAAGCCATCGCCGGATCGGACGTCATCGTCTTCCCGCCGTCCAACCCCGTCGTCTCGGTGGGCACCATCCTCGCCGTGCCCGGTGTCCGGGAGGCGATCGCCGAGGCCGGGGTCCCCGTCGTCGGGCTCTCCCCCATCGTCGGCGACGCGCCCGTGCGCGGCATGGCCGACAAGGTGCTGGCCGCGGTGGGCGTCGAGTCCACCGCCGCGGCCGTCGCCCGGCACTACGGTTCGGGGCTGCTCGACGGCTGGCTCGTCGACAGCGTGGACGCCGGAGCGGTCGACGAGGTCGAGTCGGCGGGGATCCGCTGCCGCGCCGTCCCGCTGATGATGACCGACCTGGACGCCACCGCGGAGATGGCCCGGCAGGCACTGGCGCTGGCCGAGGAGGTACGGGTATGAGCGGCGGCCCGGCCGACGGGGCACCCTCGTTCCGGGTGTGGGCCCTGCCCGGGATTCCCGAGGTGCGGGAGGGTGACGACCTCGCGAAGTTGATCGCCGGCACGGAACCGGGCCTGGTGGACGGCGATGTCCTGCTGGTCACCTCGAAGATCGTCTCCAAGGCGGAGGGCCGGATCGTCGAGGCCACGGACCGCGAGGCGGCGATCGATGCCGAGACCGTCCGGGTGGTCGCCCGGCGCGGGACGCTCAGGATCGTGGAGAACCGGCAGGGGCTCGTCATGGCCGCCGCCGGGGTCGACGCGTCGAACACGCCGGCCGGGACGGTGCTGCTGCTCCCCGAGGACCCGGACGCCTCGGCCCGGCTGATCCGGGACGGCTTGCGGGACACGCTCGGGGTCGAGGTCGGGGTCGTCGTCACGGACACCTTCGGACGCCCCTGGCGCAGCGGCCTGACGGACGTGGCGATCGGAGCAGCGGGGGTCAAGGTCCTCGACGACCTCCGGGGCGGCACCGACGGGTACGGCAATCCGCTGAGTTCCACCGTCGTCGCCACGGCCGACGAACTGGCCTCGGCCGGTGACCTGGTGAAGGGCAAGGCGTCCGGGCTCCCGGTCGCGGTGGTGCGGGGACTCCCTCATGTGGTGGCGGGCCCCGGCACGTCCGACGAGGGCGCCCGGGCGATGGTGCGGGTCGCTGCGGACGACATGTTCCGGCTGGGTACGTCCGAGGCTGTGCGGGAGGCACTGAACCTGCGGCGCACGGTACGGGAGTTCACGGACGAACCGGTCGACCCCGGAGCCGTGCGGCGTGCGGTGGCGGCTGCGGTGACGGCTCCGGCGCCCCACCACACGACACCGTGGCGGTTCGTCCTGCTGGAGTCGGCGGCGTCGCGGCACCGACTGCTCGACGCCATGCGTGACGCGTGGATCGCGGACCTGCGGCGGGACGGGCGCGGCGAGGAGTCGATCGCCAAGCGGGTGCGGCGGGGCGATGTCCTGCGCAACGCACCGTATCTGGCGGTGCCGTGCCTCGTGATGGACGGCTCGCACACCTACGGGGACGAGCGCCGGGACGCCGCGGAACGCGAGATGTTCGTCGTCGCGGCCGGTGCGGGCGTGCAGAACTTCCTGGTGGCACTCGCGGGTGAACGGCTCGGTTCGGCGTGGGTGTCCTCCACGATGTTCTGCCGCTCCGTCGTGCGTGAGGTGCTGGACCTGCCGGACTCCTGGGATCCGCTGGGCGCGGTGGCCGTCGGACACCCCGAGTCCACACCTCCGCCGCGGGCCACCCGGGACGCGGAGGCGTTCATCACGGTGCGCTGAGGCGGACCGTGGGCCTCCTGCCGGGGCGGACCCGGCCGGTCACAGCCGGGCGATGTCGCGCGGCGTCATCCGAGGGGCCCGGCGGGCCGGGAGCTGCCCCGAGAGCATGATCAGCCGGGTCGCGCGGTGACGCTGGCCCTCGTACGGGGCGAGGAGCGCGAGCATTTCCTCGTCGTCGGCGTCCCTGTTGCCCCCGAGCACGTGGCCCACGATGCCCGGCAGGTGGAGGTCGCCGACCGTCACCGCGTCCGCCGCGCCGTTCGAGCGCTGCAGTGTCTCCGCCGCGGTCCAGGGGCCGATGCCCGGGATCAGCTGCAGCCGGGCCATCGCCTCGGGGAGCTCCATCGCGGCCGCCTCCTCCATGCGCCGCGCCACCCGGACCGCGCGCAGGATCGTGGCGGAGCGCTTGGCGTCCACGCCCGCGCGGTGCCACTCCCAGGACGGGATCAGCGACCAGGTCCTGGCGTCCGGCATCACGTACAGGCCGTACGCGGCGAACGCCTGGCCGGCGGGGCCGGGGGCGGGGGTGCCGTAGGTGCGGAGCAGCAGCCGCCAGGCGCGGTAGGCCTCGTCGGTGGTGACCTTCTGTTCCAGGACCGAGGGGATCAGGGACTCCATGACCAGCCCGGTGCGCAGCAGGCGCAGACCCGGGCGGCTGCGCTGGGTCAGGGCGACCAGCCGGTGGCGCGGGCGGAAGGCGTCCGGGGTGTCGTCCGCGCCGAGCAGCGCCGGGAGCCCGTCCAGGAGCCACTGGGCGCCCGGCCCCCAGGCCGCGGCGTGGATCACGCCGTCGCCGGAGGCCGAGACGCGCAGGGTGCCGGGACCGGCCGGGGTGCGCGTGGCGCGCCAGAAGGTGCCGTCGGGCAGCGCCCGGTAGGCGGGGTCCGCAGGGCCGCGCCGCAGAGGGCTCAGGACCAGCCTCAGGTCGAGCGGACCCGGCGGTGTCCAGCTCCGGGTCCGCGCCGGGGCGCACTCCTCCGCAGCCGCCGGATTCTGCCGGGGCACGGCGGTGGTGCGGGGTACGAAGCGTCCTGCCACGGATGAGGTCCTCGGTCGTCGGGGGGTGCCTGTCGAGGGTACGGCCGACGACGACCGTTCACGGGCCGACGAGACCGTTCACGGGACGACGAGACCGTTCACCGGCCGACGACACCGTTCACTGGTCGGACGAGAAGCGGACCGAGCCGGCCGGAAGGACCGCGCCGCACCAGATCCGGATCCCGTCGCGCAGCTCGTTGTCGGCGCCGACCTGGGCGCCGTCACCGATCACCGCGCCCGTGAGGACGGAGCGGCTGCCGATCCGCGCGCCGGCTCCGACCAGCGAGTCGGTGATCACCGCGCCCGGTTCCACGACGGCGCCGGCCAGCACGGTGGAGCCCGAGATCCTGGCGCCCTGACCGATCAGCGCGCCCTCACCGATGACCGTACCGCCGGTGAGCTTGGCGTCGGCGGCCACGGAGGCGGTGGGCAGGACGAGCCGGTCGCCGCAGCGGCCGGGGACCGCGGGGGACGGGGCGCGGCCGAGGACCAGGTCGGCCGAGCCGCGTACGAAAGCCTGCGGGGTGCCGAGGTCCAGCCAGTACGTGGAGTCCACCATGCCCTGGAGATGGGCTCCGTCGGCCAGCAGGCCGGGGAAGGTCTCTCGCTCGACGGAGACCGGCCGGCCGGCCGGGACGGTGTCGATGACCGACCTGCGGAAGACGTACGCCCCGGCGTTGATCTGGTCGGTGACTATCTCCTCGGGTGTCTGCGGCTTCTCCAGGAAGGCCGTCACCCTGCCCGTGCCGTCCGTCGGTACGAGACCGAAGGCGCGCGGGTCCTCCACTCTGGTGAGGTGGAGGGAGACGTCCGCCCCGGAGGTGGCGTGCGCGGCGACCAGGGCCCGGATGTCGAGGCCGGTGAGGATGTCCCCGTTGAACACGATGACGGGTTCGTCCGGGCCCGCGGTCAGCCGCGACGCCACGTTGCGGATGGCTCCGCCGGTACCGAGGGGTTCGTCCTCGGTGACGTACTCGATGGAGAGGCCCAGCGACGCACCGTCACCGAAGTGCGGTTCGAACACCTCCGCGAGGTAGGAGGTCGCCAGCACGATGTGCTCCACCCCGGCCGCCCTGGCACGCGCCAGCTGGTGCGTGAGGAAGGGCACCCCCGCCGCGGGGACCATCGGCTTCGGTGTGTGCACCGTGAGCGGACGGAGTCGGGTGCCCTTGCCACCGACCAGGAGGATCGCTTCTCTTGCCTCTGTCACAGCACCGTCTCTGCTTCCTGCTGGGGCCGGGCCTCGTTCGGCTGGCCAGTGTATGCAGACCGTTCGGAGCCTCCCGGTCAGCGGCCCTGCAGCTTGGCCGAACTGGTCCGGGCCGTGCCGAGCTTCTTGTAGAGACGAATTCCGGGGCATTCGGTTGCGAACCCGTCGCGGTGCCCGGAGATGACGTGGAGTTTGGCCTTCGCGCCCTTCTTGTACTTGCCGCTTCCCCCGGAGACGAGCGTGACCTTGCCCTTGGGGTTGCGGCCGAACAGACCCAGCTTCCACGCGGTGAGTCTGGCGATCGCGGTGACCGCTGCGGCGGGCGGATTCTTCGAGCCGTAGCTTCCGAGTACGGCGATGCCCATGCTGTTCGTGTTGAAACCGAGGGTGTGGGCCCCGAGGACCGCCTTGGACACGCCCCCGGCGCGCCCTTCGTAGATGTTTCCGCACTTGTCGACGGCGAAGTTGTAGCCGATGTCCCGCCAGCCGCTGCTCTTGACGTGGTAGCGGTAGATACTGCGCAGGACGGAGGGCGCCTGGGCGCAGGTGTAGTTGTTGCCGGTGGCGCTGTGGTGCACGAAGGCTGCCTTGACGGTCGAGGTGTAGGCGAAGGTGCGTTCGCGCAGGCTCTCGTCGGCGCCCCAGCCCTTGCGGGTGACGATGCCCGGGCGCGGCCCCACGAACGGCTTGGCACCCGCTGCGACGACTGCCTGCTCCTCCGACTCGGCCTTGCTCAGAGGAAGGATCGTGGAGGCGCCCAGCGGGGCGAGGTCGGCGTTGACGGCGGAGCTCTCGGCCGCCGCCACGGTGAGAACCGCGGACTCCGGCAGGGCTCCGAGCTGGACGGCCGTGGCGGGCGTCGCCGTGCCCGCCGACGGTGTGACGGCGGTCGGAGTGCCGGTGGTGGGGCTCCCCTCGGCACGCGGCTGCTCCGGGTCCTCGCCCGGGTCGACGAGTTCCACCTGGAGACCCGCGGGGAGCGGCGCGGTGCCGGCCGCGTCGCTTCGCGGCCCGACGCCCTCGGCACGTACGCGTACCTCGACGCCGTCCGAGTCACCGACCCAGAGGGGAGCGGTGGAGCCCCGCACCGTGCCTGATTCACGCTCGGGGCTGCCCGCGTCGGCGGCGTGGTCGGTGTTGTGCGTCTCGAGGGACTGCCAGCCGGACCACCTGGTGGTGCCGGTCGCACGGGTGCGGACCTGGACGGTGCCGTGCAGTTCGGCGTCGGCGTCGTCCCAGACCACGCCGACGAGTGAGAAGCGGTGCGAGTCCCGCCGGAGCAGCCCTTGAGCGGCTGCGCGATCCATGGATGCGGTGGGCTGACCGGAGCCCCGCGGCGTCGCGTCGGTGAGCGGCCGCAGGGGCAGTGACTGGGTCGACCCCGCGGGCTCGGCCGGGGTGGCCGCGGGCGCCTGTGCGACCGGGGCCTGGACGGGGGCGGCGGGTGCGGGCGCGGCGAGCGGAAGGGTGAGTGCCGTCGCGCAGGTTACGCCGATCGAGGTTGCAAGAAGTGCACGCATACAGGAAAGCCTTGACGGAGTCCGGCATTTCCGGCTACTGGAGTGCAGCCACCTCCACCTGACGCCCCGTCTGCCGATCCGGTGTACGGGGCTCTCGTCACACCCCGTCGAGCCGACTCCGCCGCGTACCCTTGCGCGGATGAACGCCAGTGATCGCACCCCTGCCGACCTGCTGCGATCCGCGCTCGCCGCGGACCCCGCCCGCCCCCTCGTCACCTTCTACGACGACGCAACCGGAGAACGCGTCGAACTGTCGGTGGCCACCTTCGCCAATTGGGTGGCCAAGACGGCCAATCTGCTCCAGGGCGACCTCGCCGCCGAGCCGGGCGACCGGCTCGCTCTGCTGCTCCCCGCCCACTGGCAGTCGGCCGTCTGGCTGCTGGCCTGCTCGTCGGTGGGCGTCGTCGCCGAGGTCCAGGGCGACCCGGCGTCCGCCGAGCTGGTCGTCACCGGACCGGACACGCTCGACCGGGCCCGCGCCTGCCGCGGCGAGCGGGTCGCGCTGGCCCTGCGTCCGCTGGGCGGCCGGTTCCCGCAGCCTCCCGAGGGGTTCGCCGACTACGCCGTGGAGGTGCCGGGGCAGGGCGACCGCTTCGCCCCGTACACCCCGGTGGACCCGTCGGCCATCGCGCTGACGGTGGGCGGCACAGCCCTGACGGCGGACAAGCTGGTCGCGCGGGCCCGCGAGGACGCGGCGGAGCTGGGACTCGGTCCGGGGTCCCGGCTGCTGACGGGCCGTTCGTACGACACCTGGGAGGGGCTGTCCGCCGGGCTCTTCGCACCGCTGGCCGCCGGGGCCTCCGTGGTCCTGTGCCGTCACCTCGACCGGCTGGACGAGGACGGGCTGGCCAAGCGCGTCGAGAGCGAGCGGGTCACCGGCACCGCGGCCTGACGAGCGCGCGGTGCGACAAGCGCGCGGTATGACAGGAACACTCGTCCGGCCCATGGCGGGCCGAGCCCCCGGGACTGGGCACCGACGGCGGTACATGATCGGGCGGTACATGTCGGGCGGTACGCAGCACCGCCGAGAACACCGCCTGGATGCACAACCAAGCGTGAGGTTCAGCCGTCTACTCCTGCGACCGGCGGCTCCTCGCGCCGCCGAACGTGAAGGATGGACGCAGACGTGAGCGACAGCCCCGGCACCCCGGCCGAACCGGACCGCCCGGACGACTCGGCCGGGGGCGGGCCGGAGGGCGGGTCGCAGGAGACCTCCGCGGCTGCCGGCACCTGGGGCAGTCGGCCCGGGCGCGGACCGCAGGCCCCCGGGCGCCCCTGGCTCCGCTGGACCGCACTGGGCGCGTCGTTCCTCCTGCTCGTCGCCGCCGGGGCCGGCTGGTGGCTGTACAACAAGCTCGACGGCAACATCAGGACCGACACGAGCGCCGCCGCCGAGCTCAAGGCGTACGAGAAGGAGCGCCCGCTGCCGGTCGCGCGGGACGCCCAGAACATCCTGCTCATCGGCTCCGACACCCGCTCCGGCGACAACAGCACGTACGGGCGGGACGACGGCGGCAGCCAGCGCTCGGACACCACGATCCTGCTCCACCTCGCAGCCGACCGCGAGAGCGCGACGGCGGTGTCGGTACCGCGCGACCTGATGGCCGAGATCCCCAGCTGCCACACGACTGACGGCAAGGCCACAGGGAAACGGTTCGCCCAGTTCAACTCGGCCTTCGAGCTGGGCGGCACGGCCTGCACCATCCGTACGGTGGAGAAGATGACGGGCATTCGCGTCGACCACCACATGGTCATCGACTTCCACGGCTTCAAGGACATGGTCGACGCCGTGGACGGCGTCGAGGTCTGCCTCAAGGAGCCGGTCGACGACGCCGACGCCCGTCTCGAGCTGCCCGCGGGCCGCCAGAAACTCGACGGCGAGAAGGCCCTGGGATACGTACGGGCCCGGAAGTCGATCGGCGACGGCAGCGACACCGAGCGCATGGACCGGCAGCAGAAGTTCCTGGGAGCCCTCGTCAACAAGATGCAGAGCAACGGGGTTCTGCTGAACCCGACGCGGCTCTACCCGGTGCTGGACGCGGCGACCAAGTCGCTCACCACGGACCCGGGCCTCGATTCCCTGCGGGACCTGTACGACCTGGTGCGCGGGATGCGGAACGTGCCGACCGAGAAGGTGCAGTTCCTGACCGTCCCCCGGCGGGCCTACCACGCCGACGCGAACCGGGACGAGCTCGTGCAGCCGGACGCGGACCGGTTGTTCACGCGACTGCGCGAGGACGAGCCCGTCGCCGTGGCCCCCGCCGCCGACATCAATTCCGGTGACGCACAGGAAAAGCACAGCTCCGCCACGGACCCGTCCGGACAGAAGTCCGACGACGCAGAAGCGAGCCCGACCCCCGCACCCACCTATTCGGGGTCGAATGCGGCGGATGACCTGTGCGGCTCGTGAAGCGATTCTCAAGACATGGACGGCAATCGGAACGGAATAGGCGGAATGACCAGCTATAAGGGGCGTGGACTGTGTCACGCGCGCACCCTGGGGCCGATTCCGCCGGATAGTGTGACGCGATCCGGTACGCGTGGCCATCAGGCCGCGCACGGCCGGAGCCATGACGGACGGCGACCGACCCACCCCGGGACAGAGTCGATCCGGCCTGAGCAGGCGGACCGGGCGCGCGCCCTCGCGTACCTCATGGGCCTGCCCGCCACCGCGCTGAAGCAGAAAGCCGCCGGCGCCGGAGGCATTCAGGCGATGGCGTCGCCCCCGGGAAGGAACGTCGAGGGTGCGGGGGTGCCCGTCAGCGGTCCGGCGATGGCGCCGGAAGACATACAGAGAGCAAGCGCCGGCAAGGCGGAATGCGCGAAGTGACGACGGGTCGTCGCGCCACAACGGAATTCTGAGGAACAGGGGGGTCCTGGTGGGACGGAGCAGCATGCGCGGGGAGGGGACACGGCCACGCGGCCGGCACGACGGGCCGCCGGGCAACGGCGGAGGCGATGCGGCCGGCGTCCGGGCCGGGCGGAGCGGCCACGACCGGCAGGGCCGGACGGCCCCGCCGCAGGGCGGGCCCGAGCAGACGGGCGGTCAGGAGCCGACGGGGCCCGACCGCCGTACCCGGGGGGCCGCCAAGGGCGGGAAGCGCAGAGTGCTGCGCTGGGTGGCGTCGGTCCTCGCGCTGCTCATACTCGGCACCGGCGGCGCCGGTTACGTGTACTACAAGCACCTCAACGGCAACATCAGGAAAGAGGATCTGACCCTCGGCGACAAGCAGATGGCCGACCACAAGGCCAACGCCGCCGGGCAGACCCCTCTGAACATCCTGCTCATCGGTTCCGACGCCCGGGACTCCACGGCCAACCAGAAGCTGGGCGGCGCGAAGGAGACCTTCGGAGGCACCCCGCTCGCCGACGTGCAGATGCTGCTCCACCTCTCCGCGGACCGCAGCAACATCTCGGTCCTCAGCATGCCGCGCGACACCATGCTGAAGATGCCCAAGTGCACCGACCCCGACACCGACGAGGTGTACCCGGCCGGCACGGTGGACGTCCAGACCAACGAGAGCCTGGGGCGCGGCGGCCCCGGGTGCACGGTGGCCGCCTGGTACGAACTCACCGGCGTCACCATCGACCACTTCATGATGATCGACTTCGCGGGTGTGGTCTCCATGGCCGACGCGGTCGGCGGCGTCCCCGTCTGTGTCGACGCCAACGTCTACTCGCACACCGGTGACGGAAAGGGGTCGGGCCTGAAGCTGGAGAAGGGCACCACCTCCGTCAAGGGCGAGCAGGCCCTCCAGTGGCTGCGGACCCGGTACGGCTTCGAGGACAACACGGACCTCGGCCGGACCAAGGCCCAGCACCAGTACCTGAACTCGATGGTCCGCGAGCTGCGCAAGGGCACCAAGCTCACCGACCCCGTCAAGCTGATGGACCTCGCCGAGGCTGCCACCAGCGCGCTCACGGTCGACACGGGGCTCGACACCGTCAAGAAGCTGTACGACCTGGCCGAGGAGCTCAAGAAGGTCCCGACCGACCGCATCACCATGACGACCATGCCGAACGTCTACGGCACGGGACAGTTCCGCGGCCGTGTGTATCCCAAGCCCGACGAGGCCGAGCAGGTGTTCCGGATGATCCGCGAGGACATCCCGCTGGACGGCAAGGCGTCGAAGCGTAAGACTCCCGTCGTCGAGGACCAGGCCGCCCCCGACGCCGAGATCGCGGTCAGCGTGCGCAACGCGACCTCCACGGACGTCCTCGGTCCGGCCCGGGGCCGGGCGGGCACGGTCGCGGAGTCGCTCACGGAGGCGGGATTCGTCAAGGCGACGGTCGACTCGCAGAACGTCGAGGCGGTCGCCACGACCGGCGTCCTCTACCCCAGCGCGGACATGGAGGGCGACGCGCAGGCGGTCGCCAAGGCGCTCGGAATCCCCGCGGCCCAGGTGAAGAAGTCGACCGACGTCTCGGGCGTCGTCCTGGCCGTGGGAGCCGACTGGCGCGAGGACGGGGCGTACCCCGCGAAGGCCGCGGAGGAGAAGACGCCGGACTCGGCGAATCCCCTCAACGGCGCGGACGAGCAGGCGTGCATGAAGGTCAACCCGAGTTTCACCTGGTGACCTCGGGCATGCGAGGAGGGCCCCTCCGGCGACGGCGGGGCCCTCCTCGCTGTGCGGACGACGGTCAGGCCGTCTGCTCCCGCACAGCCGGGCGGCGGCTGGCGATGACCTTCCTCGCCAGCGAGCGGGGGCTGGTCAGGAAGCCGTACCCCCAGGACATGTGCATGGTGGCCAGCGCCACCGGGATCTGCGCCCGCGCCTTCAGCGACAGGCCCTTCCCGGCGGGCAACGACCCGGCGACGATGGCCGCTGCGTACCCGGCCGGCACGACGAACGCCCACGGGGTGACGGCGGCGCCGACGACGATGCCCGCGGCTATGGCGCAGACGGCGGTCGGCGGGGCCAGATAACGCAGGTTGATCGAACCGGAGTGGTAGCGGGCCACGACGTGGCGCCAGCGGCCGTACTCCTTGTACTGCTTGGACAGGGCACGGATGCTGGGGCGCGGGCGGTACTGCACCTTCAGCTCGGGCGAGAACCAGATCAGGCCGCCCGCCTCGCGGATCCGGAAGTTCAGCTCCCAGTCCTGGGCGCGGATGAACTCCACGTTGTAGCCGTCGGCACGCTCCAGCGCCTCGCGGCGGAAGACCCCCAGATACACGGTCTCCGCCGGGCCCGCCTTCCCCCCGGTGTGGAAGGCCGCGTTGCCGACGCCTATCTTCGAGGTCATCGCGGCGGCGACGGCGTCCTCCCAGGCGTTCTCGCCCTCGGCGTGCATGATGCCGCCGACGTTCTGCGCACCGGTCTCCTCCAGGAGCCGGACCGCGGTCGCGATGTAGTTCGGCGAGAGCATGCCATGGCCGTCCACCCGTACCACGATCGGGTGCCGGGACGCCTTGATCGCGGCGTTGAGCGCGGCCGGGGTGCGGCCGGTCGGGTTGGGGACGGTGTGGACCCGGGTGTCCTCCCGGACCAGCTCGGCAGCGATCTCGTCCGTACGGTCGCTCGAAGGTCCGAGGGCGATCACCACCTCCATCTCCCCGGCGTACTCCTGCTCCAGGATGTGCCGGACCGAGTTCCTGAGATGGCGTTCCTCGTTGAGCACCGGCATGATCACGGAGACGGCGGGGTACTGCGCGGCAGACATGTGGTCCTCGGGGGGTCCTCGGGGGTGCCAGGGTTCCGGGGGTTTCGCACCCCAGGAGGCGGCGTGATTCGGCCGCCACGTTACCGCGAACGGGGGACTGCGGCGCGCGCCGCCGGGTCTCCTCCCGGTCTGCAGATCGTATGGGCCTACCGTGCGAAAGTCCCACTCGCACCGCGGAGGTGTCCCTCGTGCCCACGCCGCACCGATCGCCCCGTCCCCCGCACCCCCGGACCGCTCCACCGCAGCGCAGGCCGCCACGGCAGCCCGCAGTCGGCGGCCCCGCCGCCGGGCGGAACCGGGCCGGTGCCCGGAAGTCATCACCCCGATGGGGCATGCGGGTCGCCACCGGACTGTCCGTGCTGGTGCTCGGCGCGAGCGGCATCGGCCATGCCGTGGTGAGCGGTCTGGAGACGGGGATCGACCGGGTCGACCCGTTCAAGGACATGAAGAACCGTCCCCAGGGCGGCCACGGCATGAATTTCCTGCTCGTCGGCACCGACGGCCGCGACACGATCAGCGCGACGGAGAGGGCGAAGTACAAGCTGGGCGGAGAGCCCTGCCACTGCACCGACACCCTGATGCTCGTGCACGTCTCCGCCGACAAGCAGCGGGCCAGCGTCGTCAGCCTGCCGCGCGACAGCTATGCCGAGCTCCCGGCCCACACCGACAGCACCACCGGCAAGGAGCACTCCCCCCATCCGGTGAAGCTGAACGCCGCCTACGCGGAGGGCGGGCCCCGTCTCACCGTGCGGACCGTCGAGCAGATGACGGGCGTCAAGATCGACCATTACCTGGAGATCGACTTCACCAGCTTCATGAAGACGGTCGACACCCTCGGCGGGGTGAAGATCTGCACCGCCGAGCCGCTCAAGGACTCCTACACCGGCCTGGACCTCACCGCAGGCACCCACGAGCTCGACGGTGGCCAGGCCCTCCAGTACGTACGCTCCCGGCATCTCGACGGGGCGGCCGACCTGGGACGGATGCAGCGCCAGCAGAAGTTCATGGCCGCGCTGATCAAGCAGACGACCAGCAGCGGCGTGCTGATGAACCCGATGAGATTCCAGCAGGTCGCCTCGTCGATGCTCGCATCGGTCCGCGCCGACAAGGGGTTCGGTACGGATCAGATGCTGGAGCTCGGCAGGGCCATGCGCGGCTTCACCCCGGCCTCGTCCGAATTCGCCTCCGTCCCCCTCGAGGAGGAGGGCTACCAGGTCAAGGGCATCGGCTCCACGGTGAAGTGGGACGCCGAGAAGTCGAAGAAGTTGTTCCGGGCCCTGCGCGAGGACCAGCCGCTCGCCCCGCACCGGCAGGACAGGCCCGAGGCGACACCCGTCGGTGTGGCACCGGAACAGATCCGGGTGCAGGTCTACAACGGGACGCCGAAGGACGGGTTCGGCCAGAAGGTCGACGCGGCACTGCGCGGCACGGGGTTCGACACCACCCGCTCCCCGCTGAACGGCGGACCGCGCAATCTCCGGCGGACACTGGTCACCTACGACCCGCGGTGGGACCGGTCGGCGAAGTCCCTGGCCACCGCGCTGCCCGGCTGCGAGCTCAGGGCGGTGAAGGGGCAGGGCCGGACGATGAGGGTCACGGCGGGCTCGGACTTCACCAAGGTGCAGCAGGTGAAGGCCGAGGACGCGCAGCGTGGCGCATTCGACACGGTGACGGGCGACGAGGTGGTCTGCCCGTGACCGCCCCCGGGTGGTCACCCTCGCGACGCCGGGCGCCCGTGATCAGTCGTCGATGCCTTCGGCCGCCCGCTGTTCGCGCAGCTCCTTGATCGCGCGGCGCCGGGCGAGGCGGTGCGTACGGCGGATCTGGGCCTCCTGGTAGCGCCGCTTGTCGCGCTCGGTCTCCGGAGCCACCTGCGGCACGTGGCGCGGCTTGCCGTCCTCGTCGACCGCCGCGAACACCAGGTAGGCGCTGCCGACCTGCTGGGCGGGGGTCGATTCGTTCCACCGCTCGGCCATGACGCGGACGCCGACCTCCATCGAGGAGCGGCCGGTCCAGTTGACCTGGGCGCGTACGTGCACGAGGTCACCCACGCGGACGGGCTCCAGGAAGACCATTTCGTCCATCGAGGCCGTCACGGCCGGCCCGCCGGAGTGCCGGCCCGCGACCGCGCCGGCCGCGTCGTCGACCAGCTTCATGATCACACCGCCGTGCACCGTGCCCAGGAGGTTGGTGTCGTTGCCGGTCATGATGTGGCTGAGGGTGGTCCGGGAGGCGGAGGTCGGCTTGACCGGAATATCGCCCTCCGGCGGCGGGGACTGAGTCGACCGGGACTGATCTGTCATACCGTCCACCTTATGCGGGGGCTTGCACCCGGTTGCATTGCATCAGCTTCGCAACAGCCGTGCCCCGATCCCCCGTACACCCTGTAAGAGGCACAGGTCGAGACGGCACACTGGTCCGCATGAGCGATTGGCCCGAAGGACGGAACGGCGGACCCGACGAGCGCTACGGGCGGGGCAGTGCGAACTCTCAGCCCGAGAGTGCCCGCGCCATGCCGCACGTCCGGCGGCGCCCCGCACCGCCGCAGTCCCCGCCCCGGATCCCGCCGCAGCAGGGCCAGGGCCAGGGCGGCTACGGCGAGGCCCCCGGCTACGACAGCGGCTACAACACGGGCCAGGTCTACGGCGGCGGTCAGCGCGGCGGAGGTCAGGGCGGCGGCCGCGGCGGTGACAGCGGTTACGTACAGCCCCGCGCTGCGCCGAACTGGGGCCGGCGGATCAAGGTCGGCGCACTGACCCTGGTCGTCGTGGTGCTCGCCGTCTCCGTCGGCACGTACTTCTGGGCCGACGGCAAGCTCAAGCGCGAGGTCGACCTCGCCAAGGTCATCGACCGCCCCGCCGAGGGCGATGGCACGAACTACCTGGTCGTGGGCTCGGACAGCCGCGAGGGCATGACGGCCGAGGACAAGAAGAAGCTGCACACCGGCTCCGCCGAGGGCAAGCGGACCGACTCGATGATGATTCTGCACGACGGCTCCAACGGCCCGACGCTGATCTCCCTGCCCCGTGACTCCAACGTCGAGATCCCCTCCTTCGTCGGCTCCGAGTCCGGCAAGAAGTTCGAGGGCACGGGCCGCCAGGTGAAGCTGAACGCCGCCTACGCGGAGGACGGCCCTGAGCTGCTGGTCCGCACGGTCGAGTTCAACACCGGGCTGCGCATCGACCACTACGTCGAGATCGGCTTCGGCGGCTTCGCCAAGATCGTGGACGCCATCGGCGGCGTCGAGATGGACATCCCCAAGGCGTTCAAGGACAAGAAGTCCGGCGCCGACTTCCAGGCCGGCAAGCAGACGCTGAACGGCGAGCAGTCCCTCGCCTTCGTCCGCACCCGGTACGCCTTCGCGGGCAGCGACCTCGACCGTACGAAGAACCAGCAGAAGTTCCTCGCGGCCCTGGCCTCCCAGACGGCGACCCCGTCCACGATCATCAACCCGTTCAAGCTCTACCCGACGATGGGCGCGGGCCTGGACACGCTGATCGTCGACAAGGACATGTCGCTCTGGTCGCTCGGCAACATGTTCTTCGCGATGAAGGGCGTCACCGGCGGCGAGGGTACGTCGATGAACATCCCGCTCTCGGGCCAGACCGTGAACGGCAACCTGGTCTGGGACAAGGACGAGGTCAAGAAGCTCGTGGACCAGCTGAAGAACGACGAGAAGGTCACGGTCAAGGGCAGCTGACCGGCGGCATCACACGACGAGGGCGGGCCGGGGATGTCCCCGGCCCGCCCTCGTCGTACGTACCTGCCGCGCTGCCCGGTCAGCCCCGGGAGGCGTGCTCCACGAATGCCGCCCAGACGGACGGGGCGAATCCGAGCCGAGGGCCGGACGTGTCCTTGGAGTCGCGGACCAGGACGGATCGCGGGCGGGCGGCGACCTCGACACAGTCGTTGCCGTCGCTGCTGTCGCTGTAGCTGCTCTTGGACCACTCCAGCCCGGATGCTTCCTCGGCAATGACCTTGCGGATCATGTCTCTCCCAGCACTTGCTCGATGAAGGCCAGCGACTCCCCTGGCGAGAGAGCCCGAGCCCGGATGATGCCATACCTCAGTTCGAGGATTCGGAGCTGCTTCGGGTCGGATACGGGGCGGCCGGCGAACTCGTTGTCCGTACGCCCCACAGCCGAGCCGTCCCCGAACTTCAACACCTGGATCCGCCCACCCGTGCCGGGGTGATCTCCCCGGCACGTAGGCATCACCTGGATCTCCACGTTCGGCAAGTTCCCTACCGCTACGAGGCGTTCAAGCTGTCGGCGCAGCACCATTGTCCCTCCGATGGGGCGGCGCAGCGTCATCTCTTCCTGGACGAAACTGAATTCCGGGGCTGGTTCGCGCTCAAAGACTGAACGCCGAGCCATGCGGGCGTCCACCATGCGGGAACCCACGACCCGGTGAGCCGCGACGCGGCATCCCGCGACGCATAAGGCTTTTAAAGAACCTGGAGAAATTACCCTTCCCACCCCACCCGACCCCACACCGCCCACATCACTCGCGCGGGTGACATAGGGCAACTGAGCTGGATTTAGGGTGGCTTAGCAGGCATATGCTCGCCCCGACCACCACAGACATGCGACGGCCCCCGACGAGACGCCAATCTCGGTCGAGGGCCTGACCACCGAGGAAGTGTGGAGCTTCCCGATGGATACCCAGCAGATTATCGCGCCCCCGTGCGCCCCGCCCCCGTCATCCGGGGACGTCACACCGTCATCCGGTGTCATCCACCTCAACGTCCGGCACGCCGCCGCGTTCACGGTGATCGGCAACCACCTGGCCCAGCACCGCGGCCTCTCGCTCGTCGCGATCGGGCTCGCCGTGCACATCCAGTCGCTGCCGGCCGGAGCCAAGATCGGCATCAAGCACCTCGCCGAGCGCTTCCCGGAGAGCGAGACCCGCATCGCCGCCGCCCTGCGGGAGCTGGAAGCCTCCGGTTACCTCCACCGCAGCCGCGTACGCCTCCCCGGCGGCCGCATCGTGACGCGCACGCTCTCGTACAACCAGCCGGGCGCGGACACGCCCACCGCCCCGCCCCGGCCGCAGACCAGGCCCAGGCCGGCCGTACCTCCGCCGCACGCGGCCCGTCAGAGCGAGCCCGCATCCGAGCCACCCCGGGAGCTGCCCGAGCCGGCGGGCGCCGGTGCCCCCGACCCTGCGCCGAAGCCGCCCGCACCCCTGCCGGTCACGACGCCGCAGCCGGAACCCGCAGCGGCTTCAGCACCCGCACCGCACGCGCAAGCCGCCCCCGTCCTCGTACCGCCTCCCACCGCACGCATCGCCCCACCACCGCCGCTGCCCCAGCCTCAGGCGCTCACCGAGGAGCTCCAGCGGGCGGCTTCCGCGCTCCTCGCCGACCTGCGCCGCCGCGCACCCCAGCTCACGCTCTCCGAGCAGGACGTCAACACCCTCACTCCCGGTGTCGCCGCCTGGCTCGAACGCGATGCCCACCCCGACACCATCCGCCACGCCCTGACCCACGACCTGCCGGTTCCGCTCCGGCATCCGGCGAAGCTCCTGCGCCACCGGATCACGACCCTGCTGCCGCCACCACTGCCCGGCGCCCACGATCTCGCGCCCCCGCCGCGCCCCGGAGTGATCGTCATCCCGCTCCAGAACTGCGACCGCTGCGACCGCGCCTTCCGCTCCCGGCACCCCGGACACTGCCGCGACTGCCGTGCGGAGGCACAAGCAGCGGCCTGACCCGGCACACCATCCACCGACCCGAACGGACCTCCATGGTCAGCTCACCCCACGAGGCGATGCACCGCGTGTTCCAGGAGTACCCGGAGCTCTTCTCCCGGGTCTCCGAAGTGCTCGGAGTCTCCTTCCCGCCCTTCGTGTCCGCCGACGTCGTCACCACCGACCTCACGGAGTCCCGGCCCGTCGAACGCCGCGTGGACACCCTGCTGCGCATCGAGACGGAGCACGACGGGCCCTTCCTCCTCGCTGTGGAAGCCCAGGGCAGGAAGGACCCCGACAAACCGACCAGCTGGGCGTACTACGTCTCCTACTTGCTGGAGAAGTACCGGCTGCCCACCACGCTGCTGGTCGTCTGCCAGGACCGGGCCACCGCCGCGTGGGCCGCCCGTCCGGTGCCACTCGGCTCGCCCCAGTGGCCTGTACTCACCCTCCGGCCGCTCGTCGCGGGCCCGCACAACATCCCCGCCGTCACCGATGTGGCCGAAGCACGCAAGGACCTGGCACTCGCCACGCTGTCCGCCATCACACACGCGGGCGAACCGGACGTCGGTGCCATACTGAAAACGCTGTCCGCAGCCCTTCGGGACGCCCCGGACGACATCGCCGCCCCCATCGTCGTACTGACCGCACAAGGCCTGGGCAACCGCCCCGCCGCACAACAGTGGAGGAACCTGGTGGCCGTGGATCTCTCCTTCTACATCTCCCCCCTCTCGGAAGAAATCCGGGACGAAGGCCGTGCCGAGGGCGAGGCGCGGGGCCGTGCCGAAGGTGAGGCGCGGGGCCGCGCCGAAGACATCCTGCTCGTGTTCGACGAGCGCGGCATCGATGTGCCCGACGGCATCCGCAACACCATCACCGGCTGCCGCGACCTCGACGTCTTGCGCCGATGGCTTCGCCGAGCCGCCACCGCCGCCACCGCCGACGAGATCCTTGACGGGGAACGGCCCGCCTGAGCCGGCCGCTCCTCCATGGGCACAACGGAAAGGGAGCCCCCGCCGAAGCGGGGGCTCCCTCGTCCGACGTGCCGGGACTACGGCAGGTTGCGGGCCATCACGATCCGCTGGACCTGATTCGTGCCCTCGTAGATCTGCGTGATCTTGGCGTCGCGCATCATGCGCTCCACCGGGTAGTCACGGGTGTAGCCGTAGCCGCCGAGGAGCTGGACGGCGTCCGTGGTGACCTCCATCGCGACGTCGGAGGCGAAGCACTTGGCCGCCGCGCCGAAGAAGGTCAGGTCGCCGTCGAGGCGTTCGGACTTGGCCGCCGCCGCGTACGTGAGCTGGCGGGCCGCCTCCAGCTTCATCGCCATGTCGGCGAGCATGAACTGGATGCCCTGGAAGTCGCCGATCGGCTTGCCGAACTGCTTGCGCTCCTGGACGTAGCCCTTCGCGTAGTCGAGGGCGCCCTGGGCGATACCGAGGGCCTGGGCCGCGATCGTGATGCGGGTGTGGTCCAGGGTCTTCATCGCGGTGGCGAAGCCGGTGCCCTCCTCGCCGATCATGCGGTCGGCGGGGATACGCACGTTGTCGAGGTAGACCTCGCGCGTCGGGGAGCCCTTGATGCCGAGCTTCCTCTCCGGGGCACCGAAGGAGACGCCCTCGTCGGACTTCTCGACGACGAACGCCGAGATGCCCTTGGAGCGCTTCGTCGGGTCGGTGACGGCCATGACCGTGTAGTACTCGGACTCGCCCGCGTTGGTGATCCAGCGCTTCACACCGTTGAGGACCCAGAAGTCGCCGTCGCGGACGGCCTTGGTCTTCATGCCCGCCGCGTCCGAGCCGGCGTCCGGCTCGGAGAGGGCGTACGAGAACATCGCGTCGCCCTTGGCGAGCGGGCCCAGGTACTTCTTCTTCAGGGCCTCGGAGCCGGAGAGGATCACCGGGAGCGAGCCCAGCTTGTTCACGGCCGGGATGAGGGAGGAGGACGCGCAGACGCGGGCCACCTCCTCGATCACGATGACCGTGGCGAGCGCGTCGGCGCCCGCGCCGCCGTACTCCTCCGGGACGTGCACCGCGTGCAGGTCGGAGGCGATCAGCGCGTCGAGGGCCTCACGGGGGAACCGGCCCTCCTCGTCCACCTCGGCGGCATGCGGAGCGATCTTCGCCTCGGCGAGGGAACGGATCGTCTCGCGGAGCATGTCGTGCTCCTCGGCCGGACGGTACAGGTCGAAATCGGTCGAACCCGCCAAGACGCTCACTCCCCAGGGATGCTAACTACCGTTAAGTAACCTGATTTTAGTGGCCCTGCCGCGCAGGGGCCTACGGGCGGGGTACGTGAGCTTGCCGACAACCCCCCGGACCGCCGGAAAACGGGGGTCGGGCGGGCCCGGTTATGCTCGGCTCCGCACGTCTGTCCGCATCGTTCAGGAGCACCCATGGCCCTCAGGATCACCGTGATCGGCACCGGCTACCTCGGCGCCACCCATGCTGCGGCCATGGCGGAGCTGGGCTTCGAAGTCCTCGGGCTGGATGTCGTGCCCGAGAAGATCGAGATGCTCTCGGCAGGCAAGGTGCCGATGTACGAGCCGGGGCTCGAGGAGATCCTGCGGAAGCACGTCGCGGGCATCCCCGGGTCCACCGGGCGGCTGCGGTTCACCACCTCCTGGGAAGAGATCGGCGCGTTCGGCGATGTGCACTTCGTCTGCGTCAACACTCCCCAGAAGCACGGCGAGTACGCCTGCGACATGAGCTACGTGGACAGCGCCTTCGAGTCGCTGGCTCCTCAGCTGACCCGGCCCGCCCTGGTCGTGGGCAAGTCCACCGTCCCGGTGGGTTCCGCCGCCCGGCTGTCGGCACGGCTGGCCGAGCTGGCTCCGGTGGGCACGGACGCGGAGCTGGCCTGGAATCCGGAGTTCCTGCGTGAGGGCTTCGCGGTGAAGGACACGCTGCACCCGGACCGGATCGTGGTCGGCGTCGAGAGCGAACGAGCCGAGAAGCAGCTGCGCGAGGTGTACGCCGGACCCGTCGCCGAGGGCTCCCCCTTCGTGGTGACGGACTTCCCGACCGCCGAGCTGGTGAAGACCTCCGCGAACTCCTTCCTCGCGACCAAGATCTCGTTCATCAACGCCATGGCCGAGGTCTGCGAGGCCGCCGACGGTGATGTGGTGAAGCTGGCCGAGGCCATCGGCCACGACGAGCGCATCGGGAAGAAGTTCCTGCGGGCCGGGGTCGGTTTCGGCGGCGGCTGTCTGCCCAAGGACATCCGGGCCTTCATGGCGCGCGCCGGTGAGCTGGGCGCCGACCAGGCGCTGACCTTCCTGCGGGAGGTCGACTCCATCAACATGCGCCGCCGGGGGCACATGGTGGAGCTGGCCCGCGAGGCCGTGGGCGGGGCGTCGTTCCTGGGTAAGCGGGTCGCGGTGCTGGGCGCCACCTTCAAGCCGGACTCCGACGACGTACGCGACTCGCCGGCCCTGAACGTCGCCGGGCAGATCCATCTGCAGGGCGGCCAGGTGACCGTCTTCGACCCGAAGGGCATGGACAACGCCCGGCGGCTCTTCCCGACCCTCGGTTACGCGGACACCGCGCTGGACGCGGTGCGCGGTGCCGATGTGGTGCTGCACCTGACGGAGTGGCGCGAGTTCCGCGAGCTGGACGTGGCGGCGCTGGGCGAGGTCGTGGGGCGGCGGATCGTCCTGGACGGGCGTAACGCCCTGGACCCGGCGGTGTGGCGCGAGGCCGGGTGGACGTACCGGGCGATGGGCCGCCCGAAGGCCTGACACGGGAAGGCGGCGGCCCCGGGGGCCGCCGCCTTCCAGCCGAGCCCCACGGGTCAGCGCGTCGGGCCGTCCAGCTCGTCGATCGTCGCGTGGGACGGGCCGACGCGGATGCTCAGGTCGCGGGAGACCGCCTCCGCGTCACGCAGGACACGGACCGCGTTCCGCCACGTCAGCTTGGCGATGTCGGCGTCCGACCAGCCGCGGGTGAGCAGCTCCGCGATCAGGTACGGGTAGCCGGACACGTCCTCGAGCCCCAGCGGGAGGAACGCCGTGCCGTCGTAGTCGCCGCCGACGCCGATGTGGTCGATCCCGGCGACCTCACGCATGTGGTCGAGATGGTCGGCGATCGTGGCCACGGTGGCCATCGGGCGCGGGTTGAGCGCCTCGAAGTCCGCGTGGATCCGCATGGCGGCCGGGGTGGTGTCCAGGTGGTGCAGGCCGTGCTCCCGCATGTTGCGGTCGGCGGCCAGCGTCCACTCGACGGCCGCGGGGAGGACGAACTTGGGTACGAAGGTCGCCATGGCCAGTCCGCCGTTGGCCGCGAGCATCCGCAGCACGTCGTCGGGTACGTTGCGCGGGTGGTCGCAGACCGCGCGGGCGGAGGAGTGCGAGAAGATCACGGGCGCCACGGAGGTGGCGAGCGCGTCGCGCATCGTGGTGGCCGCCACGTGGGACAGGTCGACGAGCATGCCGATGCGGTTCATCTCGCGTACGACCTCGCGGCCGAACTCCGAGAGGCCACCGACGCGCGGGGAGTCGGTCGCCGAGTCCGCCCAGTCGGTGTTGTCGTTGTGCGTGAGCGTCATGTAGCGGACGCCGAGGGTGTGCAGCGCGCGCAGGGTCCCCAGCGAGTTGTTGATGGAGTGACCGCCCTCGGCCCCCATCAGGGAGGCGATACGCCCTTCGGCGCGGGCCTTCTCCATGTCGTCGGCGGTCAGGGCACGCCGCAGGTCGTCCGGGTAGCGGGCCAGCATCTCGCCGACCACGTCGATCTGCTCCAGCGTGGCGCTGACCGCGTCGTCGCCGGCCAGCCGCGGTGCCACGTAGACGGACCAGAACTGGGCGCCCACGCCGCCGGCCCGCAGCCGCGGGATGTCGGTGTGCAGGGTCCCGGTCTGGTCCTGGGAGATGTCACGGATGTCGAGGTCGTAGCCGACCTGTTCACGCAGGGCCCAGGGGAGGTCGTTGTGGCCGTCGACGACGGGGTGGTCGGCGAGCAGGAGACGGGCCCGGTCGAGGTTGTCCATGCTCTCGCCTACTTCCCGAAGCCGAAGGAGTCCGCGCCCTGGGTCTTGGCGCGCAGTCGCTTGCCCTTCTCCGTCGCCTGCTCCTTGAGCTCCTGCTGGAAGTCCTTCATCCGCTCCAGCAGCGCACGGTCGTGGGCGGCGAGGACGCGGGCGGCGAGCAGGCCCGCGTTACGGGCGCCGCCGACGGACACCGTGGCGACCGGGACGCCGGCCGGCATCTGGACGATGGACAGCAGGCTGTCCATGCCGTCGAGGTACTTCAGCGGAACCGGGACGCCGATCACGGGCAGCGGGGTGACGGAGGCGAGCATGCCGGGCAGGTGGGCCGCCCCGCCCGCTCCCGCGATGATCGCCTTGAGACCGCGGTCCGCGGCGTTCTCGCCGTACGCGATCATCTCGTGCGGCATGCGGTGGGCGGAGACGACGTCGACCTCGTAGGGGATCTCGAACTCGTCGAGGGCCTTGGCGGCCGCTTCCATCACGGGCCAGTCGGAGTCCGAGCCCATGACGATGCCGATGACGGGGGCGGAACCTGGTGCGGTCATTCGGTGATCGTTCCTCGCAGGTAGTCGGCCGCGTGCCGGGCGCGCTCCCGCACGTCCGCCAGATCGTCGCCGTAGGTGTTGACGTGGCCCACCTTGCGGCCGGGCTTCACGTCCTTGCCGTACATGTGGATCTTGAGCTGCGGGTCGCGGGCCATGCAGTGCAGGTATGCCTGGTACATGTCCGGGTAGTCGCCGCCGAGGACGTTGCACATGACCGTCCAGGTGGCGCGCGGGCGGGGGTCGCCGAGCGGGAGGTCCAGGACGGCCCGCACGTGGTTGGCGAACTGCGAGGTGACCGCACCGTCCTGGGTCCAGTGACCGGAGTTGTGCGGGCGCATCGCGAGCTCGTTCACGAGGATGGCGGGCTTCCCGTCGGGTCCGCGCGTCTCGAAGAGCTCGACCGCGAGGTGACCCACCACACCGAGCTCCGCGGCGATCCGCAGGGCGAGCTGCTGGGCCTCGCCGGCGAGGCGTTCGTCCAGGTCGGGCGCCGGTGCGATGACGGTGTCGCAGACCCCGTCGACCTGGACGGACTCGACGACGGGGTAGGCGACGGCCTGGCCGTGGGGCGAGCGGACGATGTTGGCCGCCAGCTCCCGCCGGAAGTCGACCTTCTCCTCCGCGAGGACGGGGACACCGGCCCGGAAGGGTTCGGCGGCGTCCGCCTCGGAGCGGACCACCCAGACGCCCTTGCCGTCGTAGCCGCCGCGGACCGTCTTGAGGATGACCGGGAAGCCTCCCACCTCGTCCGCGAAGGCGGCGGCGTCCGCCGGGTCCGCGACGATGCGGTGGCGGGGGCAGGGCGCGCCGATCTCCGTGAGCTTCGCGCGCATCACCCCCTTGTCCTGGGCGTGCACAAGAGCGTCAGGGCCGGGGCGTACGGGAATGCCGTCCGCCTCCAGGGCCCGCAGGTGCTCGGTCGGCACGTGCTCGTGATCGAAGGTGATCACGTCACAGCCGCGTGCGAAGGCGCGCAGGGTCTCCAGGTCGCGGTAGTCGCCGACGACGACTTCGCCGACCACCTGGGCGGCCGACTCCTGGGGAGTGTCACTGAGGAGCTTGAATTTCAGGCCGAGGGGGATGCCGGCCTCGTGGGTCATCCGGGCGAGCTGACCGCCGCCGACCATGCCGACTACAGGGAACGTCACGGGTCCAGGGTATCGGGCGTGCGACAGCTCCCCTCACGCTCTCCCGCCGGGCCCCCGCCCCTGCGCGAAGGATGCCTCGTCACGCGGCCGGCCGGCTCACAGGCATCACACGGGCGGGGTCGTTAGCATGGCCGGGTTGACGAAACCGAACGGACGGGGCTGAGCGATCACCATGAGCGAACGGGGCGCACTGCGGGCCCGGCTTGATCTGCTGGCCCGGGAGGTCGCCAAGTTCGGTGCGGTCGGCGCCCTCGGGCTGGTCGTCAACATCGTCGTGTCGAACCTGATCTGGCGCACCACCGAGATTCCGGTGGTGCGGGCCGGGCTGATGGGGACGGTCGTCGCCATCCTCTTCAACTACGTCGGCTTCCGTTACTGGACCTATCGGGACCGCGACAAGAGCGGCCGGACCCGGGAGCTGACGCTGTTCCTGCTGTTCAGCGCCGCCGGGGCGGTGATCGAGACCGGCGTCCTCTATCTGGCGACGTACGGCTTCGGCTGGAACAGCCCGGTCCAGAGCAACGTCTTCAAGATCGTCGGCATCGGGATCGCCACGCTGTTCCGCTTCTGGTCCTACCGCACCTGGGTGTTCAGGGCGCTGCCCGCCAAGGAGGCCGTGCTCGACGCGGAACGATTTCTGGAGCAGCGACGACCCGCCGACGAGGTGACGCCCGGCCCCGTGCCCCACTGAGTCCGGGTTTCAGCGGACCGGGCGTACGGACTCCTTGCGGCTCGGTACGACCCGGCTGAGGAAGAGGGCGAACACCGGCGGCTGCTGCTGGAGCAGTTCGAGCCGGCCGCCGTCCGCCTCGGCGAGGTCCCGGGCCACGGCGAGGCCGATCCCGGTGGAGTTGCGGCCGCTGATGGTGCGCTCGAAGATCCGTGCCCCGAGGTCGGCGGGTACCCCGGGGCCCTCGTCCGTGACCTCGACGACGACCTGGTTGCCGGCGACGCGGGTACGCAGCGCGACGGTTCCGCCCCCGTGCATCAGCGAGTTCTCGATCAGCGCGGCGAGCACCTGGGCCACGGCGCCGGGGGTGCCGACGGCCTCAAGACCGTGCTTGCCCGAGCAGACGACGGCGCGGCCGGCGCTGCGGTAGGCGGGGCGCCACTCCTCGATCTGCTGCTTGACGACCTCGTCGAGGTCGAAGACGACGGCGGAGCCGGTGCGCGGGTCACGTGAATTCGTCAGCAGCCGCTGCACCACGTCCGTGAGCCGCTCCACCTGGGTGAGGGCGATGTTCGCCTCCTCCTTCACCGTCTCCGGGTCGTCGGTGACCGAGATCTCCTCGATCCGCATGGAGAGTGCGGTCAGGGGGGTGCGGAGCTGGTGCGAGGCGTCCGCGGCGAGGCGTCGCTCCGCGGTCAGCATCCGGGCGATCCGCTCGGCGGACGAGTCCAGGACGTCGGCGACCCGGTCCAGCTCCGTCACCCCGTACCGCTTGTGGCGGGGACGCGGGTCCCCCGACCCGAGGCGTTCGGCGGTCTCGGCGAGGTCGGTGAGCGGGGAGGTCAGCCGGTCGGCCTGGCGTACGGCGAGGAGCACGGCGGAGATGATGGCGAGCAGCGCCACCGCTCCGATGATGAGCAGCGTCCTGCCGACCTCACGGGTCACGGCGGAGCGGGACTCCTCGACGGTGACCTTCTCGCCCTGCTCCCCCGTCTCCGTGCTGCGGATGACGTTGCTGTCCGTGGGGCGCTCGCCGACCTCGATGGGGGTGCGTCCGGGGATCTCGACGCGGGCGTAGCGGCTGGTGTCCACCTGCTCGGCGAGGACCTGGGAGGTGATCCGCTCGGCGCCGAGCAGCCGGCTCTCGACGACGCTGATCAGCCGGAGGGCCTCGGAGTCGACGCTTTCCTGGGCGCTGTTGCTGATGGTGCGGGTCTCGACGATGACGAGGGAGACGCCGAAGACGGCGATCACGACGAGCACCACGGCGAGTGTGGAGTTGATCAGTCGGCGACGCATGACTGTTCTGTACGTCAGCTCTTCTCGAACCGGAAGCCGACGCCCCGGACGGTGGCGATGTATCGCGGATTGGCCGCGTCGTCGCCGAGCTTCTTGCGGAGCCAGGAGATGTGCATGTCGAGGGTCTTGGTGGATGACCACCAGGTGGTGTCCCAGACCTCGCGCATCAGCTGGTCGCGGGTGACGACCCGGCCGGCGTCCCGTACGAGGACCCGCAGCAGGTCGAACTCCTTGGCGGTGAGCTGGAGTTCCTCGTCACCCATCCAGGCCCGGTGGGACTCGACGTCGATCCTGACGCCATGGGTGGCGGGCTGCGGGGCGGGCTCGGTGGCGCCGCGGCGCAGCAGGGCGCGGACCCGGGCGAGGAGCTCGGCGAGGCGGAAGGGCTTGGTGACGTAGTCGTCGGCGCCGGCGTCCAGGCCGACCACCGTGTCGACCTCGTCGGCCCGCGCGGTCAGCACCAGGATCGGTACGGCGTGACCGTCGGCCCGCAGCCGCCTGGCGACTTCGAGGCCGTCCATCCCGGGCAGCCCCAGGTCGAGGACGACCAGGTCGACGCCTCCCTGGAGCCCGGCGTCGAGTGCGGTGGGACCGTCCTGGCGGACCTCGACCTCGTAACCCTCACGACGCAGGGCGCGGGCCAGTGGCTCCGAGATGGATGCGTCGTCCTCGGCGAGCAGTACACGGGTCATGCAGTGATGGTAGTCCGCGCAGGCCTGGTGGGGTGAGGCCCTGGTCAAACCCTGCGGGTCAGGGCCATGAATCGGACATCCTCCTTTGAATATGGGACTGTGGTTCCACGGCTACCTGTGATCCATATCTCAAGTCCTTCCATATCCCCGCGTGTCATGTCGTATGGTTGCCCGACGCCTGTTGCACCACCGAAGGACCTTTGGGCAGCTTTTCGCGCCAAGGGTCTCTTTTGTGTACGGGCCGGTTCCCGCCGGCCCCGACCAGTGAATGACCTGTGGGCCGGGCCCGGAGCGCGAGGACGCGCACCGGGCGTGGATCCCGGAGCGGTCTGTCCCACGACCTCGTCCCCGAACTCCCTGCGGAGCGGGTGGCCGGATCGAATCCCTCGAGGCGTCAGGGGTGGGGCCTGTCCGCCCGGTGCCGGCTACCCCCCACCGGGCGCGTACCGCTCACGAGGCGGCGCGTCCCGACCAGCAAGGATCGACCATGGCGTCCAGCCTGACGAAGGACTCGGCCAGTACTTCCGGTTCGCAGAAGACCTTCTTCGGCCACCCCCGCGGCCTGGCCACTCTCTTCATGACGGAGATGTGGGAGCGCTTCAGCTACTACGGCATGCGCGCCCTTCTCCCGCTCTACCTGATCGCTCCCAACGGGCTTCACATGAACCCCGCCACGGCCACGGCGATCTACTCGGTCTACCTGTCGCTGGTGTACCTGCTCGCCATGCCCGGCGGCTGGTTCGGCGACCGTGTCTGGGGCCCCCGCAAGACGGTCGCCGTCGCGGGCGGCGTCATCATGCTCGGCCACCTGACGCTGGCACTGCCCTCCGAGGGCACCTTCTTCGCCGGGCTCGGCCTCGTCGCCATCGGCTCCGGCCTGCTGAAGTCGAACATCTCCACGATGGTCGGCCACCTCTACGACGGCCCGGACGACCCGCGCCGTGACGGTGGCTTCACGATCTTCTACATGGGCATCAACATGGGTGCCTTCGCCGCCCCGCTGGTGATCGGCACCGTCGGCGAGAACGTCAACTGGCACCTGGGCTTCGCCCTGGCCGCGCTCGGCATGGGCCTCGGCGTCGTCCAGTTCCTGCTCGGCACCCGCCACCTCGACGAGCGCAGCCTCGTCGTTCCGAAGCCGCTCTCCGCCGACGAGCGCGCGTCCACGCTGCGCAAGTCGATGATCTGGCTGGGCGTCGCTGCCGTCTTCTACATCGGTACGGTCGTCACCGGCGTCTACACGCTGAACTGGCTGCTGGTCCCGATCACGGTCGCCGGCCTGGTCATCCCGGTGATGGTCCTGACCCGCATCAAGCGGGACAAGGAGCTCAGCCAGGCGGAGCAGGCGAAGATGTCCGGCTACATCTGGTTCTTCGTGGCCGCCGCCATCTTCTGGATGATCTACGACCAGGGCGGTTCGACCCTGGCGATCTTCGCCGACTCCTCCGCGGAGAACTCGGTCCTCGGCTGGGACTTCCCGGTCTCCTGGTACCAGTCGGTCAACCCGGTCCTGATCATGGCGCTGGCCCCGGTCTTCGCCGCCTTCTGGCTGGCCCTGAACCGTCGGGGCAAGGAGCCCAGCACGATCGTGAAGTTCAGCTCCGGTCTGGTGCTGGTCGGCGCGTCGTTCTTCCTCTTCCTGGCGCCGCTGTCCATCGCGGGTGACGGCCACAAGGCCGCCGCGATGTGGCTGGTCGCGATCTACTTCGTGCAGACCGTCGCCGAGCTGACGCTGTCCCCGGTCGGCCTCTCGGTCACCACGAAGATGGCGCCGGCCAAGTACGCCAGCCAGATGATGGGTGTCTGGTTCCTGGCCGTGACCGCCGGTGACTGCACCACGGGTCTGCTGTCCATCGCGGGAGTCGAGCTCAACGGCACCGGGGTGGTGGCCCTCCAGGCCGCCCTCGCGGTCGCCGCCGGTGCGGCGATCTTCATGTACCGCGGCAAGGTCAAGACGCTCATGGGCAACGTCCGCTGACACGGACACCGCCGTACGACTGAGGCCCCGCACCGGTGGTGCGGGGCCTCAGTCGTACGACGAGAGCTCTTCGGGACTACGCGGGCGCCGCGAGCTCCGCCCATACGGTCTTGCCGGGCTGGTCCGGCGTGCGCGACACACCCCAGTCGAGGCAGAGCCGCTGCACGATGAACATGCCGTGTCCGCCGGGCCGCCCCGCGCGGTGCGGGGTACGCGGCGCCGGCTGCCCCGCGCCGCCGTCGGCGACCTCGACCCGGAGCATCTTGGTCGAGCAGGCGAGGCGCAGCTCCTCGGGGCCGCCCGCGTGCAGACAGGCGTTCGTGACCAGCTCGGAGACGACCAGCAGGACGTCCTCGGCGGCGGCCCGACGATCGGCGCTCGACGCGGGGAGCCAGCCCCAGTCGTGGAGCGCCTGCCGGGCGAAGTCGCGGGCCATCGGCACGATACCGGTGGCCTCTCTCAGCGAGAGCGTGCGCCACTGCCGGTCAGCGGGCACGGCAGAGGCGGGGCCTGTGCCGTCCGGCTCGCGGCCGAGGCCGCCCGGCGGATGCTGCCGGGTGGTGCTCATCAGCGCTTCACCTCACCGATTCACCTGTGTTGCCACGAACAGATACTGATCAGATACAGAGTGTGCGGGTCTCATGCTCCCGACGGGGTGTCTTCTGCCCGGTCACATGGTGACGACACCCACTTCGCCTACGCCAGAAGCGTGAGCCGTGCGACGACGGGGGCTCCCGAAGCCGGGGATCCGCACGGGAAACGCCGCTGTCAGCTACTCAGAGCGTCTTCGAGCGAGTCATGGACGACGAAAACCGCCTCAGCGCCCGTGATCTCGAAGACGCGAGCCACCACGGGCTGCATTCCGGCCAGGTGGACCGCTCCCCCGGCGGCCTCGGCCTTCAGGCGCGCCCCGAGCAGCACGTTGAGCCCGGTGGAATCGCAGAAGTCGAGTCGCGAGCAGTCGACCACCAGGCGCGTACGCCCTTGTTCGACCGCGCTCTCCAGCGGTTCCCGCAGCAGATCGGCGGTGTGGTGATCGAGCTCACCCACCGGCGTCACGACTTCACTGCGGCCATCGGACCGGACCTCGACCTGAAGCCGACCCCGGTTCGCACTGCCGACCGTCCCGCGGTCCATGCCCGTCCCTCTTCGCCGTCCGTCACTCACTGCCCGCGTCATTGTGTACGCGACTTCATCGTGGCTGCCCCCGACGTGCGTAAAACATTACGCGTTTCCCTCGCCACACGGTAGTCGAAGAACTCAACAAACCGGACATACAGGCGTATTTGGCGCTTGTAACCTACCGCTGGAACCGGGTAAGGGTAGAAGAGACATCACAACCAGAGATTCGATTCGGCTTCGGAGGCGCCGCTTCACCGCAGGAACACGTATGGGCATCGGCAGCCATATGCCGAGAACGATGGAGGAGAACCATGTCACCCCGGCTCGACGTATCGCGTACCCACATCGCGACGTCGGCATGTCCTCAGGGACCGACCGATTCCGACTCCGCTGCCGCGAGCGCCGTACCTGGCCCGCGCGTCGGCATCAGCATCACCGGCACCACCACCGGACCGACCGCCGACGACCACCTGGTCGGCGAGGAGTTCGAGGGCCTCGAGGGACTCCCCGAGATCCCGCCCTACACCGAAGTCGGCGCGCTGGACGCCAGGGCACTGTCCAAGACGCTCTTCGCGCGGCTCGAAGTCCTCCACGAGGGCACCCCCGAGTACGCGTACGTCCGTAACACCCTCGTCGAACTCAACCTGGCCCTGGTCAAGTTCGCCGCCTCCCGGTTCCGCACCCGCAGCGAACCCATGGAGGACATCGTCCAGGTCGGCACGATCGGCCTGATCAAGGCGATCGGCCGTTTCGAGCTGAGCCGGGGCGTGGAGTTCCCGACCTTCGCGATGCCCACCATCATCGGCGAGATCAAGCGCTTCTTCCGCGACACCAGCTGGTCCGTGCGCGTCCCGCGCCGACTGCAGGAGCTGCGGCTCGACCTGGCCAAGGCGGGCGACGAACTGGCCCAGAAGCTGGACCGCGCGCCCACGGTCGCCGAACTCGCCGACCGCCTCGGCCTCAGCAGGGACGAGGTCGTCGAGGGCATGGCCGCGAGCAACGCGTACACCGCAAGCTCGCTGGACGCCAAGCCCGACGACCACGACGACGGCAACGAGACCGCCCTCGCGGACCGTCTCGGCTACGAGGACCACGGCCTCGAGGGCATCGAGTACGTCGAGTCCCTCAAGCCGCTCATCGCCTCGCTCCCCCTGCGCGACCGCACGATCCTCTCCATGCGGTTCGTCTCCAACATGACGCAGTCGGAGATCGGCGAAGAGCTCGGCATCTCACAGATGCACGTGTCCCGGCTGCTCTCGCGGACCCTGGTCAAGCTCAGGAAGGGCCTGACCGTGGAGGAGTGACCCGACGCCACCGGCACCACCGGTACGTCGTTGCGGAAGGACCTGCCCCGGCCGACGGGCGGGTCCTTCCGCATTGTTGACGAAGTGCCACGGTCTGGGCGACATTGGGCAGGGTTCTGGGGGGAACACATGGCTCTTGGGCAGAGCGGTCCGGCGGACCGTGCCGTGCTGGACGCAGCGAGAACGCTGGAAGCGGCGATGGGCGACCGGCTCGGCCGGGAGTGCCTGTACGTCCCGTCCTGCCGGCTGGGCCTCTATCTGGCGCTGCGCCACTGGTGCGGACCCGGCGGAAGAATCCTGATGTCCCCGGTCAACGACGACGTCATCCTCTTCGTCGTCCTCGCCGCCGGCCTGCGGCCCGTCCAGGCCCCGCTGTCCGCCGTGGACGGCTCGATCGACACGGACGCCGTCCCCGACACCCTGTGGAACGGCCTCTCCGCCGTCCTCACCACGAACCTGTACGGAAATCCCGACCCGGCCGGGCGGCTCCGCGAGCGCTGCGACCGTCTCGGCATCCCGCTGGTCGAGGACGCCGCGCACGCCATCGGCAGCGTCACGGACGGAAAGCCCGTCGGCTCGTACGGGGACGCGGCCGTCTTCAGCCTCTCCAAGCACGTCGGTGCGAAGGCCGGAGGCTTCCTCGCCGTCGCCGACCCGGCCCTGCGTGGCCCGCTGGAACAGGCCCGGGACGCCCTGCTCGACCCGGCCCGCCTGGCCGCCGAACTCGCCTACAGCGTACGCCCGTACGCCGAGTCTGCCGTGCGTGGACTACGGCTCGCCCCGGCCGCCTGGTGGGCGCTTCGGATGCTCGGTCTGCAGGAACGGGAAGAGATCCGGATGCCGTTGCGGCCCGCGCAACTGCGGCAGGCGCTGGACGCCGCGCCTTCCCTGGCGGCCTTCCACTCCTGGGTCCGCGTCGACATGCACGACTACCGCATCGCGCCGGGCCGATTACGGCTGCGGCGCCTGGGGCACCGGCTGAACCGCCTCGACGGACGGCTCACCGCGCACCGGGTGGGTACCGAGCGCCTCCTCGCGACCCGCTGGGCGCCCCCGGTCCCGGCCGGCGCCTGCGTACAGCCGCTGTTCCGGGTGCCCTTACTGGTGGCCGACCGGGACGCGGCCGTCGCCGCACTCGCCCGCCACCGCGTCACCGTCGGCTACCTCTACGACCCGCCGCTCGACGTCTACGCGGGCGAAGCGTTCACCGACCCGTCCCCCGCCCCCGCCGGGGCGGCCTGGTTCGCGCGGCACGCCCTGCCCGTGGACCCGCTGCGTGCCGGTCCCGTCATCGAGATCCTCACCTCGGCGGGCGCCGGGACCGCGGGAGAGCTGCCCGGTGACTGACACCGCGAGAGCCGGCCCGCCGGAGACCGACGCGGCGCCCTCACCCGCCCCGGAGGACGGCGCGAGCGGCGACTCGATGTTCCGTAACGCCTACGCCCTGATGCTCTCCACCGGTGTCTCCGCCGCCCTCGGCCTGGGCTTCTGGCTGGTCGCCGCCCGCTACTACACCGAGGAGGCCGTCGGCCAGGGCTCCGCGGCCATCGCCGCGATGCGGCTCCTCGCCTCGGTCACCGCGACCACGATGATCGGCGCCGTCGTGCGCTACGTGCCCCGTGCCGGACGCGCCACCGCATCACTCGTGGCCCGTACCTACCTGGTCAGCTCCGTCGTCGTCAGCCTGGCCTGTGTGGTCTTCCTGCTCACCCTGGACCTGTGGGGTGATTCGTACGCACCGCTCGGCACCCTGTCCGCGGGGCTCGTCTTCACCGGGTCCTGCGTCGCCTGGGCGATCCTCACGCTCCAGGACGGGGTGCTGACCGGCCTGCGCAAGGCCGTCTGGGTCCCCGTCGGCAACGCCGTGTTCTCCATCGGCAAACTGCTGCTCCTCGCCGCGTTCGCGGCCGCCCTGCCCGTGCTCGGCGTCTTCGTGTCCTGGGCCGCTGCCATCGCCCTGTCCGTCCTGCCGCTCGGATGGCTGATCTTCGGCCGGCTGATCCCACGCCAGGCCGGAGCCGACCGGGACCGCGAGCCGCCCCGGATGCGTGAGGTCGGCAGATTCCTCGCCGGGGACTCGGTCGGCGCGCTCTTCAGCCTGGCCATGATCAACCTGCTGCCCGTGATGGTGGCCGTGCGCTTCGACGCCGCGCACAACGGCTTCTTCTACATCGCCTACACCGTCGGCGGCACCATGGAGTTCATGGCCATCAACATGGCCTCCTCCCTCACCGCGCACGCCTCGCACAGCCCCGGTCACCTGGCCGAAGGCGTACGCGGGGCGCTGCGCCGCATGACGGTCCTGCTGGTACCCGTCGTCGTCGTACTGGTCCTCTTCGCCCCGCAGATCCTCGCCCCCTTCGGCGCCGACTACGCCGACCACGGCACCCTGGTCCTGCGGTTGCTGGCCGCGGCAGCCCTGCCCCGGGTCGTGGTCGAGTTGTACATCGGCGTGCTGCGGGTCCAGGGCCGCACCGGGGCACTGGCCGCCCTTCAGGGCGCGATGTGCACCCTCGTCCTGGGCAGCGCGGGCGTGCTGCTCGGCCCGATGGGCATCGCCGGGGCCGGCTGGGCGATGCTGATCGCCATGACCGCGGTGGCGGCCGTGTCCGCCCTGGGGCTGCGCTCGGCCCTCACCGGGCGGACGCTGTGGGGGGCGCGGCGACGGGAGCCGCGGCGCGAGGAGTACGGGACGGGCTGGGCCCGGCTCGCGGCGCGGAACACCCGGGAGCGGCGGGCCGGAACGCTGTGGCTGTGGGGACTGCTGGGGCTGGCGGCCGGACTGTTCTGGACGCCGCTGTCGCGGGCGGCGCACGCCGGACGGGCGCGGCTGACCGGTGCGGAGCTGGTCCAGGCCCTGCCCCCGGTCACCGTGGCCTCCGGCGTGCTCGTGATCGTCGTCTACACCGCGGCCGTCGCCCTGCGCCGCCCCCGTCCCACGTTGCTGGGCACGGCCCTGCTGGTGACCGTGGCGGCCCTGCACTCCGCCCCGCTGATCCTCGGCATCCGGCCGGCCGCCGCCTCGCGGGAGTGGCACGGCACGCTCGCCGGCTTCCTCGCCGGAGCGGCGGGGCTGGACTCCCCGGCCGCGGTGCTCCGGGCCCTGCCGTTCGCCCTCCAACTGCTCTGCCTGGCGCTGGCCGCGGTCCTGCTGCGGACGGCGGGTGCGCACTGGCGGGTCACGGCGGCGGTGGTGTGGGTGCTCGGGGTGGCCGGGTGGGCCGCGCAGGACGCCTTCGCCGAGGCCGGACTGCCCGTGTTCGTCGGGCTGTTCGCGGCCACGGCGATGACGTACGGCGTCCGCGGGTGGGTCAGCGGCCGGGGACCGGCTGCTTGAAGTAACCGTCCTGGCCGGCCGTACGGTAACCCTCCAGGCCCGGACCGTCGTCCACCGTGAGGTCACAGCCCTTGCCCGGGACCGCCCGGTTCCAGTGCACCAGAGCCTTCGCCCCGGGCATGGTCCGGGCCACCTCCGGGATCTCCTCGTACCACTCGCGCTGGCGGTCCTCGTCCGCGGGATCGGGCACCGTGGCGAACTCGGCGAACATCAGCGGCTTCTCGGCGCTGATGTGGGTGCGCAGCCACTCGTACGTCGGCCGCTGGCTGCGGTCGAAGTCCTTCCAGTCCGTGGTGTCGTGGCAGGTGAAGTAGTTGTACTGGTCCATGCCGATCCAGTCGACGTAGTCGTCGCCCGGGTAGAGCCGTTCGAAGAGCTTCCCCGACGGGAGGTAGCCGGACACCGTCCACACCCACACCACGTTGTCCACACCCAGCTCCTCGAACCGGTCGTGGATGTGGCGGTAGGCGGCGACGTACTCCTCGGGGGTGCCCGCGTCGCCGACGCGGGCGTCGACCTCCTGGTCGAAGGAGAAGAACACCCGCTTCCCGTACGCCTTGATGCGCCGCGCCTGCGGGTCGATGACCTCCCGGTCGTGCTTCCCCGAGGCGATGTTCGCCCAGCCGAGCTGGTCCTCGGTCCAGTTGGCGTGGTGGGGTTCGCGCCACACCGTGGACTCCCAGGCCAGCATCAGCATCCGGTCCCGGCCGAGGATCTGCTCGTCGGGGGTCAGGAGCTGTCCGTCGAGACGGGTGTTCGACATGTCGTGGTAGGTGTACAGGAGGTCGAGCTTCCGGCCGATCTTCTCCTCGAAGGCGTACACCGCGTCCTTGAGCGAGCCGTTCTCGGCGTACGGCACGTAGGCGCCCCACCAGGCCCCGCACGGAGGCACGAGGGTCACCGTGGGGGCGCAGGTCCCGCCGGACACCGGGCCGGTCGCGGCGTCGGCGGGGAGGGCGTCGGCGGACGGCGCGCCGTCGTCGCCCTCGCCGGAGGAGGGCAGTGCGGTCCAGGCGAGGAGTCCGGCCAGCAGCGCCGCGACGGCGGCCAGGGCGAGCACGAGGTACGTACGGGGGCGGCGCCCCTCCGGTGCGCGGTGGCGGGTCACCCGCGCCTCACCGGTGTCGCCCGGGACCGTGCGACGGCGCCCCGGGCGGCGGGCAGTGGCAGGCCCGGGAGAGCCGAGGCCAGGGTGGTGACCGCGGCGAGCGTCACCAGGAACGCGGTGCCGGAGAACCCCTCCACCAGGAACAGCGCGGTGGCCGCGATGACGGCCACGGAGAGCCCGAGGGGCGCGGCGAGCGCGACCGCTTCGAGACGCGCCCCCGGCCGGAGCAGTCCGGGCCGCGGACACAGCAGGGCGAAACCGGGGCCGAAGCAGACGAAGAGCAGCACGGGCGCCCAGCGCAGGGGCGAGCCCGCCGGCAGCGCCGTCGCGGCGAGCGCCGCCCACCCGGAGAGTGCCAGGGCGGCTCTGGTCAGGGCCCGGCGGGTGGGGAACGTCGGTTGCCGGTTCTCGGACACGTGGTTCTGCCTTCCTGATCTGGGCTTCCTGGCATGGGCTTCCTGATGGTCCGGGCTCCTTGATCCGGGGCTGCCGTGCGGACGGGTCTCAGGGGCGGCCGACCGGACGGGTCTCGGAGCCGTCGTAGTGCAGGACGACGCCGTGACGGGTCCGCTCGACCACGCTGAAGAGCGGCGAGGCGGTGAGGTCCCGGGTCAGCGCGGCGAAGCCGCCGGGGGGGAGCAGTCCCTCACCGGCGGTGTAGACGTCCTGGGTGCGCGTGAGGATGACGTAGGCCGTGGTGCCGGACGGCAGTCGGGTCGAGAGGTAGCGAGCCGGGTCCTTGAGCATCTCGACGTTCTCCGGGAGCTCCTGCTCGGCGAAGAACCAGTGCTCCAGGCGGTCGTAGCGGTGCAGCGCCTGCGGGAACGAACCCGTGGTCGCCAGGATCAGTGCCCCTTCGGGTGCCCGGTCGATGGTGCGGGTGACGAGCGCGGTCTCGGCGGGCGGGGTGTAGTTCATCTGTTCCTTGCCGTAGTACGACGGCATGAAGCCGGCCAGCAGCGCGGCCAGTGACACCGGGAGGGCGACGGCGCAGACCCTCCGCACGGCCGGGCGTACGCGGTGCGCTCCGGTACCCCCGGCAGCCGGTACGAGCGCCGCGGCGGCGAAGAAGGCGGCGCCGGGCAGCGCGAACAGATAGACCCGGAAGAGCATTTCGCCGCCGTAGTCGTTGACCACGAACAGGGGTACCGGTGCGGCGGAGGCCAGCAGCAGCGGCAGGGCGCTGTGCACCAGGCGGCGGCGCAGCAGGAGAGCCGCGCCCGCGAGCACGGCGACGGCCAGCACCATCATGATGTTGGCCCGGCCCGCGAGTTCGGGACCGGCCCCGGTGAGCTGTCCCGCGTATCCGGCCCGGGAGTTCTGGGTGAGCTCGCCGAGGGAGTCCCGGAGGGTGCCCAGGGTCTCGGTGAACAGGGGGCGGCCCATGGTGAGGTCCCAGGCCAGCATGACCAGCCCGGCCACGGCCAGGAGCCCGAGGTTGCGGTAGCGGCGCGTCAGGCTGAGCGCGAGCAGGGTGACGCAGAGCATCACCGGGGTCAGCTGGTGCACCGCGTTGACGGCCAGGATCAGGGGCGCGAGGACGACGGCACAGACCGCGCGCTGCCGGACGCCGGTGGAGGGCGGGACGGCCGCGGCGGCGGGGTCGAGGTAGGCCCGCGAGCGCAGCCGGCCGGCCGACCCGGGACGCACGAAGTGCCGTGCGACGACGGTGAGGACGGCGAGGTGGAGGAGGAAGGCCAGGCCCTGCGGGGCGAGGTAGTCCTGGCCCACCCAGTTGGCGAGCTGGAAGATCCAGACGGCGGTCCATACGAGACGCCAGTCCTCGCTGAAGGTGCGGTAGAGCAGGATGAGGACCGGCATCATCAACAGGCCGAAGACGACGGGGGCCCAGTTCAGGTAGGTGGCGGCGCTGTCGGCTCCGAAGGTGCGGACGAGTCCGCCGTTGAGTGTGAAGAAGCCGGGCCACTGGTCGTAGGCCGACATGTTGCCGGACAGGCCCTCGTTCGGGCGCAGTTCGCCGTTGGCCAGCAGATGGTTGATGACGGCGTCGTGCTTGGAGGCCCAGGGGTAGCGCTCCGAGTCGTACAGGACGGCGGGTACGCCCTTGAGGGCCATCAGCAGTCCGGCGCTGTACAGCGCGGGCCACCACGGTGCCGTGCCCGCGCGGCGGAGGCTGATCAGGAAACCCGCGGTCAGGACGAGCAGGGAGAGGTAGTAGGTGACGGGCAGCCGGTCCAGAAGGCCGTACTCGCCCATCGAGCGGAAACCGATGGACGGCAACGAGGTGATCCAGAGTCCGGCCGCCAGGAGTAACGGCAGCCAGGAGAGGAGGATCTGAGGTCTCAGCGCTTCGGGGAGACGGCGGGGCTCCTCGCCGGGGGGCGCGCCGGGCGGCTGTCCGGGGCGGAGCACCGGCTCGGCGCTCCCCCCGGTGTCCCCCTTGACCGGCGCGGGCACATGCTGTGGCACGGTGCGACTCCCCCCACGGATGTGGTCGCGGCCGTCACGCCGCTGTCCCCTTGACGACCTCACCGCGGTCGTAAGCGAAGTATAGGAATGTGTTTCGGCTTTGTGGTGCTCTCGTCGTTTTCCGTCTGGTTCGCCGCCTCACCCCGCGAACTCCGGCCCCCGCACGGCGGCCCGCGTACGGCGGTACCACCGCCACCCGACGGTCGGCAGGGAGTCGTGGTACGGCGCCACGCGCACGCCCTCGCCCGCCATCCAGCGTTCGACGTCGCGCACGGTGTGGCTCTGCCGCAGGATCAGGCGCGCGATCCGGTACGGCTCGTCCCGGCCGGAGCTCAGCGCGTGCCGGACGGCCACCGCGCTCTGGTAACCGGTGGCACGGGCGGCACGGCGCACCCGCGGGCTGTTGTACCCGTGCGGATAGGCGAGGTGGTCGACCCCGTGGCCCAGGACGTCCTCCAACGCCTTCTTCGAGTCGGCCAGTTCGGCCCGCAGATCCGCGACGGGCAGGGTGTCCAGCTGCGCGTGGGTGACGGTGTGCCCGCCCACCTCCATGCCGTACTGCTCCAGCAGCGGCGCCTGTTCCAGGCTCATCATCGGTGCGGGCGGCAGCAGGCTGCCCGGTCCGGAGCGGGTCAGCGCGCCGGTCGTGAGGTACGCCGTGGCCGGCATCGACCGTCCGGCGAGCGCCTCGGCGGTCGGGCCCGGGAGGTCCGCGAAGCCGTCGTCGAAGGTCAGGACGACCGGTCTGTCCGGCAGCGGCTCACCTCCCGCGAGATGGGCGACGAGCACCCCGACCGGGACGGGGGTGCGGCCGGAGGCCGCGATCGCGTCCAGCTGGGCGGCGAACGCCCTCGGCGTGACGGTGAACTCGGCGATCCACGGCGGCGGGTCGTCCATCACCGCGTGGTACAGCAGCACGGGTATCCGGGACGCCCCTCCGCGCCCCTCGGGTCTGCCGGCGTTCATCTGCCCTCCCAGGGGCGCGTCGTACCACGGACCGCGAGCCGGGCGCGTACGTACCCGAGGGGGCCGTACAGCAGGCCGCGCCGTTCCAGCCGGGACAGATGGCGGGGCCACGGGTGGGTGTACGTGCCGTGCGCGCCGGGAACACCGGTGCGCCCGGCCGCGCCGGTGGCACGCGGCGCCGTCATCGAGCGGGCATGGGCGAGACCGCGCGGCAGCCGGGCCAGGAGGGGCGGCAGCAGGCCGGGCCTGCGGACCAGGAGCGCGGCGAGGCAGGCGGTGAGCCCGGCCCCGTAGCCGTACGCCTGCGCGCACAGGTCCTCCCAGCGCTCCCGGTGGTGGTGCCAGACGATCGCGTCGGGCGTGTACTGCAGCGGGTGCCCCTCGGCGAGGAGCCGCACGAAGGCGTAGAGGTCGTCGCCCCCCTTGGCGGGGGTCCCGGTGCCGGTGGCGGGGTCGAATCCGCCGACCGCCTTCAACGGCCCCGCGCGGAAGGCCATGTTGGCGCCGGAGCCGAACCGTCCGGCCGTGAACGGGAAGAGCGGGTCGTCGGCGGGCGGGTCCGCGGGGTCGTAGCGGCGCGCGGTGAACCCCTTGGCGAACCCACCGTGGCTCTCCAGCAGAATTTGCGCCGGGGTGGTCAGCCTGGCCGGCACGATCAGCCCGGTGACACAGGCGAGCCGGGGGTCCGCGCCGAAAGGCCTGGTGAGGGCGGTCAGCCAGTGCGGGTCGGCGATGACGTCGTCGTCGGTGAAGGCGAGCACGTCGGCCCTCGCGGCGGCGATGCCCCTGTTGTGCGCGGCGGCCAGACCGGGCACCGGCTCCAGCACGTAGCGCACGCCCCGGCCGGCGTAGGCCGAGGCGACGAGCTCACGGGTGGCGCCGGTGGCGGGGGCGTTGTCGACGACCACGATCTCGAAGTCCGGGTGGTCCTGCGCGAGCAGCGAGTCGAGGGCGCGGGCGAGCGGGCCCGGGCGCTCCCGGGTCGCGACGACGACCGTGGCCCTGGGTGCCTCCCCGATCGGCGGACGCTCCGGGGCGTCCGGGACGAGGATCTCGGCCACCGCCTGCTCGGCGAGGACGGACGCCGGGTCGTCGCCCGCCCTGACGCGCCCCACGACCGTGCCGACCGGACGTCCGCGCAGCCGTACGAGGGCGAAGACCCGCTGCTCGCCACCGTCCGGCTGCCCCAGAGGCGGGTTGCCGGGCGCGGGGCCCATCCGTACGCCCGTACCGTCGGCCGCGTCGAGTTCCAGCTCGGCCACGGCCATGCCGGCGAGCCGGCCGACGTCCGGTGACCGCGTGTTCCCTGTCTGTCCGTTCCCGTACGGCATCCGGTCCCCCCGGTCGTGACGCTATGGACGTTTCGGTTCGCGCATCCGGCCGGCCCGTCGCAGGCCGCGCTGCGCCAGGCCCGCAAGCCGGGGCCGCTTCCGTACGAAGCTGTGTGCGCGGCGGGACGGCTCACGGCCGAGCCACTGCAGGACCGCGCCCGCGCCCGGTCTGACCGTGGCGCCCTCGTGGACCGTGAGCTCGCCGGTCTTCAGCGCGTCCTTGTACTCGGCGGCCCCGCGCCCCATGTCGAGCAGCCCGATGCCGTCGTCCGATGCCGCCCGCGCCATCCGCAGATGCAGGATCAGGCCCGGGGAGAACTTCGCGAACTCCGGGTCGTACGCCGGGAACCAGCACGAGAGCACCGTCCTGGAGCGCAGCCCGAAGTGGGCGGCCACGGGCCGGTCGTCCGCGTACAGGACGGAGAGCAGCCCGGAGCAACCGGGCGCCCGGGTGTGGAAGAGGAACTCCACCAGCCCGCGGATCCACGTCCTGGCGAAGCGGTCGCGGCGGCCGGTCCTGCGGTACTGCGCGGACTTCCACTCCATCAGGGTCCGCAGCATCGCCGGGTCCCGTTCGTCGAGGACGAACCGCACCTCCCCGGCCGCGCGGCCGAGCTTGCGCTCCTTGGCCAGGGTGGTCCTGAGGAACTTCGGCGACCGGGCGCGCAGCGCCTTCTCGTAGCTCTCGTAACCGTCGCCCACATCGATGACGTACGAGGCGTACGAGCGGGCGGCGTCCGGCTCGAAGAGGTCCTGACGGTCCTCCAGGTTGTCGAACACCCAGGCGGAGAGGCCGCAGGCCCGCAGCAGCTCCTTCGCGTCCAGCGGGAGACCGGGGCGCAGCACGGCGCCCTGGACGTCGGAGACCCCGAAGCCGACGGCCCGCCCGTGGCCGAACCGCCCCCGCTCGAAGGGGAGGAAGCCGGCCGTCCCCCCGGATTCCTCACTGATCACCGCCACTCGCGCGTGCGGCCGGACACGGCCGACGGCAAGGGTGAATTCCGGTTCCATGAACGGATGGGCCGGGGCACCGGACTTCGCCCTCAGCTCACGCCAGATCTCGATGTCCCCCGCGCCCAGATCTCCGGGCCTGACCACACGTATGCGCCTGCTGCTCACAAAGACCCCCCGGTCCTACCCCCTGAGCCACGCTGCCCGAAACGGTACCGGGCGCGGTCACTTGGCGGTAGACAGCCACGACATCCCGTGACCGACCGGTGAATATCGGTCCGTCCGGCCGGCGGAGTCACACGACCCGCTCCCCCCTCCGCCACACGGCGCCGACCAGCGGGACTCCCGGCCGGTAGGCGAGGTGGACGTGGCTCGGCGCGTCGAGGAGCACGAGATCGGCGCGGGCCCCCGGGCTGATGCGGCCGATGTCGGTGCGGCGCAGCGCCGCGGCCCCTCCGGCGGTGGCGGACCAGACGGCTTCGTCGGGGGTCATGCCCATGTCCCGTACGGCGAGGGCGATGCAGAAGGGCATGGAGGAGGTGAACGAGGAGCCGGGATTGCAGTCGGTGGACAGGGCTACGGTGGCGCCCGCGCCGAGGATGCGACGGGCGTCGGGCCAGGCCGCGCGGGTGGAGAACTCGGCGCCGGGGAGCAGGGTGGCGACGGTGCTGCCCTGACCGAGCGCGTCGAGGTCGGCGTCGTCGAGGTGGGTGCAGTGGTCGGCCGACGCGGCGTCCAGTTCGACGGCGAGCCGGACGCCGGGGCCGTGGCCGAGCTGGTTGGCGTGGACGCGGGGGTGCAGCCCCCTGGCCAGGCCCGCGGTGAGGATCGTGCGCGCCTGGTCCTCGTCGAAGGCCCCGCGCTCGCAGAAGACGTCGATCCAACGGGCGTACGGGGCGCAGGCGTCCAGCATCGGCCCGGTGACGAGGTCCACGTATCCGGCGGGGTCGTCGGCGTAGTCCGGGGAGACGATGTGGGCGCCGAGGAAGGTGACCTCGTCGGTGTGGCGGGCGGCGATGCGCAGGGCTCGTGCCTCGTCCTCGACGGTGAGGCCGTAGCCGGACTTGGTCTCGGAGGTGGTGGTGCCCTGCCGGAGCGCCTCGGCCAGATAGCGCGCGACATTGGCGCTGAGCACGTCGTCGGAGGCGGCGCGGGTGGCGGTCACGGTCGTGCGGATGCCGCCGGCGGAGTAGGGGCGTCCGGACATACGGGCGTTGAACTCGGCGGTGCGGTCGCCGGCGAACACCAGGTGGGAGTGGGAGTCCACGAAGCCGGGGAGCACGGCGCGGCCGGCCGCGTCGACGGCGTTGTCAGTGGCGGGTGCTTTGCTGGATTCACCGGTCCACACGATGCGGTCGCCGTCGATGACGACGGCCGCGTCCCGGATCAGGCCCAGGGGGGTGCCGTCTCCGAGGGAGGGGTCGTTGGTGACCAGGTTCGCGATGTGGCTGATGGCAGTCGTCGTCATCCGTGCACGGCTTTCTTTCGGCTCGGGCCTGGTTCGGGCCCGGGTTCACGGTGCGGGGCTCGGCCGGCGGCTCAGCCGTACAGGGCGGCGACGGCCGAGGCGAGCGCTCCGGGCACGTCCTCGATCCGTGTGTGACGGCCGTCCCGGACGATGTGCCGGCCCGCCACCACGGTGTGCCGCACATCGGCTGCCGTGGCGGCGAATACGGCTGTTTCGGCTGCCAGTCGTGGCAGCGGCCCCGCTGTTCTGACGGAGTCCAGTGCGACGGTGGCGAAGTCGGCGGGCGCCCCTGGTTCGAGCAGGCCCGCGTCGGGACGGCCGAGCGCGGCGTGCCCCTCGGCGGACGCCGCCCTGAGCAGGGCTGCCGCTGTCCAGTGGCCGCGCACATGGGTGCGCAGGCGTTCGTCGAGTTCCATCGCGCGGGCCTCCTCGAAGAGGTCGATCACGGCGTGGCTGTCACTGCCCAGCGAGAGGGGAGAACCCGCTTTCTGCAGAGCGGTCGCGGGGCCGATGCCGTCGGCGAGGTCGCGTTCGGTGGTGGGGCACATGCAGGTGCCCGTCCGGGAGGTGCCCAGCAGCTCGATGTCCTCGGACGTGAGGTGCGTGTTGTGGATGCCGGTGGTGCGCGGGCCGAGGACACCGTGGTCGGCGAGGAGCCGGGCCGGGGTCCGGCCGTGGGCGGCGAGGCAGGCGTCGTTCTCCGCTGTCTGCTCGGAGAGGTGGACGTGGAGGGGGGCCGCCCGCTCCCGGGCCCACCGCGCGACGGTGGACAGTTGCCCCGCCGGGACGGCGCGTACGGAGTGGATCGCGGCGCCGATCACCACCAGGTCGTCGTCGCCCTTGAGGAGGGAGGCACGCTCGGCCCAGGCGTCGGCGGTGGTGTCGGAGAAGCGCCGCTGGTGCCGGCTCGGCTTCTCGCCGAATCCTGCGGCGAGGTAGGCGGTGTCGAGCAGGGTGATGCGGATGCCGGCCTCGGCCGCCGCGGCGATGAGTGCCTCACCCATGGCGTTCGGGTTCTCGTAGGGGGTGCCGCCGGGCGCGTGGTGCAGGTAGTGGAATTCGCCCACCGCTGTGATCCCGGCCAGCGCCATCTCGGCGTACGTGGCGCGGGCCAGGTCGTAGTAGGTGTCGGGGGTGAGACGGGAGGCCGTCCGGTACATCAGTTCGCGCCACGTCCAGAAGGTGCCGGAGCCCACCTGGGCCGTGGAGCGCAGAGCGCGGTGGAAGGCGTGCGAGTGGGTGTTGGCCAGTCCCGGGACGGTCAGCCCGTACAGCGCGGTGGCACCGGGCGGCGGCGCGTCGGTGCCCGTCCGGACTCCGGCGATCCGCCCGCCGGCCACGTCCAGGAGGACACCCGGCTCGACATGGGTGCCCAGCCAGGCGTGCGACATCCAGTACGTCGCGGTGACCGGTGTGCCCGTCGGTTGCGTAGTCAGCTGCACGCGAGGCCTTCCAGTACGTCGGCGAGTGCCCTCACCCCGGCCACGCAGTCGTCCTCCGATGCGTGCTCGGCGGGTGAGTGCGAGATCCCGGTGGGGTTCCGTACGAACAGCATGGCGGTCGGCACGGAAGCGGACAAAATGCCCGCGTCATGTCCCGCCCCCGTGCCGAGCACGGGCACGGAGTGCCCCGCACCGTCGGCGCCTTCGCGGCCGCGCTTCTCCAGCAGCCGGCGGATCTCGTCCCGCAGCGCGTGCTGGAAGTCCACCACCGGCGTGAACGACTCGCGTACGACGTCGAGATCGATCCCGGCCCGCTCGGCGTGCTCCCGCGCGGCCCGCTCGACACCGCTGACGACGGCGTCGAGAGTGGCCTGGTCGCAGGCCCGTGAGTCGAGCCAGCCCCGCACGAGAGAGGGGATGGCGTTGACCCCGTTCGGCTCGACGGCGATCTTGCCGAAGGTCGCGAGACCTCCGGCGAGCTCCGCCTCGCGACGGGCCGCCAGCACCGTCTCGGCGTACGTCAGCATCGGGTCCCGCCGGTCGGCGAGCCGCGTGGTACCGGCGTGGTTGGCCTCGCCCCGGAAGTCGAAGCGCCAGCGGCCGTGCGGCCAGATGGCGGAGGCGACCCCGACCGGGGTCCCGCTCAGGTCAAGGGCGCGCCCCTGCTCCACATGGAGCTCGACGAACGCTCCGATCCGGGCGAGGCGTCCGGGATCGGGGCCGATGGCATCGGGGTCGTACCCCGCGGCCTCCATGGCCTGCGGCAGGGAGACGCCGTCCCCGTCGCGGAGCCGGTGCGCGTCCTCGGTGGTCAGCTGTCCGGCGGCGAGCCGGGAGCCGACGCAGGCGAGCCCGAAGCGGGCCCCTTCCTCGTCGCCGAAGTTGACGACGGCGAAGGGCTTGGTGAACACCACCCGTCTGCGGCGGAGTTCGTCCAGGGCGGCGAAGGAGGACACCACGCCGAGGGGGCCGTCGAAGGCGCCGCCGTCGGGCACGGAGTCGAGATGGGACCCGGTGACCACCGCGTCCCCCGCGAGCGGGTCGCCGAGCCAGGCCCACTGGTTGCCGTTGCGGTCGACCTCGTGGTCGAGGCCGCGCGCCTCGGCCTGCGCCTGGAACCACAGGCGGCACTCGGCGTCCGCGCCGGTCCAGGCGTAGCGGCGGTAGCCGCCGGAGGCGTCGCTGCGGCCGATGGGCCGCAGCGAACGCCACATGGCGTGGAAGGTGTCGCTCACGCGGTGCCTTCCTCCCTCATCGGAATGCGCACGCCGCACTCGTCCGCAACCGACTCCGCGATGTCGTAGCCCGCGTCCACGTGCCGGATGACGCCCATGGCGGGGTCGTTCGTGAGCACCCGCCGGATCTTCTCGCCGGCCAGTTCCGTGCCGTCGGCGACCGAGACCTGACCCGCGTGGAGGGAGCGGCCCATGCCGACACCGCCGCCGTGGTGGACGGAGACCCAGGAGGCGCCCGAGGCGACGTTCACCATGGCGTTCAGGAGCGGCCAGTCGGCGATCGCGTCGGAGCCGTCGAGCATGCCTTCCGTCTCGCGGTAGGGGGAGGCCACCGAGCCGCAGTCCAGGTGGTCGCGGCCGATCGCGAGCGGGGCGGCGAGGGTGCCGTTGCCGACCATGTCGTTGAACATGTCGCCCGCCTTGTCGCGCTCGCCCTGGCCGAGCCAGCAGATGCGTGCCGGAAGGCCCTGGAAGTGGACCCGCTCACCGGCCATCCTGATCCAGCGGTGCAGGGACTCGTTCTCCGGGAAGAGGTCCAGGAGCGCCTTGTCGGTCTTGTGGATGTCGGACGCCTCGCCCGAGAGCGCCGCCCACCGGAAGGGCCCCCTGCCCTCGCAGAAGAGGGGCCGGATGTACGCGGGCACGAAGCCCGGGAAGTCGAACGCGCGCGCGTAACCGGCGAGCTGGGCCTCACCCCGGATCGAGTTTCCGTAGTCGAAGACCTCGGCCCCCGCGTCCATGAAGCCGACCATCGCCTCGACGTGCGCGGCCATCGACTCCCTTGCGCGCCGGGTGAAGTCGGCGGGCTTCTCGGCCGCGTAGGAGGCCATGTCGTCGAAGTCGACCCCGACGGGCAGGTAGGCGAGCGGGTCGTGCGCGCTGGTCTGGTCGGTGACGATGTCGACGGGCGCGCCCTCCGCGAGCATCCGGGGCAGCAGCTCCGCCGCGTTGCCGAGCAGGCCGATGGAGAGCGGACGCCGCGCGTCGCGGGCCTCGACGGCCAGCTGGAGCGCGTGTTCGAGCGAGTCGGCCCGGACGTCCAGGAAGCGGTGCTCGATGCGGCGCTCGATGGCGCGTGGGTCGCAGTCGACGCAGAGGGCGACGCCGTCGTTCATCGTGACGGCCAGGGGCTGGGCCCCGCCCATGCCGCCGAGCCCGGCGGTCAGTGTGATGGTCCCCGCCAACGTCCCGCCGAACCGCTTCGCGGCCACCGCGGCGAACGTCTCGTACGTGCCCTGGAGGATGCCCTGGGTCCCGATGTAGATCCAGGATCCCGCGGTCATCTGCCCGTACATGGTGAGCCCCAGGGCCTCCAGGCGGCGGAACTCCTCCCAGTTGGCCCAGTCGCCCACCAGGTTGGAGTTGGCGATGAGGACGCGCGGCGCCCATTCGTGTGTCTGCATGACGCCCACCGGCCGCCCGGACTGGACGAGCATGGTCTCGTCCTGCTTGAGCGTCCGCAGCGTACGGACCATGGCGTCGAAGGACCGCCAGTCGCGGGCGGCCTTGCCCGTGCCGCCGTAGACGACGAGCTTGTCGGGATGTTCGGCGACCTCGGGGTCGAGGTTGTTCTGCAGCATGCGGAGGGCGGCTTCCTGCTGCCATCCCAGGGCGCTCAGTTCCGTACCGCGCGGTGCCCGTACGGGGCGGGGTCCTGACATGGGGGCTGCCTCCTCGCGAATGTGACTCTCCTATTCACATCCTGTCCGCCTGAATACTCCTAGTCAACAGGTGAGGCTCGCGCCACTCGGGGGCAGGCCTTGTGTCATCACACTCCAGGGGAGGCCCCGTGACCGCATCGCAGCCGACGGCCACGCCCGGTGAACCCGCGCTCAGGCGGGTCATCGGCCCCAAGCTCCTCATCCTGTTCGTCATCGGCGACATCCTCGGCACCGGCATCTACGCCACCACCGGCAAGGTGGCGGGCAAGGTCGGCGGGGCACTCTGGCTGCCCTTCCTGATCGGCTTCGTGGTGGCGGTCCTGACGGCTGCTTCGTACGTCGAGCTCGTCGGCAAGTACCCCAAGGCGGCCGGAGCCGCGCTCTACACCCAGAAGGCGTTCAAGGTCCCGTTCCTGACCTTCGTCGTGGCCTTCATGGTCATGTGCTCGGGCCTGTCCTCCGCCAGCGCGGCGGCCCGCGCCTTCAGCGGCGACTACCTCGGCGAGTTCACCGACGCCCTGCCGCCCACACTCGTCGCGATCCTCTTCGTCCTCGCGCTCGCGGCGATCAATCTGCGCGGCGTCGCCGAGTCGGTGAAGGCCAACGTCGTCCTGACGCTCGTCGAGCTCAGCGGCCTCCTGGTGATCCTCTCGATCGGGGCCTACGCCGTCCTGACCGGCGGCGGCGAGCCCTCCCGGCTGACCGACCTGGAGACGGGCGGCACCGGATACGCGCTGATCACCGGTGTCCTCGGGGCGACCGCGCTCGGCTTCTTCGCCTTCGTCGGCTTCGAGGACTCGGTGAACATGGCCGAGGAGACCCGGAACCCGGCCCGGACGTTCCCGCGCGCCATCTTCATCGGCGTCGCGGTGACGGGCACCATCTACGTCCTGGTCGCCCTCGTCTCGTCCCTGCTGGTCGACTCCCGCACCCTGGAGGGGTCCAGCGGTCCGCTGCTCGAAGTGGTGAAGGCGGGCGGCATCGACTTCCCGCCGAAACTCTTCGCGCTGATCGCCCTGTTCGCGGTCACCAACTCCGCGCTGATCAACATCATGATGGCCTCGCGCCTCTGCTACGGCATGGCCAACGAGCGCATCCTGCCCCCCGCGATGGGCCGCGTCCTCGCCAAGCGCCGCACCCCGTGGGTCGGCATCGCCTTCGTGACCGTGCTCGCCGTCGGCCTCGTCTCCACCGGCGAGATCGAGGGCCTCGGCGACACCACCTCGTTCCTCCTCCTCTGCGTCTTCGCCGTCGTCAACATCGCCGTACTGGTCCTGCGCAAGGACCGGGTCGACCACCGGCACTTCCGTACGCCGACCGTGCTGCCCGTGCTGGGGGCGATCACGTCCCTGATCCTGGCGAGCCCCCTGGCCGACCGGGCCGCGGACGTCTACATCCGGGCCGGGATCCTCCTGCTGATCGGCATCGGTCTCTGGGTGGTCAACAGAGCGGTGATGCGGGCCCGGGCGCAGGCCTGAACGAGGAGCGCCGGCGGACCGGGGCCGCCGGGAGGCTACGGACGGACGGACACCTTCCTCCGGCTGCCGCGCGTCCACCGGCCGCCCTTCTACACGGTCTCCCGCATGTACCTCTGGAAAATGCCAGAACTCCCACCCCGCACGCACACGTTGCGTAGCCTCTCCATCACATCCGTACGCCACGTCGGGAGGGGAGTTCACGTTGCCCGGCATCGACGAGTGCCTGATCGAAGTCATGAGGCTGCCCGGTGCCCGGGGTGCAGCGGTGGTCGACTGGACGAGCGGGCTCGCGCTCGGCACCATCGGCGAGTCGCCCAACGGCGACCACGAGGCCACGGCCGCCGAGACGGCCGAAGTGGCGAGGATGGCCGCCGAACAGCCCGTCTTCGCGCAGGCGGACCCACCCACCGCCGGCTTACCGGGCCCACCGTCCCCGGCCGTCGAGGACGTCATCGTCACCACCGCCTCCGGCTACCACATCCTCCGTTTCGTCGAGACGGCCTTCGACAGCAGCGTCTTCCTCCACCTCTGGCTGGACCGCGCGGAAGGCAACCTCGCCCTGGCACGCATCAGGCTCGGCGAGATAGCGGAGCGGCTGGTCCTGGCATGAGGCCCACCGTCGTCACCGCGCCGCCCGGCACAGGCGAAGGGGCCGCCCCCTCCCCGATGCTGCAGCGGCTCGCGGCGGAGCGCGCGACCGGTGCGCTGATGCGCGACCGCGGCACCCTGTACCTCGCCGACGGCCAGGTCGTCCACGCGGAGAGCCCCGCGACACCCGGGATCGACGTCCTGCTCACCACGGGCGGGGCCCTGCGCTCCGAGGGCTGGTGGGACGCGGTCGCCCAGGCGGGCGCCCGGCAGCGGGTCGGCCGCTACCTCGTGGACAGCGGCCGGGTCCCCGGCGGCGCGCTGGAGCTCTGCCATCTGGGGGCCCTGTACGACGCCGCCTTCTTCGCCCTGGCCCCCACGAACACTCCGGCCCGCTTCCGCTACGGGGTCTCCCACTGGATCGGCCCTGTCCGCCCCGTCCCCGTGCACGCCGTCCAGCGCGAGACGCTCCGGCGCCGCGAACTGCTGGACCGGATCTGGCCCGACGCGCACACCGACAGCGCACCGCTCTCCCCCACGGCCCACCCGGTCGACGCCCCGGTGCCCCCGCGCCAGCGCCGCGTCCTGGCCCTGGTGAACGGCGAGCGTACGGCCACGGACATCGCCCGGGAACTGGGCCGCTCGGCCTTCCACATCCTGGTCGACCTGCGCCGGCTGGCGGCCACCGGACTGGTCGAAGCGGTCCGCCCGGGTGCGGCCGGGCCGGAGGCGGTGGCTGTGGCCGAGCACAGCCGCATCCTGCTGCCCGAGGTCACGACCGACCCCGACGTCGCCCTGCTGCGCCGGCTCAGAGACGCATTGGAGGACCTGTGATACGCGCGCTGAGACAGCGTGCCGGGAGGAGACAACTGATGGTGCCCGAGGCCGAGGTGCAGGACGTTCTCGAGGAGCTCCAGCGGTTACGCGCCAGGGTCCCGCTCCTGACCGGCGCGCTGGCCGCCAGCACGGACGGCCTGATCGTCGCCCACGACACCCCCGGCATCGAGGCCGAGGGCGTCGCCGCACTGACCGCAGCCGCGCTCGGCGTCTCGATCCGGATGACCGACGCCACCGGACGCGGCGGTTTCCGCGAACTGCTGATCCGGGGCGGGAGCGGTTACGTCGCCACGTACGCGGCGGGCTCCTCCGCCGTCCTGACCCTGCTGGCCGAGGACCGCATCAACGTCGGCCGCCTCCACCTCGAAGGCCGGCGCGCCGCCGCCCGCATCGGCGAAAGGGTCGACGCCGTGCAGGACCACGCCGACCGCGCCGCGCCACCTCCACGCCCGCAGCAGCCCCGGGCCCTGCCCCGCCGCCCCACCTCACCGGATTCCACGTGACACCCGCCGCGGCCCGTCACGCACGCGCCACGGGCGGACAGCGCACCACCGAGCAACGGACCGGCCACCGGGCCGTCCATGGAAAGGAAACGAGCACTATGGCCAACACCGAAGCATCACTGAAGGATGCGATGGCGTCGATCGAGGGGGCCGTCGGTGTCGCACTCGTCGACTACACCAGCGGCATGGCGCTGGGCACCCTCGGCGGCGGCAAGGACTTCAACCTGGAGGTCGCGGCGGCCGGCAACACGGACGTCGTCCGGGCGAAGCTCCGAACCATGGAGCACCTGGGCATCAAGGACGAGATCGAGGACATCCTGATCACCCTCGGCACGCAGTACCACCTGATCCGGCTGCTCAAGACCCGGGGCAGCAGCGGCCTGTTCCTCTACCTCGTGCTGGACGGCGGGCGGGCCAACCTCGCGATGGCGCGTCACCAGCTCCGGAAGATCGAAGCGGAACTGGAGGTCTGACCCGGCGTCCTCACCGGCGGCGGCGCCGCGCCCCACCGGGTGCGGCGTCCCGCGCCGCCGGGCCGGTCGTCCGGTAGGCCTTCACCCGCCTGCCCGCGGGCCGGCCGCGCTCCACCGAGTCGGTGCGCACCCGCCGGACCGTCTACTCGACGAAGAGTCCGCGAGCGGCGGCCTTCGCGTCGAACTCCTCCAGCCGGGCCTGCGCCTCGGGCAGCCCGTCGCACATGGCCTCCAGCAGCACCCGCCCCAGCAGCATCGGCGCACAGGCGGTGTCGAAGGCGAGCCCGGTTCCCACGGCGGCCGGAATCAGCAGATCGCTGTGGGCCGCGACCGGGGCGAACGCCGAGTCGGCCACGGTCACGACGGTCAGCCCCTGCTCCCGTGCGTACGCGAGCGCCTCCACGGCCTCGCGCGGGTGCCGCGGCAGCGCGAAGCACATCACCGCGCTCGCACCCGCCCGTCTGGCGGCGTCGATGCGGTCGTACAGCATGCTGCCGCCCTCGTCGAGTACGCGCACGTCCGGATGCACCTTGGCGGCGAAGTACCCGAACCCCCGGGCCTGCGAGGACGCGGCCCGCAGGCCGAGCACCAGCAGCGGCCTGGACCCGGCGAGCACCCTCCCCGCCCGCTCCACGGGCGCCGGATCGGCGAGCAGTCCGGACAGCTGCCGCAGATTCTCGATCTCCGCCAGCACCGCCTGCTGGTACTCGTTGAGACTTTCCTCCGCCTCGCCCCCGTCGGCCGCCCCTTCCGGGGTGACCTCCCGCAGGTGCTTGCGCAGCGCCGGGTACCCGTCGAATCCGAGCGCCACGGCGAACCGGGTGACGGACGGCTGGCTGACGCCGGCCAGCTCGGCGAGTTCCACACTCGACAGGAACGGGGCATCGGCGGCCCGCCGCACCATGGAGTGCGCGATCCTCCGCTGGGTGGGCGTGAGCCGCCGCCCCTCGAAGAGCCGCTGCACCCGCGCAGCCGGGCTGCTCCCGTTCATGCTGTCCCCCCTCCAGAGTCCCCCCGCCATGTCCGGCGGCGAGTAATCCATTCAGCCAGCAAGCGGTCTGCATGTCCATATACAGCCCCTGCGTCCCTGCCGGTCCCGGCCCTCACATTGCGGGCCCGCTCTCCCCTGCGGACCCTGGGGTCATGATCCCAGCCAATACGAGAGGGCCGGGCGGCGTCGTCATCCGCTACGGCGACCCCGACGCCGCGCACGTGCTGAGCGTCTACGCCGATCTGCGCTGCCCCTACTGCAAGCGCATGGAGCTCGGTCTCGGAGCCGTGATGGAGCGGACCGCGGACGAGGGAAGGTTCGCGGTGGACCACCATTTCGGCACGTTCATCGACGACGCCGCGGGCGGCAGCGGCTCTCTGGAGGCACTGGCCGCTCTGGGGGCCGCGGCGGACGAGGGACAGAAGCCGTTCATGCACTTCCTGCGTGCGCTGTACGCCGATCAGCCCAGCGAGGAGGTGGACGCCTTCGCCGACCGGGACACCTTGCTGCGGCTGGCCGACGAGGTCGAGGCGCTGCACACCGACGGCTTCCGGCAGAAGGTCATGGAACGCACCTACCTGCCCTGGGCGGCGCAGGTCTCGGCGGCCTTCGGGACGAGCGGCGTGCGGTCCACCCCGACGGTCCTGATCGACCGCACCCCTGTTCCCGTCATCAGCGCCTTGGGATACGCGATCACGCCCGAGGCCTTTCTCGCCGAGGTGACTCCCCTCTGAACGCCCGGACCGTACGTCCTCCGCACGCCCGGACCGTACGTCGGAACATGCCCGGGACCGTGCGTCAGAACACGACGCGGGCCGCCAGCAGCGCGGCCCGTGCCGCGGGCTCACCCTGCAGTTCCAGAGGGCCGCGGGCCGACCGCCCCGACAGGTGCCGGGCGAAGTCGACCGCGTCCGCGTGGAGGGTGGCCGCCGGGGTGCCGATGCCCAGCAGCCGGCGCCCTCCGGCGCGGCCGTGGAGGTCGAGCTCCGACGTGGGGCCCGTCCAGGCGAGGGCCAGGTCCAGCACCACCTGGTCCACGATCTCCCGGTCGTGCCCGTCGAGGACCGGCTCGGCCCCGATGGCGTCACCGAGGTCCACCCGGTGCATCCAGGTGTCGCGGGCGACGAGGACGTTGCCGAGGTAGTCCATCGAGTCGTCGGGCAGCGCCTTCGCCTCCGGGTAGAGCAGACTCAGCCGGATCCTGCGGCGCACCGGGGCCGGCATACGGCGCAGCGCGACGAGCCCCTGGGGTGCGAAGTGGGCGAGGGCGCCGATCAGTTCCCGCCCCGGGACGGCCTGCCGGTCCTCGACCTGGGCCTGGTTGTGCCCGTCCAGCGGGCCGAGGTGCGGATGTGTCCGCGCGGCCCGTCGGACGCGCCGCACGGCGGTCCAGGGGCGCGGCAGCTCCTCGTACTGGCCGACGATGTGGGCCAGCATGTCCCGGACGTTCCAGTCGGTGCAGGCGGTCGGGCGCCGCCAGTCCTCGTCGGCCAGCTCACGGAACACGGTGAGCGTCGCCCGGAGCTCGGCCTCGTTGACCAGACGGGCCCGCGTCCCGGTCGTACGGGGAACGGCACGGGCGGACGTTGTCGTGGTGGCCATGGGCGCGCCTCCCGTCTTCCGACAACCACGCTACGCCGACGGGGCACGGCCCGCCCCGTGCGGCGGGCCGCCGGAACAGGGGGTCAGCCCCCATGACCGGGCCTCCCGGGCTTCGTACGGTGAACACATGGAAGCCCGGATCGACGGCCTCGTCGTCGCCTGGCTGGGTGTCATCGGCGTGAACGCCGTGCACTCCGCCCGCGCGTGGCCGTGGGCCCGGAAGAAGCAGCGGCCCGTGTCCGACCGGGACGGCTGAACCTCGGGTGCCGGGTGCTTCCGCACGTGAATAATCGCGGGGACCGCCGCACCCCCGGTTGCCCGGGGGGCGGGACGACGGCGGTCCCCGCGAGGGACGCGGTCCCGGGTCAGGGCCGGGTGTCGCGTCCGGGCGACGGTGGAGGTCCGGGAGCCGCTCCGTAGTCCGTGTCGCCGTATCGGGTGCCGGCGGGTTTCCCTGCCGACACCCCTTACTGTGCCGGAGCCGTGTTAAGCCGGTGCTGCGTCAACGTGTCGTGCTCGTACCGTTTGCGCGAACCCGGGACACCCGCGCCCGCAGACCCGCGCTCACTGCTTGGGCGCGGCGTCCTTCGCCAGGAAGGCCAGCAGATCCTGCCTGCTCACGACACCCGTCGGCTTGCCCTCGACGAGAACGATGGCCGCGTCGGCACCGCCGGTACCGCTGAGCACGGCCATCAGGTCCTCGACGGGCTCCCCCGATCCGACCTGCGGCAGCGGGGCCGACATGTGCTTCTCCAGCGGATCCGACAGCAGGGCCCGCTGGGTGAACAGCGCGTCCAGGAGCTGACGCTCCACGACGGAGCCGATGACCTCGGCGGCCATCACGTCCGGGTGGCCCGCTCCCGGCTTCACGATCGGCATCTGGGAGACGCCGTACTCCCGGAGTACCTCGATGGCCTCGCCGACCGTCTCCTCCGGGTGCATGTGGACGAGCGAGGGGAGCGGTCCGTCCTTGAAGTCGAGGACCGCGCCGACACGGGCGGAGGGACCGGAGTCCTCCAGGAAGCCGTAGTCGGCCATCCACTCGTCGTTGAAGATCTTGCTCATGTAGCCGCGGCCGCTGTCCGGCAGCAGGACGACCACCACGTCGTCGGGACCGAGGCGCTCGGCGACCTCCAGGGCCGCGACGACCGCCATGCCGCAGGAACCGCCGACGAGCAGGCCCTCCTCCTTGGCGAGGCGCCGGGTCATCCGGAAGGAGTCCTTGTCCGAGACCGCGACGATCTCGTCGGTGACCGTACGGTCGTAGGCGCTCGGCCAGAAGTCCTCGCCGACCCCCTCCACGAGGTAGGGGCGCCCGGAGCCGCCGGAGTAGACGGAGCCCTCCGGGTCGGCGCCGATGATCCGCACGCGGTCCTCGCTGACCTCCTTGAGGTAGCGGCCCGTGCCGGTGATCGTTCCGCCGGTGCCGACGCCCGCGACGAAGTGCGTGATCCGCCCGTCCGTCTGCTTCCAGAGCTCGGGGCCCGTGGTCTCGTAGTGCGAGCGCGGGTTGGCGGGGTTGGAGTACTGGTCGGGCTTCCAGGCTCCCGGCGTCTCGCGGACCAGCCGGTCGGAGACGTTGTAGTAGGAGTCAGGGTGCTCCGGGTCGACCGCCGTCGGGCAGACGACGACCTCCGCGCCGTACGCCCGCAGCACGTTGATCTTGTCCGTGGACACCTTGTCCGGGCAGACGAAGATGCACTTGTAGCCCTTCTGCTGGGCCACGATCGCCAGGCCGACACCCGTGTTGCCACTGGTCGGCTCCACGATCGTGCCCCCCGGCTGGAGCTCGCCGCTCTGCTCGGCCGCCTCGATCATGCGCAGCGCGATGCGGTCCTTCACCGACCCGCCGGGGTTGAAGTACTCGACCTTGGCCAGGACCGTCGCCTGAATGTTGGCCGACACATTGCGCAGCCTGACCAGCGGGGTGTTGCCGACAAGACTGATCATCGAATCGTGGAATTGCACCGTGTACTCCGGGATCTCCGAGATGGTCAGGCAAGAGTATGCGTACGGGCAGCAGATCGGGCGAAGCGATTGAGCCGCACCCTCCACGGGGCAGGTAGTGCGTGTACGGCTGTACGGCACGGAGGAGGTGGACCGGACTGTGTCGAGAGCGAGGGTGGCACGGCGGATCGCAGCGGGAGCGGCCTACGGGGGCGGCGGCGTCGGTCTGATCGGTGCGGCGACGGTGGGCCTGGTACTGGCCGAGGTGCAGCTGGCGAAACGACTGGTGGGCGGGGGCAAGGCACCGGTCCCGCCGAGCGCGGACGGGCGGTACGGGGTGGCGTTCGCCGGCCCTGCCGACCCCTTGCGCTTTGTCCTGCTGGGCGACTCGACGGCGGCCGGGCAGGGCGTGCGCAGGGCCGGTCAGACCCCTGGGGCGCTCCTGGCGTCGGGGCTGGCGGCGGTGGCCGAGCGCCCGGTGGACTTACGGAACGTGGCCTTGCCGGGCGCCCGGTCGGACGATCTGGAGCGACAGGTGTCCATGGTGCTGGCGGACCCGTCAGGGGTGCCGGACGTCTGCGCGATCATGATCGGCGCGAACGACGTGACCCACCGGATGCCGGCGACACAGTCGGTGCGCTGTCTGAGCGCGGCCGTACGGAGGCTGCGCACGGCCGGTGCCGAGGTGGTCGTGGGCACCTGCCCGGACCTCGGGACGATCGAGCCCGTCTACCAGCCCTTGCGGTGGCTGGCCCGGCGGGTCAGCCGGCAACTGGCGGCGGCCCAGACGATCGGCGCGGTGGAACAGGGCGGACGGACGGTCTCGCTGGGGGACCTGCTCGGGCCTGAGTTCGAGGCGAACCCCCGGGAGCTCTTCGGCCCCGACAACTACCACCCCTCGGCCGAGGGGTACGCGACTGCCTCGATGGCGATGCTGCCCACCCTGTGCGCGGCCCTCGGGTTGTGGCCGGAGTCCGACCATCTGGACGGCTCACGCCGCGAGGGCCTGCTGCCGGTCGCCAAGGCGGCCTCCCGCGCGGCGAAGGAGGCGGGCACGGAGGTCACGGCCGCGCGGGCGCCGTGGGCCCTGCTCAAGCACCGCAGGCGTCGGCGCCTGCCCGCCCACACGGAACCGGTGCCGCACGAGGACACGGAGCAGGGCTCGGACGAGGGGCCGGCGCACGGACGGGGGTCGGGGGCGACATGGCGGCGGGCATGAGCAGGGCGCTCCTGCGCCCGGAGGCCCGGGGCGGGCGGGCCGGGGACACGCAGAGGAACACTCCGGGGAACAATGCGGGCGACTGAGCGGTTGCTTAGAAAAGAGGTCCGCATCACATCGCCTGTTGGGTGACCTCCGCTGTACGTCCGGGTAACTTCCAAGGCAGCCCAGCCTTCCTGCCTTCCATCCCTCATGGAGCCGCGTGATGCCCGAAGCCGTGATCGTCTCTGCTGCCCGTTCGCCCATCGGCCGGGCCTTCAAGGGGTCCCTCAAGGATCTGCGCGCGGACGACCTGACCGCCACCATCATCCAGACCGCGCTTGCCAAGGTCCCCGAGCTGGACCCGAGGGACATCGACGACCTGATGCTCGGCTGCGGCCTCCCCGGCGGCGAGCAGGGCAACAACCTGGGCCGCATCATCGCCGTACAGATGGGGATGGACCACCTCCCCGGCTGCACGGTCACCCGCTACTGCTCGTCCTCGCTGCAGACCAGCCGCATGGCCCTGCACGCCATCAAGGCCGGCGAGGGCGACGTCTTCATCTCCGCCGGCGTCGAGATGGTGTCCCGCTTCGCGAAGGGCAACTCCGACAGCCTGCCGGACACCCACAACCCGCTCTTCGCCGACGCCGAGGCCCGCACCGCCGCCCGGGCGGAGCAGACCGGCACGAGCTGGACCGACCCGCGCGAGGAGGGTCTCGTCCCGGACGCGTACATCGCGATGGGACAGACCGCCGAGAACCTGGCCCGGATCAAGGGCGTCACCCGCCAGGACATGGACGAGTTCGGCGTGCGGTCGCAGAACCTCGCCGAGGAAGCCATCAAGAACGGCTTCTGGGAGCGCGAGATCACCCCCGTGACGACACCGGACGGCACGGTCGTCTCGAAGGACGACGGGCCCCGTGCGGGCGTCACCCTGGAGGGCGTGCAGGGCCTGAAGCCGGTGTTCCGCCCCGACGGACTCGTCACCGCGGCCAACTGCTGCCCGCTCAACGACGGTGCCGCCGCCCTCGTGATCATGTCCGACACCAAGGCGCGCGAGCTGGGCCTGACCCCGCTGGCCCGCATCGTCTCGACCGGTGTCTCCGGCCTGTCCCCCGAGATCATGGGCTACGGACCGGTCGAGGCCAGCAAGCAGGCTCTCGAGCGCGCCGGGCTGACCGTCGGCGACATCGACCTGGCCGAGATCAACGAGGCGTTCGCCGCCCAGGTCATCCCGTCCTACCGGGACCTCGGGCTGCCGCTGGACAAGGTGAACGTCAACGGCGGCGCGATCGCCGTCGGCCACCCCTTCGGCATGACCGGCGCCCGCATCACCGGCACGCTGATCAACAGCCTGCAGTTCCACGACAAGCAGTTCGGCCTGGAGACGATGTGCGTGGGCGGCGGCCAGGGCATGGCCATGGTCATCGAGCGGCTGAGCTGAGCCGCAGCGGAGGGTAGGGGTCGCCCGAGGAACGAGGGCGCCCCCTGCCCGCAGCGGAGGCGAAGCGAACGCGAGCGACAACGCGAGCGGCTGAGCTGAGCCCGCCGGGCTGAGAAGGCGTTGTCGTACCGAGAGGTTCGATCGCGGGTCGAACTTGGGTGCCCGGTTGGGTGATCGACTCGTGGCCGGGGAATGAAAGTAGGGCCTCCCGAACAGCTCATGGGTGTTGAAGTCCATTCGAGCGTCAGGAGGCCCTGCGCCTCAGCCTTGCGTGCCGGTGTTGGTGGAGTCCAACTCGGGCACTCCGTCGTGTGACTGTCTCGCCCACATGTACGGGAACGCCGCCGACCATGGTGAGCGGGCTCGTCATTACCCCTCGGACATGACGGACCGGAAGTGGCCGAGGTCCGTGCCGTGATGCCGGTTCCCGGCTCGCTGGAGGGCCGTGGCGGGCAGCCGGAAAGCTACCGCCACCGGCAGGCAGATGGTCGACGCGATCCGCTTCCTCGTCGACAACGGCATTAAGTGGCCTGATCTGCAAAAGATCTGGGAGGCGGGGATGACGAGCGCCGACAAGTGGAAGCTCAACAGTACAGGTTACTTCGAAAAGACGTTTACTTTCGGAGGGGCAGGAACTAAGTCCACTTCGCACGGCAACGGCGCTGCCGCCACCCAGGTGACGCTGGTTGTCGAACAATACGGGGACGGCCCCACCAACGAAGTCATTACAATGTACCCGGGACCACAGTAAGTCTAGGCGCATAAGGAGTCCGGGGGCTGCCGCGCCGAGATCTAAGCGGCAGCCCTCTGCCCTTTTCAGTTTTCTTTGCCTGCACAACTCGCCACCTACAGAAAAGAATAAATTGGAAGTGAACAATGTCGCCCGTGTACTACGTCAGGCTGCTGCTTCTGGGGACGCACAGCAGGTCGCTGAGGTATTGACGTCGGGCGTTTCCCCCGACCTACGCGAAACCGACAGGAGTCGCACCGCTCTCGATCAGGCCGTCTGGAACAATCATCCCGACGTGGTACGAATTCTCTTGGCCGCCGGAGCTGACCCTAATTCCACAATGGGCGAATACCACGAGACGTATGCGCTACGATACGCCGCACCCCGAGGTATGCGCGAGATAGCTCAACATCTCCTCGACTCGGGTGCGCCTCCCGACGGTCCAGGCAGTCTCGATCAAACCACACCATTAATACTCGCTGCCGCGCAAGGCGATGTTGGAATGGTGAGGCTACTGCTGGACCGGGGAGCCTCACCCAATCTTGCAATAGAACTACAGTTGGTTGAAGGCGTCGCCGAAAAACTTGGAATTCAAACAAGGCACAGCCCTCTGTCCAGTGCGGCCGAGAGCGGGCATCTAGAAACAGTGCAGCTTCTTCTGACAAGAGGTGCGAGGCCGGATGACGAGGTATTGGAATCCGTGACGAGGGGCATGGCGAGAACCGAAGTGACGTCCCCCGTTAATCGCCGTGGCAGCCCTGAAGAATTTTCCCTGGTCAGGGAGGTCATCGAGCGAGCACGGGACCTCTCATAACTGATCGTTTCAGAATGCGAACTGGCCTTTCGGTTGAGACGGGGCTCAGCGGTGCGCCGGAACTGGTAGCTCTGGTTGCGCGTTGGCTCGACAGGACTGACGGGCTGATCCTCTACCGCCCGACGGACCTTGCCGAGCCCGAGGGTAGGACACGTCACGTCGGGCGATCATCGGTCTGATGCCGCGCTTCTGCGGCAGGCGGCGGTACTTGCCGAAGTCGTTGCCCCGCTCGGCATACAAGTGCTGCGGCTTACGGCGAGGTCGCCCTCGCAGCCCCCGGATCGGCAGAACCGCCTCGGCCGCCGCGAGTTCGGCCTGGATGCGGTCGGCTTCCTCGCGCAGCCCGTCCACGCGACGACAGGCGGCAAGCTCGTGCTGTTCCAGCAGTCCGACAACCGACGGCATCCGCGACCTCCACGGGAGCGACGAAACGACGATCCATCACTCCCACACGGACGCCACCTCTATCCCTGACCAGGGAAACGCAGTCACCAGACTCGGAAAGACAACAGGCTCCGAGCTCCTGGGCAGGTCAGGGCCTCCTCGTGGGGCAGCTTTCAACCGACCCGAGCTCCGATCGTGATCGAATCTCCCCCAGGATGTGATCTGCGTCCCGGGGGAGAGACATTTCTGCAGGTCACACCCACCACAGGCCCCACAACCGGGCCCAAAGACCTGTCCAATTCGTGACGTAATGCACTGACAGCAGGCATCGGCACAGAGCAAGCTGATGTAGGAAGTCGGGGGTGTCGATTGAAACCGGGAGTATGTCAGTGAGCGTCATGCCGTTTGCCCTGTTGCTGACCACCGCCGCTGCCACGGCCGTCGGCGCCGCCGCTCTGCACGCTGCTCACGGGCTGCGCAAGCAGGTCACCGCCCTGCGCACGGAGCTGGCGGAGGGACGAAGCCTGCAGGCGTCCGTGCCCGAACAGCACAGTCGCAGCTCCGGCACACCCGCCGAGGAGATACGCGCGGCCGTAGCCGACGCCCTCGCCGAAGAGCGGGAGCGCGAGCTCGCCGAGGCCCGCGCCTTCTGGGCGGCCCAGGAGGCACGCGACGCCGCAGACGCCCCGTCACTGCTCGGCGGCCTCGGCGACGACGCCCCGTTCTTCATGCCCCGGCAGACCGACTTCGCGGGCCTGGAGGCGATGGACCTCGAAGCCGGTGAGGCCTTGGAGGAGCTGGCGGAGCTGGCGGAGCTGACCGACTTCACCGACCTCCCGGAGGCCGTCGAGGTCGCCGAGTACGCGGAATTCGCCGAGGACTCCCCCGAGCTGGCCGCAGCCCGTCGCCGCCACCCCTCGCACCCGGACTTCGTCCCCGTGCAGACACCCGTCGTCACCGACCATGAGCGTACCGTGAACAGGCTGGAAAGGCTCGCCGATACCGCCACGGAGCTCACCGACGTACGCCCCGGCCCCCTCGGGACGCTCGATGTCTACGTCTTCGCCGACGGCACCACGCTCTGCATGACACCAGGGCACCGGGAGACCGCCGAGCGGCTCGCCGACTCGTTGCGCTCCGGTGAGCAGCCGGTGCTGCTGGGAGGTTCCGGCGTCTCCGGCGCCTACGCGCTGACGTTCTCGTGCGGCAAGGAGAACGTCTACATCCTCGCCGACCGCGTCATCGCCTCGTTCTAGCGAGGTTCGGGTGCGAACGCCCGCGCCGCCGCCTCCTCGACACGCCGCACGGCCTCGTCCAGCTCCTGGGACGAGGCCGTTTCCAGTGCCACGGCCAGGTCCCGGCCCGCGACCGCGAGCTGGTCACCGACCGCGAATATCCCGACGTCGGGCATGATCCTCGGCTCCCGGTCCGGCGCCTCGGCGCGCTGGGCCCGCGCGGACAGCTCCCTGGCCGTCTCCAGGGCCTCGGCGGCCACGCCGCGCTGCAGCCGGCTCTGCGGGGTACTCCGGAGTCGGTCGGCGAATCGGTCCACGGCGGCGATCAGGGGGGTCGTATCGAGCACGTCGCGACCCTACGCGCCCCGGACCGACGGGGGCCAACGCGCCTGCGGCTCCACCGAGGCACACGCTCCCCGCGACGGCGAAACGGGACGGGCCCGCACGCGCGATGCGCGTGCGGGCCCGTCCCGTCGTCGTGCCTACGAGGTCAGTCGTCCCCGTTGAGGATGGAGAGCAGACGCAGCATCTCCAGGTAGATCCACACCAGGGTCAGGGTGAGGCCGAAGGCCGCCAGCCAGGACTCCTCGCGCGGTGCGCCGAAGTTGATGCCGTCCTCGACCTGCTTGAAGTCCAGGGCCAGGAAGCACGCACCGAGGATGATGCCGATGACGCCGAAGAGGATGCCGAGGCCGCCGCTGCGGAAGCCCAGGCCGTCACCGCCGCCGAACACGCTGAACAGCAGGTTGACCATCATCAGGAGCACGAAGCCCATGGCGGCGGCCATCACGAAGCCGTAGAAACGGCGGGTGACGCGGATCCAGCGCATCTTGTACGCGATGAGCACACCGGCGAAGACACACATGGTGCCCATCACCGCCTGCATCACCGTGCCGGGGCTGATGTAGGTGCTGACCGCGCTGGAGATCACTCCGAGGAAGACACCCTCGAAGGCCGCGTAGGCCAGGATCAGCGCCGGCGAGGCCTTGCGCTTGAAGGACTGGATCATCGCGAAGACGAACGCCACCAGGGCGGCGCCGATCGCGATGCCGTACGACTTGCCGAGATTGGCCTCGTCGACCGGCAGCAGGGCCCAGGAGAGCGCGGCGGTGAGCACCACGGTGCCCAGCGTCATCGCCGTACGGGTGACGACGTCGTCGATCGTCATCGCGCCGGAGCGCGCGGGCGCCTGCGGGGCGCCGTACTGGGTGTCCTGCTGGGCGTAGGGGTTCGTGGCGTACGGGTTGGCGGCGGTGCCCTGCGCGTACGGGTTGGCACCCGCTGCGGGGACCCCGGCCTGCGGCGCCGCGTTGAAGCCCGCGTAGCCGTTGTCGCGGCTGAACCCCCGTCGCGAGAAGACCGGGTTGCTGCTCCTCATTTCACTCCTCCATGGCCACCTTGCGCGGCCTTGCGTCAAGAGTAATGGGTAGGCAAAACAATGACCCTAATACCGGAGGAGGATCTTCATGGAATCCGACGGTCCCATCCCTCCGGGGTCGTACGGAAACCCTCGTACCCTCCGGACTGATCCGCAAAAGGGAGGCGGCGGGAGCTCCGGCCACGGTCAGGCACGTCAGCGCTGGCCGTGGACGGCCTTGATGAGGTCCGCGAGGGAGGACCGGGCCTCGCCGTCCCGCTCCTCGTCGATCGCTTCCAGAGCCGCCGCCGCGGCCTCCCGGACATGGTGCGGAATCCCTTCGGCCGCCGTGACGCGATAGGCGGCCGTACGGCGCGCCGCGCGCTCGGCCGGATCCACCGCGTCGCGGCCGGCCAGCGGGAAGACGGCGGCCTCGTAGGCGGAGACGCCCAGCACCACCATGTCGCCGATCCCGTCGGCGTAGCCGCGCGCGGCGGCCTTCCCCTGCCCCTCCCGGATGCTCGCGGCCATACGGCGGCGGAACAGGACCCCGCCCAGGGCGGCACCGCCGCCCAGGGACAGGGCGCAGGCGAAGGCGAGGAACGGGCCGTCCCAGGCGAATCCCGTGAGCGCTCCCAGGCCGGTGAGCGCGACGGTCCAACCGACCGCCGACCGGGCGCTCATGTGCTCGGGTGTGGTGTCCATGCCGGGAGTCTCCCAGCAGGCCCCCCACGGTCCGGCGCGGGGTGGTGCGCCCAGCATCCGGGGGCCGGAGTGGAACATCGCTTCGGAGAGGGAGCGCGGCGGCACACGGGGCAGACCTCCCGGGGGGGCCGAACTGGTCACCGACGCCGACCATCGCGTGTACGTCCGCGAGCGGTACCGCACCTGGATGCTCGACCGGCTCCGCTGAATCCGCGACCGCGAGAACCGCCCCGGCGCACACAGAGTGACCATCCGGCACCAGGCACGCGTGCCCACCGGAGGCCGGCCGGCAGGAGATGGCGGCCGGAGCGGAGGAAGGCGGATCGGGCGCCCACGCGGTGCGGTGGTGCCCGGAGCCGGACTCGAACCGGCACGCCCCCGAGGAGGCAGCGAGGTTTAAGCTCGCCGTGTCTGCATTCCACCACCCGGGCGTGGGCGCGCGGCTCCGCGTTTGCCACAGGACCCTATCCGGGGGCTTCCCTCGAACAGCGGAACAGGCGCTCGATGTTGTCTTATTTTATTGATCGTGTGAGGGTCCGTCAGACACTACGGGCCGTATCAGCACACGCCCCACCCGATCGATGGGCACGAACCCTGGCAAACGGGAATGACGGAAACTCGCCGCACCCGTACGGCCCACACGCCATGGGCCGCGCCATCCTTCGCCAGGGCCCGCCACCTCACCCGTGGACGGTGTCGTTGACGCACCGGAGTACAGGCGGTGAACCCAGCGCCTTCGGGTCCTTCAGCACCGCGCCCGTGACATGGAACACGGTGCTCTCGCCGGGCAGCAGGGTGACGAGCATGTCGTCCACCTCGGCCGCCGGGTCCAGCCGGTCGGGGAAGAGCGCGAGATCGCGCAGCAGCGTCCGCGCCTTCACCGTGACCCGGTAGCCGATGCCCGATGCGTCACCGTCGGTGACGGTGACGTCATACCGCGCCGGCGGCAGTGCGAGACGGGTGTCCTCCTCGTAGAACTCGACCGCCCGCAGCTCACCGAGCTCCGCCACCAGCACCTCGCGGGTGCCGTCCTCCGGCTCGGCGACCGACGGCGGCAGGGGCACCCGGGTGACCGCGCGGGCCGCCGTTCCCACCTCGGCCGTCTCCTCCGCCAGGACCACGCCGTCCAGGGAGCGCCGGGTCAGCCGCAGCGTGCCCTCCCACGGGTGGGCCGAGTCGTTGACCAGGTGCAGGACACCGTCGCGTACGGCGACAAGACGGTCGGCGTACGCGGAGCGCAGGGCGTACCAGAGCGGCTTGCGGCGGCCGTCGCCGTCCACGGCCGCCCAGGACACGACCGGCCAGCAGTCGTTGAGCTGCCAGACGATCGCGCCCATGCAGTACGGACTGTGCGAGCGGAAGTGGCGGATGCCGAAGGCGACCGCGCGGGCCTGGTTCAGCTGGGTGAGCCAGTGCCAGTCGTCGAAGGACGCCGGCTGCGGAAGGTGGTCACCCAGTCCGCGCAGCAGCTTGGCGTCGCCGTCCTCCGCCTTCTGGTGATGGGCGATCAGCGGGGCGCCCAGGTCCAGCGGACCGCTGACGGCACGGCGCAGGGTCGCGTACGCGGGCGGGCCCTGGAAGCCGAACTCCGCGACGAAGCGGTGGGCGGTGTCGGCGTAATGGGTGTAGTCGACCCGGTTCCACACCTCCCACAGGTGGACCGTGCCCAGGGCTGGGTCGTTCGGGGGCAGCTCGGGGGAGCCGGAGTAGGGCGAACCGGGCCAGTACGGGCGGGTGGGGTCGATGTCGGCACACAGGGCGGGCAGCAGCTCGTGGTAGTACCCGTGGCCCCAGGTGCGGCCCTCCAGCTCCTCCTGCCAGCCCCAGTCCGCGTGACCCTCCAGGTTCTCGTTGTTGCCGCACCACAGCACCAGGGAGGGGTGCGGGGCGAGCCGGACGAGGTTCTCGCGCACCTCGGCGGCCACCTCGTCGTACAGCGGCTGCTCCTCCGGGTAGGCGGAGCAGGCGAACGGGAAGTCCTGCCAGACCAGCAGCCCCTTCTCGTCGGCCAGCTCGTAGAAGTCGTCGCTCTCGTAGAGGCCGCCGCCCCAGACGCGGATCAGGTTGACGCCCATGGCGATCGCCTGGTCGAAGCGGTCGGAGATCCGCTGCCGGGTGACGCGGGCCGGGAAACAGTCGTCGGGGATCCAGTTCACACCGCGTACGAAGACGGGCTCGTCGTTGACCAGGACGCGGAACGCGTCGCGCTCCAGGGTGACGCCTCGGAAGCCGGTCCGGCCGGCCCAGGTGTCGTCCTCGCCGAGCCTCACGGTGACGTCGTACAGCGGCTGTTCGCCGTGGCTGTGCGGCCACCAGACCTCGGCGTCCGGGACGGAGAGGGTGTGGGTGACCCGGCGCTCACCCGGCGGGACGGTGAGGACGGCGCGTACGCCCACCACCGCGACCGTTGCCGTCAGCTCCTCGTCACCGGCTCGGTCGACGTCGAGGGTGAGCGCCAGGCGCGGCACCCCGTTCCCGTCGAGGTCGGCGAGGACCTTCACCTCGGCGATGCGCGGGCCGGTCCAGGACTCCAGCGCGACCGACCGCCAGATGCCGGAGGTGACCAGGGTCGGCCCCCAGTCCCAGCCGAAGTTGCAGGCCATCTTGCGGATGAAGGGGTACGGCTCGCTGTACGCGCCCGGCAGATCGCCGAGTCCGTCGCGCATCGTCTCGGCGTAGGTGTACGGAGCGGTGAAGCGTACGTCGAGGGTGTTGAGGCCCTCGCGCAGCAGCTGCCGGACGGGGAAGCGGTAGCCGCGGTGCTGGTTGGCGGTGGAGCCGGCCTCGGTGCCGTTGACCAGGACCGTGGCGACGGTGTCGAGGCCGTCGAAGCACAGGTCGGTGGACTCGTGCTCGTCGGCCGACCAGGTGAAGGCGGTGCGGTACGTCCAGTCGGTGCGGCCGATCCAGCCGAGCCGCTTCTCGTTGTCGTCGAGGTAGGGGTCGTCGATCAGCCCGGCGGCCAGCAGGTCGGTGTGGACGCAGCCGGGGACGGTCGCCGGGACGCCGCCGGTGGGGATCTCCACGGGTGCGGGGCCGTCGGCGACGAGTGTCCAGCCGTCGTGCAGGGGCAGGTGGCGGGGGGTCACGCGGGGGTCCTTCCGCAGTCGGGGAGTCCGGCGCAGGCCTCCACGGGTTCGGCGGACGTCCAGGGCAGGTTCAGCCGGGGCACCGCGGCCAGGAGCGTGCGGGTGCAGGGGTGGTTGCCGAAGACCTTCTGGCGCAGCTTCACCTCGTACGTCCTGACGTCGGTCCAGCTGCCCGACTCGGCGAGCCAGGGCGTCAGCTTGCCTTCGTCCGGGTCGAAAGGGAACAGGGTCTCGTAGACCGGGCCCTGGGTGCCGGTCGTGTGGAGCGTCTCGTCGCGCGGCAGCGAGCCGCCTCCCGTGCAGGCGGTCGCGGCGAGTGTGTCAGGGTCGGCCTCCTACCTCAGACGTACGCGGGCCCCGCGGAGATGCGACTCAAGAGGGCCCCGGGAACGGGCACGAGGACTGACGACCCGGCAGGACACAGCGGTCACGATGGAGGGGTCCCCGCGATCCAGCCGAACCAGGAGTACCCCTGTGACCACCACCACCGTTCACCGCACCACCGCGGTCGCCGCCCGCGCCACGGAGTTGTCGAAGGTCTACGGCCAGGGTGAGACCCAGGTGGTCGCCCTCGACCGCGTGAGCGTGGACTTCCCGCAGGGGGAGTTCACCGCGATCATGGGCCCGTCGGGCTCCGGGAAGTCCACGCTGATGCACTGCGTGGCCGGTCTCGACAGCTTCAGCAGCGGCTCCGTACGCATCGGCGAGACCGAGCTGGGGACGCTGAAGGACAAGCAGCTCACGCAGCTGCGCCGGGACAAGATCGGCTTCATCTTCCAGGCCTTCAACCTGCTGCCGACGCTGACCGCCCTGGAGAACATCACCCTCCCGATGGACATCGCCGGCCGTAAGCCCGATGCCGCCTGGCTCCAGAAGGTCATCGACATGGTGGGCCTCTCCGAGCGGCTGAAGCACCGCCCCACGGAGCTCTCCGGCGGCCAGCAGCAGCGCGTGGCGGTCGCCCGCGCCCTGGCCTCGCAGCCGCAGATCATCTTCGGTGACGAGCCGACCGGGAACCTCGACTCCCGCTCCGGCGCGGAGGTCCTCGGCTTCCTGCGCAACTCGGTGCGTGAGCTCGGCCAGACCGTGGTGATGGTGACCCACGACCCGGTGGCCGCTTCCTACGCGGACCGCGTGATCTTCCTCGCGGACGGCGCGGTCGTCGACCAGATGATGAACCCCACCGCCGACGGGGTCCTCGACCGGATGAAGGCGTTCGACGCGAAGGGCCGCACCAGCTGACGCCTCAGCGGCTGCCGCACGACCTTTCCGCACTCCGAACTCCCCCCAGGAATCGACTTCATGTTCCGTACCGCCGTGCGCAATGTGCTTGCGCACAAGGCCAGGCTGCTGATGACCGTGCTCGCCGTGATGCTCGGCGTCGCCTTCGTCTCCGGCACCCTGGTCTTCACCGACACCCTCGGCAACGCCTTCCGTAACCAGTCCGCCAAGAACTACGACAAGGTGGCCGTCGCCGTCACGACGTGGGCCGAGCGCGGCGACGAGGACATCCCCGCCGTCGACGAGGCCACGCTCAAGAAGATCCAGGAACTCGACGGCGTGGCGGAGGCCACCGGCCGGGTCTCCGGCTTCGCCGGCGTCGCCGACACCGGCGGCAGACTCATCGGCGACGGCTGGTCCAACACCGGTTCCAACTTCTCCCCCGGCACCGACGGCAAGGACGCGCAGTACGCCTTCACCGAGGGCACGGGGCCGCTGAAGGCCGGCCAGGTCGCCCTCGACAAGGAGACCGCGAGCAAGGGCGAGTACCGCGTGGGTGAGCCGGTGCGGGTCGCCACCAACGGGCCGGTGAAGGAGTACACCCTCTCCGGGATCTTCACCACCGAGGACGGCGCCGTGAACGCGGGCGGCAGCCTGGTCCTCTTCGACACCGAGGTCGCCCAGCAGCTCTATCTGCGACCCGGCGAGTTCAAGGACGTCACCGTGACCGCCGCGGCCGGCACGTCCGACCAGCGGCTGCTGGACGCCGTGAAGCCCCTCCTCCCGGAGTACGCCGAGGCCAAGACCGGAGCGGCCCTCGCGGACGAGGAGGCCGAGAGGACCGAGAACAGCCTCAAGAGCCTCAACTCGATGCTGCTGGCCTTCGCCGCCATCGCGCTCTTCGTCGGTGTGTTCCTGATCACCAACACCTTCACCATGCTCGTCGCCCAGCGCACCAGGGAACTCGCCCTGATGCGCGCCGTCGGCGCGTCCCGCCGGCAGGTCAAGCGGGCCATCCTGCTCGAGGCGGGTGTGGTCGGTCTGATCGCCTCGGTGATCGGCTTCCTGCTCGGCGTCGGCCTCGCCACGGGGCTGCGCTCCGCGATGGGCATGTTCGGCGGGAAGATCCCGTCCGGTCCGTTGGTCGTCTCCCCCACCGCGGTCGTCTCCGCCTTCGCCGTCGGCGTGCTGATCACCGTGTTCGCCGCCTGGCTGCCCGCCCGTCGCGCCGCCAAGATCCCGCCGGTGGCGGCGATGAACAGCGTGCACGCGGTGGCCACCACCAAGTCGCTGGTCGTACGGAACTCGATCGGCGGGGTCCTCACCCTCCTCGGATCCGCCGCGATCGTCGCCGGTGCCGCTCAGGGCGACGAGAACGGCCGGTGGCTCCTCGGTGGCGGGGCCTTCCTCGCGCTCATCGGTGTCATCGTGCTCATCCCGCTGCTCTCCCGGCCGGTGATCGCCCTGGCGCGTCCGCTCATGCTGCGGCTGTTCGGGGTCTCCGGCAAGCTGGCCGCGCAGAACGCGGTCCGCAATCCGCGCCGCACCGGAGCCACCGCCTCCGCGCTGGCGATCGGGCTCACCCTGGTCACCGGTATCTCCGTGCTCGGCGTCACGCTCGGCCAGGCCATCGACAAGATGACCACGGACAACATCCAGGCCCACTACATGGTCTCGATGGCCAGCGGGGACGCGCTCGACGAGTCGGCCCTCACCGCCCTGCGCACGGCTGACGGCGTCGCGGCGGCCTCGCCCCAGCGGTCCGTCTGGCTCACCACCGGTGACGACGGCGTCTCGGCCTCCGGAGTCACCCCGGGCGACATCGAGAAGGTCTTCGCCCTGAAGACGGTCTCCGGCTCGCTGTCCTCCCTGAAGGACGGTGAGATCGCCGTCGACCGCGAGACCGCGAAGTCGCACGGCTGGAAGACCGGCGACAGCGTGCCCGTGACGTTCGACGACGAGAAGAAGGAGACCCTGAAGGTCGGCGCGCTCTACGAGGGCAACGAGTTCCTCTCCCCGGTCCTCATATCCGAGGAGGTCGTCGCCCCGCACGCGGGCCTCGCCGACATCCGCGAGATCTGGCTGACCATGGACGGCGGCGAGAGCGACGCCAACGAGCAGGCCGTGATCGACGCGCTCGGCGACAACCCGGCGATGAGCGTCGTGGACCGCCAGGGCATCCGGGACATGTTCGGCGGCTTCATCAACACCGCGCTGAACATCATGTACGCGCTGCTGGCCATGGCCCTGCTCATCGCCGTCCTCGGCGTCGTCAACACGCTGGCCATGTCGGTCTTCGAACGCCAGCAGGAGATCGGCATGCTGCGGGCGATCGGCCTGGACCGGCGCAGGGTCAAGCGCATGATCCGGCTGGAGGCCGTCGTCATCTCGCTCTTCGGAGCGGTGGTCGGAGTCGCCCTCGGTACGTTCCTCGGCTGGGCGATCGGAAAGAGCGTGTCCGCGTCGATCCCGGCTTACGCCCTGGTCATCCCGTGGGACCGGCTCGCACTCTTCCTGGCGCTGGCGGGGCTCGTGGGTGTGCTGGCCTCGCTGTGGCCGGCCCGTAGCGGCGCGAAGCTGAACATGCTGACCGCGATCAAGACGGAGTAGCCGTACGACGTGAGGGCCGGTACCCGCGGTGCGGGTACCGGCCCTCGCGCGTTCCCTGTTCAGCCGTTCGCCGACGCCGTCCAGTCACGGGCCCGCAGCGGCATGACCGCCGCGCCGCCCGTGTGCGGACGCACCGCGAGGATCTGGTTGACGCCGATCTTGTTGTGCTCGAAGGAGAGCGCGGAGGCCGCCATGTAGAGCCGCCACACCCTGGCCCGCCCGGGCGAGGTGGCCCGTACGGCCTCCTTCCAGTGCTTCTCCAGGTTGGCCACCCACTGGCGCAGGGTCAGTGCGTAGTGCTCGCGGATCGCCTCGACGTCCCGGGCCTCGAAGCCGGCCTCCTCCAGGGTGGCGACGGTGCGGCCCACCGGGGCCAGTTCACCGTCGGGGAAGACGTAGGCGTCGATGAAGTCGTCGACGTGGTAGGCCGACTCGTCCCTCTCGGGGCGGCGGGCGATCTGATGGTTGAGCAGCCGGCCCCCAGGCTTGAGGAGCGCGTAGAGGTCGTCGGCGTACTCCCGGAAACGGACCGAACCCACGTGCTCCGCCATGCCGATCGAGGAGACGGCGTCGTACGGACCGTCCCGGACGTCGCGGTAGTCCTGGACGCGGATCTCGATCCGGTCGGTGAGGCCCTCTTCGGCGATCCGTTTGCGGGCGAACGCCGCCTGTTCGGTGGAGAGGGTCACTCCGGTCACCCGGGCGCCGTACTCACGCGCGGCGTGGATCGCCATGGAACCCCAGCCGCAGCCGACGTCGAGGAGGCGATCACCCTCCTTCAGTGCGAGCTTGCGGCAGACGAGGTCGAGCTTGTCGCGCTGGGCGTCCTCGAGTGTGCCGCCCTCCTGCCAGTAGGCGCAGGAGTAGACCATGGACGGGCCGAGGACCATCGCGTAGAAGTCGTTGCCCACGTCGTAGTGGTGGCTGATGGCCTCCTTGTCCCGGCGCTTGGTGTGGAGCGCGCCGGTACGGCGGCGGATCTCCTCGGGGGGCGGGGGTGGCGGTGGCCAGGGGCCGGCCAGTTGGACGAGACCGCGGGCGAACGCCCGTACCTTCGCATCCCGTACGGGGTGCACGGTGTCCTTCGCGTCGGCCCCGCGTTCCCAGAGCAGCGCGGCGAGTGCGTCGAGGACCGCGTACAGATCCCCGTCCACGTCGATCTCACCGGCCACCCAGGCGCGGGCCAGGCCCAGCTCGCCCGGTTTCCAGAGCAGCCGACGCAGGGCGCGGCGGTGGCGCAGGACGAGGGCGGGGGCACCCGGCGGCCCGGATTCGCTGCCGTCCCAGGCCCGGATGCGGACCGGCAGGGGTTCTCCCAGCAACTCTTCGGCAAGAGCGGTCAGCCGCGATGCGGCGTCAGCCATGGTGCACACCTCCGTGGTGGTGTTTCCGAACGTGCCTAAATTCGCATATACGCACCCGGACCGGGCCGCGACACCTCGGGGCCACGGCGAGGTACACCGGCGTCAACGCCGTCCGGCACCCACGGCATCCCGTTTCCGGGCAACGGAACGGCAAAGTACCTGCGTGCACCATCTAGTGCCGCATCAGCCACGGCATTAGGGCGTGTTCCAGGAACGCCGAAGGGGCCGTCCGCACCACGGATGGCGGACGACCCCTTCGGTGACGTGCTGGGCCTAGGAGGCCTTGGCCTTCTCGCCGGCCTTGTCGCCGTCGGCCTTGGCCGCGACGGGGGCGGGACTCGGCTTGGCGGCCTCGTAGAACTCCTCGCGCGGAGTCTCCATGGCACCGAGCGAGACGACCTCGCGCTTCAGGAACATCGCCAGCGTCCAGTCGGCGAAGATCCGGATCTTACGGTTCCAGGTCGGCATCGCCATGCCGTGGTAGCCGCGGTGCATGTACCAGGCGAGACGGCCCTTGAGCTTGATCTTCACCTTGCCCATGACGATCATCGCGACGCCCTTGTGCAGGCCGAGTCCGGCCACCGCACCCTTGTTGGCGTGGCTGTACTCCTTCTGCGGGAAGCCCCGCATACCGGAGATGACGTTGTCGCCGAGGACCTTGGCCTGACGCAGCGCGTGCTGGGCGTTCGGCGGGCACCAGGCGTTCGGGTTGCCAGCGCGGCGGCCGACCATGTCCGGCACCTGGGCGTTGTCGCCCGCGGCCCAGATGTAGTCGGTGCCCTGCACCTGGAGCTTCTCGGAGGTGTCCACGTGACCACGCGGACCGAGCGGCAGACCGAAGCGGGCCAGCGCCGGGTTCGGCTTCACGCCGGCCGTCCACACGATCGTGCTGGAGTCGACCTCGAGGCCGTTCTTCAGCACCACGTGGCCGTCGACGCAGGAGTCCATGGAGGTCGAGAGGTAGACCTCGACACCACGGCTCTCCAGGTGCTCCTTGCCGTACGCGCCCAGCTTCGGGCCGACCTCGGGAAGGATCTTGTCGGCCGCGTCGACCAGGATGAAGCGCATGTCCTCGCGCTTCACGCTCGTGTAGTACTTCGCGGCGTCGCGGGCCATGTCCTCGACCTCGCCGATGGTCTCCGCACCGGCGAAGCCGCCGCCCACGAAGACGAACGTCAGCGCCTTGCGGCGGACGTCCTCATCGGTCGTCGAGTCGGCCTTGTCCAGCTGCTCGAGGACGTGGTTGCGCAGACCGATGGACTCCTCGATGCCCTTCATGCCGATGCCCTGTTCGGCGAGGCCGGGGATCGGGAAGGTACGGGAGACCGCGCCCATCGCGATGACCAGGTAGTCGAAGGGCAGCTCGTAGGCCTCGCCGACGAGCGGCGCGACCGTGGCGACCTTGCGGTCCTGATCGATGGTCGTGACACGGCCGGTGAGAACCTCTGCCTTGGGCAGCACGCGTCGCAGCGGGACGACGACATGCCGAGGCGAGATGCTGCCGGCAGCAGCTTCGGGGAGGAAGGGCTGGTACGTCATGTACGAGCGCGGGTCGACGACCGTGACGGTCGCCTCTCCATACCGCATCTTCTTCAGAATGCGACGAGCTGCGTACAGGCCTACGTACCCACCGCCTACAACGAGGATCCTGGGACGCTCCGTGGTGCTCATGCCATCGAGTATCCACCCCCCTCGGGGGGCATGCTCGTGAGCCCCTTCACAAGGTATCCGCCACCCTCTGCTACACTTCGCCGCCCACGTGACCCAGGTCATGGTGTGAACGGGGAACCACGACGCCCTGGCGAACGTTGTTCACCACTTGTGAGCTGGCCCTTGAGGCGCCCGACGCGGTGAACCACCCGTCCTGGACATGCTCTTGCCGCACCTGCGAAACCTCCCCGCCTCCCTGCGGAGCGACCTCACGGCCGCCCCGCACGGCCCCTCGGAGAGAGAACTTCCGCCAGAGGGGCCGAATTCCTTGTGAAGAAGTTCACGAACTTTGTGGCGGGCCCCCGCGAAAGGCCCCCCAAAAGAGAGGCCCTAGCTCAAAGGTGCAGGCGGGGATGCGTCTGAGCGGCACCTCACCGCCCCAGCGGCAGTGCTGTGATCAGCCGATCGACCAGGCGATCCCGTCGAGGATGTCGTGCTCGCTGACGACGACCTCGCGGGCCCCTGCCCGCTCCATCACCGCGAGCAGGACGAGCGCCCCCGAGGCGATCACGTCGACCCGGCCCGGATGCATCGCGGGAATCGCCGCACGCTCCTCGTGCGTCGAGGCGACCAGCCGCTCGGTGATCTCCCGGACCTGCTCGACGGAGACCCGCGAGTGGTGGATGGCCGCCGAGTCGTACTCCTCCAGCCCGAGCGCCATCGCCGCGACAGTGGTGACCGTCCCCGCCAGGCCGACGAGCGTCGCCGCCGAGGAGACCGGAACGGTCTCCCCGGCCAGCTCCAGGGCGGCACCGATGTCCGCACGGATCGCGGCGATCCGGTCGGGTGTGGGCGGATCCACGACGGCCCCGTCCACCACGAGGTGACGTTCGGTCATGCGGACGCAGCCGATGTCCACCGACCGGGCGGCGCGGACCCGGTCGTCACCGACGACGAACTCGGTGGAGCCGCCGCCGATGTCCACGACGAGGTACGGCTTCTCCAGGTGATCACTGCCCACCAGTTCCTTGGTGGCGCCGTCGAAGGAGAGCTGCGCCTCCTGGTCCCCGGTGACGACCTCGGGCTCGACCCCCAGGATGTCCACGACGCCGCGGACGAACGTGTCGCTGTTCTCCGCGTCCCGCGAGGCGGACGTGGCGACGAACCGGACCCGTTCGGCGCCGAGCTCCTCGATCGCGGCCGCGTACTCACGGCATGCGTCGAAGGTGCGCTCGAGCGCCTCCGGGGCCAGCCGGCCGGTCCGGTCGACTCCCTGGCCCAGCCGGACGATCCTCATCCGGCGGTCGAGCTCGGTGAAGTCCCCGGTGGTGGGGTCCAGGTCCGCGACGAGCAGGCGGACGGAGTTGGTACCGCAGTCGATGGCGGCAACGCGGGTCATGGGGCTCCTGTGGTCGTACGTGTGGCGCGAGGAATTCAGGACGACGCGTCGGACCCGGCGTCGTCGGCCCCGCACGGGGTGACGCACGGCCCCTTGGCCCACCACTCGGGCAGCATCGCGATCGCCTCGTCGCCCAGCGGATTCACACCGGGGCCCGCCACCAGCGAGTGGCCGACCAGGACGTGCAGGCACTTCACCCGGTCCGGCATGCCGCCCGCGCTCGGGAAGCCCTCCAGGACCTCGATGGCGTCGCGCCGCGCGAGGTAGTCCTCGTGGGCGGCGCGGTACGCGGCGGCCAGCTCGGGGTCCGTGGCGAGCCGCTCGGTCATCTCCTTCATGACCCCGTTGGCCTCCAGCGTGCCGATCGCGGACGCGGCACGCGGGCAGGTCAGGTAATACGTCGTCGGGAACGGCGTGCCGTCCTCGAGTCGGGGCTGCGTCTCGACCACGTCCGGGTTGCCGCACGGGCAGCGGTGCGCGATGGCGCGCAGCCCACGCGGCGGCCGGCCCAGCTGGAGTTCGAACGCGGCGATGTCCACATCGGTGGGCGTGGTGGATTCGGTCTGCGGAGGGGGCGTGTCCATGCCTGCCTTGAATGTCATCGGTCGGACTGTATGAATCGGTACGTACACGGGGGACGGCCGGTGCTCATTCGCGGTCCGCGCTGTCGACGCCGTCCCAGAGGTTCGAGTGCCACGGCCGCCCCGTCGCCCCCGGCTCTCCCCGCCGCACCTCGGCCGCGTCCGGGTCGACCACCGTATAACCGGTCTCCCCGGGCAGCACGTAGTGGAGGTGCTGGCGCGCGAGACGGCGGATGTACGCGTCGTCCTTGAGCCGCGCCTTCTCGTCGCGCAGCTCCTCGGTCCGTTCGCGGGTCTCCTGCGACAGCCTCTCCTGCTCCGCGATCTGGTCACGCTGGGAGATGTACTGGCGCATCGGATACGCGAGGGCCACCACCAGGGAGCAGACGATCAGCGCGAGGAACGCGGCCCGGCCGGTGAGCCGGGAGCGACGGGCCTGCCGGCGGCTCTGGGACCGGTAGACACGGGCCGCCGTCTGCTCACCGAGCAGTCGCAGCCTGGTAGCGGTGGAGAACCGGTCGCGGTCCTTCCCGGCCATGTCTCACGCCTCCCCGTTACGCACGTCCGTCCCCGCACACGGTACGGGACCGGATGCGGGGACGGACGGAGGCTGGTGCTCCGGACGCGGGCTGTCAGCCCTCGAAGCGGAACCGCGGGAACGCCGAACGGCCGGCGTACACCGCGGCGTCGTCGAGGATCTCCTCGATGCGCAGCAGCTGGTTGTACTTGGCGACACGGTCCGAGCGCGCCGGGGCGCCGGTCTTGATCTGACCACAGTTCACGGCGACGGCGAGGTCGGCGATGGTGACGTCCTCGGTCTCACCGGAGCGGTGGGACATCATGCACTTGAACCCGTTGCGCTGGGCCAGCTCGACGGCGTCCAGCGTCTCGGTCAGCGAACCGATCTGGTTGACCTTGACGAGCAGGGCGTTGGCCGAGCCCTCCTCGATGCCACGGGCGAGGCGCTCGGGGTTGGTGACGAACAGGTCGTCACCGACGATCTGCACCTTGGAGCCGAGCTTGTCGGTGATGACCTTCCAGCCCGCCCAGTCGTCCTCGTACAGCGGGTCCTCGATGGAGACCAGCGGGTACGCGGAGACGAGCTCCTCGTAGTACTCGGTCATCTCGGCGGCCGAGCGGGACTTGCCCTCGAACTCGTAGACGCCGTCCTTGTAGAACTCGGACGCGGCGACGTCGAGCGCGAGCGCGATGTCACGGCCCGGGACGTAGCCGGCCTCCTTGACGGCCTCGATGATGAGGTCGAGGGCGGCACGGTTGGACTCGAGGTTCGGGGCGAAGCCGCCCTCGTCACCGAGACCGGTGGACAGGCCCTTGGTCTTCAGGACCTTCTTCAGCGTGTGGTAGATCTCCGCGCCCCAGCGAAGGGCTTCGGAGAAGGACTCGGCGCCGATCGGCGCGATCATGAACTCCTGGATGTCCACGTTGGAGTCGGCGTGCGAGCCGCCGTTCAGGATGTTCATCATCGGCACGGGCAGCAGGTGCGCGTTCGGGCCGCCGAGGTAGCGGAACAGCGGGAGGTCGGAGGCCTCTGACGCGGCGTGCGCCACGGCCAGCGAGACACCGAGGATGGCGTTGGCGCCGAGCGAGCCCTTGTTCTCGGTCGCGTCCAGGTCGAACATCGCCTGGTCGATGAGGCGCTGCTCGGTGGCGTCGTAACCGACGAGCTCCGGGCCGATCTGCTCGATCACGGCGAGGACGGCCTTCTCGACGCCCTTGCCCTGGTAACGGTTGGGGTCACCGTCGCGAAGCTCGATGGCCTCGAACGCTCCGGTGGAGGCTCCGGAGGGAACAGCAGCACGTCCCGTGCTGCCGTCGTCGAGGCCGACCTCGACCTCGACCGTGGGGTTCCCCCGGGAGTCGAGGATTTCCCTGGCTACGACGACGTCGATGGACGGCACGAGGCATCTCCTTCTGGGATCTGACACTGGTTGTGCAGGGTTACTGTGGCCTTGCGCCACGAGCCTAACCGGCTCGGCCCGCTCCGTCGGCCGTCCGCCCGTCCCCTGGGACGAAAAAGGACCCAAGGACCTGCATTACGGGCAAAGCCCCGAAATTCTACTGGTAAGTAACCACAAGAACTGAACGCTCCCCCTCACGTCGGACCTCCGGCCGGAGCCGTGTCCGCACCCGTGACGGGGGCCGGAAACGGCGCCGGCCCGGCACGCGGGGGCGGCGCGCCGGGCCGGGCCTCCGGGGCAGGAGGGGGCCCCGGGCTCCTGACGGTTACTTCAGGTGGAGCTGCTGACCCGGGAAGATCAGGTCGGCGTCGTCGACGATGTCGTCGTTCAGCTCGAAGAGCTTCTCCCAGCCGCCCTTGACCTTCTTCGCGTCGGCGATCTTGCCGAGGGTGTCGCCGGCCTTCACCTCGTACTCGCCGTCGCCCTTCTCGACCTTCTGGCCGGTCGGGGTGGTGACGGTCTTCGCGGGGGCCTCACGCTTCTCGCTGCGCGTGGTCGGCTGCTCGGCCTTGCGCTCCGGCGCGGCCTGAGGGGCCGTGTCGCCGTTCTTCTCGGAGCCGGTGTCGACACCCGGGTCGACACCGTCGTTCGTCAGACCGCCGGCACCGGCGCAGGCCCAGGCACCCGGGCCCTGCAGGTCGAGGAGCTTCTCGGCGGCGGCTATCTGCTGACCCTTGGTGGCCAGGTCGGCGCGGGCGGCGTACTGGGTGCCGCCGGCCGCTGCCCAGCTGGACTGCGAGAACTGCAGGCCACCGTAGTAGCCGTTGCCGGTGTTGATGGACCAGTTGCCACCGGACTCGCACTGGGCGACGGCGTCCCAGGTGTCGACGGAGGCGGCAGAGGCGCCGGTCGCACCCATGAGCGGTACGGCGACGGCGGCACCGGTGACACCGGCCAGGGTCGCGATGCGGACGGCCTTGGACGGGCGACGGTGCTTGCCCTTGCTGGAAAGCAGCATGGTTCTCCTCACCGACGCCTACGAGGTGAGCTGTCGGGTTCGGGCCTGTGAGTTGCCCGGTCACCCGCTCCCGCGGACGACTTCACCCCTAGCCGCGCCCGCCCGTCTTCCGACGGCCGGGTCCGGCGCCTACCTGGGTCCCCCGCTCCTGCCTACGGCGCTTTACGCGTCGGTCCCCTTCGGCCGACGGCAGGATTCGGCGTGACGGTCGAAGGTGCCCGCGGTGCGAGCGGCTCCGACCGTAGACACACGCAACCCCCACATTCAAAGATGGACATAACGACCAATCAGCACGTACCGGCCCGGCAGGTCGCGTCGTTTTCGCAGGTCGGAGCCAATATGGACGGATCGGACGGACGGGACGCGCCAGTTGAAGCAAAGAGACCCATGTCTCACTTACGCATAAGTGGACATAGGCCTCTGAACTGCCCCTGTTTCGGGAGCATTTTCGCGCTTCTGCTCAGTCGGTGGCGGTGGTCTCCGCCGGTTCGCTTTGTGCGCCCGCCCCGGTGAGACCGAGGTCCAGGTTCTGGCCGGGAAGGATCAGGTCCGGGTCGGAGCCCAGCTCGTCCTTGTTCGCCTCGTAGAGCGCGGACCAGCCGCCGGAGAGCTCCTGCTCGTCGGCGATCGCCCAGAGGTTGTCGCCCTCGCGGACGGTGTACGTGGTCCCTTCGACGCCCTGACGCGCCCCGGAGTCGCCACGCGAGGCGTGCCGTCCGGCGTCCCGCCCGTCGCCCGAACCGGCTTCGGCGCTCGCCTCGGGGGCCGGGACTCCGCGGTGCTTCCCACCCGTCGTTCCGTCACCCTTCGACGCACCGGGCGTCTCGGGGGACGGGCCGGCGGACGGCGAGGTGCCGGCCACGTCGTCCCGGCCCGCCGTGCCGCCGGCCGTGCTGTCGTCCACGCCGCCCTCGGAGTCGTCCGTCGCGTCGTCGGAGCCGTCGGCGTTCCGGGCGTCCTCGGTGCCGGTCGAGTCCTCGTCCGTGTCCGCCTTCTCGTCCGCCGGGTCCGACGCCTCGGGCGAGGGGGTCCCGGACGGGGTCACGGTGTCCGAGGGCTCGGCGGACGGCTCGTCGCCCGGGTCGACACCGGGCAGCCCCTCGTCCAGGGCGAGCCCGGAGATCACCGAGCAGCTGGCCCACGCCTGGGGGCCCTTGTCGTCCAGCACCTTCTCCGCGACAGCTATCTGCTGCGAGCGGCTCGCGAGGTCGGGACGGGGCGCGTAGTCCGTGCCGTCGTAGTCCGACCACGTGTCCTGCGAGAGCTGCAGGCCGCCGTAGTAGCCGTTGCCGAGGTCGGCACTCCACATGCCGCCGCTCTCGCACTCGGCGACCCGGTCCCAGGTCGACGCGTCTGCGGCTTGTGCGCTGCCGGCGCCGAGCAGCGGGATGGCGATGGCCGATCCCGTGACGCCGGCGGCGACGACGATGGCGGGTGCCTGGCGGGGGCGACGGTGTCTGCCGGTCGCGGAGCCCATGGGATTGCCTTCCGTGTGACTGACATGTGACGGGTGAGTCGAACGGTGAACCTAGCCCCACTCGAACGTGTGTCACAAGTCGATGCAGCGGAGATCACGTGAAAGTCACGGAGTTGACAGGCTGTCACCTCTTTCGGCCGGATGCCCTGGACCGAACTCGACGGGAAGCGTGCGCAGTCCCCGCATGATGAGCCCTCCGCGCCAGCGCAAATCGGCAGGTTCCGCAGCAAGCCGCAGGTCGGGGAGGCGTCGCAGCAGAGTTGCCAGCGCCACCCGCCCCTCCAGCCGTGCCAGCGGCGCCCCCAGGCAGTAGTGGATGCCGTGTCCGTATCCGAGGTGCTGATTGTCACTCCGTGCAAGGTCCAGGGTGTCCGCATCCTGGAATCGCTCCGGGTCCCGGTCGGCGGCGGCCAGCACCACGAGAACGGGGTCTCCTGCCGCGATGTCCTGGCCCCCCAGCGTCACGGATTCGGTGGCGTACCGCCACGTCGCGAGCTCCACCGGCCCGTCGTAGCGCAGCAGCTCCTCGAGACCCGTGTCGAGCAGTTCCGTCTCCCCCGCGGCCAGTGAACGCTCCAGGCGCGCACGCTGGGACGGATTGCGCAACAGGGCGTAGGTGCCGTTGCCGATGAGGTTCACGGTCGTCTCGAAACCCGCGAACAGGAGGATGAAGGCCATGGCAGCGGCCTCGTTCTCGCTGAGGTGCTCGCCGTGGTCGCTCGCCCGGATCAGCCCGGAGATCAGGTCGTCGCCGGGATTCTCCCTCTTGCGGTGGATGAGTTCGGCGAGGTAGCCGCGCATCTTCTTGACCGACCTGGCCACCCCGCCCCGCGGCCCACCGCCGTGCCGGATCATCATGCCCGCCCAGTCTCGGAAGTCGTCCTGGTCCTCGCGCGGCACTCCCAGCAGATCGCAGATGGCGTAGATGGGGAGCGGGAAGGCGAAGTCATGGATGAGGTCCGCGTTCCCCTTCTCGACGAAGTCGTCGATGAGGCGGTCCGTCAGTTCCTGGACCCGAGGCGCGAACTCCGCGACCCTGCGCGGGGTGAACGCCTTGGACACGAGACGGCGCAGCCGGGTGTGGTCCGGGGGGTCGATGTTCAGCAGGTGCGTCATCAGCTCGGCCTTGCGCTCCCCCGGGATGCCCGTCTTGCCCTTGGCGTTCGCGGAACCCGCGTGATGGGCCGGGTTCTTGGAGAGCCGGGTGTCGGCGAGGGCCTGCCTGGCATCGGCGTACCGGGTCACCAGCCAGGCCTCGACACCGCTGGGCAGCGCCGTGCGGTGCACGGGGCTGTGCTCGCGGAGCCAGGCATAGGCCGGGTACGGGTCGGTGGCGAACTCCCAGGTGAAGAGTTCGGGCGCTGCGTCGGGCTCGGAGGCCGTCTCGGGGCTGTCGTTCACCCCTCGACGCTATCCGGAGCGGCCCCGGGCCCCCCGAGTCCCTCCGCCGCGCGGATCGCGTCCCGGTAGGCGCGGGCCGCCGCCCGCAGGGCCGCCTCCGGGTCCGTGCCGTCCTGCTCGGCCCGTACGGCGAGGGCGAGGAGCCGGTAGCCGACCCCGTCGCCCTCGGGGAGCGCGGCGTCCAGACCCGCGGCACGGGCCCTGCCGCCGAGCTTGGCCGCCAGCGCCAGACCGGGCTGGCCGAGCGGCACCCCGTCGGTGACCGAGGCCCGCTGCTTCTCGATCGCCTTCGTCCGCAGCCAGTGCGCGCGGACGTCCTCCGGGGTCTCGGCGGTCTCGTCGCCGAACACATGCGGATGCCGGTGGATCAGCTTCTCGACGATCGTGGCGGCGACGTCGTCGATGCCGAACGGCTCGTCCTGGTCCTCCTGCGCGATGCGCGCGTGGAAGACGACCTGGAGCAGTACGTCGCCGAGTTCCTCGCGCAGTTCCTCGCGGTCGCCCTCCTCGATGGCCTCGACCAGTTCGTACGCCTCCTCGATGGCGTACTTCGCGAGGCCCTGGTGCGTCTTCTGCGAGGTCCACGGGCATGCGAGCCTGATCCGGTCCATGACCTGGACCAGATCCAGGAGCCGCGCGCCGGGCAGGTCGTACGAACCGGGCAACAGCTCCAGGTCCGGCATCCGCACCCGGCCGGAACCGCCGAGCCGGGCCAGGCCGTCGGTCAGTGACTGGTCGCCCTCGCCGCCCACGAGCACCACCACGGTCCGGCCGCCCGCACAGTCACCCACCAGTTCCTCGGCCGACGGGTCCGTGTGCTCGACGGCGACGCCGGCCTCCCGCAGGTACGGCAGTTGCGGGTGGTCCCGCTGGGCGCACAGCACCCGGTCGGCGGCGTGCAGTGTCTGCCAGGCGGGCCAGGACAGCAGACCGGGGGCGACCCGGTGGCTGGCGGTGAGCAGGACGATACGGCCGGGATCTTCAGCGTTCACGCCTCCGAACCTACCTCCGGCCGGGCAGGGTCAGGCGCCCGCCTCGGGCTGCCCCTGGACAGCGGTGACCTGGGTGATCCACGGCGCCTTGTAGGTGCTCAGCTGGACCTTCCGGTCGTCCCAGCTGCCGTAGCGGGGGTTGACGTCGATGTGCAGCGCCTTCGACGCCTCGGTGAGCGCCTTCCCCACCGCCTCCTGGCCCGCCGGGGTCTGCAGGTCGACGCCGAGTGCCTGGGCGAGCTTGGGGAGCTGCACCTCCTTGCGCAGGTCCTCCTCGATCTGGCCGGGCGCCACCCAGCGCTGCTCCAGCATCACCGTGCTCAGCTCCTCGTCACCACCGGACTGGGCGGTGGCCGCCGCCCGGACCTGCTGGATCTCCTTGCGACTGACGCTCACCCCGGCGTCCTTCGCGGCCCGGTCCAGGACCCGTCCGAAGATCAGGCCGTGCAGCTTGGCTCGATTCAGCTGCCCGGACTCCTTCACCAGGTCCGCCGACCGTGCCGACGTCCGCTGCGCGCTGCGTACGTCCGACGCCTGTCGCTGGACCGTGGCCACATCGATCCGGTCGCCGCCCACCACCGCCGCGGCGCCCGGGCGGGCCTCGCTTCCGCAGGCGGTCAGGAGCGGCCCCGCGAGGAGCGTGGCGGCGGACAGGGCGAGCGCGGTGGGACGTCGGCGGTGCAAAGGAGCCTCCCGGGGAGAGTTTGTGCATCAGTGCACAAAGCCTTGCGGTGATCGATGTTAGGCAGTGGACGTGATCGGGGCCACTGCTTCGACCAACGATTTCCGGACCGGTCGGTGTGGGGTCGCGGACGCAATCCCTTCGGGTCGCCCCTGCACGGTCGCCCGCCGCCTCACATCGGACCACTCACGTCCCGATGGTGGGTCAGTTGCCGTCGGAGTTCCGTGGGGAGCGGGTGGTGGGGGCCGTAGGCGCGCTCCGTGTCGTACAGCAGGCCCTGCAACTGGCCGCGGCCCGCCGTGTGGTCGCCCACCGCGAGCAGGAGGTGGCCGATGCGGTGGCGGATGTCGAAGGCCCGGCCGGGGCCGGCGGAGGTCGCGTAGCCGTTCTCGTAGGAGGGGAGGACCGCGCGGTACTCGGCGAGCGCGGCGGCGGCCTCACCGAGCTGTTCCAGGCACTGTGCGGCGTCGTAGCGGTAGTGCAGGGTCTGCGGGTCGGCGGGTCCCGCCTCCGCCGTGCGGTCGTCGGCGAGGCGGCGGAGCTCCGGGAGGGCACGGCGGTACTGGCCGTCGTCCATCAGCGTGGCCGCGTACTGCTTGCGCAGGATCCGTACGACCGGTGAGTGTTCGCCGTGCTCCTGGGCCGCGGCCGGCAGGATCGCGCCGAGGATGTCGACGGCCTGGGTGATGCGGCCCTCGCCGAGCAGCCGCTTCACCTCGTCGACGGCCTGGGCCACGTTCGGCCGGGCGGGCGGCTCCTGCGGCGGCGCGGGCGCCTGCTGGGCGGGGACGGCGGGTGCGGGAGCCGGCACGGCCGCCCGGTCCGGCCAGGGTGCGTGCGGACGGAGGAAGGGCCGGGTCGGGTCGAGGGGACCGGTGGGCGCGCCGCCGACGGGCAGCAGGGGCCGCAGGGCCTCGTAGACCTCCTGGGCGGAGGCGGGTCGGTGCTGCGGGTCCTTGGAGAGCAGCCGCAGCACGAGCGCTTCGAGCGCCTCGGGGACCTCGGGCCGGAGGTGGCGGACCGGGAGGGGCGGCTCGTAGAGATGGCGGTGCAGGACACCCAGGGCGGTGGACCCGGCGAACGGCACGTCCCCGCTGAGGAGTTCGTGCAGGAGCACACCGAGTGCGTACAGGTCGGTGTAGGGGCCGACGGCGCCGCCCATCGCCTGCTCGGGGGCCATGTAGGCGGGGGAACCGATCGGTGAGCCGGTGTGGGTCAGGCGGGTGGTGTCGGTGTCCATGACGGAGGCGATGCCCAGATCGAGCACCGTCACGGTGCCGTCGGGCTTCACCATCGCGTTACGGGGCTTGAGGTCGCGGTGGACGATCGGCACGGCGTGCACCGCGGAGAGCACCGCGCACAGCTGGGCGGCGATCGCCACGGCCCAGGGCCACGGGTAGGGGTCGTGCTCGGCCAGATGGTCGGCGAGGTCGGCGCCCTCGACGTACTGCATGACGAGGTAGAGGTCCTCGCCGTCGCTCCCCGCGTCATGGACGGTGACCAGACCGGGGTGGTCGACCTGCGCGGTGACCCGGCACTCACGGACGAACCTACGGCGCAGATCGTCGGCGGCCATGCTGCCGGAGGGACCCGCGACCCGGTCGGGGCGCAGGAGCTTCACCGCGACCCTGCGGTCGAGCCGCTGGTCGTACGCCGTCCAGACCTGACCCATGCCGCCCTGGCCGAGAAGGGCCGCCAGCTCGTAACGCCCGGCGATGACACGGCCGTTCACCGGCTGTCGCCCTCCTTGCGGAGGTAGTCACTGAGTTCGTCGAGCTCGGCGCGCACCTGGTCGAGACGCTGCGGGGCGGCAGCCCGCGGCACGTCGGAGGGCGGGGCCGGTGGAGCGGCCGGTGCGGCCGCGGGGGGCGGCGTGGGCGCGGGCCTCCGCTGCGGGGCCGACGGGTAACCGTAGGAAGGGGCGGGCGTCGCGGCCACGTGCTGCGGCGCGTACCCGCCGTACGGGCCGGCGTACGGCCCGGTCCGCGGTCCGGTGTGCTGCCCGGCGCCAGGAGCGCTCGGCGCAGCGCCGTACGGGCCGAAGTGCCGTATCTCGGTGTAGAGGTAGTAGGTGACCGTGCCGCCGAAGACGACCAGGATCCACGACAGCAGGATGACGGCCTGCGCGTCCGTCATCACTTCGTCTTCCGGCGGCAACCACCCGATGTAGGCGATGAGTCCGGCGTTCAGCGCCAGAACCAGGCCGAACAGCCACCAGTCGCGCCGTTTCCGGGTGACGATCGCCAGTCGCAGCATGGCCGCCCAGGCGAGGACTCCACAGCTCAGCAGGGCGAGTGCGACGAAGACCACGCGCAGCGTGATGAGTGTGGCCGAGGACGGACGACGCGTCGGCTGCTGCTCCGGCGGATAGCCGTAGCCGTGCATGTGCTGCTCCCGGAGGGCGTGGATCGGACGTGTGCAGTGAGCGTATACACCGACACGGACAACCGGGCCCGGGTTGTGCGCAACCGTTGTGCTTCACGTCACTGCGGGAGGTCCTCCCCTCGGTCCTGCTCCGGAGCGACCGAACCGTCCGTCAGCCCGTCGTACATCCCCTGCACCAACTGCCCTCCGAGCCGCCCCGCCGTGCGCAGTGCGTCCTCGAACGCGGCGAGGGCGCGGAACTGTTCGCCGTACCTCCGCTGTTCTGCCAGCGGCAGGCGCGGCACCTGGAGACGACGGGCATCGAGCCGGGTCGCCGTGGAGGCGTAGCTGCTGGCCTGTCGGTTGTTGGCGGTGCCGCGCAGGAAACCGGCGAGGAACCAGGGGTCCAGGGCGGCCGGATCGGGGCGCAGCAGCTGGAGGTTGCGGCCGAGCACCGCACCCGCCGTGGCGTCGTCGACGACCCTGGCGACCGAACCGCCGCCGAGTACGGGCACGACGACGTCACCCCGTTCCAGGAGGAGTGGTTCGTCGTCCGGTGACGCGGCCTGCGTGGCGGGCGTACCGCTGGGGGCGGTACCGGCGAGGACGTCGTGCTCGGTGAGGACCGTCACCGTGCCGCTGCCGGAGCCGTTGCCGGTTCGCAGGCGCAGTGCGCCCGCGCGGGCCAGCTCACCGACCGTGATGAAGGGCCGCCTGGCCGTTTCGCTGGGGACGGCGGGCGGCGGAGTGAGCCGGGCCGTCAGCTTCAGGGTGTCGTCGAGCCGCTCCCGTACGCGGACCAGTTCGGCCGCGCCTCCGCCTGCGGCCGGGGGCGGCAGATGGCGGGCGGGGGCCAGGTCCACGTCGTCGTCGAGGAGTTCGATGACGGGGACGGCCCGGCTGGTACCGGGTCGTTCCTCGACGGGTTCTCGGCGCCCCGGCACGTCGAAGGGTGCCCACGCGTCGAGCACCGCGCCGCGCACCGCCGGCCAGTCCAGCCGGTCACGGCCGGACGGCGCGCCGGCGGCTTCGGGCTCCGCCGCGTCGACGACGAGCAGTTCGGGCGTCGGGGGCTGCTCGGTGCCCGGCTTGCGGAGGACCCAGAGGTGGAGCGGGACGCCGTACGGGGGTGCCGCGCCGGCCGGGAGCGCGATGACGGCGCGCAGGGCACCGCGGCGGAGCAGATCGGCGCGGATCCGGCGTCCCGAACGGCGTGAGGCGGCGGCCGGCGGCATCAGCACCACGGCGGTACCGCCCTCGCGGAGGTGGGCGAGGGCGTGCTGCACCCAGGCGAGTTCGGACTCGGTGCGTGCGGGGAAGCCGTACTCCCAGCGGGGGTCGTAGGCCAGGTCGTCGTGGCCCCAGTTGCGCTCGTTGAACGGCGGGTGGCAGAGCACCGCGTCCACGGTGACCCCGGGGAACGCGTCGGTGCGCAGGGTGTCGCCGGTACTCACCGCGAGCGTGGGCCCGTCGGCTGCGCTCCCCGTCGCGTGCAGGGCCAGCCGGAGCGCGGTGAGCGCCGCCAGGTCGGGGTCCGCCTCCTGCGCGTACAGCGCGGTGGGTCCTGCGACGGCGCACAGCAGGGCGCCGGTTCCGGCCGCGGGGTCGAGGACGGCGAGGGAGCCCCGCTTGCCGCTCCGCCAGGCGGTGTCCCTGGGCCGCGCGAGGTCGGCCATCAGCCCGGCGAGGCCGGGGGGTGTGAGCGTGTACTGGCGGGGGTTGGCGTCGAGCTGGCGGCCGAAGAGGAAGTCGAAGGCCTGCCGGGCACCTGTTTCCGCCGCCAGTTCGGCCACGGCGCGCAGCAGGGGGACGGACGGCAGGAGAGCGGTCGCCGTGGGCGTGGGAACCGCGCGTCCTGCTCCGAAGCGGTCGGCGAGTACGTAATCCACGGCGCCCGGCAGCACATCCGCCATCCGGGCGTCCGAGACGGCGGTGATCTCCAGCCAGGCGGCGGGCCTGTCCCGTACGAGCAGCAGGGCGCACCCCGTATGGATCAGCGCGGTCACGGCGCCGTCGGGGTGGCCCGCCACCTGCTGCCAGACCCGCTCGCGCAGTGGTACCTCGGCGAGCTTGCCCTGCTCGCGCAGCCATTGCTCGACCTCGGGCAGCGCGAAGGACGGGCTGGCCTCGGTGCCTCCGACGGGTTTCGGGAATCCGGCGTGCCGGCGGCGCCAGTTACTGACGGCCGCGCGCCCTACGCCCGCGAGCCTGGCGATTCCGGCCGCGGTCACCTCTGTCGAGTCCTCCGGCACTGGCCTGTCTCCGTTCCGCGCACGTCGGTGTCGCCTGCTGTGTGTGGGTGAGCATACCGATACCACCCCTTCATCGGTTCACACCCGAACTGATGTTGACTCGGTTCACAGCAACTGGTCTTATTGACCTGCCGCACAGCGATGCGGCGTAGCGATCCGCTCACAGTCCCCGTCGTTCATCGGAAGGGCACAGCCATGTCCCAGTACACGCAGCCGCAGCAGCCCCAGCAGCCGTACGCCCCCGCGCAGCCGCCGGGCACCCGCCCCGCCCGCAACGGCCTCGGAATCTCCGCGCTCGTCCTCGGCATCATCGGGACGGTCTCCGGGCTGGTCCCGTTCTTCTTCTGGCTCGCGGGGATCCTCGGCCTCATCGCGCTGATCCTGGGCCTGGCCGGCCGGGGCCGCGCCAAGCGCGGCGAAGCCACGAACAAGGGGGTGACGACGTTCGGCGCGGTCCTCGGCCTGGTGTCACTGATCCTGTCGGTCGTCGGAGCCGTGCTGACCTTCAAGGCCGTGGACGACGTGGTGACGGACATCAACAAGGCGGTCGCGGACACGTCGGCCTCCGCGAAGCCGGCCGCAGGCAGCGGGGCGGCGGGCGGCACCGAGGGCAAGAGCGACGACGTCCTGAGAGAGGGGGACGCCGCGGCGTACGACGACGGTCTGGAGATCACGGTGAACGCCGCGGAGCCGTACACCGCCGACGAGTTCGCGATCGGTCACACCAAGGGCAACAGCGCCTACACGGTCTCGGTCGTCATCGAGAACAAGGGCAAGGAGAAGTTCGACGCCACGCTCGTCAGCGTCGACGCCCGCGCCGGCGAGGACGGTGTGAACGCCGAGCAGATCTTCGACGGCAAGATGGGCGAAGGCTTCACCGCCACCACCGTCCTGCCGGGCAAGAAGATCACTGCCACGTACGCCTTCGACGCCCCGGCCGACGCCAAGAACCTGACCGTCGAGGTCGGCCCCGGGTTCGAGTGGGACGCGAGCCAGTGGGACCTGAAGCTCTGACGCACGGACCGCACGACGCCCCCCTGGGGCCGGCCACTCCTCGGCGGGCGGGCCGGCCCCGTGGCATCAGACCACCCGGTGCCGCACCCGGACGTTCGGTTCGACGTACACGGCGTGCCCGTGGGCGAGCGAACCGCTCACCTCCCGGTCGGTGCACGGGAGGTCCGGCCGGCGTCCGCGAGAAGCCGTTACGCACACCGCGGCGCGGGGCACCGTCACCGTACGGGCGCCTCCGTCGGGCTGTCACCGGCCGGAAGCCCCTGTCCCGGGCAGCCGGACAGCACCTCGGTCATCGCGTCCTTCTCCGCCGCCGTCACCCACAGCCCGTACTTCGCCTTCACCGACACCTGACCCGCCACGTACGTACAGCGGTACGCCTTGTTGGGCGGCAGCCAGGTCGCGGTGTCCCCGTCGCCCTTACGGCGGTTGGTGGACGAATCGGCGGCCACCAGGTTGAGCGCGTCGTTGGCGAAGGCCCGCCGCTTTCCGGCGCTCCACTGCTGGGCACCCTTCTGCCACGCGTCGGACAGGGCCACGAGATGGTCTATGTCCACCTTGCTGCGGCCCCGCACGAACGCGATGCGGGTGCCGGTGTACGGATCGGGGTCGAGGACCCCGCTGAGCACCTTGCAGCCGTCCGCGTCCCGCGCGACACCGGACAGCTGCTCCGCCAGCACGTCGTCCCGGGTTATCTGCAGCTCCTTCATCGATGCGATGCACATGAGGCACAGCCGTAACCCATTCCTGTCCCTCGCCGTTATCGGTCATGCCATGAGGCACATGAGCGACATCGGAGACAGGAAGCAGATCTCATGACGTTATGCACAGAGAAGGCCGTCTCGCCCACCACCGGCGAAACCACCTGGCTCCTGGTCGACGAGGAGACATACGCACCTCATCCCGAGGCACGTGAGTTCTCCCTGTACCTGCGTGGAGTCGGGCGATCGCCCGAGACACAGCGCGCGTACATCCCCAGAATCGGTCGCTTCCTCAATTGGTGCGCAGAGCGGGGCACCGACTGGAGAACCGTCCGGCTCGGAGACATGAGCCTGTTCAAGTTCCACCTCGAACGGACACCGACCCAGTACGCACGGCTTCCGTCCGGCAAGACGGTCAACGCCACACTCACTGCGGTGTGTGAGTTCCTCCGCTTCTGTGCGGTCCAGGGACACGTGGATCACGAAGTCGCCGCGCGTCTCAGCGAGCCGCGCTTCCTCGCCCACGCCCCGGCCGGCTTCGATCCAGGCGAGGGCGGCCAGCACTTGATGGTCAGAGCCCGCGTCCTGAAGGCGCAGGAGATCGAGCGGGCGCCGCAGACGCTCACTGGTGTCCAGACAGAGCAGGTTATCGACGCCGCTCGCACCGCGCGTGACCGGCTGCTGCTGACCGTTCTGGTGGAAACGGGCCTACGCGTCGGCGAAGCCCTTGGTCTGCGGCGTGAGGACATGCATCTTCTCCCCGACTCCACGCACCTGGGCTGCCGAATCGGTGGCGCGCACCTGCACGTCAGGCCCCGGCAGGACAACGTCAACGGGGCGCGGGCCAAGGCCGGGCGCCCTCGCATGGTTCCGCTCACACCGGAAGTAGTGCACCGATACCGCGACCATCTCGCCGAGCGTGAGCAGGTAGTCGGTTCCGCCGACTGTGACTACGTCTTCCTCAACCTCACCGGCGTCCACGCGGGACGTCCGCTCTCGTACTCCAATACCAAGCAGGTGATTGAACGGATCGGGAGACGCTGTGGTCTGACCGCCCGACCGCACATGATGCGGCACACGGCCGCCACCCGCTGGATCCGCAACGGGGTCGCCCCGGACGTCGTACAGACCCTCCTGGGGCACGCCTCCTCGGCAAGCACCGCCGTATACCTGCACGCCCAGGATGAGGATCTCCGCGCAGCCGTTGCGGCCGTCGAAAGTCTCGCGCCGGAGCTACTGCGATGACCACTGCGCTCCTTCGCCCCGCTGCCGTTCCCTCCACCCCCGGTGTCCCGGAGTGGCCGTCATGGCTCGCGGTACGTCTCTCGCCGGGCTGGCGTACGGATGAGTGGGACTCGGTTCAGGCGCTGTTCACCGCCGATCCTGGCAATCCGACGACCAGCGTGTTCATCTGCTCGGTGATCTCCTGCGCCACCCATGTGGCGAGCAACGGATCACGCTGCAGCGCCTGCCGGAGGGCCCGCTGCCTCTTGGGGAATCCTGCGGACTTCGACAGCACACACACCCCGGATCCGGCACGCCGCAAGCCCAACGCCTCCGCGAACGGCTCGATGCCGGGCGTCTCCCAGTTCTCGCTCGCCGGTGTGAGCCCTGCAGTCCGCCAAGAGATCCTGTACGGGCTCCAGCAACGCGATGACGCCGGTATCAGCCTGGCCCCCCAGCGGGTACGCCGCATTGTGGCCGGTCTCCCCGCCGGACTCGGCTCGCTCCTTGACCTGGACGCCTCCTTCTCCTCCGGGCTTCCGGCTGCGGCCTCCGGCGTTCTGAACGGTGTTCTCCTGCACGTCCGACGCGCACGCGTCGAGTTCGAGGGCACCGATCCGACCTCGGGCGACGTATGGGAATGCGCGCTCATCGGGCTGACGGCAGGGCGCGGTCGCAAGTACGCCGCTGTCCACGGCGACATCGACTTCCGCCCGGTGAAGCAGCGCTGGCTGCGGGAACTGATCAAGGAGTACGGCCGCACGGCACGGCCAACGGTCCTGGACCTCCGTCAGACCGTCTACGCGGCCACCATCGCCTCATCCGGGCTGGCGGGCCGACCGCACTGCGAGGAGCCGGAGCGACTCGCCATGGCCGACATGAACGCCGTGGTGGACCTGTTTCGGATCACCAAGCGCCCTGAGGACGGTCACGACTACTCCACCAGCCACCGCAGGGCCCTGCTCCGTCACTGGCGCACGTTCCTGGAATACGCCCGCCAGGCCGGAATGATGGACCACGTGCCCGGCGGGTTCGCGCTCAATCCCCGCTTCCACACCATCGCCGCCGTGGAAGTGACCGAGGACGACCTCGGCCGCGCGATTCCCGAGCACGTCATTTCCCAGCTCGACGCCCACCTCGGTCTGCTGGGCACTTCGACGGCGTACGCGAGCGGCGGCTGGATGGCCACCGCCTTCGCACGGATGTACCAGGTGATCTATGCGGTCCTCCGGGACACCGGCCGACGTCCGGGCGAGATCACCAGCCTGCGCCGCGACTGCCTGGAGCGGGTCGACGGCAAACCAACGCTGATCTACGACAACCACAAGCGGCGACGCCACGGCCGTCGGCTTCCGGTCTCGGAGAGCACCGCCCAACTGGTCGAAACCTGGCAGAAGGAACTCGACGCACTGCCGGCCGTCCCGGGATGCACCCAGTGGCTGTTTCCTTCACCGGGCCAGCGCAATCGTCCACGCCGTGGGCATCTGAACGCTGCGCAGTTCTCCAACAGGATCTTCCGCGACTGGGTCGACGAAATGATCCCGGACCTCGTGGACGAGCGACTCGACGAGGACGGCGCCCCGCTCGCCTACGACCGTACCCAGGTCGTCCCGTACGGCTTCCGCCATGCGTACGCCCAGCGCCATGCGGACGCGGGCACCCGCCCCGATGTCCTGCGTGAACTCATGGACCACCGCTCACTGGACGTGACGATGGGGTACTACAAGGTCTCCCTCGGCCGGAAGCAGGAGGCCGTACGGACGGTCGCAGCACTCGCCGTGGACCGGAACGGTGCGGCCCGCGGCTTCAGCGATCCCCTCGCCTACGGGGTGGAGAGCGTCGGGGTCCCCTACGGCGGCTGCACCGAGCCGAGCAACGTCAAGGCCGGCGGCGGGCACTGCCGCATCCGCTTCCAGTGCGCCGGATGCGACTTCTACCGACCCGATCCCTCCTACCTCCCCGCCCTGGAGCAGCAGGTCGCGGACCTGCGGGCCGACAAGGAAGCCGCCCTGGCGATGGAGGCCGCCGACTGGGTCGTGCGCAATCTCGACGACCAGATCCGCGCCTACTCGAAGTCAGCCGATGAGATGCGGCGGAAGCTTGACGCGCTCCCCGCCGAGGAGCGGGCCGCCGTCGAATCCGCCTCACGCGAACTGCGCAAGGCCCGTTCGGCAGCGGCCTTCGTTCCCCTACAGGCACTGACCACACGGAGCTCGGAATGAAACGCCCCGCCGCTTCCGGCGGCAACGACCGGAACACCCGGGTCGAGCGCCTACGCGTCAGCCGCGCCAAGGACAGCGAAGACAAGACCAGGCGTGCGCTCGACGCCGTGGACGGCCTTCTCCGCTCGGGACGACGGGTCACCGTCACCCAAGTGGCACGGGATGCCTCGGTGTCCACGTGGTTCGTCTACAACCAGCCTCAGGTGCATCAGGCCGTTCAGGTCGGCATCACCGCCCAGCGAGCGCGGGGGCGCCAGAACTCCCTCGTTCCGGAGGCGTCTCAGGTGTCTCCAGCCGGGTTGCGGACGGATCTTGCACTGGCTCGCGAAGAGATCAAGGACCTCAAGCAGGAGCGCGATCGGCTCCGTAACCGGGTCAGGCTGTCTCTCGGCGCCGAGTTGGAGGGTTTGAACCGGAATAACCTGATCGAGCGGGTACAGCAGATCGAGCAACGGAATGCCGCACTGGAGCAAGCGTTGTCAGAGGCCAGGAGTCAGATCGCCGCCCTGGAGAGCAAACTGCGTGAGGCGGAGGACGACCTCACCGCCGCACGAGCCGGTCTCCGCCGCGCCATGCGGGCTGTTCCGTCTCCGTAGGTCGCGTTCCCCTGCCCACGGCTGTCCGGCCCGCGTGTCCTCCGCCGGACAGCCGTGAGAGGCCCAGTCAGAATGGGGGATCGTTGAAGAGCGAGCCGGTCCAGACGGGCGAGACCGGCGCGGGATCGCGCCGCTGAAGGAGTACGACGGCGTCGTTGACGCGCCCCAGTTCGATGAGGTACCCGGCAAGGTCGTTGCTGTTCGCGGGGGTGTGCTGTTCGAGAACGGCAACAGCTTCCTCGAAGCGTCCAGTACCAGCGAGCAGCTCAGCGATGTGCGGCGCCGCGTACGAGGTGGATCCCTCGGGGCGGGAGCGTGCCTGTGCGACCGCTCCGTCGACGCCGTCGCGGGCGGCGAGCAGCGGCAACCGTATCCAGTACAGGTCCCAGTCCTCCTCGCGCCCACGGGCGGCGGCGAGGGCGTCAAGGTGCGCCAGGCCGTCCTCGGGGCGGCCTTGGTCGAGGCAAAGACTGGCCCACGTATGCAGGATCCAGTCGTCCCCGTTATGGACCTCGGCCAGGTCCCGCATCACATCGACGGCTTCGCCCCCTCGGCCATGCCGTGCCAGGAGCTCCGCCAGTCGCACCGTGCCGTGGCACCGGAAGTCCTGCGAGTCGCCCGACTGCCGGTACACGGCGATCGCGCCTTCCACGTCACGTCGCTCCTCCAGCACCTCGGCCAAGCGCTGCGCAGCGTGACCATGGCGCTCGGTCACCGCGTACGCGCGAAGCTCCTCTATCCGATCGTGTCTCACCAGCAGGTCGGCCAGCTGATCCCTGTTGTTGACAGATGTGATGTGCCGGGTGCGCAGCAGGGCGATCGCTTCGTCGACGCGGTCCTGGCGTTCGCGGATCGTGGCAAGCAGCCCGATGGCGCTGTCGGGGTCCAGGCCGTTGCAGCACCACGGGCTGTCACACCGGTGCTGGTCGGGGATCCGGGCAGCCAGCAACGCAGCGATGTCTTCGTCCCGGCCTGTTCCTTCGGCGATGTCGACGAGAGCGGCGGCGAGAAGTGAGTCCTCGATTCCGGAGCTCAGCCGAGTGGTCGCCTCGTCCGTATGCCCGTGCCGGGCCAGCAGGCGCGCGAAGAACTCCAGCGGGAGTCCTCCCGTACTCGCATACGGGCGGGACAGCGCGATCGCCTCCTCTGCACGCCCCCGACTCTCCAGCATTTCCGCCTGGGTCCGGGCTGCCGGCCACCAGCCCGTGGCGACGTACGGAGCCAGCACCTCCAACGCCTGACTTTGCCGATCCTGGTCACCGATCAGCCGCGCCCATGCCCGCGCGCAGAACCATTCCCCACGACGGGCCTGGACCTCCACCTCGTCATCGTGGCCGAGCTCAAGAAGCCGGGCGACCAGGAGAGGAGGGATGCAGCCGGACAAAGTCCGGGCCTGACGGTCGAGATCGGCAGCGTCCATGACTGCGCACCTTAGCCACCACGTCCGACAGGAACTCCAGCCCCCGGGGCCAGGACAGTCAACGCGCTGCTGTCAGCCCTTGCACTGCTTCAGCATCATCGCCTTGTCCGCCGTCGTCACCGGAAGCTCGTACTTGTCAGCGACCTGGGCGAACCGCACCACGTACGAGCACCGGATCTTCTTGTTCGGCGGCAGCCAGGACGCGGGCCCCGAGTCCCTCTTCGCCGAGTTGGCGCGCCCTTCGACAGGAAGCAGATTGAGCACGTCGTTCGCCAGCTGACTGCGCTTGCTCTCCGGCCATCGGGCGGCGCCCATCTGCCAGCTGTAGGAGAGCGGGACCACGTGGTCTATCTGCACCTCTGCGGCCTTCGCCTTCTTCCAGGCGATGTCCTTGCCGGTGTACGGGTCGTACAGGTCCATCGCGACGACCACGCAGTCGGAACCTGAACGGAACTGCACCTGCCTTCCATGGAGTTTCAACAAGTCGTTCCGCGTGTCACAACCATTCCTCGCCAGCGGCACCCCGTCCGCCGTGTCCATCCACGCGTAGCCGAACTCATCCCGCTCGTAGCCCGTCTTCGGCCCACGCCCCTTTGTGGAGAGTCCTTGAATGAGCTTGCGTGCGTTGGCCTTGTCCACTTCCGAGGTGAGCGCGGCGAGCCCCGGCTTCGTCCCGTCGGAATTCGTCAGCGGGCTCACCGCCTGGCCGGCAGCTGCGTCCGGCGCGGATCCTGCGGAGCTTCCGCCCGGCTCCAGTCCATCACAGCCTGTGACGAACGCGGCGACAACGACGGCCGTAAGCACAACCTTTTTTCCGCGAGTCCGCAGGATCCCGTGACTCATGTGACTCTCACTATGCACAGCCGACCACACCCTGCATACGCTGCGAGAACAGCCCCAGCACAGCGCGAACCATAGAGATAACCCGGGTCCCGCACCCGTTACGGTCGGTGTCCGCCCACGCGGACCCGAACTCGTCCCGTTCGTACCCCGTTCTCGGCGCCCGGCCCTTCACGGTGAGCGTCTCCACCGCCTGGAGTGCCGTACCGGCGGCGGCCGTACGCGTCCCGGACGGGTCGGGCCGGTCGCTCGGTGCCTCGCATCCGGCCAGCGCCAGCGAACCTGCCAGGGTGAGCGTCAGAAGCGGGAAGGGACGAGGGCGGCGGCGTACCGCGGGGGAAGGCGTCACGGGCGACGAGCCTAACGACCCGGACCACCCGCTGTCGCACACCTGGTCGCACGCACCGCGCCCCGGACGACGGGTCAGTTCGCGGCCTCGGCCGCAGTGGGCTCGCGGCGGCCGCCACGGCCCACGAGGAGACGGACGAGCGCGAGCGCCGCGAGAAGGGCGACCAGCGCGCACACGGCTCCCCAGCCCACCCGGTCGTAGGCCCGGACCCCGAGCCAGGAGCCCGCGCTGCCCCCCAGGTAGGCGCAGGTCATGTAGGCGGTGTTGAGTCTGCCCCGGGCATCGGCGCGCAGGGCGTAGACCCGCGCCTGGTTGGCCACCGTGCCGGACTGCATGGCGACGTCGAGCAGCAGCGTGCCCGCGACCAGCGCGGCGATCCCCCACACCCCGCCCCCGGCTGCGGCGGCCAGGACGGCGGCCGAGACCACGACCGCGCAGACGCACACCAGGCTGACCCGGTCGGGACCGTGACGGTCCACCATGCGGCCCGCGAACGGGGTGGAGAAGATCGTCACGGCGCCCACCAGGGCGAGCAGCCCGACGGCCTGCGCCCCGAGCCCGTACTCGGGGCCGGTGAGCAGGAGTGCCACACAGGTCCAGACGGCGGAGAAGCCTCCGAAGACCGCCGCCTGGTACAGGCACGAGCGGCGCAGCTCCGGCTGGGTACGCGTCAGCCGCAGCACCTCGCCGAGAAGCGCCGGGTAGGACCCGCGGGAGGGCGCCTGGGTCCTGGGCACCGCACGCCCCACCACCGCGGCGAGCAGCAGGACGAGCACCCCGGCCGCCAGGTACGGGGCGCGCCAGCCGAACCGTTCGCCGAGCACCCCGCCGAACGTACGGGCCAGCAGCATGCCGCCGATCGAACCGGCCAGCAGGGTGCCGATGACCGCTCCCCGCCGGCCCGCGGGGACCAGCCCGGCGGCCAGCGGGCCGATGATCTGCGCGGCCACCCCGGTGAACCCGACGCAGGCCCCGGCCACGCCCAGGACCAGCAGGCCGGGGGCGCAGCCCGCGACGAGCAGGCCGCACCCCGTGAGGACGAGCAGGGTGACCAGGAACGGGCGCGCCGGCAGCCGGTCCCCGAGCGGTACCAGCAGGAACATCCCCGCGGTGTAACCGGCCTGGGTGGCCGTCACGGCGACGGACGCCGCTTCCGGCGAGGTGTGCAGCCCTTCCGCGATCAGTGGCACGACGGCCTGCGGGAAGTAGAGATTGCCCACGGCCACCGCACAGACGAGCGCGAGGAACAGGGTGGTCCGACGGCTCACTCCGGTCCCCCGGCCCCTCGGGGCCGGCGCGCGGGCCTGTGCCCCGGGCGGCTCGCGCCGGCGCCGCTGGTGACGCGGCGCTCGTACTCCATGGGTGTCATGCGGGTAGTTCACAAGAGCCACGGCAAGCAGCCAATGAATGTAGCGTACGGCTTAATGATCACCTTCGAGCTGGGCGTCGAGGACCTCGCGGACACACGGTTCGCCATCTCCCCGCTGTACGAGACGGTGCTCAGTCTGCGGGTGTTGAGAGACCCCGGACTGTCGGCGGTCCACCTCCCCTGGCGCAGATCGGTCCTCCGCGACGTGGACCCCCTCGACACCGGCCTGCTGATGTCCCTGGTCGCCGTACGCCACACCCTGCCGGACTTCCTCACGCCCCGGCCCACGAGCTTCGCGCCCGCGTTCGAGGAGGAGCTGGCCGTCGTCCGCCGCACGCCCCCCGCCGTCGTACGCCGTGATCTGCTGGCCGCGCACGCCCCCGGTCAGCTCCCCGCCGCCCTGCGCGCCGCGGCCGACGGTCCCGAAGAGCACGTCGCCGCACTCCGTGACACCGTGTGCGCCCTCGTGCGGCAGTACTGGGAGGCCGCCGTCGAACCGGTGTGGCCACGTATGCGGCTCCTGCTGGAGGCCGACATGACCTACCGGGCGCGACGGCTGGCCGTGGGCGGCGCCCGCCTGCTGTTCGCCGACATGCATCCGAGCCTGCGCTGGGCCGGCGGGGTCCTGCACATCGACCAGGTGAACGGCAGGTACCACCTCCCGGCATCCGGCCGGGGGCTGCTGCTCCTGCCGTCCGTGTTCGCCCACAAGCCGGCGCCCCCCGTCGGCGCGGACGAGCCGCCGGCGCTCGCCTATCCCGGCCGCGGGGTCGCCACGCTCTGGGCCTCACCACCGGCTGCGGACACGTCCGCTCTGGTCTCCCTGCTGGGCGCCCCCCGGGCCCGGCTGCTCGCCCTCCTCTCCGAGCCGCTGGCCACGGTGGAGCTCGCCCGCCGCCTCCGGGTCACCCCGAGCGCGGTCTCCCAGCACCTGCGGGTCCTCCACGCCACGGGCCTGGTCTCCCGGGCCCGCTCGGGACGCCAGGTCCTCTACCGGCGCAGCGACCTCGGCGACCGCCTGACCGCGGTGCCCGCACCCTGACGGTCCCGCCGGCCCCGGGGGTGTGAGCGCGCCCGCTCACACCTTCCCGATACCCAACGTCGTCTCCGAGGGAAGCAGACCCGAGCTGATCGCCTCCACCCACAACGGGCCCAGCAGCTCCACCAGCCGCTCCCGCCCCTCGGAGCCGAGGGCCGCCCAGGGGGCCGACGCGGCTTCGTCCGTCCGCCGCTCCACCCGTGCCCGCAGCGCCCGACCGGCCTCGGTGGCGGAGCCGTCGGCCGCCACCAGCCCCCGGCCGGCCAGCCGCGCCCGGCCCGCCTCCCACGCGGCCGCACTCCAGCCCCGGCTCGCGAACACCTCGGGCGGGGCCGCGCCGACCGCCGCGAAGGACACCAGCGACTCCACCGGGTCCAGGCCGGCCTCGACGAGTGCCGCGATGTGCCCGTCGCCCCGGTGCTCCCGCAGCACCGTGGCGGCCTGCCACAGCACCAGGTGCGGCTCCTCGGGCCAGGGCAGGGCTGCATTGGCCCCGGCGAGCGGCCGGTCCGTGACGTCCGCGGCCTCGGCGGCCCGGCGCGCCAGAGCGGCGGCCTCGGCGAACTCCGCGCCCGCGACCCGGTCGCCGAACAGCGCCCGGTACGCCCGGTCGACCGCCCGCGCACGCGCCGCGAGCACCTCCTGCGGCTCCGCCACCTCCCACCCGGCCGGGACGTACCGGGCGACCATCGCCGGGTCAAAGCTGTGGAACACGGCCGTCACGCGGTCCGCGTCCACCGCCCTCAGCGGCGCCGCGCGCCACGCGAAGTAGCCGGGCCAGCGTTCGTCCGTGGCGTACCCGAGGGCGGCAGCCTCCTCGGTCACCTGCGGCGCGTAGTAGAAGACGGCGTGCAGCGGCTCCAGCAGGTGCCACATCTGACGTACGTGTCCCAGCTCGTCGGCCATGTCCCCGGTCTCCCGTCGTCCCTGCAACTTGTCAACGCCTAGATCCGGGGCCCAGCATGCGACCACCTCGGTAACTTGTCAATGCCTAGATCTCGCGTACCGTGAGGCTCCATGAGCAGCGAGCGCACCTACCATCACGGTGACCTGCGGCGGGCGGTCCTGACGGCCGCACTCGACGTCATCGCGGCCGACGGCCCCGACGCCCTGTCCCTGCGCGGCCTGGCCCGCCGGGCCGGCGTGTCGCACGCGGCACCGGCCCACCACTTCAAGGACCGCACCGGCCTGCTCACCGCCGTCGCAACCGAGGGCTACGCCCTCTTCGCCGACGCCCTGGCCGCCGCCCCCGACCTCCAGGAACGGGGCGTGGCCTACGTTCGGTTCGCCGCCGCGCACCCCGCGTACTTCCAGGTGATGTTCCGCCCGGAACTCCACCGCGCCGACGACCCCGCCCTGCTGACGGCGAAGGCCCGCGCCACCGAGGCACTGCGCGCCGGCGTCAGCGGTCTGCCCGGCACAGCCCGGGCCGAGGACGCCCGACTCGCCGGCGTCGCCGCCTGGTCCCTGGCCCACGGCTTCGCGACCCTGCTGCTCAGCGGCAACCTGGACGACGCCCTCGAAGGCCGCACCCCGGAGGAGGCGTTCAGGACGGCGGCCGGGCTGGCGTTCAGGCCGGGCGCCCCGGGCCGCCCGGAATGAACTCGTACTGCACCTCGTAGAGATGACCGGCCTTGACCATCACCGTGGCCTCGACGGGGCGGTCGTGGTCAGTGAAGACCACACGCAGGGTCCTCAGTACGGGCAGGTCCCCGGGCAGCCGCAGCAGGCCGTACTGCTCCTGCGTGGCCACCCGCGCGGAGACCCGGTCGACACTGAGCCCGGGCGGGTGCCCCAGAGCGGCCAGAAGCGTGGGCGTACCGCCGGGGATCCTTCGGCAGGCCGTATCGTCCGCTGCCGATGATCGCGAACCGTCACCGAGGCCCCCCGGGCCGACCGACCACCAGCCGCTCCTGCTTCAGGAGTTGCAAGGCCTTCTGGACCGTGGCGTTCGCGGCGACGGGCTGCCCGCACCCCGGGAGCCGGACGAGAAGAGCTGCTCGGGACGCGGCCTGTATCTCGTCGCTCGACTGACCGCCGAATTCGGGATCGACCACCACGTCGTCGGCACAACCGTCCGGGTGACATTCAAGAGGCCCTGACTCCGAGAGACACGTCGGCCCCGCCGGTTCACCCGGCGGGGCCGACGCGCGGAGCCCGGGCGCTACGACCCCAGGATCGTCGTGAGGAACTCCCCGGTCCACGCCAGGAGTTCGCGCCCCACCACCGGCTTCCCGCCGATCCGGCCCGCCGTCGGGCGCGGGACCAGGATCTGGTGGGCACCCGGCTTGATGACCGTCTTCGGGTGCAGCCGCTTCAGCCGCAGCTCCTGCGACTCCCGCAGCTCCACCGGCGCGAAGCGGATGTTCGGCCCCTGCAGCACGATCTCGCCCACCCCGCAGGCCCGTGCCAGCATCCGCAGGCCCGCCACCAGCAGGAGGTTCTCCACCGGCTCCGGCAGCTTGCCGTAGCGGTCGGTGAGCTCCTCGCGCACCGCCCTGATGTCCTCCTCCGAATTCGCGGAGGCGATCGCCCGGTACGCCTGCAGGCGCAGTCGCTCGCCCGGGGCGTAGTCGTGCGGGACGTGCGCGTCGACGGGGAGCTCGATCTTGACCTCCAGCGGCGGCTCCTCCTCGACAGCGCCGTCCACCGCCGCCCGGTAGTCCGCCACCGCCTCGCCGACCATCCGGATGTACAGGTCGAAGCCGACGCCCGCGATGTGGCCGGACTGCTCACCTCCGAGCAGATTTCCCGCGCCGCGGATCTCGAGGTCCTTCATCGCCACGTACATGCCCGCACCCATCTCGGTGTGCTGGGCGATGGTCGCCAGACGCTCGTGCGCGGTCTCCGTCAGCGGCTTCTCCGGCGGATACAGGAAGTAGGAGTACCCCCGGTCCCGGCCGCGGCCGACACGGCCGCGCAGCTGGTGCAGCTGGGACAGGCCGAAGTTGTCACCGCGCTCCACGATCAGCGTGTTGGCGTTGGAGATGTCGATGCCGGACTCCACGATCGTCGTGGAGACCAGCACGTCGAACCTCTTCTCCCAGAAGTCGACGACGACCTGCTCCAGCTGACCTTCCCCCATCTGCCCGTGCGCCGTCGCGATCCGCGCCTCGGGCACGATCTCCCGCAGCCGCGCCGCGGCCCGGTCGATGGACTCGACCCGGTTGTGGATGTAGAACACCTGGCCCTCACGCAGGAGTTCACGCCGCACCGCCGCGCCGATCTGCTTCTCCTCGTACGGCCCGACGAAGGTGAGGACCGGGTGCCGCTCCTCGGGGGGCGTCGTGATCGTCGACATCTCCCGGATGCCCGTGACGGCCATCTCGAGCGTACGGGGGATGGGCGTCGCCGACATCGTGAGGACGTCCACGTTGGCCCGGAGCTTCTTCAGCTGCTCCTTGTGCTCGACCCCGAAGCGCTGCTCCTCGTCGACGATGACCAGACCCAGGTCCTTGAACTTCGTCTCCGACGCGAACAGCCGGTGCGTGCCGATGACCAGGTCGACGGACCCGTCCTTCAGCCCCTCCAGCGTCGCCTTCGACTCGGTGTCCGACTGGAAACGGCTCAGCGCCCGCACGTTGACGGGGAACTGGGCGTACCGCTCGGTGAACGTGCCGAAGTGCTGCTGGACCAGCAGCGTCGTGGGCACCAGGACGGCGACCTGCTTGCCGTCCTGGACCGCCTTGAACGCCGCGCGCACAGCGATCTCCGTCTTGCCGTAGCCGACGTCACCACAGATCAGCCGGTCCATCGGGACGGACTTCTCCATGTCCTCCTTGACCTCGGCGATCGTGGACAACTGGTCGGGCGTCTCGGCGTACGGGAACGCGTCCTCCAGCTCACGCTGCCACGGGGTGTCCGGGCCGAAGGCGTGACCGGGGGCCGCCATCCGCGCCGAGTACAGCTTGATCAGGTCCGCGGCGATCTCCTTGACCGCCTTCTTGGCCCGCTGCTTCGTCTTCGTCCAGTCGGCGCCGCCGAGCCGGTGCAGGGTCGGGGCCTCGCCGCCGACGTACTTGGTGACCTGCTCCAGCTGGTCGGTCGGGATGTAGAGGCGGTCCCCGGGCTGGCCGCGCTTGGCGGGGGCGTACTCGACGAGGAGGTACTCACGGGTCGCGTTCTGCACGGTGCGCTGGACCATCTCGATGTAGCGGCCGACACCGTGCTGTTCATGGACGATGAAGTCGCCCGCCTGCAGCGTCAACGGGTCGACGGACTTACGGCGGCGGGCCGGCATCCGCCCCAGGTCCTTGCTGGCGGTGCGCTGCCCGGTCAGGTCCGTCTCGGTCAGCACGGCCAGCTTCAGGGCGGGGTCGACGAATCCGTGGTCGATGGCCCCGCACGAGACGTGGACGAGCGACGGCGTGATCTCGGTCAGGTCCTGGTCGAGGCGGGCCGCGATGCCCTCGCCACCGAGCACCTCGACCGTGCGGGAGGCGGGTCCCTGCCCCTCGGTGACGTACACCGTGCGCCAGCCCTCGGCGAGCCAGCCCTTGGTGTCGGCGAGCGCACGCGCGGTGTCCCCGCGATACGCCTCCGGGGCGTGCATCCCCAGCTGCAGGGAGTCCCCGTCCAGCTCCTCGTCGGCTGCGAACGGCGAGGTGGACCACCACATCATGCCCAGCTCACGGGCCCGGTCCCGGACATCGGCGATGCCCCACAGGGAAGCCGCGCCGACATCGATGGGGGCCTCCCCGCCGCCCGCCGTGGCCGCCCAGGACGCCTGGAGGAACTCCTGGCTCGTCGCGACGAGGTCCGCCGCCCTGGTCCGCACCCGCTCCGGGTCGCATACCAGCGCCATCGAACCCTTCGGCAGGACGTCCAGCAGCAGCTCCATCTCGTCGACGAGCACCGGGGCGAGGGACTCCATGCCCTCGACGGCGATGCCCTCCGCGATCTTCCCCAGCAGCTCACCGAGCTCCGGGTGCTCCTGAGCGAGGGCCGCGGCCCGGGTGCGTACGTCCTCGGTGAGCAGCAGCTCACGGCAGGGCGGGGCCCACAGCCCGTGCTCGGCGACCTCCAGGGACCGCTGGTCGGCGATCTTGAAGTAGCGGATCTCCTCGACGTCGTCGCCCCAGAACTCCACCCGCAGGGGGTGCTCCTCGGTCGGCGGGAAGACGTCCAGGATGCCGCCACGCACGGCGAACTCGCCGCGCTTCTCGACCAGCTCGACCCGGGCGTACGCCGCTGCCGCGAGCGCGTCCACGACCTCACCCAGATCGGCGGTCTGCCCGCTGCTCAACGCCACCGGCTCCAGGTCGCCGAGCCCCTTGACCTGTGGCTGGAGCACGGAGCGGACCGGCGCGACGACCACACCGACCGGCCCGGTCTCCGGGTCGTCCTGCCGGGGGTGCGCGAGCCTGCGCAGCACGGCGAGGCGGCGGCCCACGGTGTCCGAGCGCGGCGAGAGCCGCTCGTGCGGCAGGGTCTCCCAGGACGGGAACTCCGCCACCGTGTCGGGCGGCAACAGGGTCCGCAGCGCCGCCGCCAGGTCCTCGGCCTCGCGGCCGGTCGCGGTGACGGCGAGCACCGTACGCCCTGCCTCACGGGCCAGCGCGGCCACCGCGAAGGGGCGCGCGGCGGGCGGGCCGGCCAGGTCGACGTGGGACCGGTGGCCGTCGGTGGCGGCCTTCACCGCTTCGGAGAGCGCCGGGTCGGTGACGACGACGTCCAGCAGACCGTGCAGGCTCATGAAGGTTCCGTCCGGTGTGGCGAGTGAGCAACGCGAAGGACCCGACACGTGGGACGGGCCGGGGTGTCCAGCGTACGACGCCGGTGTGTCACTCGCGCGAGGGAACGCCGTTGTCCGGACGGCGGCAGCCGGGCTAGCCTTGGTCCGGTAGTTAGTCCACTCGTCGCCCCTGTGAGGCAGTCATGGCAGCAGCCCGGCAGTACAACGTGCACGAGGCCAAGACCCACTTCTCCCGGATACTGCAGCAGGTCGAGACCGGCGAGGAGGTCGTGATCAGCCGGGCCGGCGAACCCATCGCGAAGGTGGTGCCCCTGCATCCGAAGGTACGTCGAACCGGTCGGGGGTCCCTTCGGGGGCAGATTCACATCGCCGACGACTTCGACGAGCTGCCGGATGACATCGCCGAAGCCTTCGGGATGCGCTGATGCGTCTTCTGCTCGACACCCATGTCGTTCTGTGGTGGTTCGACGACTCCCCTGAGCTTTCCGATGAACTCAAAGATCTGATCGACACGGAGCCCGCGGTGTATCTCAGCGCCGCGACCCCGTGGGAGATCGCGATCAAGCAGTCCGCCGGCAAGCTCGCAGGACCCGGCGACCTGGCAGAGCGGGTCCGCGACTGCCAGCTGACGGCTCTCGCGATCACCGCAGGCCACGGCGTCAAGGCCGGCCGCCTCCCCCCGCTCCACCGCGACCCCTTCGACCGCATCCTCGTCGCCCAGGCCCAGACCGAGGGACTGACGGTCGTCACCCGCGACAAGTGGATCCCCCAGTACGACGTACCGGTCCTGCACGCCTGACGGCCACGGCCGGACGCGATCCGGCCCTGGGGCGTTCCGGCGAACGCCCCAGGGCCGGATCGGTCATCTCCCGTCCGGCACAGTCACCCGTCCGTGGCGATGGCGTTCAGGACGTTCATCCGGCCGGCCCGGAAGGCCGGGACCAGCGCGGCGAACAGTCCGACGAAGGCGGAGGCGACGAACACGGTGAGGATCGTCGGCCACGGGATCTCCAGGACCCCGAGTCCTTCCAGGGCCAGCAGCTTCTGGGCCGACGTGCCCCAGCCCATGCCCAGGCCGAGCCCGAGCAGCGCGCCGAACAGGGCGATGACGACGGATTCCAGCCGGATCATGCGCCGCAGCTGGCGGCGGGAGAGGCCGATCGCCCGCATCAGGCCGATCTCGCGGGTCCGCTCGACCACCGACAGGGCCAGGGTGTTCACCACGCCGAGCACCGCGACGACGATCGCCAGGGCGAGCAGGCCGTACACGATGTTCAGCAGCTGGCCGATCTGGTCCTTCAGGTCCTGCTTGAAGTCCGCCTGGTTCTGCACCTTGTACTGCGGATACGCGGCGAGCGAGCTTTTGACGGCCGCGTACGCCTCCTTCTCCTTGCCGTCCTCCGCCGCCGCGAACATGATCATGTTCTCGGGCATCCGGTCGGCGCCGACGTGACGCTCGGCAGTGGTGATGTTGACGTACATCGCACCCTGGTCGACGGACGTGTCGTCCGAGGTGATCGCCGCGACCTTCAGCTTCGCGGTCCCGCCGGCCTTGAAGGCGACGGTCATCTCGTCGCCGACCTCGATCTCGTGCAGGGCCGCGTAGTCGGATCCGACCGACATGGAGTCCGCACCGTACGCCTTCGCCAGGTCACCGGCGACGGCTTCACGCCGCAGGTCCTGCGGGTACGTCGGGTCGGCGGCCGTGATGTGCTCGTCCGCCGTCGAGCCGTCGGGGTTGGTGAGCTTCGCGGCGAGCACCTTGTAGTGCGTGACGTGCTCGATCCCGGGCACCTTCTCGATGGCGTCCGCGGCCTGCGGCACGATCAGCTGGCCGGTGCTCGACTGGACGATGAAGTCCGTACCGACCGACTTGTCGAGCTCGTCGGTGGCCGAGGCGACCATGGACGAACCGACCACGGAGAGGCACGCCACCAGGGCGAGGCCGATCATGAGGGCCGCGCCCGTCGCTCCCGTACGCCGGGGATTGCGCAGCGCGTTGCGCTCCGCGAGCCGCCCGACCGGGCCGAACAGCCGCAGGACGACGGCGCCGAGGACCCGCACGACCACGCCGGCCAGCAGCGGGCCGATCACGATGAAACCGAGGAGGGTGAGGACCACGCCCAGGCCGAGGTAGAGCGAGCCCTCGCTCGCCTCGTCCACCCTGGTCGTCGCCCACAGGCCGGCGGCACCGGCGCCGGTGAGGACGAGGCCGATCACCGCCCGGATCCGGCCGGACTTGGTGTCAGCCGGGGTTCCGGCGTCCCGCAGGGCCGCCATGGGGGAGACCTTGCCGGCCCGGCGGGCCGGGATGTAGGCGGCGAGGACGGTGACGACGACGCCGAGCGCCAGCCCGGTCACCGGTGTCGTCCAGGCGACGGTGAGGTCCCCGGTGGACAGCTCCATACCGACGGCGCCCATGAGCTTCATCAGCCCCACGGCGAGACCGATACCGGCCGCGACGCCCAGGACCGATCCGACGACGCCCAGGAGCACCGCCTCGATCAGCACGGACCGGTTGACCTGCTTACGGCTGGAACCGATGGCCCGCATCAGGCCGATCTCACGGGTGCGTTGGGCGACCAGCATCGAGAACGTGTTGACGATCAGGAAGATGCCGACGAGGAGGGCGATCCCGGCGAACCCGAGCATCGCGTACTTCATGACGTCCAGGAAGGACCCCATGGAGTCCTTGTTGGCGGCCGCGGCCTCGTCCTGGGTCTGCAGCTTGTACGCGGCGCCGTCGCCCAGGGCCGCCGCGACGTTCTTCTTCAACTGGATGTCGCTGACACCGGAGTCGGCCGTGACCGAGATGTGGGTGAAGACGCCGGATGCCCCCAGCAGCTTCTCCTGCGCGGTGGCCGTGTCGAGGAAGACGACGGCCGCGCCCGGGTTGGTGACGGTGAAGGCGGCGATGCCGCTGATCCTCGCCCTGATGTCGCCGGTGACCGCGATGGTGCGCAGCTCGTCACCGATCTTCAGGTGGTGCTTCTCGGCGGTGTCGGCGTCGACCATGACCTCGGTCGGGCCGCGCGGGGCGTGACCGGAGGTGATCTCCATGGAGCGGAGGTCGTTGCGCGTCCAGTTGCCCGCGAGCGTCGGGGCGCCGGTCTCGGAGCCCATGTTCTTGTCGTGGCTGTCCACGACCGTGACGGACATGCTCATGACGCCACCCTCGGCGCCCTTCACCCCCTCGGCCTTCTCCACCTGGGTGAGGACGGAGGCCGGCAGCGATGCGGGCTTGCCGTTCTCCGGGATGTCGTCGGCACCCCCGGCCGCCTTCGGGTTCACGGTCACATCGGCCGACGACGCCGCGAAGAGCTTGTCGAAGGTGGTGTTCATGGTGTCGGTGAACACGAGGGTGCCGCAGACGAACGCCACCGACAGCAGGACCGCGACGGCGGAGAGGGCCATCCGCCCCTTGTGCGCGAGGAAGTTGCGCATCGAGGTCTTCCAGACGGTCATGACGTCCGCCCGCGCGCGTCGAAGTCCTTCATCCGGTCCAGGACCTGCTCGGCCGTCGGGTTCTGCATCTCGTCGACGATCGAGCCGTCCGCGAGGTAGAGGACCCGGTCCGCGTAGGAGGCCGCCACCGGGTCGTGGGTGACCATGACGATGGTCTGGCCGAGCTCGTCGACCGACCTGCGCAGGAAGGACAGCACCTCGGCACCGGCCCTCGAGTCCAGGTTCCCCGTGGGCTCGTCACCGAAGATGATCTCGGGGCGGGCGGCGAGCGCCCGGGCCACCGCGACACGCTGCTGCTGACCGCCGGAGAGCTGCGTGGGGCGGTGCTTGAGCCGCTCGGCGAGACCGACGGTCTCCACGACCTGCTGCAGCCAGCCGGCGTCGGGCTTACGGCCGGCGATGTCCATCGGCAGCGTGATGTTCTCGAGCGCGTCGAGCGTCGGGAGCAGGTTGAACGCCTGGAAGATGAAACCGATCCGGTCCCGGCGCAGCTGTGTCAGCTTCTTGTCCTTGAGACCCGTGATCTCGGTGTCCGCCAGGTGGATCTGACCCGAGGTCACCGTGTCCAGACCCGCCAGGCAGTGCATCAGCGTCGACTTGCCGGACCCGGACGGCCCCATGATCGCCGTGAACTGCCCGCGGACGATGTCCACGTCCACATGGTCGAGCGCCACGACCCGGGTCTCGCCCACGCCGTACGCCTTGACGACCTGGCGCGCTCGCGCAGCGACGGCCGTACGCCCTCCAGTGCCCCCGTGCCTGGGAATGGTTACAGCCGTTGTCACGGTTTATCTCCTATGTCGGTCGATGCTCGGACGTCCTTGTGTACGTGTCGAGTCTCGGGCGGGAAGGGGTTCCGGCGCGCTGGTGCCTGGCGCAGTCTTCGAGGGGGGTTTCCCCCACCCCGTCCCCTCCGGCCGGCCGCATCCCCGATGTAAGAACACGTTAAGGAACGGGGCGCCCCCCTCTCGTCCTCCGGCGGGAGGAACGGCCCCTGGGCAGAAGTACGTAGCTTCCCCTAGGGGTCCGGCACCCGGGGATGAGACCGGGGTAGGGGTTCCGGCGGGGTCCCTCACGCCCGGGGCGACCCTCCGCCTTGCGATCACACGCACCAGACGCCGCCAGGCCCACCCTTCGGGCGGACGGCGCTACTTTCGAAACGCGCCCTGGACCGGGAGCGAGAAGCCCTCGGGCACCGTGCCCTCGGCGAACAGCATCCCTACACGGACCTTGCCCTCACGTATCGCCCGGGCGCGCCGGTACTCCGGGGAGTCGTACCACTCCCGGATCCGGTCCATATCGGGAAACTCGATGACCATGAACCGGGAGGAACCCCAGGTGCCTTCGACGGGCTCAGGTGTCGGGCCCGCGACCAGGTAGCGGCCGCCGTGGCTGAGGATGGACTCCTGAGCCACGCGTGCGTAGGCCAGGCCGGCCTCCTCGTCGAGCACATCGACGTTGACGATGACGTAAGCGGGCATGAGATCCCCGTCCTTGGAACACGGCGTGCACTGATGTCAGGGCCGAGACTATTCGGGTGACGCGCCGCACCGCCCCCCCGAGGTCGCCGTGGAACGGGCCGGCGACCTGCCCCCGCCCCCAGGTGCGAGACTGCCTCCATGGACATAGTCAGCAGGAACAACATCACGGTGGCAGGCCCCGAGGGCGCGCCGGTCCTCCTCCTGGCGCACGGGTTCGGCTGTGACCAGAACATGTGGCGACTGGTGGCACCCACGCTGGCCGAGAGGTTCCGCGTGGTGCGGTTCGACTACGTGGGATCGGGCCGCTCGGACCTCTCGGCGTGGAGCGAGACCCGCTACGGCACCCTGGACGGATACGCCCGCGACGTGGTGGAGATCTGCGAAGCACTCGACCTGCGCGAGGTCCGGTTCGTCGGACATTCGGTCAGCGCCATGATCGGCGTACTCGCGGCAGCGGCGGCACCGGACCGGTTCGCCTCTCTGATCATGATCGGCCCCTCCCCGCGCTACGTCGACACCCCCGGCTACCGGGGTGGATTCAGCGCCGAGGACATCGACGAGCTGCTGGAGTCCCTGGAGTCCAACTACCTCGGCTGGTCCGCGGCCATGGCGCCGGTCATCATGGGCAACCCCGACCGCCCCGAACTCGGCGAGGAACTGACCAACAGCTTCTGCGCCACCGACCCGGCCGTCGCCCGGGTCTTCGCCCGGACCACCTTCCTGACGGACAGCCGCGACGACCTGAAGAAGGTGAGCGTCCCCACGCTGGTCCTGGAGTGCTCGCAGGACGTCATCGCCCCCCGGGAGGTGGGCACGTACGTCCACGAGGCGATCCCGCACAGCCGTCTCGTCACCTTGGAGGCGACCGGCCACTGCCCGCAGCTGAGTGCCCCCGAAGCGACCGCGGCCGCCATCGTCGACTTCGTGGGGAACCAGTCCTGATGTGCCGCACCGGCCGGAACCCCGACCGACCGGAGGGGGACGAGGCCCCCTCCACCGACGCGGCGTTCACCGCGTTGCTGGAGGACAGCGCCGAGGAGCTCTACGAATCCGCCCCCTGCGGCTATCTGTCCACCCTCATGGACGGGACCATCGCGAAGATCAACAAAACGCTGCTGACCTGGCTCGGCCTCTCCCGTGACGACGTCGTGGGCCGCATGCGCTTCACCGACCTGCTGACCGTCGGCGGAAAGATCTACCACGACACCCACTTCGCGCCCCTCCTGAGCATGCAGGGCAGCGTCAGCGGCATCGCCCTGGACATCAAGAAGGCCGAGGGAGGCCGTCTCCCCGCCCTCATCAGCTCCTCGACGAAGACGGACAGCGACGGCCGGCCCCTCCTGATCCGTACGACGGTGTTCGACGCCAGGGACCGGCGCTCCTACGAACAGGAACTGCTGCGCGAGCGCCGAGCCGCCGAAGAGGCCCGCAGGCAGGCCGAGGAGGACCGCGAACGTCTGCAGGAGGCGCTCGCGGTGCTGCAGAGCACGCTGCTCCCCTCGGCCCTCCCCCCGGTCCCGGGCATGGAAGCCGCCTCCCACTACCACACCGCTTCCCCGGACCGCCTCGGCGGAGACTTCTACGACCTCTTCCCCCTGGACGGCGAGCGCTGGGCCTTCTTCCTCGGTGACGTCTGCGGCAAGGGCCCCCAGGCCGCCGCCGTGACCTCCCTGACCCGCTACACGCTGCGGGCGGCGGCCCTCCACGACCCGGACCCCGTGGCAGCGCTCACCACCCTCAACACCGTCCTTCACGAGCGGTACGCCTCGGGCGACCCGCGCTACTGCACCGCCATCTTCGGCGTCCTCGAACCCGTCGGCGACACCGTCGCGGTCGAGGTCGCCTCCGGCGGCCACCCCCCGGCCCTCGTCCTGCGCGAGGACGGCCGGGCCGACTACCTCCCCACCCCCGGCGGGCTCCTCGTCGGCATCCTGCCCACGGCCGGCTTCACCTCCGCCAGGACCGTGCTGGGGGCAGGAGACACCCTGCTGCTCTACACGGACGGGCTCACCGAGGCCCGGATCGGAGAGGAACGCCGGCTCTTCGGTGACGAAGCCCTGCGCGACTTCGCGGCCGGCCTCTCCCACACCGGACCGCAGCAGGTCGTCGCCGCGATGACCGGCCTGCTCAACAGCTTCGGCGACGGCCTGGACGACGACACCGCCCTCCTCGCCCTCGGCGTACCCGCCGACCGGCCCGAGCCTGCGAGCGACACCCTGACATGAGCCCACTGACCACGACCGTCCGAGACACCGCGACCGGCCCCGTGCTCCGAGTCGAGGGAGAACTCGACTTCGGTACCGCCCCGGAACTCCGCCAGGTGGTGACCGGTCTCGTCCTCGCACCGGGCCAGCGGCTCGTACTCGACCTCGAACACCTCGCCTTCTGCGACTCGAGCGGCATCACCGCGTTCATCGTCGCCCGCAACCACGCGACCGCCGCCGGCGCCGACGTCGCGCTGGTCGCCGTGCCCGGCCCTGTGCTCCGCGTCCTGCGCGTCACCGGGCTCGACCAGGTGTTCTCGCTCGAGCCCGGCCCGGACCCACGGAGCGGGGCCGTCAGCGGCTGACCGTACGAGCCCGGCCGCGGACGACGACAGCGACCTCGCGTACGGCAGCCGAATGCCGGACTGCCCGGCTCCGGCCCCTTGCGGGGCGGAGCCGGGCAGTGTGGAAGGACGCGCGCCGGGTCAGCCCTTGGCCGCGGCCACCTCCGGTGCGGCGGCCGCGTCGGCCTTCTCGCCGGAGGTGGTGGAACGGCGGACAGCCGGGATGAACGCCGAGATCACCAAGGCGACCAGCGCGACACCGCAGCCGACCATCAGGCCGGTACGGAACCCGGCCTCGGAGGTGAAGGTGAAGCCACCCGTCTCCGTGGTCATCTGGGCGAGGACCGCGCCGATCACGGCGGCGCCGATCGATGTGCCGAGCGCGCGCATGAGGGTGTTGAACCCGTTGGCGGCGGCCGTCTCGGACACCGGGACCGCGCTCATGATCAGAGCGGGCATCGCGCCGTAGGCGAGGCCGACGCCGCTGCTGCTGACCATGAGGAACAGCATCAGCCCCCAGGCGGAGCCCATCAGGAGGATCCCCAGGCCGTAGGCCGCGGCGATGACCAGCACTCCGCAGATCAGCGTGAACTTCGGGCCACGGGCGTCGGTGAGCTTTCCGCCGAGCGGGGAGATGACCATCATCATGATGCCGCCGGGGGCCATCCACAGGCCCGCCGCGAGCATCGACTGGCCCAGGCCGTAGCCGGTGGTCTCGGGGAACTGCAGCAGCTGCGGCGCGATCAGCATGCCGGCGTACATGCCGAAGCCGACGAAGAGCGACGCGAGATTGGTGATGAGCACCCGGGGGCGGGCCGTGGTGCGCAGGTCGACCAGGGGGTCCCTGGTCCGCAGTTCCCAGAAGCCCCAGGCGATGAGCACCACGACGGCGCCGACGAACAGGCCGACCGTCGTCGTCGAGGTCCAGCCCCACTCGGCGCCCTTGGAGACGGCGAGGAGCAGGCAGACCAGGCCGACGGCCAGGCCGAGGGCGCCGGGTGCGTCGAAGCGCTGCCCCTTGGCGGCGGCCGGGACGTCCGGGATCAGGAACCAGATCAGGGCGAAGATGATGAGGGCCAGCACGGCGGAACCCCAGAACAGCACCCGCCAGTTCGCGTACTGGGCGACCGCCGACGCGATCGGCAGGCCGAGAGCGCCGCCGATGCCGAGGGAGGCGCTGACCAGGGCGATGGAGGAGCTCATCTTCTCCTTCGGCACGACGTCACGCAGCAGAGCGATGCCGAGCGGCACCATGCCCATGCCCATCCCCTGCAGACCGCGTCCGACGATCATCGGGACGACGGAGGACGCGAGCGCGCACACCACCGACCCGACGACCAGCGGCACCGCGCACACGAGCAGCATCCGGCGCTTGCCCAGCAGGTCGCCCAGCCGTCCGGAGACCGGCACGCACACCGCTGAGACCAGCAGGGTGACGGTGATCACCCAGGCGGCGTTGGAGGACGTGGTGTCGAGGAGCTGCGGCAGCTCGGCGATGAGCGGGGTGACCAGGGTCTGCATGACCGCCGCCACGGTGCCCGCGAAGGCGAGCGTGGCGATCACACCGCCTGATCCGGCTGTCGGCTGGGGGGCATCCATGAGGATGGAACTCCTAGGGGGTCGTCGTCTCGCCCACCGAGGGGCGATGTGCATCGTACACTTCGAATGTGTCATGCACGTTATGTGTCTAGTGCACATCTCATGGGGCCATGAACCGCCGTCAAGCCGACGTACGATCGACCCGGTGCAGGAGCAGGAGGCCGCAGGACATGGCCGGACCCACGAGAACACCGCCGCCTTCGCCGCCCGCCTCAAGCGCTGCAACAGCGGCATCGAACACCTCGCCGCACACCCCCGGCCGCGCCCCTGACCCGGCCGGCCCGCACGCCTGCCGGTCCGCACGCCTGCCGCAGGCGGTGTGCCTCAGTCCCCCGCCGAGCCGACGACCGCCCGCCCCGTCAGGGCCGCCAGCGCATTGCGTACGTGCGCCATGTGCGCCTGCACCTCCTCGCGACTCTCCTCGTGCTCCCGCAGGACCCGCTCGGTCTCCCGCACGACACGTTCCTCCGCCACCCTGGCCACCGACAACAGCTCCGCCGCCCGCGCCTCCGCGTCCTCCTGGCCGTGCCGGGCCGCCTCCTCCGCCTCCGCGAGCTCCCGCCTCGCCACAGCGAGCGCCTCCTCGCCCCGGGCGACCAACGCGGCCTCACGCTCCGCCGCGGCGGCCTCCGCACCGGCGATCTCCGCCTCCGCCGCCTTGCCCCGCTCGGCATGCTCCTGCTCCTGATGCGCCAGCACACCCGCCGTACGGCGACGCGTCTCGGCCATCTCCGCCTCCGCCGCCCCGCGCACCTCACCGGCCTCCTGGCGCGCCCCCTCCAGCAGCGCACCGGCAGCCTCCCGCGCCGCGGCCAGCACCTGCTCCGCGTGGGCGTCCGCCGCCGCCCGTACCACCTCGGCCTGCTGACGCGCCGCCTCACGGGCCTCCCGGCCCGCCGCGTCCGCCGCGTCCCGCAGCGCCTGCGCCTCCTCCGACGCCGTACCCCGCGCCGCCTCCGCCTCGGCCTCCGCCAGAGCCAGAATCTGCTGGGCCCGCTCCCCCAGCGACTGATACGTCTGCGGCGCGAGCGAGGCCACCACCTCACCCAGCCGCGCGGACTCGACTGCCAGCTCCTCGGCCAGCCCCGTCAGCCGGGACACCCGCTCCTGGGCACCGTCCCGCTCCGCCGACAGTGCGGCCACCACGCGGTCCACCTGATCAGGGCGGTAGCCACGCCCCCGTACGCCGACAAAACCGTGCGCGGACACCGGTCCACCACTCATCCCCGAAGACCTCTTTCCCGCTCTCCGACTCCCCGACCATGAAGCAATACGCCAAGGATGCGGCAATTAACCCGGAAGTCGGAATCGATCAGCTGCAATCAGGACCGAAGCGACACGCATCACAAATACCCACACAAAAGGCGCCCACCCCTTCACGGGACGAACGCCTCTCGCACACAACAGATCAGACGCGATCGGACGGGATCACAGCAACCCATCCCACATCTGCTCCAGCAGCACCGACCACCAGCCCTCCGGCGACGCCAGCGCCGCCGGATCGATGGCCACCAGCTGGGCCTGGAAATCGACCGTCCAACGACCCGCCTGCTCCGGAGTCAACCCGAACCGCAACCGCCACATCCGGCCCAGCAACGCCATCGACCGTACGAACTCGGGCAACCCCGTGTTCACGAACTGCGGCGGCACCGGCTGACCACCCGGACCCGCCTCCACCGGAACAGCGACGATGTTCGCCGTCCCGTACTGCACACAGATCGCCCGGCCGAAGTCCGAACCCATCACCAGGTACGAACCCGCGTCCGACGCCGGCTGCACCTGACGCTGCACCGCCAACTCCGCCAGCGTCGGCACCACCGGATGGCCCGGCTGCGCCCAGAAGAACGGCCCGAAATCAGCGGGCAGACCCGCCCACACCAACGTCCGCGCCACCACCTCCGGCACACCCTGGCGCGACACCGCCCGCTGGTCGAAACGCAGCACACCAGGACCGAACGCCCCGTGCAGCTCCTCCGCCAGCGCCTCCGGAGGCACCGCCATCGCAGGAGGCACCTGCGGCAACGGCGCCCGCACCGGAGCCGGCCGCGCCGGGCCGTCCGCCACCTGATGCAGCTCACCCTGATGCGTCAGCAGGTGCTGCATGCCCTGCTGCCGGCTCGCATGATCCGTCCCGTACGGCGCCACACTCGTGATCCGGACCTGCGGCCAGGTCTCCCGGATCATCCGCGCACAGTAACCACCCGGCAGCTCACACGACTCCAGCTCCGTGTGCAGCTCTATGACCTGCTGCGGCGGCACATTCATCGCACGCAGCTCATGGAGCATCTGCCACTCCGGATGCGGAGTACCCGGCGCCGAACGCCGGATCAGCTGCTGCTCACTGCCGTCGGCCGCACGGAAACGCAGCACGGCCTGATAGCCCGGACCGACCGTGGGCAGACCCGACGGCCGCTGCGGATAGCCGTACGCCCCAGGAGGCGGCGGAGTGTGCGACCCCGGCCCCTGCGTCACAGGAGGACCGGGAGGACCAGGAGGACCAGGCGGCCCCGGAGGGCCGGGCGGCTGCGGCGCACCCGCGCCGACCTGCCCCGGACCCGCCAGCATCGTCGCGGCATGGTGCACCCCACCACCCGGAGGCGGCGTCGCCCCCGGAGGAGGAGGGGGCGGCCCGGGCGGCGGCGTGGAACCAGGAGAGGGCGGCGGCGTCCCGCCCGAAACCCCCGGAGCACCAGGAGGGCCAGGAGGAGCGGGAGGGCCGGGCGGACCCGGAGGACGCGGCGCGTTCGGGCCACCGATGCTCGCGTCGGCGAACATCGTCGCCGCCTGATGCATCCCGCCACCCGGAGGCGGCGTGGCACCAGGGGGAGGCCCAGGAGGAGAAGGCGGCCGCGGCACGCCAGGGGGCGGCGTCGCACCAGGAGCCGGCGCCCCCGGAGGACCCATCTGCGAAACGAGCTGCGTCGGCACGTAGCCACCCGCCGGTGCACCCGGCGCACCCGGCCCCGAAGGCGGCGGAGTCGCCCCCAGCCGCACCCCCGGCATACCCGGCACCCCGGGAGGCGGCGGGGGCGGAGGCGTCGAACCCATCCCCCGCGCACCCCGCGGCGGCACGACGGCCTTGCTCGTCGCCGCGTCCGCGATGTCCCCCGCCCCGGGCGCCGGAGCGGCCGGAGCAGGAGCGGAAGCGGAAGCCGGAGGCCCCGGAGGCGGTGCCTGCGGATCCAGACCGGGAACCACCGCGGTCGGCGGCAACTGACTGCCACCCGACATCAGCGCCGTGGGCGCCTCCGCCGGAACCACCGGCGGCGGAGCCCCGTCATCGTCCGACCCCGAGAGCGGCGGCGCGAACACGGTCGCCGGCAGCGGCACCCCACCCCCGTCACCACTCGCACTCGTGTCCGTACCCGCCCACGGTGTCCCCCCGGCAGGCACCCCGTCGTTCGCCGTCGGCTCGTGATCCCCCTGACCACCCGCAGCCGGCCACCCGGCACCGGAATCACCACGCGCCGAGCCCGGCACCGAAGGAGAAGGAGGGGAAGGAGGAGAGGGAGGAGAGGGAGGAGAAGCGGGAGCAGAAGCCGCCGACGGCACCGAAGGCGCCCCATCCGCCTCCACACGCCCATCCGGAATCCCCAGCTTGTCCGCCGCCTCCTGCAACCACTCCGGCGGAGTCAGCAGGAACGACGTCTGATTCAGATCGATACGCTGCGGCGCCTCCGGAGCAACCCGCACCTCCGCGGACACCCCGTAATCCTCCTCGTACCGCCGTATCACCTCACCCACCGGCAACCCCGGCCACAACGTGGCCTCACCACTGTCCCGGGCGATCACCAACCGCTGACGGCCACCGTCCGAAACCGGACCCTCCGCACGGTCCTCGGCCCACACCACAAAACCCAGCTCGAACTCACGAACCCGGACCTCACGGTGCTGATACGCGGGCACATCACCATTGACCCACTCATCCGCCCGCTCCTGCGCCTGCGCGAACGTCACCACCGCGCTCACCCCTCCACCGGGACGGCCCGCGCGAAGCCACCGTCCACCATCAGGTTCGCCACCGTCTCCAGCTCCGGCGGATTACCCGCCAACCGCTGCAGGAAAGCATCGAAGTCCTCACCGCACGGCAACAGCAGCCGGTCCACCCGCTCCTGCACACCCCAGCCGTCCTGATCCCGCGCATCGTCATACGCGCAGAACCACACCGACCCCAGACCGTCACCACGCACCTTCACCGCGAGAATCCCGCCCTGGACAAAGCCCACACCCAGGAAATCCTTCGTGAAGTGATCACGCAGACACTTGTTGACATACACCAAGTCGTTCATGGCGGCCTCCTCACGCACCGTGAAGAACGGCTGGTCCACCAACAACCCCAGCTCCGCATCCAACGCCGCGCCCACCGGAGCCGACCCACCGGCCGCCTTCAGAAACGACCGGTACGCACCCGGAAGCCGATACCCCAGATCCTCCTCGACACCAAGGATCTGCTGCTCCCCCACCGCCACAGACCCCTTCGGCAACCGGAAATGAGCGGGCCGCGTCTCCTGCAGAGGCCGCGTACCCCGACGGCCCTGATCCACCGAAGCGGTCGCCAGACCACCGTGATGACGCAACAACGCCTTCACCTCGACCGGCACCAGCTCCATCCGCCGGCCACCCGCCACGTGATGCCACGTCCAACCGTGCGGAGTCGCCACGGCGGGAATCGTGTCCCACAACTCATGCCCACTCGCCGCCAACGCCGCGTTCGCCGACACGTAATCCGTCAGCCGCAGCTCATCGACACCGAAACCCGGCGGCGGCTCCGCGATCTCCGCGGCCGCACGCGCGTACGGCGAAAGCACCGGAAAGCCGTTCCCGTCCACACGCACACCCCTGGGGTGGCGGGACGCCCGGACAGGATCCGGGAAATGCACGACCTGCCCGGCATAGGCCGCATTCGGTGGCGCGGCTTGCTGCCCGAGCCGACCTGTCGTCATGGCGGTTGCCCCCTGCTGCGTCTGGTGTTCCGCACAGCCTATGCGGTGACGCAACAACGCCCCCCGCCCCCGCACGCCACTCACCCAACGTCACCGCCACGTGACGGACACACGACAACCAAACCACCGAGTCACGACACGCGGACACGTTTCACCCACCCAGCTTCCCCACCACCCTGCATATTTGGCAGGCTGTCCCCCGCAACTCGGGGGATTGCAGGGAGGGACACCAGCACCATGCACACAGCACAAACAGTCACATCCGGAGACCCGCGACTCAGTTGGAGCACCACCGAACCGAACCACCCACCCCAACTCCACCACCGCCGCGACGGCATCCTGCCCGCCGTGGCCGCAGCCCTGTCCGTACGCGGAGAAACACTCACCTGCACCGCCGGCAAAGGCGACCAGCCACCCGTCCTCCACCCCCTGGTACAGGACTTCCTCGACACCCTCACCAGCAACCAGCGCGAACGCTTCACCGGCCGCTGCCCCGAAGCCATACTCCTGTCCCGCCAGCTCACCTCGGCCGACGACAGCCGCTCCAAACGCGCCCAGCGCAAACCCCTCACCAACGGAGAGGCCCGCCGCGCGCTCAAACACGCCCGCCTCACCGCCCGCCGCATCCGCGAAGACGGCGACCCCCTCCACGGCAGCTACGCACCCCCCTGCCGCTCCTGCACGGAGATGCTCGCCCACTTCGGCGTACGCCCCGTCGACCTCACCAACGGTGCGACGACCACCGCCGAGAAGGGCTGAACACACCACTCATGCGCGACCTGCCCGGCCAACAGAGCCGCACCTCCACCACCCGCTTCCCCGTCGCCGTGGACGCCGCACTCCGCGACGCCGGATGGCAGCCAGGGCGCTGGGACATCCGCCAGGCCGAAGAATGGGCAGACGCCCTCCGCTCCCACGCCTCCCCCGCCGGACACCAGCACGCCGTCTTCCCCGCAGCCGTCGAAGCCTGGGCCGAATTCGGCGGACTCCGCATCAGCTCCACCGCACCCGGCCGCCAGATCGCACCCTCCACCGTGTACATCGACCCCCTCAGCGGACTCCACCTCGCACGGACCCTCGGCGACCTCGGACGCGCCCTCGGCACCGAAGTCGCCCCCCTCGGCGCAGAAGGCGACGACCAAGCAGTCCTCGCCATCGACAACGAAGGACGCGTCTACTCCATCGACCACACCGGCGACTGGTACCTCGGCTCCGACATCGACCGCGCCCTCGAGACCCTCATGACCGGCAGACAGCCCGCCCGCCTCACCCCCGGCTGAAACCCCTCACACCACTCCACCGTCCGGCAGGACCGCCGACACCCGGAAACCCCCCGCATCCGTCGGCCCCGACACGAACACACCCCCGAGCCCCGACACCCGCTCCCGCATCCCCACCAGACCGTTACCACCACTCGGCAGCCCCGCATCCGCCGTCACACCGTCCGACGGACCGTTCTCCACCTGCATCGCCACCTCACCCCCCCGATGCGCCAACCGCACCCACGTCCTCGCACCCGCCGCATGCTTGTGCACGTTCGTCAACGCCTCCTGCACCACCCGGTACGCCGTCTGCTCCACCTCCGGCGCATACGCACGCGACTCCCCCTCCACCGACAGCTCCACCGTCATCCCCGCCTCACGGGACTGCGCCACCAGCGCCTCCACCTCACCCAACCGCGGCCCTTCCTCAGCCACCACCACAGCCGCGGCAGCCGCCGCCCGCCCCACCGAGGCCAACGGCACCTGCCCCGCCCGCGGAGCCACGAGCGCGTCCCCGCTCCGCAGCACCCCGAGCATCTCCCGCAGCTCCGTCAACGCCTGCCGGCCCATGTCCCCCACCAGGGCCGCGTTACGCACCGCCTTCGCCGGGTCCTTCGGAGCCACCGCCTGCAACGCCGCCGCGTGCACCACCATCAGACTCACCCGATGCGCCACGACGTCATGCATCTCCCGCGCGATCCGGCCCCGCTCCTCCGTACGCGCCCACTCGGCCCGCTCCTCGGCACGGTCCGCCAGCAGCGACAACTCCCGCTCCAGCGAGTCAGCGCGCTCCCGCAAGCTCTCCATCAGCCTGCGCCTGGCCCCGATGTACAGACCGAAGAGCACCGAGGGCGCCGTCAGCCCCAGCGACACCAGGAGCGACACGATCGGGACGTGCCACAGCGGCCCGAACTCGGCATGGCCAGTCACACTCTGCCGCAGCCGCACGTACGACACGATGAACGCACCGACCAGCGTCATCCCCGTCAGCACCACCGTGATCCGGCGCGGCACCTCGGAAGCCGCCAGGGTGTACAGCCCGACGATCCCCATCAGGAAGCCCATCTCGGCCGGCGTCGTCGCTATCGACACCAGCACCACCGCGATCGGCCACCGCCTGCGCAGCACCAGCACCGCACCCGCGAACAGCCCGAAGAGCACCCCGAGCGGCACCGGCAACCCGGTGTCCCCGGCGAACGCCACCCCCTCCAGCGCACACTCCAGCGCCGAGACCAGCGCCAGCCCCACATCCAGGGCGACGCTCCGCCGCCGCCCCCACCACCAGTAGCCGCGGGTGGTCGGCCCCGCCGCCTCCCGGTCTGCCCCCGTTGCGGTCATGGCATCCAGCGTACGGGCGGACGCATCCCGTTTTCCGGCGACTCCGTCAGCACGGAAAGTGACCGGTCGTACCGCAAAGGAGGGTAGATCGCACGATCCGGTGAACCGAGCACGCTTTCGACCCGGACGTCCGCATTCCGGACGACGCTGCTCGTATGACACATGCCAGCGGCAAGTACGCGGACTTCGAGGGACTACGGGAGCAGGCGATCGCGCTGCGGCGGGAGGGGCTGAGCGTGCGGCAGATCCGGGACCGGCTGAAGGTCTTCAACAACGACATCCTCCACCGCCTCCTGGAAGGCGAGCCCGCCCCGGAGTGGACCAAGCGCCCCAACGCCAAGGACGACCTACGCGCGAAGGCCAGGGAGCTGCGGCTCAAGGGGATGACCTACGACCAGATCCAGGTGGAGCTGGGGTGCTCCAAGAGCTCGATCTCACTGTGGGTGCGGGACCTGCCGAAGCCGAAACCTCGCTACACAGAAGAGGAGCGCCTCGTACTGATGAACGCCGGTCTGGCCAGTCTGCGCGCCGGACAGGATCAAGAACGGATGGAAACCAAGCGGATCGCACGCGAGTCCATGGGTGAGCTCTCCGACCGGGAGCTGTTCATCGCAGGGGTCACGCTCTACTGGGCGGAGGGCATGAAAGACAAGCCCTACAGCCGCCGAGAGAGCCTGCTGTTCATCAACAGCGATCCAAACGTGATCAAGGTGTACCTGAACTGGCTCGCCCTGCTCGGCGTCAAGCGCGAACGCTTGCACCTCCGCGTCAGCATTCATGAGTCGGCAGACGTGACGGAGGCCGAGGGTTTCTGGTCGGACCTGACGGGAGTGCCCCGCGCCGACTTCATGAGGGCGACACTCAAGAAGCACAACCCGAAGACCACGCGCAAGAACACCGGTGAGGCGTATCGCGGCTGTCTCGTCATCTATGTAACCAAGAGCGCTGAGCTCTACCGTCGCGTGGAAGGGGCTTGGTACGGCATAGTGTTGGGTGCGAATCGAGCGGACTAAAGAAAAGTCCGTTTCGTTCCCCCATGGTGTAATTGGCAGCACAGTAGCTTTTGGTGCTATTTGTCCGGGTTCAAGTCCTGGTGGGGGAGCCACAACCAGGGCCCCGACCTCGCGGTCGGGGCCCGCGCTCGTTTCGGGCAGAAAAGCCCCCGGTATCCTGCGGGTGTCCACCACCCGAAGCCGAAGGGCACATCCGTGAGCGCCAACCCCCCGGCAGCCGTCGTCGTCCTCGCAGCGGGTGAGGGCACCCGCATGAAGTCGAAGACCCCCAAGGTCCTGCACGAGATCTCCGGGCGCTCGCTCGTCGGACATGTCGTCGCCGCCTCGCGTGAGCTCGAACCCCAGCACCTCGTCGTGGTGGTCGGCCACGCCGGCGAGCAGGTCACCGCGCACCTCTCCGCCGGGGACACCCCCGTACGGACGGCCTACCAGGCCGAGCAGAACGGCACCGGCCACGCGGTCCGGGTGGGCCTGGAGGAGCTCGGCGGCGCCGTCGACGGCACCGTGATCGTCGTCTGCGGGGACACCCCGCTGCTCTCCGGCGAGACGCTCTCCGCGCTCGCCGCCACCCACGCCGCCGACTCGAACGCGGTCACCGTGCTGACCGCCGAGGTCCCGGACTCGACCGGCTACGGCCGGATCGTCCGCGACGCGGCCACCGGCGCGGTCACCGAGATCGTCGAGCACAAGGACGCCACCGCCGCCCAGCGCGCGATCCGGGAGATCAACTCCGGGGTCTTCGCGTTCGACGGCAGGCTCCTGAGTGACGCGCTGGGCCAGGTGCGTACGGACAACAGCCAGGGCGAGGAGTACCTCACCGACGTGCTGTCGATCCTGCGCGAGGCGGGTCACCGGGTCGGTGCCTCGATCGCCGGCGACCACCGGGAGATCCTGGGCATCAACAACCGGCTCCAGCTGGCCGAGGCCAGGCGCCTGCTCAACGAGCGGCTCCTGGAGCGCGCGATGCTGGCGGGTGTGACGGTCATGGACCCGGCGTCGACGCTGATCGACGCGACGGTGACGTACGAGCGTGACGCGATCGTGCACCCGGGGACCCAGCTGCTGGGCTCGACGCATCTCGCGGAGGACGCCGAGGTGGGTCCGAACTCACGGCTGAAGGACACGGTCGTACACGCGGGCGCGCGGGTGGACAACACGGTCTCGGACAGCGCCGAGGTGGGCCCCGGGGCCTCCGTGGGGCCCTTCGCGTATCTGCGGCCGGGGACGAGGCTGGGCGCGAAGTCCAAGGCGGGGACGTACGTCGAGATGAAGAACGCGACGATCGGCGAGGGCACGAAGGTGCCGCACCTGAGTTACGTCGGGGACGCGACGATCGGTGAGCACACCAACATCGGCGCGGCGAGCGTGTTCGTGAACTACGACGGGGTGGCGAAGCACCACACGACGATCGGGTCCCACTGCCGGACCGGGTCGGACAATATGTTTGTGGCGCCTGTCACGGTCGGGGACGGTGTGTACACGGCTGCCGGTTCAGTGATCACCAAGGACGTACCGGCTGGTTCGCTGGCCGTGGCCCGGGGCCAGCAGCGGAATATCGAGGGCTGGGTGGCACGGAAGCGTCCTGGCAGCGCGGCCGCGCAGGCGGCTCAGGCCGCCGTCCAGGAGACCGACGGCGAAAGCTGACCGGAAACAGGCACGCCGGACTCGGCGTACCGTGATAGATGCTCACCCATTTCGGCTGGCTCGTCGCACATCGGGACACATGCGCGCGGTGCCAGATACACGTCTGAGGAGACTGTGCTGTGACCGGGATCAAGACGACCGGCGAGAAGAAGCTGATGCTCTTCTCCGGCCGCGCCCACCCCGAGCTGGCCGAGGAGGTCGCACATCAACTGGGTGTCGGTCTCGTGCCGACGAAGGCTTTCGATTTCGCCAACGGTGAGATCTACGTGCGTTTCCAGGAGTCCGCTCGTGGCGCCGACTGCTTCCTGATCCAGAGCCACACGGCTCCGATCAACAAGTGGATCATGGAGCAGCTCATCATGCTGGACGCGCTGAAGCGTGCGTCCGCCCGTTCGATCACGGTGATCGTGCCGTTCTACGGTTATGCCCGTCAGGACAAGAAGCACCGTGGTCGTGAGCCGATCTCCGCGCGTCTGATCGCCGATCTGATGAAGACGGCGGGTGCGGACCGTATCCTCACCGTCGATCTGCACACGGACCAGATCCAGGGCTTCTTCGACGGCCCGGTGGACCACCTGTTCGCGCTGCCGATACTGGCCGACTACGTGGGTGCGAAGGTGGACCGTTCGAAGCTGACGATCGTGTCGCCGGACGCCGGCCGGGTGCGTGTCGCGGACCGTTGGTGCGACCGTCTGGACGCTCCGCTGGCGATCGTGCACAAGCGCCGCGACAAGGACGTCCCCAACCAGGTCAGCGTGCACGAGGTCGTGGGTAACGTCGAGGGTCGGGTGTGTGTCCTGGTCGACGACATGATCGACACGGGTGGCACCATCTGTGCCGCCGCGGACGCCTTGTTCGCGCATGGTGCCGAGGACGTCATCGTGACGGCGACGCACGGTGTGCTGTCGGGCCCTGCCGCGGACCGTCTGAAGAACTCGAAGGTCAGCGAATTCGTGTTCACGGACACGCTGCCGACGCCGGGTGAGCTGGAGATCGACAAGATCACGGTCCTCTCGATCGCTCCGACCATCGCGCGTGCGGTGCGTGAGGTGTTCGAGGACGGTTCGGTGACGAGCCTCTTCGAGGAGCAGGGCGACTGACCGCCTGCCGGACCACCTGCGGGTGATCCACTTTGGGTGCGGCCTCCCCGCCGGGTAGACTGGACAAGTTGCTCGGCGAGGGAGGCCGTTCTCGTGCGTAGGCACGGGGCTGGTGGTCCGTTATCGACGCGCTCTTCGTAGCAGGCCTGTCGTGGGCCGGGTGACCATCGGTTTTTCGTCACCTCACGAGGAGTGCAGCATGGCTGAGATCAAGCTCGACGCAACGGTCCGTACGGAGTTCGGCAAGGGCGCTGCCCGTCGTACCCGTCGCGCCAACCTGGTTCCCGGGGTCGTCTACGGCCACGGTGCTGAGCCGGTTCACATCAACCTGCCGGGCCACGAGCTGCTTCTCGCGCTGCGTACCGCCAACGTCCTGATCGGTCTGGAGATCGACGGCAAGGACGCCCTGGTCATTCCGAAGGCCGTGCAGCGCAACGCGATCAAGGGCAACATCGAGCACGTCGACCTCCTCACCGTGAAGCGTGGCGAGAAGGTCGAGGTCGAGATCGCGGTGCACGTCGAGGGCGAGCTGGCCCCGGGCGGCAACCTGCTCGAGTACGTGCAGAACACCCTGCTCGTCGAGGCCGAGGCCACGCACATCCCGGAGTCCGTCACGGTCTCCATCGCGGGTCTGGACGCCGGTGACTCGATCCTGGCGAAGGACGTCCCGCTGCCGTCGGGCTCCGTGCTCGCCGGTGACGAGGACGCCGTGGTGCTCCAGGTCGTCGCGGCGCAGTCCGAGGAGGCGCCCGCCGAGGACGCTTCCGCCGAGGCCTGATCCTCGCCCCACCTGCTTGACTGACGGGGTGGCGGTTCCCTTTCGTGGGTTCCGCCGCCCCGTTTCGCTGTTCGTCACGCTGTTGATCACTGGTTCGTACGCGAGGAGACCGAGCGCAGATGTCCGACGTCACCGACCCCTGGCTGATCGTGGGCCTCGGTAATCCCGGCCCCGACTACGCGGCGAACCGGCACAACGTCGGGTTCATGGTGGCCGATCTTCTGGCGGAGCGGATCGGCGGGAGGTTCAAGCGGGCGCAGAAGGCGCAGGCGCAGGTGGTGGAGGGGCGGGTCGGTTCGCCTGGTCCGGGGAGCCGGCGGGTGGTGCTGGTGAAGCCGTTGTCGTACATGAATCTTTCGGGTGGACCGGTCACGGCGTTGCGTGATTTCTACAAGGTGCCCTTGGATCATGTCGTGGCGGTGCATGACGAGTTGGACATCGATTTCGGGATGTTGCGGTTGAAGCTGGGTGGCGGTGACAACGGGCACAACGGGTTGAAGTCGATGACGAAGGCGATGGGTCCGGATTATCACCGGGTGCGGTTCGGGATCGGTCGGCCGCCGGGGCGGATGCAGGTCGCGGACTTCGTGTTGAGGGATTTTTCGGGTACGGAGCGCAAGGAGCTGGCCTATCTGGTCGACCGGGCGGCGGATGCGGTGGAGTCGTTGCTGGAGGACGGGTTGGAGCGGGCTCAGTCCTCGTACAACTCCTGACATTCCTGTTGCTTCTCGGGCCGTTTTCGGCCGCGGGTTGACCGAGGGCATGGCTCTGCCCAAGGATCGGCCCTCATGAAACGGAGTTCGTCCCACCGGCTGCTGGCTCATGGCCGTGGCTTCGCTGCGGGTTGTGTCGTGCTGTTGCTGCTGGTCGCGGGCGTGTGGTCGTCGTGGGACGACGCGCATCACGTCGTTCTGGCCAAGGGTCGTGAGCACGGCACGATGGCGGTGACGGCGTGCGGCGAGGACGTGTGCACGGGGTCGTTCACGGCGGACGCGGAGTCGAGTGACCGGGCGGCCGTGAGGATCGAGCGGTCCGTGGCGGTGAAGAAGGGGGCCCGTTTCCCTGTCGTGGTGAAGCCCGGTACCGGTGACGTCGTGCGGACCGGGACGCCGGGCTTTCTGCACGCCTGGGTGCCGTTGGGTGGTGCGTTGGTGCTGGCCGCGTTGGTGATCGGCGGCGGTATGCGGCTGACGCGGACGGCGTGGGGTGCGGGGATCGCGGGTGCGGTCCTGTTGACGGCGACGTTCGTCGCCCTCTGAGGGGACCGCACCCGGTCGCTCCGGCTGGGGTCAGCCGGTGTTGCGGAGGCCCGCCGCGACGCCGTTGACGGTCAGCAGCAGGGCGCGGGCGAGGAGCGGGTCGGCTTCCTCTCCGCGTTCGGCTGCCTGGCGCTGGCGGGCGAGCAGGGACACCTGGAGGTAGGAGATCGGGTCCAGGTAGGCGTCACGGATGGCGAAGGTCTGCTGGAGCACCGGGTTGGTGCCGAGGAGTTCCTTGCCGCCGGTGACCTTGAGGACTTCCCGCACGGTGAGTGCGTGCTCTGCCTTGATGACGTCGAAGACGTGCTTGAGCTCGTCGGGGACGAGGGTGTCGACGTAGTGCTGGGCGATGCGCAGGTCGGTCTTGGCGAGGGTCATCTCGACGTTGGAGAGGAAGTTCTGGAAGAAGTGCCACTGTTCGTGCATCTCGTCCAGGACGGTGTCCAGGCCGGCTTCCCTGAGCGCCTTGAGGCCGGAGCCGACGCCGAACCAGCCGGGGACGATCTGGCGTGACTGGGTCCAGCCGAAGACCCAGGGGATGGCCCGCAGGCCGTCGAGCGAGACGCCTGAGCCGGGGCGGCGGGAGGGCCGCGAGCCGAGGTGCAGGTCGGCGAGCTGGTCCACCGGGGTGGAGGCGAGGAAGTACGCGGGCAGGTCCGGGTCCTCGACGAGCTTGCGGTAGGCGGCGTGGGCGGCGTCGGAGACGGTGTCCATGGCCGCGTCCCAGCGGGCGAGGGCCTCGTCGGACTGGCGGGGCGCGGTGTGCAGGGCGGAGGCCTGGAGGGTGGCCGCGACGGTCAGTTCCAGGTTCTCGCGGGCGAGGGCGGGGATGAGGTACTTGTCGGAGATGACCTCGCCCTGTTCGGTCACCTTGATCTCGCCCTCCAGCGTGCCCCACGGCTGCGCGAGGATCGCGTCGTGGGAGGGGCCGCCGCCGCGGCCGACGGTGCCGCCGCGGCCGTGGAAGAGGCGCAGGCGGACGCCGTAGCGGTGGGCGACGTCGCGGAGGCGGCGCTGGGCGCGGTGGATCTCCCACTGGGAGGTGGTGATGCCGCCGAACTTGGAGGAGTCGGAGTATCCGAGCATGACCTCCTGGACGTCGCCGCGGAGGGAGACGAGGCGGCGGTAGGAGGGGTCGGCGAGCATTTCGTCGAGGATGACGTCGGCGGCCTTGAGCTCGTCGGTGGTCTCCAGGAGCGGGACGATGCCGATCTTGGCCCAGCCGCCGTGGAGGTCGAGGAGGCCGGCTTCGCGGGCGAGGACGGCTGCGGCGAAGACGTCGTCGGCGCCCTGGCACATCGAGATGATGTAGGACTCGATGACTTCGGGGCCGAAGCGCTCGAAGGCCTGGCTGATGGTGTGGAAGACGCCGAGGGTCTTCTCGCCCGCGGCGTCCAGCGGGGCGGGGGTCGGGGCGAGGGGGCGGCGGGAGCGGAGCTCCTTGGCGAGGAGCTTCTGCCGGTAGTCGCGCGGCATGTCGGCGTAGCGCCAGGACTCCTCGCCGAGGCGGTCGAAGAGCTGGCCGAGCGCGTGGTGGTGGGCGTCGGCGTGCTCGCGTACGTCCATCGTGGCGAGCTGCAGGCCGAACGCGGAGAGCGTACGGATCGTGCGGTCCATCCGGCCGTCGGCGACGATGGCGCCCTTGTGCGCGCGTAGCGAGGTCTGGATGAGGGCCAGGTCGGCGGTGAGCTCTGCGGTGCCGAGGTAGTCGCAGCCGGGGCGGTGCGGGGTGCCGGAGGCGAGGCGGTCACGGGTGTTGACGAGCTTCTGCCGGATGCAGGTGGCCTTGAGCCGGTAGGGCTCTTCCGCGTTGAGCCGCTTGTAGCGGGGGCTGATCTCGGGCAGGCGTTCCAGGTCGGTCTGGAGGGAGGTGAGGAGCTCGTCGGTGGCTCCGGTGTAGCGGATGGAGTTGGAGAGCAGTCCGCGCAGCTCGTCGACGAGTTCGAGGGCGTCGGTGATGCCGTGCTCGTGCTGGAGGATGAGCACGTCCCAGGTGACGGCGGGTGTCACGTTGGGGTTGCCGTCGCGGTCGCCGCCGATCCAGGTGCCGAAGGTGAGGGGGCGGGTGCCGGCGGGCAGTTCGACGCCGACGCGCTCCAGCTCGGCTGCCAGGTCTTCCAGGACGTCGCCCACGGCGTTGGCGTGGAGCTCGTCGAGGTAGTAGATGGCGTTGCGGGCTTCGTCGGCGGGCTCGGGGCGGACGACGCGGAGTTCGTCGGTCTGCCAGATGAGGTCGATGTTCTCGGCGAGCCGGATGTCCTGGCGGCGCCGGTCGGCCTCGATGACGGGGGTTTCGAGGAGCGCGGCGATGCGGCGCAGCTTGTTGAGTACGGAGCGTCGTGCGGCTTCGGTGGGGTGTGCGGTGAAGACGGGCCGGACGTTGAGGTTCTTGACCGTCTGGCGCAGGTGTTCGGGGTCGGCGTCCTTGAGGCGGTCGGCGGTGCGGGCGAGGAGCCCGCCCTCGGCGGCCCGGCGGTCGCGCATCTCGTGGGCGCGGTGGACCTGCTCGGTGACGTTGGCGAGGTGGAAGTAGGTGGAGAAGGCGCGCACGAGTTGTGCGGCGGTCTCCAGGTCCGTGTCGCCGAGGAGCTCGGCTGCTGCCTCGCCGTCGGTGCGGGTCAGGGCGCGGACGCGCTCGACGAGGTCGAGGAGGTCCTGGCCTTCCTGGCGTACGAGGGTCTCGCCCAGCAGGTCGCCGAGGCGGCGGATGTCGGCCCGCAGTTCGGTGGTGGCGGCAGAGGTCTGGTCGGCACTGCTCACAGTGTGCGGCTCCTTGCAGTGGTTGAGCACGTCTGTCAGGGGGGCCGGGGCGCTCGCGGTGCTGACGGGTCACCCCGGATGTGCAGAGTGCGGACCGCGCTGTCCGACGCTCCCCAGGATAGGTGTCCGGGGGTTCGGCGTCCTCGTTGCCCTGCGGGATGGTTCCGATCCGGGGTAGGCGGGAGGTGTGGGCCTGGTGGCGGAGGGGTTGTGGCGGCGGCGCGCTCGTGTCGTGGCGCTCTTCGCTGTCATACTTACGTTGCCGTAGGTTACGGAAGCGTAGCCCGCTCATACCATCATATTTCCTCACCTCACAGGGGACTCCCCAATGCCCACCAGCCCCGATGTGATCGACGACGGCCTGCCGACGGCGGCAGGCGACTCCGCAACCACCTCCGCCACGCTCGGCGGCGACAAGAAACGTTCGATCGAACAGATCGCCCTGCTGCTGTTCATCGTGGTGCCGTTCGCGGCCCTGGTCGCGGCGGTGCCGCTGGCCTGGGGCCGTGGCGTCAGCTGGCTCGACCTGGGCCTGCTGGTCGCCATGTACTACTGGGGCTGCCACGGCGTGACGATCGGTTTCCACCGCTACTTCACGCACGGCTCGTTCAAGGCGAAGCGTCCGCTCCGTATCGCCCTGGCCGTCGCCGGCTCCATGGCCGTGGAGGGCCCGCTGGTGCGCTGGGTGGCCGACCACCGCAAGCACCACCGGTTCTCCGACGCCGAGGGTGATCCGCATTCGCCGTGGCGGTTCGGTGAGAACTTCCCGGCGCTGCTGAAGGGCCTGTGGTGGGCCCACATCGGCTGGATGTTCAACGAGGAGCAGACGCCGCAGCAGAAGTACGCCCCGGACCTGGTCAGGGACCCGGCGATCCGTGCGATCTCGCGTCACTTCCTCAGCTTCACGATCCTCTCGCTGGCGATTCCGCCGCTGGTCGGCGGGCTGGTCACCATGTCGTGGTGGGGTGCGTTCACCGCCTTCTTCTGGGGTTCGCTGGTCCGTGTCGCGCTGCTGCACCACGTGACCTGGTCGATCAACTCGATCTGTCACGCGGTCGGCAAGCGCCCCTTCAAGTCCCGCGACAGGTCCGGGAACGTCTGGTGGCTGGCGGTGCTCTCGTGCGGCGAGTCCTGGCACAACCTGCACCACGCGGACCCGACGAGTGCCCGGCACGGAGTGATGAGGGGACAGATCGATTCCAGCGCCCGGCTGATCCGCTGGTTCGAGCAGCTGGGCTGGGCGCACGACGTGCGGTGGCCCGATGCCTCGCGTATCGCCTCCCGGCGCAAGCCCCCGGTCGTCGACCCGGCATGATTGACGACGTGGCGACCGACGGAAGCACCAGCGGCGAGAAGAGCGTGCCTGCCCCCACCCGACGGGTCCGGCGGGTCCGGATGACGGGCAAGGAGCGCCGCGAGCAACTCCTGGACATCGGCCGCGCCCTGTTCGCCGACAAGGGCTTCGAGGGCACCTCGGTGGAGGAGATCGCGGCGCGCGCCGGGGTCTCCAAGCCGGTGGTGTACGAGCACTTCGGCGGCAAGGAGGGCCTGTACGCCGTCGTGGTCGACCGCGAGATGCGCCAACTGCTGGACCTGGTGACCGGGGCGCTCACGGCGGGTCATCCGCGTGAGCTGCTGGAGCAGGCGGCGTTCGCGCTGCTCGACTACATCGAGACGTACACGGACGGTTTCCGGATCCTGGTCCGTGACTCCCCGGTCGCACAGTCCACGGGTACGTTCGCTTCGCTGATCAGCGACATCGCGACGCAGGTCGAGGACATCCTGGGCCTGGAGTTCAAGGCCCGGGGTTTCGACGCGAAGCTGGCCCCGCTGTACGCGCAGGCGCTGGTCGGGATGGTGGCGCTGACCGGGCAGTGGTGGCTGGACGTACGGAAGCCGAAGAAGGCCGAGGTCGCGGCCCACCTGGTGAATCTGGCGTGGCACGGACTGGAGAACCTGGAGTCGAAGCCGCGACTGATAGGCCACCGGAAGAGCTGATCCACGAGCAGGCTCCCGGCGCGTCACCCGTTGTGATGACGCCTGTGAACACCCGGCCGTCGTGTGGTCGGCAGGGCACAGAATCCCGTCCATGGGAGGAACCATGACCGCCGAGCCGATCACCGGGCACAGCAGCCGCTGGCCGGTGCCCCCGCAGGACGGATACACCGTGGACGACCTGTTCACGCTGCCCGATCTCCCGCCGCACACGGAATTGCTCGACGGGAGCCTGGTTTTCGTGAGTCCGCAGCGCACTTTTCACAGCCTCATGCCCTGACGGGCATCCATCACGACCGGCTCAAGACCGGGGTGCCGTTCCCCGTGGACCTGGACATCTCACCGGACGCCCTCGACCGGCTCTGACGGCTCACCCGGCCGTGCGGGTCACCGCGAAGATCCGGCGGAACGGGAAGACCGTGCCGTGCGGGCCGGCCGGGTAGGCGGTGCGGAGCAGGTCGCGGTATTGCGCGAGGAAGGCCTCCTGGGCCTCCGGGTCGTCGGCGAGGGCGTCGAGGAGCGGGCGCAGGCCGGTGCCCTTGACCCAGTCGAGGACGGGGTCCTCACCCTGGAGCAGGTGCAGGTAGGTGGTCTCCCAGACGTCGACGGTCCGTCCGGGTGCGGTGAGGTGTTCCAGGTAGTCGGCGGGAGTGTGTACGGCGTCGCCGTGGCGCAGGAGGCCGCCGAGGCGGTCGTGCCAGTGGGGGGACTCGGCGAGTTCGCGCATGAGGGTGTGGCTGGGGGCGTCGAAGTTGCCGGGGACCTGGAAGGCGAGGGTGCCGCCGGGGGCGAGGGCGTCCAGCCAGTGGGGGAAGCGGGCGGTATGGCCCGGGACCCACTGGAGCAGGGCGTTGGAGACGATGAGGTCGTACGTCTCGGTGGGCGCCCAGGTGGCGGCGTCGGCTTCGGTGAAGTCGAGGAGGGGGCCGGCGTGGGTACGGGCGCGTTCGAGCATCTGGGGGGAACTGTCGTAGCCGGTGATGCGGGCGCCGGGCCAGCGTGCTGCGAGGAGGGCGGTGACGTTGCCCGCGCCGCAGCCGAGGTCGGCGATCCGGGGTGCGGGTTCGTGCGGCAGGGGCCCGGTCCGGGCGAGGAGGTCGAGGAAGGGGCGGGTGCGGTGGTCCGCGTGCCGGAGGTATTGCCGGGGGTCCCAGGTGGGTGCTGTCATACGGCCAGGATCACCAGGTGTTTTTCTTGATGTCAAGACACTTGAATTCAAGAGACTTCATGTCGAGGGACCCTTTACACTGATCGACATGGAGGACGAGGTCGACCGACTGGTCGCTGCATGGCGCCGCGAGCGCCCCGACCTCGACGTGGAACCACTCGAGGTCCTGAGCCGCGTCTCCCGGCTGGCCCGGCATCTGGACCGGGCCCGCAGAATCGCCTTCGCGGAGCACGAGCTGGAGCCCTGGGAATTCGACGTCCTGACGTCCCTTCGCCGTGCCGGCGCCCCGTACCAGCTCTCCCCCGGCCAGCTCCTCACCCAGACGCTCGTCACCTCGGGCACGATGACGAACCGCATCGACCGGCTGACCAAGAAGCACCTGGTGGAGCGGCTGCCCGACCCGAGCGACCGCCGCGGCGTCCTGGTGAGGCTGACCGCCCTGGGCCGCGACAAGGCCGACCAGTCGCTGGCCGGGCTGCTCGACCAGGAGCGGGCCATCCTGGGCGAGCTCTCCCGTCAGCAGCAGTCGGAACTGGCGGGGCTGCTACGCCAGTTGACCGCCCCGTTCGACAACATCCCCGGTTAGCGCGGCTGGACCGACACCGGCCCGCCGGGCCAGCGCCACGGCTGCCAGGGTCGAGTGCACACCCAGCTTCCCCAGCACGTTCTGCATATGGGTGCGCACCGTGTGCGGGGAGAGGAAGAGTCGCTCCGCGACCGCCTTGCGGCCCAGGCCCGCCACCATGCAGCGCAGTACCTCGCGCTCGCGCGGCGTCAGGGACTCGACGAGCTGCTCGCTCTCGGTGCGGTGTTTACGGGCCGCGGTCAGCTCCCGCAGGACCCCGGTCAGCAGCGCGGCCGGCAGATGCGTCTCGTCACGCAGCACGCCTCGTATGACCGTCAACAGACGTTGCAGCGAGCAGTCCTTGGCGACCCAGCCCGACGCTCCGGCCTGCAGCGCCGTCGCCGCCCGGCGCGGGTCGTCCATCTCGGCGAGCACCACCGTGCGCAGGCGCGGATGCCCCGCACGCACCCCGGCCACCAACGAGATGCCGTCCACCGGAGCAGAGCCGGCCGAGCCCTCCGGTGCGCCGAGCGGCGCGGGAACGGTCCGGGCGCCGTCCGGAGCGAGGATGCCCAGTTCGGCGTCGACCAGCATCACGTCGTAGCGGCGTCCCTCGGCGGTCGCGCGCTCCAGACACCGCAGCGCGGCTGGGCCACTGCCCGCCGCGGACACGTCGACATCCGGTTCGGCGGCGAGGGCCGCCGCGAGGGACTCGGCAAAGATGCGGTGGTCGTCGACCACCAGAACCCGGATACGAGCCACAGACACCCCCATGCTGTGTGAGCTCCTGGGACGCGCCGTTCATGGCCGACCCCGACGGGGGCGGACCGCGGCGGACACGACGCCCGGAGCACTCCGGTGGACCGACGGCGCACGGCCGCCGCCGTGTGCCGGCCACCACCCGCCCTGGGCGTCGTATCCGACTGTCTCGTCCCCTGAAACGGCACCGGCCCCCACCGGTGCTGAGCATCAGCGTACGGCGGGCGGTGGTCGGCGGAAGGCGATTCGCGGAACTGACCACCCAAGGTGTTTAGGGTGTTGTTCATGTTCCGTCTTGAGACCGAAGTGGACAAGGAACGTCGTATTCTGCTGGGCCGTCGGCTGCACGACGACAACTGGGACGGCTCACCGGAGCTGCGCGCCCTGCACTCCACCTCCGCCGAGCACGAAGTCCCGCTGGAGGTATGGCTCCTGGACGACAGCGGGGAGCTGGCCGGCGGGCTGAGCGGACGGACCTGGGCCTACTGGCTCCATGTGGACCTGCTCTGGGTGGACACGCCCCACCGGGGCATCGGCCTCGGCGCGCGGCTCCTCGCCGAGGCGGAACGCCTCGCCCACGACGACCGGGCCTGTACCCGCTCCCGGCTCGAGACCTGGGGCTTCCAGGCCCCGGACTTCTACCGGAAGCAGGGGTACGAGGTGGTCGGCGAGGTGGCGGACTATCCGCCCGGCGCCGCGGAGTTCATCCTGGTCAAGCAGCTGGAGCGACCCGCCGGGCCCCCGCCGAAGGCACCGCGGGGAAGATTCCTGGGGCTGCGTGGCCGGCGGAGATGAAGGCTTCCGCGACGGCCTTGGCGACGGTGTCCGCCATCGCTTCCTCCACCAGCACGATCGCCGAGCCGCCGAAGCCGCCCCCGGTCATCCTCGCCCCGAGCGCCCCGGCGGCGTTCGCCGTGGAGACCACGAGGTCCAGCTCCGGGCACGAGACCCGCAGGTCGTCGCGGAGCGAGAGGTGCCCCTCGTTGAGGACCGGGCCCGCCGCGCGCACCTCGCCCGCGTCGAGCAGCGAGATGACCTGCTCCACCCGGTGGTTGTCGCTCACCACATGGCGGACGTAGCGCACGACCGACTCGTCCTCGCCCGCCGCCGCGAGGGTCTCCAGTGCGGCGTCCAGGTCTTCGTAGGGAAGGTCTCGGAGGGTGGGGATACCGAGTGCCCGGGCGCCGGCCTCGCAGCCGGCCCGGCGCTCCGCGTACGCGCCGTCGCCCAGGGCGTGCTTGACCCGGGTGTCGACGACGAGCAGCCGCAGTCCGTGCGCCGGCAGGTCGAAGGGGACCTGCCGCTGGGTGAGGTCGCGCGTGTCGAGGTACAGCGCGTGACCCTCGGTGCAGCACGCGGAGGCCATCTGGTCCATGACGCCGCAGGGCACCCCGACGAACGCGTTCTCGGCGCGCTGGCCGAGCACGGCGATCTCCGGGTCGCTGAGGCCCAGTTCGAAGAGGTCGTTCAGGGCGATCGCGGTGACGACCTCGAGGGCGGCCGACGAGGAGAGTCCGGCGCCCACCGGCACGGTGGAGGTGAGCTGGATGTCCGCGCCGGTGACCGGGTGGCCGGCCTCGCGGAGCGCCCAGACGACGCCGGCCGGGTAGGCGGCCCAGCCGTGGCCGGAGTGCGGGGCCAGCTCGTCGACGCGCAGCGAGACGACGCCGCCCGGTACGTCGGTGGAGTGCAGGCGCAGCTGTCCGTCGGTGCGGCGGGCGACGGCCGCGCGGGCGTGGTGCGGGAGGGCCAGCGGCATGACGAAGCCGTCGTTGAAGTCGGTGTACTCACCGATCAGGTTCACTCGTCCGGGTGCTGCCCAGATCCCTTCGGGGGCGGTCCCGTAGAGCTCGGTGAAGCCGGCGGTCAGGTCGGCGTTGTCGGTCATGGTGCGGTGGGCTCCTCTCGGCGGGCGAACGTCCACGCGTCGGCGACGATGGCGGCCAGGTCGGCGCGGGACGGCTGCCAGCCGAGCCGTTCCCTGGCGGTGGCGGCGGAGGCGACGAGGACGGCCGGGTCGCCACCGCGGCGGGGGGCCGCGGTCTCGGGGACCGGGTGGCCGGTGACCCGGCGGACGGTCTCGATGACTTCGCGTACGGAGAAGCCGTTGCCGTTGCCGAGGTTGCAGATGAGGTGGTCGCCCGCGGTGGCCGCTTCCAGGGCCAGCAGGTGGGCCTCGGCCAGGTCGGCGACGTGGATGTAGTCGCGTACGCAGGTGCCGTCGGGGGTCGGGTAGTCGTCGCCGTAGACGGAGATCGACTCGCGTTGGCCGAGGGCGACCTGGAGGACCAGCGGGATGAGGTGCGACTCGGGGCTGTGGCGCTCGCCGCAGCTGCCGTAGGCGCCCGCGACGTTGAAGTAGCGCAGGGAGACGGCGGCCAGGCCGTGGGCGGTCGCCTCGCCGCTGATCATGTGGTCGACGGCCAGCTTGGATGCGCCGTACGGACTGGTGGGCGCGGTGGGGTCGGACTCGGTGATGGGGCTGGAGACCGGTTCGCCGTAGGTCGCCGCGGTGGAGGAGAAGACGAGGGTGCGCACCCCGGCGTCGCGCATGGCGGCGAGGAGGGCGGTGGTGCCGCCGACGTTGTTGACCCAGTACTTCTCGGGGTCGACGACGGACTCGCCGACCTGGGAGTACGCGGCGAAGTGCAGGACTCCGTCGTAGGAGGGGTCCAGCCACTTGGCGGCGTCCTGGATGCGGCCCTCGATGAACTCGGCGCCCGCGGGGACGCCTTCGCGGAAGCCGGTCGACAGGTCGTCGAGGACGGTCACGGTGTGACCGGCCTCCAGCAGGTGTGCGGCGACGACACTGCCGACGTATCCCGCGCCACCCGTCACCAGGTACTTCTTGCCGGAGTTGCTCACTGGCTCGCTACCTCTCGCAGTCGCTGGGCCGCGGCTTCCGGCGGCACGTCGTTGATGAACACGTTCATGCCGGACTCGGAACCCGCGAGGAACTTCAGCTTGCCGGAGGTGCGCCGGATGGTGAAAAGCTCCAGGTGCAGCCCGAAGTCCTCACGTCCGGGGACCCTGAACGGTGCCTGGTGCCAGGCCGAGATGTACGGCGTCGGCGGCTCGCCGGGGCCGAAGATCCGGTCGAATCGCCTCAAGAGTTCCAGATAGACCTGTGGGAACTCCTGTCGGGCGCCCTCGTCGAGCTCCCGCAGGTCGGGGACGCGGCGGCGCGGGTGGAGGTGGACCTCGTAGGGCCAGTGCGCGGCGTACGGCACGAAGGCGACCCAGTGCTCGCCCTCCAGGACGACACGGTCGCCGTCGGCCAGCTCGCGGGCCACGACGTCGTCGAAGAGGTTGCGGCCGGTCTCCGCCCGGTGGTTGCGGGCCGAGTTCATCATCAGCTCGGTGCGCGGGGTGACGAAGGGGTAGCCGTAGATCTGCCCGTGCGGATGGCCGAGGGTGACGCCGATCTCGGCGCCCCGGTTCTCGAAGCAGAACACCTGGGTGACCTGCGGGAGCTCGGCGAGGTCGGCCGTGCGGTCGGTCCAGGCCTCCAGGACCAGGGCGGCCTGCTCCTCGGTGAGGCCGGCGAAGGACACGTCGTGGTCGGAGGTGAAGCAGACGACCTCGCAGCGGCCGGAGTCACCGGCGAGGGAGGGGAAGCGGTTCTCGAAGACGGCGACGTCGTAGCCGTCGTCGGGGATCTCGCTGAGCCGGCCTTCGCGCGAGGGGCAGAGGGGGCATTCGTCGGCCGGCGGGTGGTACGTACGCGCCTGACGGTGCGAGGCGATGGCCACCGAGTCGCCGAGCAGGGGGTCGTGGCGGATCTCCGAGCCCCCCTCGGTGGGGGATACGGCGTCCAGCGGCCGCACGTCGACGGCGTCGCGGACGGTGTCGTCCGCGGAGTCGTAGTAGATCAGCTCACGGCCGTCGGCGAGGGTCGTAACCGTCTTCTTCACCAGGCTCCTCCATGCAACGCCCTCTAAACAGAACCGCACATAACTAATCACAAGCCAACAGGTGCGTCAATGTCGTCGGACCCTGTGACCGCCCTGTGCGGATGCTCAGCGAGATCCGGACATATCACCCCGTGCGATCACGATCAAACAAAGAACATCATGCGACCTGTTCATTTTCTGAACACAAAGGCGTAGGTTCCGACGGGTTCAGTTCGCGCAACGAAGCGAGTACCCCCCATGCAATATCTGGCCGAAGGGCTCCGGCTCCCCACGAACGGGCTCGATTACACAATCCTGGCGATCTACTTCGTCGTGGTTCTCGGCATCGGCTTCGCCGCCCGGGCAAGTGTGAGGACGAGCCTCGACTTCTTCCTCTCCGGACGGTCGCTGCCCGCCTGGGTGACCGGTCTGGCCTTCGTCGCGGCGAATCTCGGGGCGACCGAGATCCTCGGCATGGCGGCGACCGGCGCGCAGTACGGCGTCGCGGTCGTCCACTGGTACTGGATCGGCGCCATCCCCGCCATGGTCTTCCTCGGCCTGGTGATGATGCCCTTCTACTACCGGTCGAAGGTCCGTTCCGTACCGGAGTTCCTGCTCCAGCGCTTCGACAAGTCGGCGCACCTGCTGAGCTCCGTGCTCTTCGCCTTCGCGGCGATCCTGATCGCCGGCGTGAACCTCTACGCCCTGTCGATCGTCGTGGAAGCGCTGCTGGGCTGGCCGCAGTGGGTCGCGATCGTCGTCGCGGGACTCTTCGTCCTCGTCTACATCACCATCGGCGGTCTCTCCTCCGCGATCTACAACGAGGTACTGCAGTTCTTCGTCATCCTCGCCGCGCTGATCCCGCTGACCCTGCTGGGCCTCAAGCGTGTCGGCGGCTGGGACGGGCTGAGCGGCTCGCTGGAGAAGCAGCACGGCACGGACTTCATGTCCGCCTGGGGCGGTACCGGCATCGGTGACGCCAACCCGCTCGGCGCCAACTGGCTGACGATCATCCTCGGCCTCGGCTTCGTGCTCTCCTTCGGCTACTGGACCACCAACTTCGCCGAGGTGCAGCGCGCCCTGTCCGCGAAGAACCTCTCGGCGGCCAAGCGCACCCCGCTGATCGCCGCCTTCCCGAAGATCTTCATCGTCTTCGCGGTGATGATCCCCGGCCTGGTCGCCGCCGTCGTGGTCCCGAAGATCGGTACCCCCGGCTCGGACCTCACGTACAACGACGCCATACCGCTGCTGATGCAGGAACTCCTGCCCAACGGTGTCCTCGGCATCGCGGTGACCGGTCTGCTGGCCGCGTTCATGGCCGGTATGGCCGCCAACGTGTCCTCGTTCAACACGGTGTTCACCACGGACATATGGCAGCGGTACGTGAAGAAGGACCAGCCCGACGCGTACTACCTGCGCTTCGGCCGGCTGATCACCGCGGTGGGTGTTCTGGCGTCGATCGGCACGGCGTTCATCGCGGCCAGCTTCTCCAACATCATGACGTACCTGCAGACGCTGTTCTCGTTCTTCAACGTCCCGATGTTCGTCGTCTTCATCATCGGCATGTTCTGGAAGCGCGCCTCGATGAAGTCCGGTGTCTGGGGCCTCGTCGCGGGCACCACGGCCGCGATGGTGAACTACTTCGTGATCTACAAGCAGGGCATCATCGACATCCCGTCCGACCAGGGCGCCAACTTCGTGTCCGCGATCGTCGGATTCGTCGCCGGTGCGGTCGTCATGGTCGCCGTCACCCTCTTCACCGCCCCCAAGCCGGAGGCCGAACTGGCCGGTCTGGTCTACGGGACGGAGTCCCCGGACGCCGACGAGGCGCCGGACGAGGGCGACAACGCCTGGTACCGCAAGCCCGCCCTGCTCGGCTGGGGCGCCATCGTCCTCGCCACCCTGTGCTACCTGCCCTACTCGCTCTGATCGGAGGCACTCACCATGTCCGACCTGCACAAGGAAGTCTCCGAGCTGGAGCGCACGTCCGCGACCGCGGCCCGGCTGTTCGACATCCGGCGGATCATCGGCGGTCTCTTCGTGGTCTACGGAGTGATCGTCACCATAGCCGGGATCAACCCGTCCGACGCCGACCTGAAGAAGGCCGAGGGCGTCCACATCAACCTGTGGACCGGCCTGGCCATGCTGGCGCTCGGCCTGTTCTTCCTCATCTGGATGAAGCTGCGCCCGGCCCAGGTGCCGGACGAGGCCCCGGACACACCGGAGAGCTGACCGGCGGCCCCGCGGGGGCCGGGCGGCCACGCGTTCACGCGAGGCCGCCCGGCCCCCGCGGCGTTCCCGACGCCGCCCGGTCGAGCAGTCCCGTACGGGCCGCGAGTGCGGCGGCCTCCAGCCGGGAGCCGACGCCGAGCTTCATCAGCACCCGCTGCACATGCGTGCGCGCGGTGCTCGGCGCGATCTCCATACCGGCGGCGATCAGCCGGGTGTCCTCGCCCTCGGCGACCCGCACCAGCACCTCGACCTCGCGCGGGGTCAGCATCCGCAGCAGTCGCTGTCCCTCGTCGTCCGGCTGGACCGCCGGATGCAGCATCTCGGTGAAGGCGCCCCGCAGCAGCTGCGGGGAGACCGCGACCTCTCCCGCACGGGCCTTGATCATGGCCCGCTCGACGCCCTCGATGCGTTCGTCGTGGCGGACGTAACCGGCCGCACCGGCGGCGAAGGCCGCGGCGATGCCGCGCGGGCTCGGCACCGGACCGAGCACCACCACCGCGACCTGGGGCCGTTCCCTTGCGATCCGTACGATCGGGTCGAACGCACCGGGTTCGGCGGGCGCCGACGTACCGAACAGGCAGACCTCCGGCGCCCTGCTGACGACCAGTTCCGCGGCCCCGGACGTCGGCGCGGCCGCGGCGAGCACCCGATGTCCCCGCAGTTTCAGCGCCGAGGCGAGTGCCTCGGCGAGCAGACGGTGGTCGTCGACCACCATGAGCCGCACGACCATCGGAAACGCCCCCATGTGTGCAGCGCCGTACCGCTGCGTGAAGCTGAACAGGCCCCCCGGCCCCTCTGACCCGGCAAGTTACACGCTTGTTCGACGTGGCGCGCCCCCTACTGGTCAGCGGCCCCCCAGAATGTCGAATTCTGCGTCATCCGGGACTACTTGGCCGTCGGAAAACGATCGGCCCTGCCGGTCTGATGATCAACCGGCAGGGCCGTGGCTGCCGGCCCGGGAGCGGGCCGGGCGGGTCAGACGGTGCTGAAGGACACCACGAGGAACTGCTTGTCATCCGGTGAACCGGACTTGCTGGGCTCGCTGACCATCCTCTCGGAGATGAACAGCCGCCCCTTTTCGTAGATGAACTCGGCGTAGTCGACGGAGAAGCTGGTCTCCGCGTCGACGACCGCCTCGTCGTCCGGATTGACCATCAGGACGGTCTCCTCGAAGGTGGAGCCGTCGATGGAGACGATCTGGCCGCCCTTGTCGTACGGGGGCTGCTTGTACGCGATGACGTCGGAGCCGTCCATGCGCAGCGGGGTCAGCGTGTAGCGGTCGCCCGCGTCCGCCCTGCCTCCGACGAGCTTGCCGGTGGTGAGGTCGAAGGCGACGATCTCGTTGGTGTCGCCGTACTCGCCGCCGCCCTCGTGCTCCTCGGTCGGCACGTAGATCCTGTTGTTGCCGACGGCGAGTGAGCCGCACTGCTCGACCTCGGTGGAGCCGCACTCCGCGGCGTACTTGTCCGCGTCGGCCGAGATACGGACGATGAGCTTGCCGGTGGCCGCGTCGATGGAGAAGAAGTCCGAGATGCTGCTGCCGTCGCCGGCGGTTTCGCCGACGTCGGCCGCGACGACGAGCGGCTTGGTGGAGACGATGCTCGCGTACTCGACGCCGGCCGGCATGCTGTACGAGGACAGCGGTGCGCCGGTGCTCGGGTTCAGCGCCTGGACGGTGAGCTGCGGGGTGTCGTAGCTGCCGCACTTGCGGACCACGGCGAGGGCTTCGCCGCCGCCGTAGCCCATGTCGTAGCAGTTGTCGGCGTCGGCCTTCGGCTTCCAGAGCTCGGCGCCGTTCGCGAGGTTGAAGGCGGCGCCGCCGCTGGTCCCGCCCGCGGCGACCGTCGTGCCGCTGAGCGTCACCTCGCCGAACCTGACGGGCTCGTCACCGCTGGAGGCCGAGGTGACGGACTTGCTCCACATGAGCTTGCCGGTGGCCAGGTCGAGTGCGCCGACCTGGGTGCAGGAGGGGTACTTGTCCGCGGCGCTCGGTTTGGCGTCCTGGAAGGCGATGGCCGTCTTGTAGTCCTTGCTCATGTGCCGGGACGCGGCGCAGACCTGGCCGGTCAGCGGGATCGACCACAGCTTGGTGCCCTTGGCGATGTCGTAACCGACGATCTCGTACACGCCGCTCTTCACGTACGCCTTGTCCGTGACCCAGGAACCGAAGACGGCCGTGGTGTCGGTGACCTTCGGGTGCGGAAGCTGGAAGCCGACCTTGGACTTGGTGTCGGCCGGGGCCTTCTCGGTGCCTCCGCCCGGGCCCGCGCCCTCGCCGCCCTTGCCTTCACCGCCGTTGGTTCCGGCCGAGGACGCCTCGTCCTGCTTGCCGTCGTCGCTGCCGCCGGAGGCGTAGAAGACACCGCCGCCGACGATCAGCACCACGGCGACGACCGCTGCGACGATGATCTGCGTCTGGGTGGTGAACTTCTTGCCGCCGCCCTGGTGGGGGCCGGGGTACTGAGGCTGCATCGGTGCGGTCGGGTAGCCGTACCCCTGCTGCCCGGGAGGCGGCGCCTGCGGGAAGCCGTAGCCGGGCTGGGTGGGCGGCTGGCCGGGAGGCGGCGCCTGCGGGTAGCCGTACGCCGGGTTCTGCGGCGGCTGCCCGGGCGCGGCCGGCGGCGGGGTGGGCGGACTGCCGTAACCGCCGGGGGGCGGCGGGGTGGGGGCGCCGAACCCGCCGGGGGGCGGGTCCTGCGGTGCGCCGAATCCGCCCTGGGGCGGTTCGTTGGGCGGCTGAGTCATGGCGTGCGTACCTCTGCGGAGTCTGAGAAGAAGGGGTGGCGGTTGCCGTCGTCGGCCGTCACTTGCCGAAGGCCATCATGGTCGTCTGCTCTTGTTCTTCCTCGTCGTTGCTCGCGCTGACGCGGTTGCTGACGATGAAGGAGCGGCCGCCCGCGTAGAGGGTCTCGGACGAGAAGAAGTTCTCGATGCCGGTCGTCGAGTCCGGGTGCTGCAGCAGCACCTTGGGCGCGCCTCCGGTGGGTGCGATCGTCGCGATCGCCCCGCCCTTGTCGTACGAGGGCTCCAGGTAGACCAGGACGTTCCCGCCTTCCATGCGGAGCGGCTTCATGGTGCGCTCGGCGGGGGCCGCGGCCTTCCACTTGGTCTTGCCGGTGTTCAGGTCGAACGCGATGACCGCGTTGGTGCGCGCGGAGCCGCTGGTGTCGTCCTCGGTCATCATGTAGAAGGTGTTGGCGTCGGCCGCGAGGCCGCTGCAGCCCTCCAGCTGCCCGCCGAAGACCACGAAGCCGCCTCCGCAGTCGACGGAGAGCTTGTCCCCCTTGTCACTGATCAGCTGGGAACGGAGCGTTCCGTCCTCCTTGAGCGCGAGGATGCCCCACTTCTTCTCCTCGCGCTGGGTCAGCGAGACGACGAGAGGGCTCACCGAGTAGACCTTGTCGACCTCCCAGCCGACCTTGGGCTCGTAGGTCCACTTGGCCTTCCCGGTGGTCGGGTCGAGCTCCTGGACCTGCTGCTTCGGGGGGTCCCCGTACTCGGTGCGGCAGCTGGTCGCGGCGATCAGCTTGGGGCCGCCGGCGAAGGCGAACGGCTGGCAGCCGGCCGACGGGTTGCCGAACAGTTCCTTGCCGTCGCTGACGCGGTAGGCGTTGGAGTTGCTCGTGCGGCCGACGGCCACGGTGTCACCGCTGATCGCGATACCGATGTCGGACAGCAGGTCGAAGTTGCCGTTCTTCTTGACCGCCTTCTTCCAGCCGGCCTTGCCGGTGTTGAGGTCGATCATCTGCAGGTCGGCGCAGGTGGCCTTGTCCGTGGTGCCGTTCTTCACGCCGATGACGATCTTGCCGTCGGCGGTGGCCGTCCCGGGTGCCGCGCACATGTCGGCGGGCAGCGGAAGCTTCCACTTCTCCTTGCCGTCGGCCACCGAGTAACCGACGACCGACCGGTACATGCCCTTGACGATCGTGTCCCCGACGATCCACGGACCGTACACGTCCGCGCCGTTGCGCGGCAGGTCGATGTCGTTCGCCGTGAGCCAGAGGACCTTCGCCTCGCCCGCCTTGCGCCCGGCGTTCAGGTCGTCGTTCACCTCGCGGCCGTCGCCCTTGCCGTCCCCTTGGTCGACGGTGGGCGACACGCTCGGATCGGGGGCGCCGCTGCTGGACTTGGCGACGGGATCCTTCTCGTCGCCGCCACCGCTCGTGGCGAGGTAGATGCCGCCGCCGACGACGAGGAGCGCGGCGAGCGCCGCACCGATGATGACGGCGGGCTTGCCCTTGAAGGGGCCGCCGCCGGAGCCGCCGGGCACGGGCGCACCGGGGTACTGCTGCTGCGGATAGCCGTAACCGGGCTGCTGACCGTACGGGCCGGGCTGCTGGGCGTACGGCCCGGCGGGGGCGCCGTACGGGCCGGAGGGGGCGCCGCCGTACGGCCCGGGCTGCTGGGCGTACGGGCCGGGAGCCGCCTGACCCGGCGCCTGGGGGTAGCCGTGACCGGGCTGCGCACCAGGGGCCTGCGGGTAGCCGTACCCCGGCTGCGCGGGGGGAGGCGTCTGCGGGGGCGCGGGCGGCATCTGCGGCGGGGCCGCAGGGGGTGAGTGCGGCTGGGGCGGCTGAGGAGGAGTGCCCTGAGGTTCCTGCGGAGCCCCGAAGCCCCCCTGCGGCGGTTGCTGGCTGGGCGGCTGGGTCATCAGCACGTCCCCCTTCGTGCGGTCCGGTGCCCGGTCCGGTCTCCCCCGCGATTCCGCTGGGCTCAGAGGATCAGGTACAGAAAATCTCTGAATTCCCCCCGGAAAGGAGCGAATCGGGCATGGGTTCCGCGGCGTTACGACAGTCGAGCGGGGCTTCTTTGTACCACCCGGACCGCCCCGGACCCCGGTTCGGTCCACCCCCTGTTCCCAAGGGTGGACCGGCCCGTGATGCCGTCGTTATCCGCCTGGCGTGGCCATGTGAGGCCCCCGTACCCGACGTGCCGTCAGGGCCTGTTCAGGCCTCCTCGGCCAGATCCAGCCACCGCATCTCCAACACGTCCCGCTCCGCGACCAGTTCGCGCAGCTCGGCGTCGAGCTGGGCGACCTTCTCGAAGTCGGTGGCGTTGTCGGCGATCTGCGCGTGCAGCGTCGTCTCCCGCGTCGACATCTTGTCGAGCTGCCGCTCCACCTTCTGCAGTTCCTTCTTCGCGGCACGCGCCGCCTGCGGGGAGATCGCCTCGGCCGGTGCCGGCCTGGGTGCCGAGGACGCGGCGGCGGAGGCGGGCGTGGCCGTCTCCTCCATGCGCTGCCTTCGCTCGATGTACTCGTCGATGCCGCGCGGCAGCATCCGCAGCGCCTGGTCGCCGAGGAGCGCCATCACCCGGTCCGTGGTCCGCTCGACGAAGAACCGGTCGTGGGAGATCACGATCATCGAGCCGGGCCAGCCGTCGAGGAGGTCCTCCAGCTGGGTCAGGGTCTCGATGTCCAGGTCGTTGGTGGGCTCGTCGAGGAAGAGGACGTTGGGCTCGTCCATCAGCAGACGGAGGATCTGCAGCCGTCGCCGCTCACCACCGGACAGGTCGCCGACGGGCGTCCACTGCTTCTCCTTGGCGAAGCCGAACTGCTCGCAGAGCTGACCGGCCGTCATCTCGCGTCCCTTGCCCAGGTCGACCCGGTCACGCACCTGCTGGACGGCTTCGAGCACCCGCAGGTTCGGGTCGAGCTCCGCGACCTCCTGGGAGAGGTAGGCGAGCTTCACGGTCTTGCCGACGACGATCCTGCCGGCGGCGGGCTGTACGTCGCCCTGGCTGCGGGACGCCTCGGTGAGCGCCCGCAGCAGCGAGGTCTTGCCCGCGCCGTTGACGCCGACCAGGCCGATGCGGTCACCGGGGCCGAGCTGCCACGTGAGGTGGGTGAGCAGGGTCTTGGGCCCGGCCTGGACGGTCACGTCCTCCAGGTCGAAGACGGTCTTGCCGAGCCGGGCGTTGGCGAACTTCATCAGCTCGCTGGTGTCGCGCGGGGGCGGCACGTCGGCGATCAGCTCGTTGGCCGCCTCGATGCGGTAGCGGGGCTTGGACGTACGGGCGGGTGCGCCGCGCCGCAGCCACGCCAGCTCCTTGCGCATCAGGTTCTGCCGCTTGGACTCCTCGGTCGCGGCGATCCGCTCGCGCTCGGCCCGCGCGAACACGTAGTCGCTGTATCCGCCCTCGTACTCGTGGACGCTGCCCCGCTGGACGTCCCACATGCGGGTGCAGACCTGGTCCAGGAACCACCGGTCGTGGGTGACGCAGACGAGCGCGGAGCGCCGGGTCCGCAGGTGTCCGGCCAGCCAGGAGATGCCCTCGACGTCGAGGTGGTTGGTGGGCTCGTCGAGCACGATCAGGTCCTGCTCGGCGATGAGCAGCTTCGCCAGCGCGATCCGGCGCCGCTCACCGCCGGAGAGCGGGGCGATGACGGTGTCCAGGCCGTGCTCGAACCCGGGGAGGGCGAGGCCGCCGAAGAGCCCGGTCAGCACATCACGGATCTTGGCGCTGCCGGCCCACTCGTGGTCCTCGAGATCACCGATGACCTCGTGCCGGATGGTGGCCGTCGGGTCCAGCGAGTCGTGCTGGGTGAGGACACCGAGGCGCAGTCCGCCGTTGTGGGTGACCCGGCCGGTGTCCGCCTCCTCCAGCTTGGCGAGCATCCGGATGAGCGTCGTCTTGCCGTCGCCGTTGCGGCCGACGACGCCGATCCGGTCGCCCTCGGACACCCCGAGGGATACACCGTCGAGCAGGGCACGGGTGCCGTACACCTTGCTGACCTGCTCGACATTGACCAGATTGACGGCCATTTCACTCCTGCCTAGGTGGCCCCTGCGTCGGGGGCCGCTCGACGTCCCAGAGTAGTCGCCGCGCGGGGTGCGATAGCGTGCGGCGATCGATCATGGGAGTAACCCCAGGTCGGAGCGGTACGGAACATCTCTGGGGTGGGGACTTCATGATGCGTCACGCGATACGGGCTCTGCTTCCGGCCGCCCTGGCTACTGCGGTGCTGGCCGGCTGTTCGTCGTCCGGCGGCGGCACGGACACCGCTGCGGACACCGGCGGGAACGGCGCCGCCGCCCCCACGACGGCGACGGCGAGCGCCGCGCCGGAGAAGGGCGGCACGCTCGGCGGCGCGGGCTCGGCCTGCGAGCTGCCGGTGACGTTCGAGCTGGCGCCGGACTGGAAGCCGCAGCCCGTGGACTTCGATCCCGCCTCCGAGTTCGCGGAACTGGGGCAGCAGGGCTCGGCCACCATGGTCTGCGAGATCGACGCCAAACCGGCCGGGAACATCGGCTTCCTCCGGGTCTGGCAGGGCAAGGGTTCCGGCACCACGTCGCGAGCGGCGCTGGAGGACTTCGTGGCCGGTGACGGGAGCGCGTCCGAGCCGTCGTACGCGGCGACCGGAGCCGGGTCGGTAGCGGTCACGGAGGTCACCTACACGGTGACCTCCGTACTGCTGGACGAACCGCAGACGGCACGCGCCTTCGCCGTCGCGACGCCGGCCGGCCCGGTGGTGGTGCACCTGGGCGGGCTGGACTCCCAGGAGCACGAGGAGATGCTTCCGGCGTACGAGCTGGCGAAGGCGACCCTGAAGCTGGGCTGACAGGTCACCGCACCGTGGCGCCCGCCGCCGGTGACGCCGCCACCCGCGCGCTGCGGCAGGTGCCGGAGGCCAGCAGGGCGTCCGCCACCTTCCGCGCCGACGCCTCGTCCGCGACGAGGAACGCGGTGGTCGGCCCGGAACCGGAGACGAGCGCCGCCAGGGCGCCGGCGGCGGTGCCCGCCGCGAGGGTGTCCGCCAGCGAGGGGCGCAGGGAGAGGGCGGCGGCCTGGAGGTCGTTGCCGAGGGCGCCCGCGAGCGCGGTGGTGTCGCCCTTGCGCAGGGCGGTCAGGAGTGCGGAGGACGCGGCCGGTTCGGGCACCCGGGTGCCGGCGGTGAGCCGGTCGAACTCGCCGTACACGGCGGGGGTGGAGAGCCCGCCGTCGGCGACGGCGAAGACCCAGTGGAAGGTGCCGCCGACCTCGACGGGGGTCAGCTGCTCACCGCGGCCGACACCGAGGGCGGCCCCGCCGACCAGGCTGAACGGCACGTCGCTGCCCAGCTCCGCGCAGATCTCCAGGAGCTCCTCCTGGCTCGCGCCGGTGCCCCACAGGGCGTCGCAGGCCAGCAGGGCGGCGGCTCCGTCGGCGCTGCCGCCCGCCATGCCACCGGCCACGGGGATGTCCTTGGCGATGTGGAGGTGGACGTCGGGGGCGAGTCCGTACCGGGCGGCCAGGGCGATCGCGGCGCGGGCCGCCAGGTTGGTGGCGTCCAGCGGGACCTGTGCGGCGTCCGGTCCGGCGCAGGTGACGCGCAGGGCGTCGGCCGGGGTGACGGTGACCTCGTCGTACAGGCCTACGGCGAGGAAGACGTTGGCCAGGTCGTGGAAGCCGTCCGGGCGGGCGGCGCCCACCGCGAGCTGCACGTTGACCTTGGCGGGAACGCGGACGGTGACGCTGCGGGTCATGCGGAGGGCTCCGGCTTGTTCTCGGCGATGGCGGCGAACTCCTCGACGGTCAGTGCCTCGCCCCGGGCCTGCGGCGAGATCCCCGCGGCGGTCAGGGCCGCCTCGGCGGCGGGCGCCGAGCCGGCCCAGCCGGCCAGGGCGGCGCGCAGCGTCTTGCGGCGCTGGGCGAAGGCGGCGTCCACGACGGCGAAGACCTCGGTACGGCTCGCGGTGGTACGGATCGGTTCCGTACGCCGGACCAGGGACACCAGGCCCGAGTCGACGTTGGGCGCGGGCCAGAACACGGTGCGGCCGATGGACCCGGCGCGCTTGACGTCGGCGTACCAGTTGGCCTTGACGGAGGGCACGCCGTAGACCTTGTTGCCGGGCCGGGCTGCCAGCCGGTCGGCGACCTCGGCCTGCACCATGACGAGCGTCCGCTCGATGGTGGGGAAGCGCTCCAGCATGGTGAGCAGGACCGGCACGGCGACGTTGTACGGAAGGTTGGCGACGAGTGCGGTCGGCGCCGGGCCGGGCAGTTCGGTGACCAGCATCGCGTCCGAGTGGACGAGGGCGAAGCGTTCGGCGCGCTCCGGGAGCCGGGCGGCGACCGTGGCCGGCAGCGCTCCCGCGAGCACGTCGTCGATCTCCACGGCGACGACCCGGTCGGCCGCCTCGAGCAGGGCCAGGGTCAGCGAGCCCAGACCGGGGCCGACCTCGACCACCACGTCGTCGGGCCGCACCTCGGCGGTCCGTACGATCCTGCGGACCGTGTTGGCGTCGATGACGAAGTTCTGACCGCGCTGCTTGGTGGGGCGTACGCCCAGCGCTGCGGCCAGCTCGCGGATGTCTGCGGGGCCCAGGAGGGCGTCGGGCTCTGTGGTGCTCACCCGTTAAGCCTACGGCCGCCACGGTGACCGGGGAGCGCCGCCCGGCAGGGGCCGGACACCGTGTGTCTCCCGGAGGGCGACGACCTCGTCACCGTGCGGTCGCCACCTTCCGAAGACGTAGGACCACCCTGTGTCGACCGGGGTGCGACGCCCCTCGGAAGACGCCCCTCAGAAGTCGAACGCACGCGCGGTGTTGTCGTAGACGGTGGCCGCCAGGGTGTCCTCGTCGGTCCCTCTCACCTCCGCCATGGCACGGAGTGTGACCGGGATCAGATAGGGCGCGTTGGGCCGTCCGCGGTACGGGGCGGGGGTGAGGAACGGCGCGTCCGTCTCGACGAGCACGAGCTCGGCGGGGGCGACGGCCAGCGCGTCGCGCAGCGGCTGCGCGTTCTTGAAGGTGACGTTGCCCGCGAAGGACATGAAGTACCCGGCCGCCGCGCAGATCCGGGCCATGTCGGCGTCCCCGGAGTAGCAGTGGAAGACGGTCCGCTCCGGCGCGCCCGCGTCGGCGAGGATGCGCAGGACGTCCGCGTGGGCCTCACGGTCGTGGATGACCAGGGCCTTGCCGTGCCGCTTGGCGATCTCGATGTGCGCCCGGAAGGACTCCTCCTGGGCGGCCATGCCCTCGGGGCCCGTACGGAAGTGGTCGAGGCCCGTCTCACCGACACCGCGTACGTGGTCGAGGGCGGCCAGCGCGTCGATCTCGGCGAGCGCGTCGTGCAGCGCGGTCTGCCCGCCCGGCTCCCTGGCCCCCTGCCGCGCGGAGCCCTCCGGGTCCCCGTGGACGATGCGTGGCGCCTCGTTGGGGTGCAGGGCGACGGAGGCGTGCACGGACGGGTGCGCGGCGGCGGTCTCGGCGGCCCAGTGCGAGCCCTTCACGTCGCAGCCCACCTGGACGACCGCGGTCACGTTGACGGCCGCGGCCCGTGCGAGGCCCTCCTCGACGGTTCCGTCCTGCATGTCCAGGTGGGTGTGCGAATCGGCGACCGGGACCCTGAGGGGTTCGGGCAGCGGCGGGGCGTCGGTACGGCTCATGCCGACGACTCTACGAGGCCCGTGGCCCTCTCCGGGGCGCCGGTCCCGGCGCGGGCCCCGGCGTGGGTCTCAGCGCCGGTGGAAGGGGTGCAGCAGATCCGACAGCTGCCAGTGGCGTGGCGCGGGGCCGGGGGCCGGCCCGGTGGCGGCGACCACCGTCTCCCCGCCGGACACGTCCTGGCCGGCCTTCGCGGGATGCGTGGCGTACTGGCGCTGGAGCAGCTGCTGCACGGTCGAGACGCGGCCGGCGCGCATGATCCGGACCACATGGCCGCCGCAGTTCGCGCACGTCGGGGTGGACAGGGGTGAGGGCACGCGCTCCCCGTCCGCCCTGTAGACCACGAACGCGTTGCCCGAACCGTCGACGTGGTGCTCTATCGCGTAGGCCTGTTCCCAGCCGTGCCCACACCTCATGCAGGCGAACGCGTACGCCTCGTGCACGGTGGTTGCCGCTGTCTCACTCATGCCTGCTCCTCTTGTCCGTGGGACAAGCACTCCGGACAAGCACTCCGGATGGTGCGTTCCACCCTCAAGTGGACGCCTTCACCGGCGGCGAAGCACCAGGCCTGCCGAGTGTTGGGACGCTTTTGGCCTATCCATGGCCCAGGGGCCGGGTACACGGCCCGGGCTTTACCTTTCAGGTTAGTCCTTTGCCCTGTTCCTGGCCGGTCCGAGCCGCGTTCTTTGCCGCGACCACCGCATCGAACACCTCGCGCTTGGGCAGCCCCGCCTCGGCCGCGACCGCGGCGATGGCCTCCTTGCGCCGCTCCCCCGCCTCTTCACGCACCTGCACCCTGCGCACCAGCTCGGCAGCGTCCAGACCTTCGTTCCCGGAGTCCGTGGCGCCCTCGACCACGACGGTGATCTCGCCGCGCACACCGTCGGCCGCCCAGACCGCCAGCTCGCCCAGCGGGCCGCGCTTCACTTCCTCGTACGTCTTGGTCAGTTCGCGGCACACGGCGGCCCTGCGGTCCGCTCCGAAGACCTCGGCCATCGCGGCCAGGGTGTCGTCCAGGCGGTGCGGGGCCTCGAAGAAGACCATCGTGCGGCGCTCGTCGGCGACCTCGCGCAGCTTCCCGAGCCGCTCGCCGGCCTTGCGGGGCAGGAAGCCCTCGAAGCAGAAGCGGTCCACGGGCAGAGCGGACAGCGCCAGCGCGGTCAGCACGGCCGACGGGCCCGGTACGGCGGTCACCTTGATGTCCCGCTCCACGGCCGCGGCGACGAGCCGGTAGCCGGGGTCGGAGACGGACGGCATCCCGGCGTCGGTGACGAGCAGGACGCGCGCCCCGCCTGCCAGCGCCTCGACGAGTTCGGGCGTACGCGCCGACTCGTTGCCCTCGAAGTAGGACACGACACGCCCCGTCGTGTGAATGCCCAGCGCCTGGGTGAGCCGGCGCAGCCGCCGGGTGTCCTCGGCGGCCACCACATCGGCCGACTCCAGCTCGGCGGCGAGCCGTGGCGGGGCGTCCGCCACATCGCCGATGGGGGTCCCTGCGAGTACGAGCGTTCCAGTCGTTCCAGTCACATCGGCCATCCTCCCAGCACGGGCGGCACCACTCGCACGGATGCGTTCCCTACGATGGCGCGGTGACGAGTACTGCGCCCGAGGCCCAGCAGGGCAACGACGCCGGGGATCACACCGGCGACCAGCCGCCTTCCTGGCAGCAGCGGCTGCGCCGCTTCGGCCATTCCCCACGGCCGGAGACGGGGCTGCGCGAGCGCCTGGTCCCGCCCTACACCCGTCCCGGACGGCAGTTCTGGAAGGTGCTCGCCGTGCCGCCCGTCCTGGCCGGCCATCTGGTGCGCTGGTCCGCCTGGGGCGGTCCGCTGCTGGTCGCCCTGGTCGCCGGGGTCCTGCGCTTCTGGAACCTGGGCAGCCCGGAGGCGGTGATATTCGACGAGACGTACTACGCCAAGGACGCCTGGGCCCTGGTCAACCAGGGTTACGAGGGTTCCTGGCCCAAGGAGGTCGACGAGCGGATCCTGAACGATCCGTCCTCGGTCGACATCCCGGTGGACCCGGGGTACGTCGTCCACCCGCCGGTCGGCAAGTGGATCATCGGGCTCGGCGAACAGCTCTTCGGCTTCACCCCGTTCGGCTGGCGCTTCATGGTGGCGCTGCTCGGCACGGTCTCGGTCCTGATGCTGTGCCGCATCGGCCGCCGCCTGTTCCGCTCGACGTTCCTGGGCTGCCTGGCGGGCATCCTGCTGGCCGTGGACGGGCTGCACTTCGTGATGAGCCGCACCGCGCTGCTCGACCTGGTGCTGATGTTCTTCGTGCTCGCGGCCTTCGGCTGCTTCCTCGTCGACCGTGACCGGTCCCGCCGCAAGCTGGCCGCGGCTCTCCCGGTCGACGAGGAGGGGCTGCTGCGCCCCGACGCCCACATCGCCGAAACGCTCCGCCTCGGGTGGCGTCCGTGGCGGATCGCGGCCGGTCTGATGCTCGGCCTGGCCTTCGCGACGAAGTGGAACGGGCTCTACATCCTGGCCGCGTTCGGTGTGATGGTGGTGCTCTGGGACGTCGGCGCACGGCGCACCGCGGGCGCGGTGCAGCCGTACCGGGCGGTGGTCCTCAAGGACCTGCTGCCCGCGTTCGTCTCCACGGTGCCGGTCGCGATCGGCACGTACGTCGTCTCGTGGACCGGCTGGATCGTCACGGACAAGGGCTACTACCGCGACTGGGCGGCCACCGAAGGCAAGGGCGGCAACTGGACCTGGCTCCCGGACTGGCTGCGCAGCCTGTGGCACTACGAGAACCAGGTCTACGACTTCCACGTCGGCCTGACGTCCGGCCATACGTACGAGTCCAACCCGTGGAGCTGGATCGTGCTCGGCCGGCCCGTCTCGTACTTCTACGAGGAGAAGACGGGCTGCCTGACGTCCGAGACCGGCAAGTGCGCCCGCGAGGTCCTGGCGCTCGGGACCCCGCTGCTCTGGTGGGCGGCCTGCGTGGCGCTGGTGTACGTGCTGTGGCGCTGGGCCTTCCGCCGGGACTGGCGGGCCGGCGCGATCGCGTGCGGGGTGGCGGCGGGCTGGGTGCCCTGGTTCTTCTACCAGGAGCGGACGATCTTCCTCTTCTACGCGGTCGTGTTCGTGCCCTTCCTGTGCCTGGCGGTCACGATGATGATCGGCGCCCTGCTGGGCCCGGCGGCCGGCACGGGCACCAGACACCGCCTCGGCATGGACACCGGCGACCCTGCCGGCGAGCGCAGGCGCACGCTGGGCGCGATCGCGGCGGGCGTCCTGGTCCTGCTGATCGTCTGGAACTTCGTCTACTTCTGGCCGCTCTACACGGGCACGTCGATCCCGGACACCTCCTGGCGCGACCGGATGTGGCTGGACACCTGGGTGTAGCGGGGTTGATGCGTGACCGGGGCGGGCCGCACGGCGCCGAGGAAGCCCGAGGTCTCCGTGCGGCCGTGTGATTGACTCGTCCGCATGGCCCCGTCTCCACATCCGCCCGTCCGGCCGTGACCGATCCGAGCGCGGTCACCCGGCCCCGTAACCGCAAGCAGCTCATCGTCGACGCGGCCGGCCGGGTCTTCAGCGAGCACGGTTACCACGCGGCGTCCATGGAGAAGATCGCCGCCGGCGTGGGCATCACCGCGGCGGCTCTGTACCGGCACTTCCCGAACAAGTACGCGCTGTTCGCCGCGTGCGCCGACGTCATGACGGACCGGCTCGTCGCCGCGCTCGACGAGGTGCCGCCCGGGGCGCCCCTGGCGGACGTGCTCACCGCCGTGACCCGGGTCACCGTCGCGCACCGCGCGTCGGGCGGCGTGTACCGGTGGGAGGCCCGGTACCTCGACCGCGACGACCGCCGGCGTCTCGTGGAGCAGTTCGGTCGCGTCGTCGGGCGGGTCGACGACGCGGTGCAGCGCGCGTACGCGCGGCCCGACGGCCGCCTGCGGGCCGTGGCGGCCCTCGGTGCGATCGGCTCGATCACGATGCATCACACCTCGATCGCTCAACGCCGCGCCGAGGACCTGCTGTCGGCGTCCGCGCTGCGCGTCGCCGCGACCGATCCCGCGGGGCCCCGGAGGAAGGGCGCGGAATCGGTCGAGCTGCCGGCCCGGCCGGTGCCGCGCACGCGGCGGGCGGAGATCCTCGCGGCCGCCGTTCCGCTGTTCGCGCGGGACGGGTTCGCCAGCGTCACGAACGGACAGATCGCGGAGGCCGTGGGGCTGGCTCCGTCGGCGCTCTACCGCCACTACCCCGGCAAGGTGGACATCTTGGCGGCGGCGTGCCTCCAGGCGGCGAGACTCCTCGCCCAAGGGGTCGAGCAGAGCCTGCACGAGGTGACCGGCCCGCACGACGCCGTTGTCGCGCTGGCGGCGACGTACGTGGCCTACAGCTTCGAGTACACCGCGCTGAACAGTGTCGCCGAAGCCGAGCTCGTCGGCCTCCCGGCCGATCTGCGGCGGCCCCTGGCCCTCGCCCAGCGTGAACACATCGCGGTCTGGGAGCAGCAGTTGCGGCTGGCCCGCCCGGAACTGGACCCGCGCCAGGCCCGGGTGCTGGTGCACGCGGGGTTCGGCGTGGCGGTCGAGGCCGGACGGGCACTGCGGTGGCTGGACAGTCCTGACCACCGTGACGCCGTGACCGCGTTGGTCGTGGGCGCCCTGGGTCTCTGAAGCACCTCTGCCGGGCGCCGCCCGGTGCCCGCCCCGCGGCGCCACTGCCGGGGACGGACCCGCGGGATCGGATCGGCGGATCAGCCCGGCCTGTTCCCGGTCGGGATCGTGATCGGGGTGGTGGTCGAGGAGGAGCCCTTGTTGAGGAACAGCATGGCGAGGGACCGGACGAACTGGTCGAACATGTAGAAGGCGCCGGGCATGACGGGCGACAGTCCCTCGCGGAACAGGATGAAGGCCGGCCACGCGGTACGCACCAGGGCCGCTGCCGCGTAGTCGCGCGGCAGTCTCAGCCAGTCGCCGACCTCGTTGCTCAGGGCGTAGCGCACGAACTCGTTCAGGAACCCGCGCGTGACGCCGAGATCGATCTCCGCGGTCAGTCCGAGCAGCACCTCGGCCAGGTCGAGGCCTTCGGGCGTCGGGGCGAGGATGGGGGTGAGCACCTGTGCCGACTGGGCTTCCGCGGCCGCCCAGGTCTTGGGGATGTACTCGGCCGGCACGCCGAGCAGGTGGATGGCGACCTGCCACGCGTGCAGGAAGGCCTCCTCGTCCGCGGCTGACATCGGGATCTTCCAGTCGAGCATCTTCCTGTGTACGTAGGTGCCCAGGCTGTGGAAGGTGACGAGGATGTCGGCGGCGCTGATCGGGATGTCCTGGTCGGCGCCCGCCTTCCAGTGCGGCGACTGCGGCAGCAGGTGACGGACCGCGCCGTGCACCAGTCGCGTCTTGTTCGCGGTGACGACGAACTGCCCGGTCGGCTTGAAGGCGTCCAGCTGGGACAGGTCGTAGCCGAAGGTGAACGTCTTGGCCGCACGGTCCTTCATGTCGGCGCCGCCGAAGGACCAGTAGACACTTCTGGCCTCGCGCGGGATGACGGTGCTCATGATCCCGCTGCCGAGGCCGTACAGCATGAACAGGTAGGTGTCCTTGCGCCGGTTGAAGTCGGCGGCGCGGGCCAGCTTCACCGGGTCGGCCCACGAGGGCAGCCTGTTGACCGTCCGCAGATGCGCGGTGAGGTCGGCCGGCAGGCCGCTGGGCAGCGCGTCGCTGTTGTTCACCCACGTCGCCATCGCGGCGTTGACGGCCGGAACCTGGCCGTTCTCGAGCAGCGACGCCATCAGCGGGTCCGTGGCGCTGTCCCAGATGTACTCCGGATCAGCCCCCGTGCCGGTCCCGGCCACCGAGTCCGCCGACGCCCACGCCCAGGCCCTGGTCGGGGCCGCCACACCCACGAGGCCGAGTGCGACCCCGAGGGACAGCACATCTCGTCGATTGAGATTACTCATTCACTTACCCACTTCCCGACTGGACCGGACGGCGTCACGCGCCCTTTATGACAAGCCGATTGTGCTGTCAGCACGTGCGAGATGCCGCTGAGTAGTGTGATTCGCCATTAACATAGCGAGCCACGTCACCGTGGGCAATGGTGGTGACCGAGGCCGATGACCCCGACCTCGGCACCATGTGGACGAGTCGACGCCGCGACGCCGGGCAGGGCCCGGAAAGCGCTCTCTCCCCACGTATAGCGGTCCGGTAACAACCGCCTCAGGCTTCACCCCTGTCCCGTAAAGTGCGAGAGGAAGGCTCTCTTGAACACGTTCAAGAGGGCTCCTGGGAGGGGGACTGCACAGATGCGCAGTGGAGCGAAGGTCGCCGTCGTCGGCGGGGTGTTCGTACTCGTGGCCGGAGGGCTCGGATACGGCGTGTACGACGTGGTGCTGGGAGGTGGGGAGGCCGGGGGGACGGAGACCGCCTCCAGCTCCTCGGAGGTGAGGACCGGGCCGCCGGGCAAGGAGGAGACCGAGGAGACCGCCGAGAAGTTCCTCGAGGCGTGGGCGTCCGGCGACGCGTCGGCAGCCGCCCTGCTCACGAACAACGAGACCGGCGCCGAGCCACTGCTGGCCGGCTACGCGGACGAGGCCCACGTCACGAAGGCGGTCATCACGCCGGGCGCCGCCGTCGGCACGAAGGTGCCGTACACGGTGAAGGCCACGGTGGCGTACGAGGGGAAGACCAAACCCTGGTCGTACTCCTCGGAGTTGACCGTGGTGCGTGGCCTGACGACCGGCAAGGCCCTCGTCGACTGGCAGCCGGCGATCATCCACCCGCAGCTGACCGAGGGCGCGGTGCTGAGGACCGGCAAGTCCTCGACGGCGACGATCGAGGCCGTCGACCACGACGGCAAGGTGCTGGACAAGGAGACCTATCCGTCGCTCGGCCCCATCCTGGACAGCCTGCGCGAGAAGTACGGCGACAAGGCGGGCGGTTCCCCGGGCATCGAGACCTGGATCGAACCGGCGGACGAACAGCTTCCGGACACCACGCTGCTGACGCTCGCCAAGGGCAAGCCCGGCAAGCTGCAGACCACGCTCGACGCGGGCGCACAGGCGGCGGCCGAGAAGGCGGTCAAGCAGTACAGCGGGGCGTCGGTGGTCGCAGTGAAGCCGTCCACGGGTTCGATCCGCGCCGTCGCCAACAACCCTGCGACCGGCTTCAACGCGGCGATGCAGGGCGTCCAGGCGCCCGGCTCCACGCTGAAGATCATGACCGCTGCGATGCTCCTGGAGAAGGGCCTGGTCACGGCGAACGGCCCCGCGGAGTGCCCCAAGGAGGTCCTGTACCAAGGACGCACGTTCCACAACCTGGACCACTTCGAGCTGCCCGCCTCCAGCAGCTTCACCACCAGCTTCGCCCGCTCCTGCAACACGGCTTTCATCAAGCTGATCGACGACACCAAGGACGACACCGCGCTCGCCGCGGAGGCCCGTGACGTCTTCGGCATCGGCCTCGACTGGAAGACCGGAATCACCTCCGTCGACGGCAAGGTGCCCGAGGAGACCGGTGGTGAGGCGGCGGCCCAGTACATAGGCCAGGGCACCGTCCAGATGAACGCGCTCAACATCGCGTCCATCACGGCGACCGCCCGCACAGGAACGTTCCGTCAGCCGGTCATCGTCCCGCAGTCCCTGGACGGCCGGCAGCTCGCCACCGCCTCGCGCTCGTTGTCGCAGAACGTCACCGGACAGCTGAACGACATGATGCGGGCCACCGCCTCCTGGGGCACCGGCAAGGCCGCCATGGCCTCGGTCGGCGGCGACAAGGGCGCCAAGACGGGCTCGGCCGAGGTCGACGGGCAGGCCACGTCCAACAGCTGGTTCACCGGTTTCAGCAACGACCTCGCGGCAGCGGCGGTCGTCCAGTCCGGCGGCCACGGCGGCGACGCGGCGGGCCCTGTGGTGGCGGCGGTGCTGCGCGCGGGCTCGTAGAGGGTGCGGCGTGCCCGTGGAAACGAGGAGGCGTCACAGCGCCGACCGTACGGCCCGCACCAGGGCCTGGGCACGGGGATCGGCGGTGACGCCCTTCTGCAGACCGTTCGTCACATAGCCGAACGCGATGCCCGTCTCGGGGTCGGCGAAGCCCAGCGATCCCCCGCGGCCAGGGTGCCCGAACGACCCGGGGCCGAGCAGCGGCGCGGCCGGGCCGTGCAGCATGTAGCCGAGGCCGAAACGGGTGTTGACGACCAGCACCCGGTCCGGGCCCGCGGATTCCTCGGTGCGGGCCAGGGTGAGGGTGGCGGGGGCGAAGAGGCGGTGGCCGTCGACCTCGCCGATCATCGCGGCGTAGCAGCGGGCGAGCCCGCGTGCCGTGGCGGCTCCGTTGGACGCGGGGAGTTCGGCGGCGCGGTAGGCCGGGGCGTTCTCGTCGGGGAAGGGGTCGATCGCTCCGAAGGCGCGGCGGGTGAGGGAGTTCGGGTCGTTGTAGGCCTCGACGACGGAGCGTTTGGGGCGCACACGGAGTGCGCCGCCGCCTTCGGCCGGCGGGGGCTCGACGGGGCCGATCCGTCCGATCCGGTGCGCCTCGTCGGCCGGGAGCCCGAACCAGAAGTCCAGGCCGAGCGGCCGGGCGATCTCCTCGGCGACCCAGCGGCCGATGGTCCGCCCGGTGACCCTGCGCACCAGTTCGCCGACGAGCCAGCTGTAGGTCTGGGCGTGGTAGCCGTGGTCGGTTCCGGGGTCCCACTGGGGCCGTTGGGCGGCGACGGCCTGCGGCCCCGACACCCCGTCGGCGGCCTCCTGGGGCGTCAGCACGGTGTCGAGGGCGGCCAGCCCCGCGCGGTGGGCCAGGAGGTGGCGTACGAGGACGCGTTCCTTGCCGTTCGCCTTGAACTCCGGCCAGTACGTGCCGACGGGGGCGTCGAGGTCCACCTGCCCCCGCTGGTGCAGCAGCAGCGGTACCGCGGCTGCGATGCCCTTCCCCGCCGAGCGGACGATCTGCACGGTGTCCACGGCCCATGGTTCGGTGCCGTCGACGTCGCGTGTACCGGCCCACAGGTCAACGACCTTGCGGCCGTGGTGGTAGAGGGTCACGGCCGCACCCCGCTCGCCGCGCTGTTCGAAGTTACGGACGAAAACGTCCCGTACCGCCTCGAATCCCGGTGTCACCGTGCCCCGTACATCCACGCCTGCTCCCGCGCTCCCGCTCATGCCCCCATGGTGCAACGCGCCTCAGGGGGAACGGGTGCCGGGTCACCTTCTGTTCATGGACGCGGCACGGACACGGAGCGCGGGTCGAAGCCGAAGGGCAGCTCCAGCCGGTGGCTGCGCATGAGCGCGTCGTCGCACAACAGGTCCTGCGTACGGTCGTCGGCGGCGATCACCCCGTCGCTGAGGACGACGGCGCGTGGGCAGAGTTCGAGGGCGTACGGCAGGTCGTGGGTGACCATCAGCACGGTGACGTCCAGGGAGCGCAGGATGTCGGCGAGTTCACGGCGTGAGGCGGGGTCCAGGTTGGAGGAGGGCTCGTCCAGGACGAGGATCTCCGGCTCCATGGCGAGGACGGTGGCGACGGCGACCCGGCGGCGCTGGCCGAAGGAGAGGTGGTGCGGGGGCCGCGCCGCGTACTCCTCCATGCCGACCTGCTTGAGCGCGTCCATGACCCGCTCCTCCAGCTCCGGGCCGCGCATCCCGGCCGCGGCCGGGCCGAACGCGACGTCCTCGCGGACGGTCGGCATGAAGAGCTGGTCGTCGGGGTCCTGGAAGACGATGCCGACGCGGCGGCGGATCTCGGCGAGGTGGCGTTTCTCGACAGGCAGGCCGGCGACCCGGACGGTGCCCGCTCCCGCGTCGAGGATGCCGTTGAGATGGAGGACGAGGGTGGTCTTGCCCGCGCCGTTGGGGCCGAGGAGCGCCACGCGTTCACCCCGGGCCACGGTCAGGTCGACGCCGAAGAGGGCTTGGTGGCCGTCGGGGTAGGCGTAGGCGAGGCCGCTGACCTCGAGGGACGGCGCGGGGGCGGTGGGCAGGCTCATAGCGTCCATCCCAGCAGACACACGACGAGGGCGAGCACGGGGAGTGTCGCGGCGTACGCCCACTGGGTGCGGGTGGCGGTCACGTCGTCGATCACCGGCAGGGTGCCGGTGTAGCCACGGCTGACCATCGCGAGGTGGACGCGTTCGCCGCGTTCGTAGGACCTGATGAAGAGGGCGCCGGCCGTCTTGGCGAGGGCGCCCCAGTGCCGTACGCCGCGGGCCTCGAAGCCGCGGGAGCGGCGGGCGATCGACATCCGGCGCAGCTCGTCGGTGATGACGTCGCCGTAGCGGATCATGAAGGACGCGATCTGGACGAGCATCGGGGGCAGCCGGAGCCGCTGGAGGCCGAGCAGCAGGGAGCGCAGCTCGGTGGTCGAGGCCAGGATCACCGAGGCGGCGACGCCGAGGGTGCCCTTGGCGAGTACGTTCCAGGCGCCCCAGAGGCCCGGGACGCTGAGGGAGACGCCGAGCAGCTCGGTCTGCTCGCCGGGCACGACGAACGGCATGAGGAGCGCGAACGCGACGAACGGCACCTCGATGGCCAGCCGCTTCAGCAGGAACCCCGCGGAGAGCCCTGCCGCCGCCGCGACGGTGACGAGCAGCACCGCGTAGAGCCCGAAGGCCCAGACGGCTTCGCGGGGGGTGGAGACGACGACCACGACGAAGCAGAGGACGGCGGCGAGCTTGCAGTGCGGGGGCAGGGCGTGGACGGGTGAGTGCCCGTGCCGGTAGAGCGTGTGGGCGTGGCCGGCGCCCATCAGGCGGACCCGCCGGTGCGGGATGCGGGCGTCTGCGGCGTACGGCGCCGGTGTACGGCCCAGAACACGCCGCTGCCGACGACGACGGTGGCGCCGACGCCGATCACTCCGGCGAGGCCTCCGGAGAGGCGGGCGTTGTCGACGTCCTCGACACCGTAGTCGGCGAGCGGGGAGTCCGCCGCGCCGTGTTCCTGGACCTTCTCGTCGATGCCCTTGTCGGCGGCGACCTTCTCCAGGCCGTCGGGGCTGGCGGAGGCGTAGAAGGAGACGAAGCCCGCGAGGACGAGCGCGGCGGCCAGGCCGGCTGCCCAGACCGTGCGCGTGGAGCGTGCGGGAGCGGGGGTTGCTGCGGCCGGTGCGGCCGGTACGTCGATGAGGTCGCCGCCGACCCGGAGCTTGAGCGGGGCGGCCAGTGACCGGGCGCCGTGCACGAGGTCGGGTCGCACCGCGATCACGGCGCCGACGGTCAGCGCGGTGATGGCCGCCTCCCCGACGCCGATCAGGACGTGGACGCCGACCATCGCGGTGAGGACCTTGCCGAGCGGTACGTCGGTGGTCCCGCCGATCGCGTAGATCAGGGTGAACGCGACGGCGGCGGCCGGTACGGAGACCAGTGCGGCCACGAACGCCGAGACGGTCGTCGAACGGCGGGTGCGGGGCAGCACCCGGGTCAGCCCGCGGAAGACCGCGTAGGCGACGACGGTGGTGACGACCCCCATCACCGTGATGTTCACGCCGAGCGCGGTGAGACCTCCGTCGGCGAAGAGGATGCCCTGCATCAGGAGGACGACCGCTATGCAGAGAAGTCCGGTGTACGGACCGACCAGGATCGCCGCCAGTGCCCCGCCCAGGAGGTGGCCGCTGGTGCCCGCGGCGACGGGGAAGTTCAGCATCTGCACGGCGAAGACGAAGGCGGCGACGAGCCCGGCCAGGGGGGCCGTCCGTTCTCCCCCGAGTTCACGCCGGGCGCCCCGGAGACCGACGGCGACCGCACCGGCGGCGACGACACCTGCGACGGCGGAGACGGGTGCGTCGATGAAACCGTCGGGTACATGCATGGAGTGGCTCCGCTTTCGGGCGTTACTGCTGGCGGGGTCGGAAAACGCTCCATGATAGTGCCCTGTTGCACATAGTTCGCAAGAGCACAGAGATCACAACTAACCCCGGTCCCGACGTGCCCAAACGGGAATATATGGGACATTAGGGGGAGAGATTTTCACACAGGAGGAGCCGGACATGTCCCTCACGATCCAAGAACACGCCCGTGCCCGGCTCATCACCGACGGCCCCGACCCCCGGCTGGTCCCCGTCGAACTGCGCTGGGACCCCCAGGAGCCGGAGACCGTCCGCGTCCGGCTCCCTGGAGGCGTCGAGTGGTCCTTCGGCCTCGACCTCCTGGAACGCGGACTGCGCTCCCCCGCCACTCGCGGCGACATCCGCATATGGCCGTGCGGTCGCGCCCAGCTGGTCCTGGAACTGCATGCGCGGGAGGGCGTCGCCGTCTTCCAGTTCGACAACGCCCCCCTCATCCGCTTCCTGTCGCGGACCCGCGCGAGGACGGCGGAGCGCCCGCCCGCCGCCCCGGCCACCGCCGGCAGCGCCTGAACGGAGCGGAGAGCCCTCGTGCCGTGTGCACGAGGACTCTCCGTCGCCCCGGCCCCCCGTCCCCACAGGTAACCGGCGCTCCGGGGCCGTGCTCCGCTCAGGCACGGGCCCCGGGGTCAGGGGGTGTCAGACGCGAGCCGGCTCCCGCTCCCCGCCGCGGGCCGGGCCGTCGGCGAGGTTCTTGCGCAGGCCCTCCCCCTCCACGTCCACGTCGGGCAGGACACGGTCCAGCCACCGCGGCAGCCACCAGGCGTGCTTGCCGAGCAGGGCGAGCACCGCCGGCACGATGGCCATCCGCACCACGAAGGCGTCGAAGAAGACGGCGATGGCCAGCGAGAAGCCGATCATCTTGATCATCGATTCACCGGAACCGATGAAGCCGGCGAAGACGGCCATCATGATCACGGCGGCTGCCGTGACCACCCGGGCCCCGTGACGGAAACCGGTGACGACCGCCTGGCCCGGCGTCTCCCCGTGGACGTAGGCCTCACGCATCCGGGTGACCAGGAAGACCTCGTAGTCCATCGCGAGACCGAAGACCACTCCGACCATGAAGATCGGCATCATGCTCATGATCGGACCGGTCTGCTCGACCCCGAAGAGCGAGGCGAGCCACCCCCACTGGAAGACCGCGACGACCGCGCCCAGGGCCGCGACGACCGAGAGCAGGAAGCCGAGGGCCGCCTTCAGCGGTACCAGCAGCGAGCGGAAGACCACCATCAGGAGCAGGAAGGCCAGTCCGACGACGAGCGTCAGGTAGGGCAGCAGCGCGTCGTTCATCTTCTCCGAGAAGTCGATGTTCATCGCTGTGGCGCCGGTGACCAGCACCTCCGCACCGGTGTCGCCCTTGACGTCCGCGCCCGCGTCACGGATGGAGTGGACGACGCTCTCCGTGTCCGTGGAGCTCGGCCGGTCCTGGGGGATGACCGTGATGGTCGCGGCGTCGCCGGCCTTGTTGAAGACCGCCGGGGTGACGGCGGCGACGTGGTCGATGCCCTCGATCTCCTGGGAGACCCGCTCGACCGCGGTCCTGCCGTCCGTGCTGTTCGTCGTGTCCACGACGACCAGCAGCGGGCCGTTGAACCCGGGGCCGAAGCCTTCGGACAGCAGGTCGTACGCCTGGCGCTGCGTGGTGCTCTTCGGCTGCGCACCGTCGTCCGGCAGACCCATCTCCAGCGAGGCGGCGGGTACGGCGATGGCTCCCAGGCCGATGACCCCGGCCAGCAGCACCCACACCGGCCTGCGCAGCACGAACCGCGCCCAGCGGGTGCCCATGTTCGGCTTCGCCTCGGGCGTGTTCTCCGCCTCGGCGGCCTTGCGCGCCTTGCGCCCCATGATCCGCTTGCCCGCGAAGCCCAGCATCGCCGGCACGAGCGTGAGCGCGATGAGGACGGCGATCGCGACCGTGCCCGCGGCGGCGAAGCCCATCTTCGACAGCATCGGGATGTTGACGACCGCGAGGCCCACCAGCGCGATGACCACGGTCAGACCGGCGAAGACCACCGCGGATCCCGCGGTGCCGACGGCCCGCCCGGCGGCTTCCTCGTGTTCCCGGCCCTCGGCCAGCTCGGCGCGGTAGCGGGAGACGATGAACAGGGCGTAGTCGATGCCGACGGCGAGGCCGATCATCATCGCGAGGGTGGAGGTGGTGGTTCCCAGGTCGAGCACGTTCGCCAGGGCGGTGATCAGCGAGACACCGATCCCCACGCCGATGAGCGCGGTGAGCAGCGGCAGCCCCGCGGCGATCAGCGATCCGAAGGTGATGACCAGCACCACGGCGGCGACGGCGACCCCGATGACCTCGGTGACCCCGGTCTCCGGCATCACCTGGAGCGCGTCACCACCGATCTCCACGGTCATTCCGCTGCTCTGCGCGGCCTCGCCCGCCTCCTTGAGCGCCTCACGTGTCCCGTCGGTCAGTTCCATGGAGCTGACCTCGTAGGAGACGGAGATGTACGCGGTCGAGCCGTCCTCGCTCACGGCGTTCGCGGTGTACGGGTCGGCGACCGAGGCGATCTGGTCCGAGCCGGACTTCAGCTCACCGACGATCCCCTGGATCTCGGCCTTGTTGGCCGCCGAGGTGACCTTCTCGTCCCCGGGTGCCTTGAAGACGACCCGGGCGGTCGCGCCGTCGGCGCTGCCTCCGGGGAAACGTTCGTCCAGCAGGTCGAAGGCCCGCTGGGCCTCGGTGCCGGGGATCGAGAACGAGCTGGAGGTGGCGGTGGACGCGGAGGCTGCGCCGAAGCCGGCCAGCGCCAGCAGCGCCACCCAGAGCAGAGCGACGTAACGGCGGCGCCGGAAGGCGAGCCGTCCCATTTTGTACAGGAATGTGGCCACGGAGGGTGTACTCCCGGTCAGGTCGTGGAGTGGAAGAGGGCGTGAGGAACCAGCCCGACGACGAGAGCGGCGTGTCAGGTGGAGCGTCGGAGAGACGGGGCGTGCGGGAGTCGCACGGGAAGTCCGCGCGCGAAGGCGTACGGAAGGTCGTGCGGCAGGGTCGAGAGGACGTCAGACGCCGAGGGCGGGGAACACCACGGAATCGACGTAATCGGTGAGGAACGCCTGGTCGACGGGCTGGCGGTCCACCAGTTCCCGGGCGGCGAAGGCGCCGATCATCATGTGTGACACATAGGGGAGCGCCGGATTGTCCGCACGCACTTCCCCTCTGGCCACGGCCCGCTGGAGCAGCACACCGAGACCGGTGATCTCCGGCTCGATCAGCAGGTCCCGCAGCGCCTGGAAGAGATCGGGGTTGTTGTGGACGGCATGGCTCAGACCCCGCATCAGCGCGGAGTTCTTCTCCATCTGACAGTCGTCGGTCTGCGCCATCACGGCGAAGACATCACCGCGGAGCGAACCGGTGTCGACATCGGCAAGGTGCACCGGCTTGTTGTGCCGGAGTGCCTTGACGACCAGCTCGGCCTTGCTCCCCCACTGGCGGTAGAGCGTGGCCTTGCTGGAACGGGTGCGGGCGGCAACGGCGTCCATGGTCAGGGCTTCGTAGCCGACCTCGCCGAGCAGATCGAGCACAGCGGCGTACAGCTCGCTCTCGCGTTCGGGCGTGAGCCGGCTGCGTGCCATGGTCGACCTCCTCTTCTTTGCGCCAGCTGGATAGTACGTCAGCCGAAGATCGACTAACGGAACGAAACTGTTTCGTACACTTTGAAGGTACCCCCCTCCCGAGCGAAACGAAACTGTTTCGCTTGTGTGCTGCACCACAAGTTGCCGCGGGCCCTTCGCGCGGAAAGCATTGGAGGGTGAGTGACGACGTCGCGTATCTCCGTTTCCCGCACCTCCACGACGACTTGCTCTGCTTCGCGGCGGAGGACGACCTCTGGGTCTCCCCTCTCGCCCCGGCGGGGCAGCGGCCCGGCCGGGCGTGGCGGCTGACTGTCGACCGGACCAGGGTCGGTCATCCGCGTTTCTCGCCCGACGGCAGCCGTATCGCCTACACGACCTGGCGCACGCTCGATCCAGAGATCCATCTCGCCCCCGTCGACGGCGGGCCCGCCCGCAGACTCACCTACTGGGGTTCCACCGACGCCCGGGTCTGCGGCTGGAGCCCCGACCCCGGCGACGCGTCCCAGATCCTCGCCGTCTCCTCGCACAACCAGCCGTTCTCGTACTTCTCCTGGGCGTACAGCGTCCCCACCGACGGCAGCCCCGGCGGGAAACTCCCGTGGGGGCCGGTGTCCGACATCGCCGTCGCCGACATCGACGGCGAACGCCGCACCCTGCTGCTCACCGGAAAGCCACCGCACGAGCCTGCCGCCTGGAAGCGGTACCGGGGCGGGGCCACCGGCCGGCTGTGGCTGCACGGCGAGCGCCTGCTGCCGGACATCGGCGGGCACCTGGACGCGCCCATGTTCGTGGGACGCCGGATCGCCTTCCTCTCCGACCACGAGGGCGTCGGCAATCTGTACTCCTGCCTGATGGACGGCAGCGACCTCCGCCGGCACACGGACCACGACGCCTTCTACGCCCGGCACGCCTCCAGCGACGGCACCAGGGTGGTCTACCAGTGCGGCGGCGACCTGTGGCTGGTCGACGACCTGGAGACGCCGGACGCGGCGCCCCGGAAGCTGGAGGTGCGGCTGGGGGGACCGCGGACCGGCCGGCGTACGCACCAGGTACCGGCGTCCAGCCACGTCGACTCGCTGTCCGTCGACGAGACGGGCCGCGCGAGCGCCGTATCGGTGCGCGGCAGCCTCTACTGGCTCACCCACCGGGACGGCCCCGCCCGCACGATCGCCGACACCCCGGGGGTACGGGTCCGGCTGCCCGAGATGCTCGGCAGCAGCGGCCTGGTCGCGTACGTCACGGACGCGGAGGGCGACGACGCGATCGAGATCGCCTCCCTCCCCCGGGCCAGCGGCGCCCGCCCGCCCCGCCGGCTGGCCGCCGGGCGGCTCGGCAGGGTCCACGAGCTCATCTCCGACCCGGAGGGCGAGCGGCTCGCCGTCGCGTCGAACGACGGCCGTCTGCTGCTCCTGGACACGGCACGGGACGCGGAGACCGGGGCGGTCGACGTCGTCGAGGTCGTCGAGGACCTCGACAGCGGTCACGTCGAAGGCAGCCTCGTGAGGACCGGGGCCGGGGACACCGCGGAGGTCACCGAACTCATCCGCTCCGTGAACGGCCCGGTCCGCGATCTGGCGTTCTCCCCGGACGGCCACTGGCTGACCTGGTCGCACCCCGGCGTCGGCCGGTCCCTGCGCCAGATCAAGCTGGCCCGGATCACCGGCCCCGACGCCCCGGTGACAGTCGATGTCACCAACGGCCGTTTCGAGGACGAGAACCCCGTCTTCACGGGCGACGGCCGCTATCTCGCCTTCCTCTCCTGGCGCGGGTTCGACCCGGTCTACGACGTCCACACCGGCGACCTCTCCTTCCCGCTGGGCTGCCGCCCGTATCTGGTGCCCCTCACCTCGGCCACCCCCTCCCCCTTCGCCCTGCTCCCGGACGGCAGGCCCGCGGCGGGCGGCCTGGACCCGGTGGACACCCCCGAGGGCACGGTCGAGGGGCCGACGGTCCTGGTGGAGTTCGAGGGGCTCGAGAACAGGGTGACCCCGTTCCCGGTCTCCGCGTCGAAGTACTCCGGGCTCCAGCCGGTCAGCGGCGGCGGTCTCGTCTGGCTGCGCTGGCCCATCTCCGGCGCGCTGGGCGAGACGTTCGCCAACCCGGCGGACATGTCGGGCCGGCCCACACTGGAACACTTCAACATCGCCAAGGCCCGCAAGACCGAACTCGTCGGCCACCTGGACTGGTTCGCGGTGAGCGGGGACGCTACCCGGCTGGTCGTCATGGACGACGGCGAACTGCGCGCCGTCCCCTCCAACGAGCCCGGTGACAACGACACGACGGTCTTCCTCGACCTGCGCCGCATCCTGCACGACGTCGACCCGGCGGCCGAATGGCGACAGGCCTACGGGGAGGCCGGCCGCATCATCCGGTCCTACTTCTGGGAACCGGACATGTGCGGCGTCGACTGGGACGGCGTACTGGAGCAGTACCGCCCGCTGGTCGAACGGGTCGCGTCGCCCGACGAGTTCGCCGATCTGCTGCGCGAGGTCCTCGGCGAGCTGGGCACCTCCCACGCGTACGTCTCGCCCGCCCGCCGCAACGAGGGCCCCCCGCACTACCAGCGGGCGATCGGACTGCTGGGCGCCAACCTCGTGTGCCGGGACGGCGACTGGATGGTGCGGCGCATCCTGCCGGGCGACTCCTCCGACTCCAAGGCCCGGTCGCCGCTCGCCGGGACGGGGATCCGGGAGGGTGCGGTCCTCACCCATGTCGACGGCAGGCCCGTCGACCCGGTGGCGGGGCCGTACCCGCTGCTGACGGCTGCGGGCGGCACCACGGTGGAGCTGACGTTCCGCCCGGCCACGGGCGAGTGCGGGGGCCGCTCCCGCCGTATAGCGATCGTCCCCCTGATCGACGAACGACCGCTGCGCTACCAGGACTGGGTGGCCAAACGCCGCGAAGTGGTACGGGAGTTGAGTCACGGCAAGTGCGGCTATCTGCACATCCCCGACATGGGCGGCTCCGGCTGGGCCCAGTTCAACCGCGACCTGCGGCTCGAGGTGTCACGTCCGGCGCTGATCGTGGACGTACGGGGCAACGCGGGTGGCCACATCAGCGAGCTGGTCGTCGAGAAGCTCACCCGCACGATCCTCGGCTGGGACCTGACCCGCAACGCCCAGGCGGTCAGTTACGCGTCCAACGCGCCCCGGGGGCCGGTCGTCGCCCTCGCCGACGAGGCGACCTCCTCCGACGGGGACATGATCACAGCGGCGTTCCGGCTGCTGAAGCTGGGGCCGGTGGTGGGCCAGCGCACCTGGGGCGGCGTGGTCGGCATGACCGGGCGGCACCGGCTCGGCGACGGCACGGTGATCACGGTGCCGATGAACGCGGCCTGGTTCGACACGTACGGCTGGTCCGTCGAGAACCACGGGGTCGAGCCCGACCTGGAGGCACTGCGCACCCCGCTGGACTGGGCGGAGGGCCGCCATGCGGTGCTGGACGACGCGGTCAGGGTGGCCCTGGACCTCCTGGCCGCCCACCCGGCAGCCACACCCCCCACGTACGACACGGCCCCGAACCTACGCAGGCCACCGCTGCCTCCGAGATGACCCCCGCAACCAGCAAACAAGCCCCGCAGGACCGAACAAGCCACTCCGGGGCCCAGCCAAAACAAGCCCCTCCGACGACTGAGGAGCGGGGCCCGGGGCCCAGCCAAAACAAGCCCCTCCGACGACTGAGGAGCGGGGCCCGGGGCCCAGCCAAAACAAGCCCCTCCGACGACTGAGGAGCGGGGCCC